>JARRPM010000014.1:0-60395 GCA_037382865.1 Halioglobus sp. | reverse complement strand
CGCGGGTATTCAACCTGCACCAGGTAGGGGGGCGAGTCGTTGAGCCAGCGCACGATGCGGAACCGCTTGATCCCCTGGGCCAGGAACTGCCCCCCGCGCTCCGCCATTGGCGTACGGTGCAGGCGCACCACACAGCCGATCTCCGGGAACTGCCGCCGGTCCAGCACGGCGGGATCGGGCTCTCCTGGGTCGAGCGGACCGATCCGGCCGCGCTGGATCAGCGGCAGTTCCCGGTGATCGGCTGTGTGGTGCGCCTGCACCGCACGCCAATGGCGGAGCGCGGGGGGCAGTTCCTGGCCCAGGGGATCAAGCGGTTCCGCATCGTGCGCTGGCTCAACGACTCGCCCCCCTACCTGGTGCAGGTTGAATACCCGCGCAGCCAGGGTGATCGTGGCTCGGACGAGATCAAGGCCTACGCTATGGCCCTGATCAAGGAGATCAAGGAGTTGCTGCCTCTGAACCCCCTCTACAGCGAGGAACTGAAGCAGTACCTGGCGAACTTCAGTCCGAACCAGCCCAGCCTGCTGGCGGATTTCTCCGCCGCGCTGACCACCGCTTCCGGCGAGAACCTGCAGGAGATCCTCGATACCCTGCCGCTGCAGTCGCGCATGGAGAAGGTGCTGGGGCTGCTGCGCAAGGAGCGCGAAGTGGCGGAACTGCAGGGGCGCATCACCAGCCAGGTCAACGAGAAGGTATCGGAGCAGCAGCGGGAGTTCTTCCTGCGCGAACAGCTCAAGATCATTCAGAAAGAACTGGGCATCTCCAAGGACGACCGCACCTCCGACGTGGAGATGTTCCGCGGGCGGATGGAGAGGCTCGATCCGCCGGAAGCCGCGGCGAAACGCATCGAGGACGAGCTGCAGAAGCTGTCCATCCTGGAGACCGGGTCACCCGAGTACGGGGTGACCCGCAATTACCTCGACTGGGCGACATCGGTGCCCTGGGGTGTGCACTCGGAGGACAATCTCGATCTGAAGCATGCCCGCAAGGTTCTGGAGGCGCACCACGAGGGCCTCCAGGACGTAAAGAGACGCATCCTGGAATTTCTCGCAGTGGGTTCCTTCAAGGGAGAGATAGCCGGGTCCATACTGCTGCTGGTCGGCCCGCCGGGTGTGGGAAAGACCAGTATCGGGCGCTCGGTCGCGGATGCACTGGGGCGCAAGTTCTACCGCTTCAGCCTGGGGGGCATGCGCGATGAGGCGGAAATCAAGGGCCATCGGCGCACCTATATCGGCGCCATGCCGGGCAAGTTCGTGCAGGCGCTGAAAGAGGTCGAGGTAGCCAACCCGGTCATCATGCTGGACGAGATCGACAAGATCGGCGCCTCCTTCCAGGGTGATCCCGCCTCGGCCCTGCTGGAGGTGCTGGACCCGGAGCAGAACGGCGAATTTCTCGACCACTATCTCGACCTGCGTGTCGATCTCTCCAAGGTCCTGTTCGTCTGCACCGCCAACCAGCTCGATACGATTCCGGGTCCGCTGCTGGACCGCATGGAGACCCTGCGGCTGGCGGGCTATGTGGCGGAAGAGAAACTTTCCATCGCCAAACGCCACCTCTGGCCCAAACAGATGGCGCGGCATGGCCTGGGCGACGACCAGCTGAAGATCAACGACGCCGCCCTGAAATATGTCATTGACTCGTACTGCCGGGAGGCCGGCGTGCGCACTCTGGAAAAACAGCTGTCACGCATCATGCGCAAGTCCATCGTGCGCCTGCTTGAGGGTGACGAGGACAAGCTGCGGGTGGGCAAAAAGGACATCGACGAGCTGCTCGGCAAACCGCCCTTCCAGCCCGACAAACCCCTGCGCGGCCTCGGCGTGGCAACCGGGCTGGCCTGGACCGCGATGGGTGGCGCTACTCTGGCCGTCGAGTCATCGCTGATACATACCCTCAACCGCGGGTTCAAGCTGACCGGCAAACTCGGTGATGTGATGAAGGAGTCCGCCGATATCGCGTACAGCTACGTCATGGGCCATCTCAAGGACTATGGCTGCGATCCGGACTTCTTCGACATGAGCATGGTCCATCTGCACGTGCCGGAGGGGGCCACCCCGAAGGATGGCCCGAGTGCCGGGATCACGATTGCCACGGCCCTGGTCTCACTGGCGCGCAAGGAGCGGATCAGGCGCCCCCTGGCCATGACCGGAGAGCTGACCCTGACGGGCCAGGTGCTGCCGGTGGGCGGTATCCGGGAAAAAGTGATCGCCGCGCGGCGCAGCAAGATCATGGAGCTTATCCTGCCCCACGGCAACCGGCGGGACTTCGAGGAGTTGCCCGATTACCTGAGGGACGGCATCAACGTCCACTTCGCGCGCAACTACCGGGAGGTGTTCGAGTACGTGTTCCACGAGCACCGCCGTGAGAAATCACTGCACTAGACCGGCTGCCACTCCCCGGGCGCCCGGGCGGTGAGGACGGCCCGCCGTGGTGCGGGGTAGCCCTCGACGGTCCTGCTGCTGTCCTGCGGGTCGAGGAAGTCGGGCAGGGAGTGGAAGCGCATCCACTCGGTGCGGCGCTGTTCCTCCCGGGTGGTTACCGTGACGTCCAGCACTGAGGTGTCTTTGAAACCCAGCTTCCCGAGCCAGCCCAGCAGGGTGTCCGTACTGGGCAGGAACCACACATTGCCCATGCGGGCGTAGCGGCCCTCCGGGACCAGGGTCGCACCGGGGCCACCCTCGATTACCAGCGTTTCCAGCACCAGCTGTCCGCCCGGACGCAGGCAGCCCTTCAGCTCCAGCAGGTGATCCAGGGGGGAGCGCCGGTGATAGAGCACGCCCATGGAGAAGACCGTGTCGAAGGCCTGGAGGGCGGGAGGCACATGCTCTATCCCCAGTGGCAGCACCCAGACGCCGTCCTGCCTGAGATATTTCTGCAGCGCCCAGAACTGCACGACGAACAGTGGGGTGGGGTCGATGCCGATCACCTCGGAGGCCCCGTCCCCCCGCATGCGCCAGCAGTGGTAGCCGCTGCCGCAGCCGACGTCCAGCACCCGCCGGCCGGGCAGGGGGTCGATGCGGTCCCGCACGCGCAGCCATTTCAGGTCCGAGCGCCACTCGGTGTCGATATGCACGCCGAACAGCTCGAAGGGGCCCTTGCGCCAGGGGTGCAGGGCCTGCAGCGACTCCCGCAACTGCCGGACGACGTCTTCTCCCGGCGGACTGGCGCAGCGCGCCCCGACCCGGGCCGCATCGAGGATCACCTCGTCTGCCCGCAGGTCGGGGAGTTTTTCCAGGGCCTGCAGCCACCGGGGGAGATCGCCGTAGCGTTGCCGGGAGAGGCCCCGGGCGACCTGCTCCGGCAGCAACGCCCCCCAGGCCGCCAGAGCGCCGCCGCGCCAGCGGCTGATCAGGGGCTGGTAATCGATCATTTCAGGGCGATCAGGGAGGCGAAGTTGAAGCACTGGAACCAGACGTCACAGCTGCTGAAGCCTGCGGCGGCGATGCGCGCCCGGTGCTGCGCCAGGGTTTCCGGTAGCAGGACGTTCTCAAGCGCGCTGCGCTTGCGGGCGATCTCAAGTTCGCTGTAGCCATTGGCCCGCTTGAACTGGTGGTGCAGGTCGATATTCAGCTGGTCCAGACGGGGATCCTCGAAGCGCACCTTCTCCGACAGCACCATGATCCCGCCGGGGCGCAGGCCTCGGCAGATGGTCGCCATGACCTCGTCGCGCGCCGCCAGCGGCACGAACTGCAGGGTGAAATTGAGCACCACCACCGAGGCGTCGGCGATCGTCACCTCCTGTAGGTCAGCACAGGTTAGGGTCACGGGCGTGTCGTGGGTATCGGTCTCGATCACCGTGCGGCAGCGTTCCAGCATGGCGGCGGAGTTGTCGACCGCGATGATGCGACAGTCCGGTGAGCGGATATTCTGGCGCATGGCCAGGGTCGAGGCCCCCAGGGAGCAGCCCAGGTCGTAGAGGGTGCTGCCGGGCGTGGCGTAGCGCCCCGCCAGCAGGCCGGTCATGGCGACAATGGTGGAATAACCCGGGACCGATCGCCTGATCATGTCGGGAAAGACCCGCGCCACCGTGTCGTCGAAGGTGAACAGGCCGCTCTCCAGTGAAGGGTCGGCGTAGATGTTATCGCGAGGTTCGGTCACAAGGAGGTGGCTGGGCAGGTTCTGGCGAAGTGGTTTGTCGGTCCCGCGCATTCTAGGCCAGTTCGGGCGATTTCCCTAATGCGGCCTGCGTGAGAGCCGGCCGGCGATCCGACCGATTTTTCGCCGTCCATGCCCCCGGGCCTGGTTTGAATTATCGAACCGCGATGGCTGCATTTGACTGTATTGTACGCCGGATACTGGCCACAATGGGGGTGTAATAACCTTTGGAGGGAGGCGCTATGGCCTCTGATTCCCAGCGGTTCCGGGCCGATCTGCGCCCGCCCAGGCTGCGGCACAGTGTTATGGAGCTGGGCCGCGTCGTTCTGGAAATGGGCAGTTCCGCTATGCTGGCACCCGTCCTCAGGACCCTGCCCAGGGGAGATGGACACACGATCATTACCATACCCGGTTTTATGGGCGCGGACGGATCAACGGCACGGCTGCGCAAGTTCCTGTGCGGACGGGGTTACAACGCCATACCCTGGGGGCTCGGTCGCAATGCGGCGAGTGCCCGCTCGGACAATATCATCGACTTCATGGAAGGGCGCCGGCGAACGGAGGATATGATTGCTGCCCGGGTGGAGCGCGAGTGGCTTGCGAGTGGCCGTCGGGTGACCCTGATCGGCTGGAGTCTCGGTGGTCTCTATGCAGTAGCCCTGGCCCACCGCTTTCCCCAGTGGATACGCCAGGTCATCACCCTGGGGACGCCTTTCGGTGATCCGCGGGGGACCGCGCTCTACAGCGTGATGGGTCGCATTCACGGCAACGAGGCGGATGAGGAGTCACTGCGCCGTTGGGTCGAACACACCTACAGTGGCGGGGTTCTGCGGGTGCCGGTTCTGACGCTCTACAGCGAATCAGACGGGATCGTGGGCGCCGGCATTGCCCGCTGCGAGGGTGATCCGCGGTATGTGACCAACATGGCGGTGAGCGCCAGCCACGTGGGCTTTCCCTTCAACCCGGTGGTATACGCCGTGGTGGCCAATCATCTGGTGCCACCGGAGCGGCGCTGGGGCATTTGCCGCAGCCGCAGTATCAGGCCACTGGCGAGGGTGACCTCGGGCGGGTGAGCGGCTGGCGTGGCAGGACCCGCTCGCGATGCGGCGCGAGACCCGACGTAACGACGCCCTTCGCTCGATAAGGAGTATTTGCGGTGGTCGCTGACGCCCTAATTGGCGCTGCGGATCAACTGCGACTCTTCGTTGCTGAGCTGGCCCCGGGTGCGCGCCTGCTGCTTGAAGCTGGCGAAGTGCGCAGACAGCTCGCTGCCCCACCCGCTGGTGCTGGGGGTGGAGAATTTGATGCTGCGCAGGAAGTCCACCAGGCTCACCTTGTTTTCATCCAGCCTTTTCATCGTAACCTCTCTCGGGCGACCGTGCCCTTCAGCTACAGTGTAGTCTTCTGGATACCCCAAGTGGGGTAAAAAGTCCCGCTTTTTTGCGTGAAAAGTGACGATTAGCTCTTCTCGCGCCCCTGCAGTCGGAGCAGCAGTGCATCGATGATCGGGGAGAGCGCGGGTTTGTGGTCGCGCAGCTCGCCGAAATCGAGCCCCTCCAGTTCATGGGGGAACACCAGCCACTCGTCACTCTCGTGGAGAAAATAATCCGGGTTGCGCCCGGTGCGGTTGTTGTCGGGCTTGAACCAGGGGGTGGCTATGCGGATTTCCGGCATGTCGCCGCCGAAGTGGTCGCCCAGCGTTACAATCACCTGCTGCAGGGAGAGGCCTGTGTCGTAGACATCGTCCACCAGCAGCAGTTTGTCGTTGCCACCGAAACGGGTGGTGACGTAATCCAGCCCCGCCACGCTTACCTGCTCTGCACGCTGTGCTATGCCGGTGTAGGCCGAGGTGCGCACCGGGATATGGTCGGACTCGACCCCCAACAGATGCAGCAGTTCGTGCAGCGCAATGCAGACGGAGGAACCGCCGCGCCAGATCCCCACGATGCAGGTGGGGCGATAGCCACTGTCAAATACCTGCCAGGCGAGGGTGAAGGAGTCCTCGAGCAGCTGCTCCGCTGTTATAAAGTGTTTTTTCACGCGGATCCTATTGGATATCCGGAACAGCGAATAGCCTAGCACAGGGTTGCGGGCGGACGCGGGGAGTGAATCCCGCTGCGACAGGCAATCCGGGGCCTCGGTGGCCGCTCCCTCCACGGCTCGGTTATAATCCCGCGCTCATCCCCGGAAAGCAGCGATGAAACCGGAACACTATCCCGACGAGCCCGCCCATCTCTGGGAGCACTTCTACCGGCTGACACAGATCCCCCGCCCCTCGAAAGAGGAGGAGGCAGCGCGCGGCTACGTGATTGCCCAGGCGGAGCCGTGCGGCTGCCCGTGGCGCTGTGACGACGCGGGCAACCTTGTGGTCACCGTTGCCGCCAGCGCCGGGCGGGAGGATCGCCCGGCTGTCATTATCCAGAACCACCTGGATATGGTCACGGTAAAAACCGGCGACAAGGAACACGACTTTCACACCCAGCCCCTGGCCCTGCAGGTCGCTGACGGCTGGCTGAGCGCCGATCGCACCACTCTCGGCGCAGATAACGGCGTCGGCTGTGCCGCGGCGCTCGCCCTCATGACCGATCCCACGGTGGTGCATCCGCCCCTTGAACTCCTCTTTACGGTCGACGAGGAGACGGGGCTCGGTGGCGCACTCAACCTCGACGCGGGGCTGCTGTCGGGAACCCTCATGCTCAACCTGGACACCGAGGACTGGCACGAGCTCTACATCGGCTGCGCCGGTGGCGGCGGCTGGGAATTGACCCGGGCGTTCGCCACTGCCGCGGCCCCCGACGGCAGCGAACACTGGCAACTGAGTCTGCAGGGGCTGGCGGGGGGACACTCCGGTATCCAGATTCACGAGCAGCTGGGCAATGCGATCAAGCTGCTGGGCCAGTGCCTGCACGATATCGAGGGGCTGAGATTGCAGCATTTCGCCGCCGGCGTCGCCCACAATGTCATCCCCCGGGAGGGGGCGGCGATTTTCGCCTGTCCCCCGGGTGCCGGGGCGCGTCTGCAGGGGCGACTCGAGGTGCTGCGCGACCAGTGGCTGTCCTACCTGCCAGCAGCGGATCGGGCAGTGGCATTGACCCTGGAGGGGGCCTCCCCCGGTGCCGTGCTGGGGGAGGCAGATTCCCGCACGGTGCTTGACCTGGTGGCGGCGCTGCCCCACGGCGCCCAGGCCTACAACCTGGCGCAACCGGCAGATCTGGTGGATCTCAGCGTCAACCTGGCCGTCCTGCAGCTGGCGGAAGGAACGCTGTTCATCGAGTCCAGCTACCGTTTCTTCAATGAACAGCAAAGCGTGCCCCTGCAGCACACCCTGCAGGGCCTGGCGAAGGCGTTCGGCATGGCCGTGCGCCCGGTTGTCGGCTACCCGGGCTGGCAGCCGGACTTCGACAGCGCCCTGCTGCGCCGGGCCAGCGCGTTACACGAGCGCCTCTTCGGCGGGTTGCCTGCGGTGAAGGCGATTCACGCCGGGCTGGAGTGCGGCATCCTGAAAAGCAAGAAGCCCGATGTGGATATACTCTCATTCGGGCCGACCATTCGCGGCGCGCACTCCCCCACAGAGCGGCTGCAGATCGATACGGTCGCCCCATTCTGGCAGTTCCTCTCGGCGCTGCTGGCGGAAATCTGAGCGTCACCAAGGCAGGAGCGTTGCCATGCTGGATACACTGGAAAGACTGCCCGCAGACTCCATACTGGGGTTGTCGGCCGCCTGTCGGGCGGATCCCAACCCCGACAAAATCGACCTGACCGTCGGCATCTACATGGACGAACAGGGCAACTGTCCCGTGTTCGAGGCGGTGAGCCAGGCGCAGGGCGCGCTGGTGGCGGAAGAGACCACCAAGGCCTACATGCCGCCGGAGGGTGACGACGCTTTCAACCGGGGGATGCAGCGCCTGGTGCTGGGCGAGGAGAGCCAGGCATTGCGCGAGGGCAGGGTGAGCAGCATACAGACCCCCGGCGGCTGCGGCGCCCTGCGTATCGGTGCCGAAATCATCCAGGCGGCGGTGCCGGGCGCGAGGGTCTGGGTCAGCGATCCCACCTGGCCGGTGCACCTCCCGCTGTTGGGCAGCGTCGGTCTCCGTTTCGAGACCTACCGGTACTACGAGGCGGCCAGCCATGGGGTCGATTTCGAGGGCATGGTCGCCGACCTCAGGGCCGCGACCCGCGGGGATGTGGTGCTTTTACACGGCTGCTGCCACAACCCCTGTGGCGCCGATCTCTCCCCCGCGCAGTGGCGCGTGATCGCGGACCTGGCGGAGCAGCAGGGATTTGTTCCCTTCGTGGATATCGCCTACCAGGGTCTGGGTGACGGCCTGGCGGAGGATGCGGCGGGCCTGCGCCTGCTGGCGGAGCGCTTGCCCGAGGTCATCCTGGCCGCCTCCTGCTCCAAGAACATGGGGCTCTACCGGGAGCGTACCGGCGCGGCGATGTTCGTCTGCCGCGACCGGGACAATGCCGGCGCGATCCTCAGCCAGGCGCTGGTGGCGGCGCGCCGCATCTACTCCATGCCCCCGGCCCACGGTGCGCTGCTGGCCGGGCGCATCCTCTCGGACGATCGCCTCGGTGGCCTGTGGCGCAGCGAGCTGGGGGCCATGTGCGAGCGCATCAACGGGCTGCGCACTCTGCTGAGGCAAAAACTGGAGGCGGCGAGCGGCGCCGATTTCGGGTTTATCGAGCGGGAGAAGGGGATGTTCTCCTTTCTCGGGCTCTCGCCCGAGCAGACCTTGCGCTTGCGGGAGGAGCACAGCGTCTACATGCTGGGCTCCTCCCGGATCAACGTGGCGGGAGTGAATGCCCGCAATATCGACTACCTGGCCGAGGCGGTGGCAAACGTGCTTTGAGCCGGTGCGGCCCGGCCGGTATTTCGAACATTATAAACAGCGACAAACAGGATCAGCGCGCGATGAAAGACAACAAACTGACGGCTCTGCTCGGTGCCATAACCTGCCTCTTTTGCTTGCCCCTCGCCCCGCCGGCCCCGGCTGCTCCCGGTGCCGGGCCCGAGAGGCAGAACCCCTATGAGGTAGAGCGCAGCTGGCCGGATTACTTTCTGGAGCACCAGAAACTGTTCACGGAGAAGGCCGGCACCTACAAGGCGGGCAAATATCCGGTATGGACCGTTCACGTCCCCGGCGGCTGGATCGGCAACAGCACCATCATCGAGGGGGACGACGGTCTGATCGTTTACGACACCAGCATCAATACCGAGGCGGGGGAGCATATCGCACGGGAGATCCGCAAGATCTCCGACAAGCCGATCAAGGCCATCTTTTACTCGCATCACCATACGGATCACTACAACGGCACCAGTGCCCTGGTCACCGAGGAACAGGTCGCCAGCGGCGAGGTCAGGATCTACGCGTGGGAGAACTTCGAGAAGGAGATCGCCAACGAATTCGGCGCCATTCTGCCGCGGCAGCTGATGGGGATTTTCTACTACGGCCCCGATTTGCTGCCGGCTGAAGAGCGACACTATCACGGCTGCTGCGCGCCAAAGGTGCTGGGAGGGAAATCCGGTTACATCCCTCCCACCGATACCTTTAGCGAAAATACCACGCTCGAGATCGCCGGCCTGACCCTCAACGTGTTCTATACCGGCGGTGAGGCCATTTCCGAGTTCGGCCTGCACATCCCGGAGTTCGACATGGTGCTCATTGCCGATGAGTTCTTCTACGCCCTGGCCAACGTCCATTCGATCCGGGGTTCGAAGCCGCGCCTGCCCGAAAACTACCTGAATGCCCTGGATACGGTGCGTGAGATCAGGCCGGAGTGGCTGCTCGGATCCCACATTATGCCCATGCAGGGTCGCGACGAGATTCAGCGCTATGTGACCACCAGCCGCGACGCCATCCAGTACCTGTGGGACCAGGCCATACGCTATATCAACAAGGGCTATACGCCGGCGGAGCTGCAGCAGCAGTTCCGGGAACTGCCGGGCTATCTCGACCTGGCGCCCTTCACCCGTCCCATGTACGGCACACCGTGGATCATCGCGCCGGAGCTGTATACGGGCTGGGTGAGCTGGTTCAGCGGTGACGCCACTGACCTGTCGCCTACCGAGCCGGTCGCCCGGGCGCAGCGCCTGGTCGAATTGATGGGCGGTCGCGACCGGGTCCTGGCGGAGGCGGAACAAACGTTCGATGACGGCGACGTGCAATTCGCCGCCGAACTCACCCAGCTGCTGGTGCGGATCGACCACGACGACTGGGATGCGCGTTATCTCAAGGCGGCCAGCCTGCGGGCACGGGGCTACCAGGAGATGAACACGATCGCCAGGGCGTGGTACCTCAACGGCGCCAATGAGCTGGAGGGTAAAATCAACCCGGCCGCCCTCATGAAAATGGGCATGTCGGTGGTCCAGGGGGAAATGACCGGCCCGGAGATCGTTGAATCCTGGCGCTACCAGGTGGATGCCGACAAAGCGCGCGACACGCGCCTGACGCTCGGTTTGCAGTTTACCGACTCCGGCGAGAGCTACCTGGTGGCGCTCAGGAACAGCATACTGGAAATCAATCAGGGCCCTGTTCCGGAGGGTGTGACGGCTGTCAGCCTGACTGCGGCGCAGCTGCGGGCGCTGCTCGCCGGAGAGGAATCCGGCATCGCCGGCGACGCGACCTCCCTCGAAAAGTTGCTCACTTACCTCGATCGCGATCCCCAGGGGTTTTACATGCATCTGCGATGAGGGCTGACCCCGCGGTGTTTGCGCACGATGGCAGTCCGGCCCCGGGCGGCCTGCCTCAGGCAGTGACAGGTTGGGGCGAACAGGTGGACCCGCAGCAGCGGATCGACTTTGGATTATTCTATGGGAGGTGCTGAAGCCATGAAACGATTTCTGAGGATGACACTGTTGCCGCTGTTGCTGATGGGCGCGAGCTCATCTGCCTGGCCATACGATGCCGACATGGCCGCGAGCTACGAGCGGCTGTTCTCCGGCGTCAGCGGGGCAGAGGCCGGCAAGGCCCTGCATTTCATCTCGCCACAGGCTTTTGTCGAAAAGCTGAAGAAAGGCGAGGGCCCGGTGGCAGTCGATATCCGAACGCCCGCCGAAACGGACCTTCTTTCACTGTCGCTGGCGGGCAGCCTGACCATTCCGACAGATCAGGTCTTCGCTCCGGAGAACCTCGCGCGGCTTCCGACCGACAAACCCGTCGTGATCGTATGCAAGTCCGGCGCGCGGGCGGCGGCGGTGGGGACAGCGCTGCGCCACATCGGCTTTGACAACGTCTACATACTGAAAGGGGGTTTCCAGGCGCTGGCCGCCTATTACGGACCCGGTGAGGCCTACGGCAGTGCCGCAACAGGTGGTGATTCGAAGGAATAGGCGCCAGCGACCGCCGACCCCGGTGCTGCCGGCACCTGGTTCGAGCGTGGCGCGGTGAGCGGTGCGCTCCCGGGTGTCATCTGTGGGCCCGCGCATCGTGCGTCAACAGGTATTGGGCGCTGTAGTAGAGGATCATGATCCAGTAGCGGGCACCCGGTATCGGCTCGACGAAACGGTTTACGGCGATCAGCGAGTCGGACAGGACGAACAGCAGCGCGCCGAGGGCGACCAGCGGGTGGTTCCGCCGGCCGGTGATGGCGGCTGCGGCCATGATGGCGATCACCGTCATGTACAGGAAGACTGCGGACGCCATGTCGCCCAGGTGGGGAGCCAGGAAGGTGACCAGGATCGCGCAGTAGGCGGCAAGCCCCGCCAGCAACAGCCCCTTCCTGACCGAAATTTCCGGTTGCCGGCAGAATGCGCCCAGGTAGAACAGGTGGCCGACCAGGAAGGCGCCCAGGCCGAGGCTGAAGTGGCCCCGTTCCAGGCTGACATCGCCGATGCCGCAGAACAGCAGCGCGGCCATGATCAGCCACTGCCGGCCCTGCACCCCGGTGGCGCTGACGGCAATCAGCAGGCAGGCGATGGGCGACACCTTGAGCAGGAAGTCGCCGGGATACGGGGTGTGTGCCAGCGAGAGCACAAACGCGCCCGCCAGCGCAGCGAACAGCCAGACCGCGGACCGGGAGAGGCCCGTGCCGGTCACTCCTCGCCCTCCAGTTCCACCCAGCGCTGGAGGGCGGTTTCCAGCTCCTCCTGTACCCGGGCCAGGTCGGCGAGCGCCTGTTCCACCCCGGCGCGATCACCCTGGTAGAAGTCCGGCTCCGAGATAGCCCGCTCCAGCGCCTGCTGGCGCTGTTCCAGTGCCTCTATCTGCGCCGGCAGGGCGTCCAGTTCTCGCTGCTCCTTGTAGGAGCGTTTTCGCCTTTGCGCCGGGCGTCCGGGCCCGGATTCCGCGGGCCCTGCCGCCCCCGCGGCGGCGGCCTGGTCAGCCCCTGCCGGAGGGCGGCCGCCCGTCAAGGTGTGGCCGCGCGCCTCCCAGTCGCTGTAACTGCCGGCGTGCTCGCTGACCACACCGTCGCCCTCCAGCACCAGCAGGCTGGTCACCACGTTGTCCATGAAGGCCCGGTCGTGGCTGACCAGCAGTACGGTGCCCTCGAAGTCGAGCAGGATCTCCTCCAGTAGCTCCAGCGTCTCGATATCCAGGTCATTGGTGGGCTCGTCCAGCACCAGCAGATTGGCCGGCCGGCTGAACAGCCTGGCCAGCACCGCCCGGTTCTGCTCGCCTCCGGACAGGGCCTTGACCGGGGTGCGGACGCGCTCGGGGCTGAACAGGAAATCGCCGAGGTAGGAGATGGCATGGCGCCGCCTGCCCCCGATCTCGATGAAATCCTGTCCGCCGCAGACGTTGTCGATCAGGTTCTTCTCCGGGTCGAGCTGGCCGCGGAGCTGGTCGGAATAGGCCACCTCGAGCTTGCTCCCCAGCCTCACCTCGCCGCTGTCCGGCGTCAGTTCCCCCAGCATGATCCTGACCAGGGTGGATTTGCCGGCGCCGTTGGGGCCGACGATGCCGATGCGATCGCCGCGCTGGATGATGGTGGAGAAGTCGCGCAGGATGACGCGATCGCCGAAAGCGTGATTGACGTGCCGCAGCTCCGCCACGATTTTGCCGGAACGCTGGGCCTCCTCGATGGTGAATCCGGCGCTGCCCTGGCGCTCGCGGCGCCGGCTGCGCTCGTCGCGCATCGCCTTCAGCGCCCGCACCCGCCCCTCGTTGCGGGTCCGCCGCGCCTTGATGCCCTGGCGGATCCAGACCTCCTCCTGGGCGAGTTTCCGGTCAAACAGTTCGTGGGCCCGTTCCTCGGCCTGGAGCGCCTGTTCCCGGTGGCGCAGAAAGCCCTGGTAGTCGCCCCGCCACAGGGTGAGGTGGCCCCGGTCGAGTTCGGCGATGCTGGTGGCGACGTTCTGCAGGAAGCGGCGGTCGTGGGTGATGAGCACCAGGGAGCCGCGGAAGTTGCACAGCTGCTCCTCCAGCCAGGTGATGGCGGGCAGGTCCAGGTGGTTGGTGGGCTCATCGAGCAGCAGGATGTCCGGCTCGCCGACCAGGGCCCGGGCCAGCGCCACGCGGCGCCGCCAGCCACCGGACAGATCACCCATGGCAGCCTCCGACGGCAGCTGCAGCTGGCTCATGGTAGTCTCGACCCGCTGCTGCAGGCTCCAGCCGTCCGCGGCCTCAAGCCGCTGCTGCACCCGGGACAGCGCGTCCATGTCGGCGCCCGCCGGGTCCTGGATCAGGCGGTGATACTCACCGAGCAGCGCCCCCGCCTCCTCCAGCCCGGCG
Source organism: Halioglobus sp. (assembly GCA_037382865.1). GTDB lineage: Bacteria > Pseudomonadota > Gammaproteobacteria > Pseudomonadales > Halieaceae > JARRPM01. Next base: position 46,629 of record JARRPM010000014.1, on the reverse strand, counting down.
GCGACGACATCGTAGACGCTGAGGTCATCCCCCTCAGGCAGGGTCTGCTCCAGGCGTGCCAGTCGCACCCCCGGCCTGATCCAGCGCTCACCTGAATCCGGTGCCTGCTCCCCGGCCAGCACTTTCAGCAGGGTGGTCTTGCCCGCCCCGTTGCGTCCGAGCAGTCCCAGCTTTTCGCCTCGGGAGATGCTGAGGTCGACCCCGTCGAGCAGCACCTGGGTGCCATAGTGCAGGCTGACTGCGTCGAGTCGCAGAAGTGGCATAAGGGTCCGTGGCAGCGCGGCGGGTAATGAGTGTGGGGCGCATTCTATACGGTCACTATCGAGTTGCCAAAAGGATCGGTACACGCCAAGCTAACCAGCCCGGACGATAACCGTGAGCCGCAAGACGATGAGTAAAACCCTGTGGACGCCGAGCGAGGAGAGGATCCGCAATGCGCAGATCACCCGTTTCATGGCGTATGTCGACGAGCGCCAGGGGGCCGGGGCCGGGGGGGATTATTTCGCCCTGCAGGCCTGGGCGGTAGCCAATCCCGCGCCTTTCTGGTCGGCCGTCTGGGAATTCTGCCGCGTGCTGGGCGAGGCCAAGGGCGACACGGTGCTGCTCGACGGCGATCGCTTTCCCGGCGCCCGCTGGTTTCCCGAGGCCAGGCTCAACTTCGCCGAGAACCTGCTGCGCAGTCGGGAGGACACCCCCGCCCTGATCTCCCTGCTGGAGAACGGCGAACGCAGGGAACTCACGCATGCCGGCCTCTACCGGCAGGTGGCGGGTCTCGCCGCCGCGCTGCGCGCCGAGGGCGTGGGCGCCGGCGACAGGGTGGCCGGCTTCATGCCGAACATCCCGGAAACCGTCATAGCGATGCTGGCTGCAGCGAGCATCGGCGCGATCTGGTCCTCCTGCTCGCCCGATTTCGGCCTCAATGGCGTCATGGACCGCTTCGGGCAGATTGCGCCGAAGGTGCTGTTTGCCGCCGACGGGTACTACTACAACGGCAAGACCTGCGATTCCCGGCCACGCCTGGCGGAAGTCGTGCAGCGTATCGACAGCATCCGCAGGGTGGTGGTGGTGCCGGTCGTCGACGCCGTGCCCGAGCTGGGGGATATCCGCGACAGCGTGCTGTTCGGCGACTACCTCGACCCCGGCGCGACGGCCGTCGATTTCGCCCGGCTGCCCTTCGATCACCCGCTGTATATCATGTACTCCTCCGGGACCACTGGGGTTCCCAAGTGCATCGTCCACGGCGCCGGCGGCTCCCTGCTGCAGCATCTCAAGGAACACCAGCTGTTGGTCGATATCCGCCCCGGCGATCGCTTTTTCTACTTCACCACCTGCGGCTGGATGATGTGGAACTGGCTGGTCTCCGGGCTGGCCAGCGGGGCCACGCTGGTGCTCTACGATGGCTCGCCTTTCGCCCGGGACGGCAACCTGCTGCTGGATGCGATCGATTCCGAAGGGATTGACGTGTTCGGCACCAGCGCAAAGTTCATCGCCGCGCTGGAGAAAGCCGGGCACCGGCCGGCGCAGAGCCACAGGCTGGACAGCCTGAGGACCATTCTCTCCACCGGCTCCCCCCTCTCCCACGAGAGCTTTGAATACGTGTACCGGGATTTCAAGGCGGACGTCTGCCTCTCCAGCATCTCCGGCGGCACCGATATCCTCTCCTGCTTTGTCGGGGGTTGCCCGATCCTGCCGGTCCACGTGGGCGAGATACAGGCGCCCGGCCTTGGCATGGCGGTGGAGATCTGGAACGACGAGGGAGAGCCGGTACTCGGCGAGAAGGGCGAACTGGTCTGTACGGCGCCGTTTCCCAGCTGCCCCATCGGCTTCTGGAACGATACCGACGGCAGCAAGTTCCACAGCGCCTACTTCGACCGCTTTCCAGGGGTATGGGCCCACGGCGATTACGGGGAGATCACCCCGCATGGCGGATTTGTCATTCACGGCCGCTCCGATGCGGTGCTGAATCCCGGTGGCGTGCGCATCGGCACGGCGGAGATCTACCGGCAGGTGGAGCGCGTCGATGAGGTGATCGAGAGTATCGTCATCGGCCAGGAGTGGGGCGACGATGTGCGGGTCATATTGTTCGTCGTCCTGCGCGAGGGGCTGACCCTCGACGACGCGCTGCGCGATGCGATCCGCCGCATCATCCGGGAAAACACCACACCGCGCCACGTTCCGGCGAAGATTATCCAGGTCAGCGACATTCCCCGCACGATCAGCGGCAAGATCGTGGAGCTGGCGGTGCGCAACGTGGTCCACGGGAGGGAGGTCAGGAATACCGATGCCCTGGCCAACCCGGAGGCCCTGGATCTGTACCGGGACCTGCCCGAACTGCGCGACTGAAACGGCCCGCCCCGCCGGCGTCGCAGCACAGGTCCTGTCCGGGAATATTACCGTCCTCCCCACCGGTTTCCCGGGAATTCGGGTATCATTCCGCCCCCCTTGAGTAGTTTTCGTGGTTCCATGACAGGCACGGCAAAAGCGCAATACGACCGGCAGATCGCCAGCTGGCTGCTGATCTGCGCGGCAGTAATATTCGGCATGATTCTGCTGGGAGGCGTGACCCGCCTGACCAACTCGGGTCTTTCCATGGTTGAGTGGAAACCCCTGATGGGCGCTGTCCCGCCGCTCTCCGAGGAGGCGTGGCAGGAGAGCTTCGAGAAGTACAAGCAGTTCCCCGAGTATCGCAGGGTCAATCTCGGCATGACCGTGCACGAGTACAAATCAATTTTCATGTACGAATACCTGCACCGGCTGCTGGGTCGCCTGATCGGGGTGATATTCCTGCTGCCTGTCAGGGCCTGCTCGGCTGGTACATGGTCAAGAGCGGCCTGGTCGACAACCCGAGGGTGAGCCAGTATCGCCTCACGGCGCACCTGGGGCTCGCGTTCGCGATCTACGCCTATATGTTCTGGCTCGCCCTGGACCTGCTGTCCCCGCCAGGGGGCGGGGCAGCCGACCCGGCGCGGCGCTACGGGGGTTGGGCGCTGGCGCTGGTGGGCGTGGTATACCTGATGATCCTCTCCGGCGGTCTCGTTGCCGGCACCCGGGCGGGTTTCGCCTACAGCACCTGGCCGCTGATGGGGACCACCTTCATTCCTCCCGGGCTTTATGCGGGAACCCCCGCCTGGCTGGACGCCTTCGAGGATATCACCACCATACAGTTCAACCATCGGATGTTCGCCTATCTGGTGTTTTTACTGTTGGTGACCTTTGCGGTCGTGGTGTGGCGGCGCACCCGGCATCGGAAAGTCAGGCTGGCGCTGGGGCTGATGGTGACCGCGTTGCTGCTGCAGGTCACCCTCGGCATCAGCACCCTGTTGCTGCACGTACCGCTCTACCTGGCGGCGGCGCATCAGGGCGGCGCGGTGCTGCTGCTGTCGGCCACGCTGTTCATGGCCCATTCCCTGCGCCGCGCCTGAGACATCGCTCAGCCCGTCAGCGCAAACCCCGGCCGATGCGGCTACTATAAGTCGGTTGGCGGACTGTTTTGGGTAAAGCTATGCAAGCGCTGGTGAAGAGACAGGCGGAGCCGGGCCTGTGGCTGGAGGAGGTGCCGCTGCCGGAAGTCGGCATCAACGATGTCCTGATCAAGGTGAAGCGCACCGCTATCTGTGGCACCGACCTGCATATTTACAACTGGGACGCCTGGGCCCGGAAAACCATCAAGGTCCCGATGGTCGTAGGGCATGAATTCGTCGGCGAAATCGCCCGGGTGGGCGCTAACGTCAACGATTTCCGCCCCGGCCAGATTGTCTCCGGCGAGGGACACGTGGTGTGCGGTCGCTGCCGCAACTGCATGGCGGGGCGGCGCCATCTCTGTGCCTTTACCAGCGGTATCGGCGTGAACCGGCCCGGCGCGTTCGCCGAGTACCTGGTGCTGCCGATGTCCAACGTCTGGGAGCACCGTCCGGGCATCGATCTCGATGTGGCGGCCCTGTTCGATCCCTTCGGCAACGCCGTGCACACGGCCCTGAAATATGACCTGCTGGGGGAGGACGTACTGATTACCGGTGCCGGCCCTATCGGTGTGATGGCCGCTGCAGTGTGCCGCCATGCGGGGGCCCGCCACGTGGTCATTACCGACGTCATCGACCGGCGGCTGGCGCTGGGGGCAGAGCTGGGCGCGACCCGCACCGTCAACGTGGCCCGGGAGACGCTGGCCGATGTGCAGCGGGAGCTGGGCATGGACGAGGGCTTCGACGTGGGGCTGGAGATGTCGGGCAGTCCCGCCGCTTTCAACGACATGCTGGACAGCATGTGCCACGGCGGCAAGATCGCAATTCTCGGCATTCCGGGAGAGCCCTTTGCCATCGACTGGAACAAGGTGGTGTTCAACATGCTCACCCTGAAGGGAATCTATGGCCGCGAGATGTACGAGACCTGGTACAAGATGTCGGTACTCATCGAGTCGGGCCTGGACATCTCTCCGGTGATCACCCACCGGCTCGACTACCGGGAGTTCCAGCACGGTTTCGACGTAATGAACTCCGGAGAAGCCAGCAAAGTCATTCTGAACTGGGACTGAGGAGAGCCGTATGTACGACCGCTTCCGCGAACACCTGGCCGCTGAACTGGCGGGCATCGAAGCCGCAGGGCTTTACAAGCACGAACGCCAGATCACCACCCCCCAGGGCGCTCATGTCGGGGTGCAGGACGATGGCGAAGTGCTCAATCTCTGCGCCAACAATTACCTCGGCCTTGCCCAGCACCCGGAGGTCAACGCCGCCGCGGTGCGCGGGCTGCACGACTGGGGTTACGGCATGGCCTCGGTGCGATTCATCTGCGGCACCCAGACCCTGCACAAGCAGCTTGAAGAGCGCATCAGCGAGTTCCTGGGGACCGAGGAGACCATACTCTACCCCTCCTGCTTCGACGCCAATGGCGGCCTGTTCGAGACCCTGCTCGGCGAGGAGGATGCGGTAATCTCCGACGAGCTCAATCACGCCAGCATCATTGACGGGGTCCGCCTGAGCCGGGCCCGGCGCTATCGCTACCACAACAGCGACATGGCGGACCTGGAGGCGCAGCTGAAGGCCGCTGATGCGGCCGGCGCGCGGTTCAAGCTGGTCACCACCGACGGCGTCTTCTCCATGGACGGTTACATCGCCCGTCTCGACGAGATCTGCGATCTTGCGGAGCGCTACGACGCCCTGGTGCACATCGACGACTGCCATGCCACCGGGGTACTCGGCGCGGGGGGGAGGGGTACCCACGAGCATCGCGGCTGCATGGAGCGTGTGGATATCATCACCGGGACCCTGGGCAAGGCCCTCGGGGGCGCCAGCGGTGGCTTCACGGCGGCCCGCCGCGAGATCGTCGACCTGCTGCGCCAGCGCTCGCGGCCCTATCTCTTTTCCAACACGGTGGCGCCGCCGGTGGTGGCGGGCGCGCTGGAGGCGATCGAGCTGGTGACGGCCTCCCCGGCGCTGCGCGATCAGCTGCAACACAACACCGCGCTGTTTCGCGAGGGGCTGGAACGACTCGGATTCGAACTGCTGCCCGGGGAGCACCCCATCGTGCCGGTGATGCTGCACGATGCCGCGTTGGCGGGCCGGTTTGCCGAGGCCGTGCTGGCCCAGGGGGTGTACGTGGTGGCGTTCTCCTACCCGGTGGTCCCGAGGGGAAAGGCGCGCATTCGCACCCAGATGTCAGCGGCGCTGACGGAAGCGGATATTGCCCTGGCGCTGGAGGCGTTTGGCCGGGCCAGGGTGGCGGTGGGTCTGTAGGGCAGCGCTCTCCTGCTACCAGAACCTGGGGTTCTTGTCGCCGCGCCGGCGGCCCTGGCTCTGGCGCCGGTCGTCCTTGCCGATCTCGAATCTGACCTCGTCCCGGCGGTCCTTGCCGGCCCGCCTGTCGTCGCGCCGTCTCTCCGGGCCCATGTATTTCTTGAGGGGCTTGTCCTCGTCCTCGTAGGAAGGGGGCGATACGTCTCTGGCTTCAAACAGCGATTTTTGTGGGGACATGATACTGGCCTCTCGTTGTTACCACCCATACAACATAGCACACAGTGTGGCTGAAATTGATGGATATCGCAGTAGCGTGGAGCGGTTTCCGGGGCAAAAAACCGGGATTATGTGAAGATTCTCACAAAAGTCGTGTTCAGCCGCTGAATTTGTAGCGATCGCTAACCCAGGGACCCGTTGCCGCATCGATACCAAGGTCCTGCAGTACCCGCCAGGTACCCTCGTCCTGAACGCCTTCGGCAATCATCGTGGCCTGCATGACGTGTCCCAGGGAACAGAGGGTCTGCACCAGGGTCTGGTTGACCTCGTTGTGTTCGATGCCGCGCACCAGCGCCGCATCGATCTTGAGAAAGTCTAGCCCTGCCTGGTGCAGCTGCCCCAGCTCGGATACGCGGTACCCGACGTGCTCGACACCGATCCTGGTGTCATGAGCCCGGGCCCGGGCGCACAGCTTCTCGAAGTTTTCCAGGTAGCGGTAGGCCGCGTCCTCCTGGATTTCCATCGACAGTTTACCCGCCGCCTCCGCATGGGAAGAGAGCTTCTCGTTCAGCCACAGCAGAAAGCTGCCGTCCGTCACCGCCGCCGTGGAGAGATTGATGCCCAGCGGTCTGCCATCCTGCTCGATCTGGCGCAGCGCCAGTTCGACGACGTGCTTGTCCAGGTCGCTGGCCAGTTCCAGGCGGTGAATCCACGGCAGGATCTGGTTGCCGGTCAGCGAGCGGTTCTGCCATTGCAGGCGCACCGGCGCCTCGTAGTGGAGCAGTTTGCCGTCCAGGCTGGTCACCGGGTAAGTGTCGAGGGAGAAGCGGTGCCCGGCGAAGGCCTCGCGGAACAGCACCCGCCACTTGGCCAGCTGGTCGCGTACTTCCATGACCTGCACGTCGTCCCGGCCGGCCACGCTGATGCCGGACTGCCCCTCCGCCTCGTTGGCCTGCAGGGCACCATCGAGGCGGGTCAGCAACCTGCCGGCGGCTTCGCCCGGCGTGAAGGCGGTGGCGGCCCCCGGCAATCGCACGTCCGCCAGCATCCTGCGCTCGGTGAGCACCTCCCGAATGGCCTGCTGCGCCTCCCGGGCCACGGCCGCCGGTTCCCTGGCCCGGGGCGCCAGGAGTGCGAAATCCGAGCCGTTGAGACGCCCGGCGCTCCAGCCGCTGTTCTGCATCACCACCCGGCCGAGTGCCGTTCCCACGTCGCCGAGCAGCTCGTTGACCGCCTTCCTGCCGTAGGCCTGGTTGAGCCGGGCCAGGCCATCCAGGCGGACCAGGCCGAGGGCGCCGCTGGCGCTCTCGTCATCCCGCTCCAGGCCCGCAGCCAGTGTTTTCATGAACTGTTCCCGACCGGGCAGACCGGTGGTCTTGTCGGCCTGCAGGTCCCTGCGCTGCCTGTCCATGCGGGTGGCTTCCTGCGTCAGCAGCGACCTTACCCGGCGGGAGAGGTCGTTCATGGCGCTGGCGACTTTCCTGAATTCGGGGGCGGCCGGCTCGGGTATGGACACGAAGCGTCGCTCCCCGATCGCCTTCGCCTGACCCACCACGTCGTCCAGGGGCTGCAGGGCACGGCGCAGCAGATAACTGCCAACCAGGCCCGCCACCAGGATTGCGACCAGGAACACGGCGCCGAGCCGCGCGCTGTTGCGCCAGAGCTCCGCGTAGGCGAATCGCGCCGGTGTGCGCACGGTCAGCGTGCCGAACACGTCGGGACCGCGGGTGACCTGGGCGACGCCCGGCTCCGGGTCGATGGGGAACAGGCGCGCATACCAGTTCGGAGCGCCGTCGCCGGACGCCCCGTCCGACAGCCGCACCGTGACGGTGCCCTGGGGGTCGGCCAGCTGGACGAGCTGGTAGAGCCCGGTCTCGAAATGTTCCGCCAGTATCGCTTCCGGCTGCGTCGGGTCGACCCCCTGCTGGGTCAGCGCCAGCGCCAGCGCATTGGCGAGGTCGGCGTTCCTGGCACTCAGCTGGTGCTCGAGGTAATCCCGTGCCGACAGGCTGCCCACGACGAAGCAGGCGCCGCAGACGAGGGCAAGCAACAGGATCACCGCCAGCCACAGTTGCTTATGTAAGGACATGACCAGACTCCTTTCCACTGAACGTGCGGACCGAGAATCAGGCCAGTTTACACGCACCCGCCATCAACACACCCGCAACTATTCCCGATTTGGGTAATGGCCTGGTAGCCGGGTGTGATCCGGTTCAAGCTTTGGGAGCCAGGTACTGGTTCCGGGCAGAGAGTCGGGCGCCCGGTCCAACCCGCTGGCCGCCATCCGGGCGGGTCAGTCATCCGCGGTGTTTCCGCCGGTCCCGGGCGGGCTGGGAGCGATGCGCTCTGCTACACTTGCGCCCGAAGTACCGGCGACAGGAAATCCTCCACAACATGTCCATCGACAGCCAGCGCGAAGTCAGTGTCGGCCTGACCCAGGCCATTCTGGCGGCGCTGCGGCTGGCAGGGGTAGGGAATCCCGAGGCCCTGCTGCCGGAAGCGGGCATCGACCCGGAGCTGCTGGGTAAACCGGAAAACCGCATCCCTTTCGAGCGGCAGAACGCCCTCTGGGCCCTGGCGGTCGCGAGTGCGCCGGCGCCCGTGTTCGGCCTGCAGTTTGCACGCAGCATCCAGCCCACCAGCTTCGGGGTCGTCGGCTATATGGCGATGAACTGCGGCACCATTGGCGAATGTCTCGAGGCGATCGTCAGCTACCAGTTCCTGGCCGGCGAAGGCGGCGAGTTCAGCCTGGCGCCCTGCGGCGATGACACTGCCCTGTGCTATACCCCGGTCAACCCGGACGATCCGGTAACCCGTGAAAGAGTGGTGGGCATGCTCGCCGCCACCGTCAGCTTCGGGCGCTGGCTGGTGGGCGAGGCGTTCCAGCCGCGGCGGGTGGCGTTCACCCATGAGGCGCCGGGCGAGACCGCTGAATACGAGGAGTTTTTCGGCTGTCCGGTGGCGTTCGCCGAGAGCCGCAACTGTGCCGTGTATACGCCGGCGGTCACCGGGCTGGTCGTTCCCAACGCCAGTGAGCAGCTGCTGGCTCTGTTGCGGGAGCGGGCCAACCGCATGCTGGGGGAACTTTCCCGCGGCGGCATCGCCAGCCGTATCGCCAGCCTGCTGGCCAGCCAGCTCGACAGCGCGGTGCCCGATAAAGCGGTGATCGCCGCGCAGCTGGGCATGAGCGAGCGCACCTTGCAGCGCCGGCTCAGGGAGGAGGGCACCACCTACCAGGCGACGCTGGATCGCACCCGCCACTACCTGGCCCGGGACCTGTTGCGCAATACCCAGATCCCCCTGGCCGAGGTGGCCATACAGCTCGGGTTCTCCGAACCGAGCACGTTCTTCCGCGCCTTCAGGCGCTGGGAGGGCGCCACCCCGGGGCAATACCGCGAGGCAGGCTAGTCGCAGCGCCGCTCCGCCGCGGGGGTGTTCAGGATCTCCTCGAGCAGCAGTGGCCGGTCGGTCATGATGGCGTCGACCCCAAGCTCGATCATGCGCAGCATCTCCTCGCAGGTATTGATGGTCCAGACCTGGACGGCAAGGTTCACCGCGTGGCTGTCCGCTATGAAATCGGGGGTAACCACCTCCAGGAAGAAGTTGTCCGGCACCTGGCTGATCTGGCTGCTGTCCGGGGGCACCTGGAAAGCAATGTGTTCCGGGACCGGGGGCATGGGCGATTCACCGATGGAACCGAGTACCAGGGCGAAGCCCTGCTCCAGCGGGACCGAGGTATAGACGCAGGGCGCGACGGCCTTGAAGTTGTTGACCGCCTCGTCCACGAACGAGGCGGCGATCAGGTCGGTAAAGCGACCGTAGCGCTGCAGCAGCGAGGCGATCTGGGTCTCGTAGGCGCCGGTGCCGTCCAGGTCGGGCTTCAGTTCGATGTTGATCAGGTTGTGGGGAAAACGGCGCAGCGCCTCTTCCAGGGTGGGAATGCGAAAATCCTCGGCGCTGTAACCGGGCGGTGGCGGCCTGTCTCCCGTCGCGATGCCGCGGAACACGTAATCCTCCTCCGGACGATCGTGAGGGGTGCCGGCGCCCGGCACGAACCAGTAGGCCGCGTCCAGCCGGCGCAGCTCCGCCAGGGTCAGGTCCACGACGTTACCGCTGCCGTCGGTGGTGCGGTCCACGTCCAGGTCGTGCAGGATCACCAGCTCATTGTCACGGGTCTGGTAGACGTCCATCTCCAGCACGTCCGCCCCGGCCAGCGCCACCTCAGAGTAGGCGTAGAGCGTGTTCTCCGGAAAATCGATGACGCCGCCCCGGTGCGCGTAGTTGAGGGGATCGGCGCCGTCGACCCGCCAGGGGTTGGGATCCTTGGTGAAGGGGGTATCGCAGGCCGTGTCGTCATTCGCCAGGGTGCCCGTGGTCGCCGCAGCGGTGGGCAGGGCGTTGTCGCTGGAGCTGAAATCCAGGCTGAAGGTCTCCGCCGGCTCTTCCTCCCCGTCCCCGATCACCTCCACGGCGATGTACGCCTCCAGTTCCCCGGGGGGGATCTCGATCTCCCCGGCAACCTGCAGGTAGTCCTCATCGGCGCTCGCCGTGCCGGGGTTCGTCTGATAGCGGACGACGACCGGTTCCGGCTGCGGCTCGGTCAGGGTGACCCGGAAGCGCAGTTCGGAGAGTTCCCCGGCAGCGCCCTCGGGAGCGGCGACGGGAGCGATCGTGAGCGAAGAGGGCGGGACCTGAACGGGTGGACGGTCGGAGTCGTCTGAGCAGGCGGCCAGCAGGATCAGCAGAATTAAGCCAGCCTGCGGAGGTAAAATTCTCATGTTCAATTCACCAGATCTGTTGGCTTTGCCGCGCAGCATACCCCAGATTCGGACAGACGAGACAGGGCCTCAGTGCGCCTGACGACTACCGGGCCGGTAAACCGGCCCCCTCGGGCAAACAGGGCGTTATCAGAAGGGGCCGGCTGGCGTCAGTCCGCCTGGTCAGCTTGCGCCACCCGGTAGGCGAACAGGACGTTGCCCGGCAGCTGGCCGAACATGGAGTAGCCCGACTGCACGTACAGCCAGCCATCGGCCAGGGTCTGACCGCTGACGTCGATGGCGCCGCCATGCCCCTCTATGCCGTTGTCTGCGGAGACCGGCACTGCGGTCTCCGCCTGCCACAGCACCTGGCCGGTGGCGATGTCGTAGGCGCGGATCCTGCCGTCCAGGCCCCCGCTGAAGGCCAGCTCAGGGGTGGCCGTGACAGCGGAAGAGAGCCCGTAGTAAAAAGAGCAGCGGTAGAGCTCCGCGAGGTCCGCCTTCTTGCCGGAACGCATGTTCTCCAGCCCGATCATCGGTCTGTCCTCGTCGGCGATCTCGCAACCGCGCGCTACCGGCTGGTGCCATAGCACCTCGCCATCCGCCAGGTTGAGGGCCTGCAGGCCCGGGCGGGGTATATAACCCGGCCGCTCCCGTTCAGGATCTGCGGCGGCCACCACAAGCCGTTCGCCGGAGAGAGCCATGCCCCAGTGGACCCCGCCATTGGTGGTCGTCTGGTGGAGGTTGGGCCCGATGGCGGCGTTGCTGACGCTGCGCTGCCAGATGACTTCGCCATCGGCGGTGGCCGGCTCGGGACTCAGCGCATAGACGTCGCCGGACTTCTGTCCCGCCAGCAACACGTCGCCGCCACCGGGCAGGTCGGCAATGATCACCGAGGCACCGAAGTCGAAATCGCCGCCGGCATTCTCGGGACAGTTCGGTCCCCCGTTGAGGCAGGCTGCGTTCCAGACGTCATCCGGGGTGGCCTGGAAGCGCCAGGCCATCTCGCCGGTATCCATGTCCAGGGCGACGATCGCGTCGGAGGTGTCGGTGGCCGGATGCGACAGGTTTTCCCCGGTACCGACGTAGATCCGATTGCGGCGGGCGTCGACGGCGGGCGTGCTCCACACGCTCGCTCCCGAGGGGCCGTAGATGTCCGCGCCGGCAGCGTTCTGTCCCTGCAGGGTGGCTTCCGGCGTGGCGTGCCACTCCCACAGGCGCTTGCCGTTGCGGGCATCGAGGGCGATGACTCCGCCATGGGATTTGCAGCAGACATGGGTCGGGCTGCCGGACACCGCCACCTCGTAGGAGGAGACGGGGACGAACAGCCGGTTGTCGTGATAGCTGATGGAGCCGGTGATGACCGACGTGTCGTAGATGCGGGCGTCCTGTTGCCAGACGGTCTCCAGGCTGGCGGGATCCACGGCGTAGATCGACGCCATGGAGTCGGCGAAGACCAGCAGCTTTTTCCCGCTGCCCAGGGTCGCGACGGTGATCGCCGAGCGGATGCCGCTCAGCACTTCGGTGTAATTGCGGATGCAACCACTGTGGCGGTCGATCGCGTAGAGCTTGCCGGTCTTGTCACCAAAATAGAGCGTATCGCCAACGATGGCCGGCTGGGAACGCATATCGGTCACTTTGGGGAAGGCCAGGGTCCAGGCGAGTTCCAGCGTGCCTACGTTATCCCGGTCGATGCCTGCCCGCTCGTCCGGCACGAAGCGCCGGTTTTGGTCGCCCAGGCCCCAGTTGGCCACAAACTCGGTGGTGCCCGGGCGGGCCGGCTGGTCACAGCGGTGCGCATCGATCCACTCGTCCGCCGGCGCCGAGCCCGCCAGGTAGATGGCGATCAGCCCGCGCTGCTGCTTGTTCAGGTGGGCGGCCATGGGCTGCATCTTGCCGAATTCCAGGGCGACCATCACTGTCTCCTTGGAAAACCCGGAGAGGGCCTCGCGGCTCGGCGCATGCATGGCGGGGTTATCATGGCAGCTGGCGCAGTGCTCGTCGAACAGCTTCTCGCCAAAATACTCCAGCGGTAGCTTGTCCGCGTGGCGGATGGCGAAGGACTCCAGGGTCTTCGTCGGGTTGTCCATCAGCAGCAGGCCGGCGCCGGCAATGACGACGACGGCGAGCAGCAGCAGGGCCACAATGGTGAGAAGTTTTTTCATGGGGGACCTCTTTCCGCTCAGTCGGGCAGGGCGAAGGCGTACAGGTAGTCGCCGTAACCGCGCTGGAACATGTGGTGGCCGCCGGCATTGATCACCACGTACTGGCGGCCGCGATACTGGTAGGTCATCGGCGTGGCTGTGGCGTCCACGGGCAGGGTGTACTTCCACAGTGTCTCGCCGTCATGGACGTCGAAGGCACGAATCTGCCGGTCCATGGTCGCCCCGATAAAGAACAGGCCGCCTGCGGTGCCGATGCCTCCCCCGAGGTTGGGTGTTCCCCAGTCGATATGGAAAGGCGCGGTAACCGGCCCCATCTCGTGGATCGATCCCAGCGCCGTCTCCCACAGGATGGTGCCACCCTGCAGGTCCACGGCAACCAGCTTGCCCCAGGGCGGCGCGTTGCAGGGAATGCCAAGGAAGGACTGCAGGCTGCCGATCTCGATATTGTAGGGCGTGCCCTCCATGGTGACCTGCATGCGGTGCCCGGCGGCGGGATGATCGCGCTTCCTGGTTTCAGGGTCGATATCCGCCGGGGTGGGTATCAGCCGCCCCGTGAAGGCCACGTTGTTGACGTTGACCAGCAGGATGCCGGAGTCGCCCAGCAGGGCTCCCCCGCCCCAGTTGGGACCACCCAGGCTGCCCGGGTACATCAGGGTCAGCTTTTCGCTGGTGGGCGTGAACAGTCCCAGGTTGTGCAGGGAGGCCAGCTGCTTCCTGCAGTCGGCGCGGTCCCAGGGCGTCAGGCCCCAGGCGTCGTCCGGCATGAGGAAGGGGTTGAGCAGTTGCGGCGGGGCGATCGGCTTGGGCTGGGTCGGGGCGGGTTTTTCCCCCGGAATCTGCGAGGGCGGCACCGGCTGTTCGGTGATTTCCCAGAGCGGCTCGCCGGTGAGCCGGTTGAACACGAAGACGAAGCCCTGCTTGGTCAGCTGAGCCAGGGCGGGAATATCGGCGCCGTTCTTGCGCCACTGGAACAGGATCGGCTGCGCCGGTGTATCGTAGTCCCACAGGTCGTGCCGCACGTGCTGGAAATGCCAGCGCACGGCGCCGCTCTGCAGGTCCACGGCGACAATGCTGTTGGCGTAGAGTCCGGCGTCGGGCCGGGCTGCGCCATAGTAATCCGGAGATGCGGCGCTGGTGGGCAGGTACAGCAGTCCGTGCTCGGGGTCGACGGAGATCGGAGCCCACACGTTGGCGCTGCCGCTGTAGCGGTAGCCGATGAGAGGATCGAACTGCCACAGGGGCGCGCCGCTGCGACTGTCGAAGGCCCTGACCGTGCCGCGGGGAGTGGTGGCGCGCACGAAGTCGATCACGGTGGAGCCCACCACCACCACGCCGTTGGCAACCACCGGCGCCGAGGAGTTGCTCACGTCGCCGGGCACGTAGCCCTCCGCGCCGTAGAGCGCCACCTGGCCGTTGTCGCCAAATTCGGCGCAGGGTGTGCCATCGCGAGCGTCGATCGCCCAGAGTTTGCGGTCGTGGGTCCCCAGGTAGAGCCGGTGCCGGCAGTCGGCGTCAGCCGGCACGCCCGGCTCCTCGCCATAACTGACGCCGCGGCAGCGGAAGGGCCGGTCCCCGCGCCGGTCGATCGCCGGGTCGAATTCCCAGCGCTGTTTGCCGGTCGCCGGATCCAGGGCGATGACCCGGTTGAAGGGGGTGCAGTAGACCAGGGATTCCCCGGCAGCCGGCGGCAGCAGGATCGGCGTACTCTGGGTAGAGGTCTGCGCCATCTCCTCCCCGTAGGTGGCCACGTCGCCGCTGCGGTGGACCCAGGCGACCTCCAGGTCAGCGACGTTGTCGCGATTGATCTGGGTCGCCGGGGAGAAGTGACGTCCCCCCTGGTCGCCCCCGTAGTAGAGCCAGCCGGCTTCACCCGCCGCGCTGGTGCTGCTGGCCGCCATGGCCGGGAGCAGGAGGAGTGCCCGCAGCAGAAGCCGCGGGCCGCGCAATCCAGTCACGCTCATCTCACTGCTCCAGTGGCGTGATGCGCAGCAGAGTGGGTACGCCCCCCTCGGACTGCCAGGTGGGGAAATGGGAGTTGGTGGTATAGATGGCGCCATCCTCCTCTGAAATCTCGATATCGCGCGTGAAAAAACGCTGGCGCGGCATGGGGTAGACCTTCCAGCTTTCAGTATCGATATCGAAGCCGAGGATGGTGTCCGACTGGTTGCCGTTGACCCAGACCACCCCGCGCTCCCGGTCTACGTTCAGCGCATAGGGCAGTTCATTGACGACGGGCAGCTCGAAGCTGGTGAATTTGCCGGTCTTCGGGTCGTACTTCACCAGCAGGGAGTCCTGGAAGGCGACAATCCAGAGGTTCCCGGCGGCATCGATGCGCAGGCGGCGCGGGCCGTTGTAGGGGAAATCGATCATCGTGATCTCGTCGGTTTCCGGGTCGATGCGGGCGATATCGTTGGCGTAGAGGCGCGCCGCCCAGACGATTCCGTCCGGCGCAACGTCGATCCCGTAGGGCATCGGCAGGCCGGTGGACTCCCGGGTGGGCGAGGGTGTCGGTCGGTTCTCCGGGTCGATGCTGAACATCAGCGGCAGCGACTTGAGAATCAGCCACTCCTTCAGCCCGCGGGCGGGCAGGTCGTACATCGTGAAGGTCTTGCTGGTGCGATCGAACATGGCGACCTGGGAGGAGAGGGCCATGGTGAACCAGACCCGGTCCTGGTCATCGGTGCGGATAGTGTGCGGGTAGTAACCCGCCGGCATCTCGTGGGTGATGAACTCCTTGGTCTTGACATCGAACTCCAGCAGGGCCTGTTGCATCGAGGGAGTGATGAAGATGTTGCCGTCCTTCTTCGAGTAGGCGAAGGAGTGGACCCCCATGAAGTTGTACATTTTGGGGAACACCTTGAAGCGGTTGCCCATGATGCCGCCCAGGGCCATGTCGGGGTCGTGGGGGACCTTGTAGACCGTGTACTCACCGCTCTCGGGGTCCAGTTCGTAGATCCGGTCGAACAGGTTGTCCCCGATATAGATCAAGCCATTGGGGTGGAGCAGGAAGTCGTGCATTTGGGAGAAACCGTCGCCTATGGGCCACTCAGTCATTTCCACTGACGAGAGGTGGTCCTCCCAGGGGCGCGGCTCCGGTACGGTCCGGGGATTCTCGCGCAGCGCCCGGTACTCCTTCTGCAGCAGGCGTGCCACCTGCTGGTGGTCATCTTCGGGCAGGCGTGCCCCGTAGGTGTTCATGCGCTCGATGACAGAGATCCACTGCTCCTCGGTGCGCTCATTGCGCATGAAGGGTGAAGCCTGCTGGTGGCAGAAGGCGCAGTTGAGCTGGAAGGTCTTCTTCAGGGCCTCGTCGCCGCCGAAGGTCAGCTGGGAGAGCCAGACGTTGGAGGGGTAGCTGGCGATATACTGCTCCTCGGTCATTTTTTCCAGGACCAGATCGTCCTCGATCCGGTCGAAATAGGCATCGACGTAACCCTGGGCCCGGGCCCGGTAGCGCACGGGTTCCTCCGGCGCGTCAAAGCTGACCTGGCCGGCCGCGTTGGTGAAGCGGGTCAGGGTCACGGGGGAGACGTTGGTCACCCCGTGGGGCGCGTATCCGTCGTCACTGAGGTCGGCGTCGGGCTGCTGCACCGGGGTGCGGGTCACCATGACCTGCGGCAGGGGCTGTCCTGCCTCGTTCCTGACGACCAGGGTGGCGGCCTGGCTGAGTGGCGCCAGTGCCAGCAGGATAAGCAGAAGACCGCGGTAGCGCATGGGAAACTCCTCCCGAACAATGTGAGCGACAGAGTGAGCTATTGTTCCACGACCGGCAACCCGGGTCATTGGCCCAGCGTACCCGTCACATGGCAAAACGCGCCATTGTTGCGGCCTGTGGGGCCGTCACCCGGCAGGCATCTCTCAGCGGCAGTGGGTCGCCACCAGCAGCCGCTTGAAGACCACGGCATTGTGGTCGCTGCCGTCCCGCTGCGGCTCTTCCGCCAGTTCGATCCCCGGAAAGCGCCTGAACAGTTCGGAGAGGGTCAGGTACAGCTGCCGCTTGGCCAGTGACGCGCCGATACAGTAACGTGGCCCGTAACCGAACAGCACGTCCGGGTCGAAGGTGCGCTGTACGTCGAACCGCCCGGGATTCTCGTAGTATTCCGGATCGTGGTCCTTGAGGTGGGGCATGAGCAGAACCATCTGCCCCTTGCGGACCTGCTGGCCAAGGATCTCCATGTCCCGCGGCGCATACCGGGCGAAACCCATCTTCGACGAGGTGCCCCAGCGGCTGATCTCGCTGAAAGCGTTGGAGAAGGCTTCCGGGGACGACAGCGCCTGGGGTACCTGGTCCCGGTGCTTGAGCAGGGCGTACACGGACCACTGCTGGGCGACCAGGGTAGTGTCGGAACCGGCGCCGATCAGCGCCAGGATCAGGGTGACGATATCCCACTCCGCGAAACCGGCATGGTCAGCCTCGATGCGCAGCAGGGTGGTAAGGAAATCATCCTGCTCGGGGGCTCCCCGCCGCTCGGCGATCACCTCCCGGATGATTTCGATGGCCCGATTGCTGTCCTGGCGCGCGCGTTCCCGCTGCTCGTCGGAGATGGTCGGGTTCCAGGTCTGGGTGAAGGTGGTGATGACCTGCTTGATCTGTGGCCAGTATTTCTCGGGAATGCCCACCATCCGCGTGATCGAGATGAAGGGGATGTGGTTGGCAATCTTCTCGATGTAGTCGAAGGTGTCGGGTTCCCCCAGTTCATCGAACAGGCGCTTCACGTCGGGCTCGATCTTGCGCTGGATGGCATCGACGACATTGCGCGAAAAGGCCGGCGCCGTCACCCGTCGCACCAGTCGGTGGTGATCATGATCCGCCAGCAGGCTGTGGCCGATCATGGCGCGCTCGAAATTGCTCCAGGCGTCCTGGGGCGGCCGCGGGGGTGCGAACTCCCAGTCGTAGAAGTCAGAGGAGAGCGGCTCCTCTTTCCAGCAGGCGAGGATGTCCGGCATCCGCGTCATGATCCAGGCCTGCCAGGGCGCGTACCAGACCAGCCGGCCGCGTCTCGCCAGGGCCAGGCACTGGGGTATCGGGTTTTCCAGATACTCCTGGGAATTGGGGTTGAATACCTCCTCGACGGGAGGCAGGTTCTCGGCGACCTCTGCCATGGCGTTGTCCTCAACTCGGGTGATGCGGCGAGTAATCCCTGCACGAGGACAGGGCATCGGGCATTATCGAATGCCCGACCGCAAAAGTATACATCTGTGCAACTTCAGTGCAAGCCGTCAGGACGGCATCTCGCCCTACGCCAGCCGCCCGTTTTCCCGGAGCAGTTCGTGGATCCGTTGCGCCAGGCCATCGGGCACCTGCTGCCAGGAGAACCGCCAGTGCCAGTTGCCCTCGATAGTTCCCGGGGTATTCATGCGGTGCTCCTCACCCAGCCCGAGAAAGTCCTGCCAGGGGATGATGGCGGTATTGGCGACGGAGGCCATGGCCTGGTGGATCAGCATCCAGGGCATCGGCTCCTGCGGCCGCGAGAAATAATCGTACACTTTGGCGCGCAAATCGCCGGGCAGGCTTTCGAACCAGCCAAGCGTCGTGTTGTTATCGTGGGTGCCGGTGTAAACGACATCGTTGGCGTGATGATTGTGGTTGAGATAGGGGTTGTCGGGGCTGCCGTCGAAAGCAAACTGCAGGATCAGCATGCCCGGCAGGGAAAACTCCGCCCGCAGTGCCTCCACCTCGGGGCCGATCGTCCCCAGGTTCTCGGCGACCAGGGCCAGCTCGGGATAGTGGTTGCGCACCGCCCGCAGCAGCTCGCGCCCGGGCGCCTTGACCCAGTGGCCTTCCCGGGCCGAAGCGGCACCGGCGGGAATCTCCCAGTACGCCTCCAGGGCCCGGAAGTGGTCGATACGCGCAATGTCGAACTGGCGTGCGGCGGATTCGAAGCGCTGCAGCCACCACTCGAACCCCTCTTCGCGCATGCGCTCCCAGTCATACTGCGGATTGCCCCAGAGCTGCCCTTCGGCGCTGAAATAGTCGGGGGGCACGCCGGTCACCGTGATGGGCTGTCCCTTGTCATCCAGCTGGAAAAGCGCCTGGTGGGCCCAGACATCGGCGCTCTCCTGGTGCACGTAAATCGGCATGTCGCCGAACAGCAGAATTCCTCGCTCGTTGGCGTACTGGCGCAGTTCCTCCCACTGACAGTGAAAAACGAACTGCCGGAATCGCAGCTCATCGGTCCGGTCCGACAGTGACGCCGCCATCCTGTCGCAGGTGGTGGGGTCGCACTCTCGCAACCCGGTTGGCCAGGTATTCCAGGGGCTGCGCTCCAGGGCTCCCCGGAAAGCCTGGAAGCGCACATAGTGCTCGAGCCAGTAGCGCGTCTCCTCCAGGAAGCGTCGCCAGGTTAGGGCGGCCCGGGATTCCGGGTCGGTGGCGTACTGTCGCGAGAACACCGCCCCGGCCTGGGCCAGGGCGGCGCGCTTGGCCTCGCGGTCACTCTGGCCGGCATCGGCCTCGGCCTGGGACAGCCAGCCCTGACCGACCAGCCAGTCCAGGTCGATCAGGTCGGGACTGCCGGCATGCACGGAAAACGACTGGTAGGGACAGCCGTCGGGATGGGTCGGCCCCAGTGGCAATACCTGCCAGATCCGCAGTCCGGCCGCGGCGATAAGATCGACGAAACGGCGGGCATCGGCGCCGAAGTCGCCGCAGTAGCCGCGCCCGGGCAGGCTGGTGGGGTGCAGGAGAACCCCGCCCTGACGGTGTGCCAGTGGATAGTTCATCAGTGCGTGCCGACTCCCTCTGCGTGATGGCGCATGACGCCGCCCCGGGACGGTACGCCGCCGCCGCGTGAAATCACATCCGCCAGGCCCGGCGGCGCCTCGACGTTGAGCAGCTGGTAGAGGTTGGCCAGGTGCATGCGAAAAAGCTGGTCGAATTCCCTCACACTTTCCGTCGGGTTGTAGTCCCCGAACCACCAGAACCAGTCGGAACCCTCGCAGATCGCGAGCTGGCGCTCCGCGGCCGCCACCTCCTCGGGCGTCAGGCGGCCGGCGGCGAGTTCCTCGTCGAAGACGTGCTTCGCCTCGACCAGCATCTCCCAGGCGCGGTTCTTCTCGGGATCGCCGATCCAGGTGGAGAACGTACCGTAGACCCAGCTCCCGGCGACCAGCCGGCTCTCTTGGGCCGGGGTGATCCGGTTCTCTTCAAGGAATTTTTCGAAAGTGGTCAGGCGCAGGCTTGGGTGAGAGGCCAGTGCCCGGTACAGTTCAGCCAGGAAGTAAAAGCCGTTCTCGGGGTAATACTCCCAGGCGTTTTCCCCGTCCAGGATGATGGTGATGAGGCACTGCTCCCGGTCCGGGCAGACCTCGGCGATATTTTCCATGTGACCGAGGAGGTTGGCGACGGCATCCCGCGCATGCCAGTCGGAGTAGGTGAAGCCTATGAGGTCGGACAGGCCGTCGTCGCGGAAAAAGCAATCGACCGGCACCTCCCCGAAGCGGTAGACACGGTGGCTGCAGGCGTGGCTACCCTTGTCGTAGCTGTTGCTCAGCACGGTGCCACCGCTGGCGACCCAGCGAAAGCCCGAGTCCGCAAACAGCTCCAGGGCGCGCTGGCTGAGCCCGCCCTCCGATGGCCAAAGGCCCGCGGGCCGCCGCCCGAAGGCATTTGCAAAGACCTCGAGGCCACGCTCCAGCTGCCAGCGGCAGCGCGACTCCCCGCCGGGGTAATCCGTCACCACCGGCAGGTGTGCCTTCGGGATCGCCTCGCGGGCGCAGTTCATGTCGAGCAGCAGCGGTACGATCGGGTGGGCATAAGGGCTCATGCAGAGTTCTACCTGCCCGCGCATGGCGAGCTCCCGGTAGCGGGGGAAGAGGGACTGCAATTGTTCCAGGATAACCTGGAGCAGCTCGCGGCGATCGTGGATACTGAACTGACTGGCTTTCGCTCTCAGGCGCGCGAGCCGTTCGTCAGAGCGCTGCACGGTCTCGGCCATCCAGCTGATGTGGTACCAGACCAGCAGGTCGGCGATAAACTGATTGGAGGCATAGATCATGCTGTCCGGGTGTGTCTCATACCACTCGGCCATGGTGGCCAGCCGGTGATAGGGTTCGAACCGCTCGATCATCCGTTCGCGGTTGGCCCGCAGGCACTCCTTCATGAGGCGCAGGCGGGCGGCGTCATTGCCCGGCAGTGCCGGCTCCGCCAGCTGGGCGAGCAGCGGATCGCGGATCGCGCCGTGGCCCTGCAGGTAGGCCGATACCTGTTCGGCGTAGTCCGCGATCTGTTCCAGCAGTATGGGCGCGAAGTTGACCACCGCGCAGGCCTCGGGCACCGCCTCCAGGTGGGCCGCCATGTCCACGTAATCCTTGATGGCGTGCAGGTAAGTCCAGGGCAGGTGAATCGCCCCGGTCCGCAGGTTGCGATATTCGGGCTGGTGCATATGCCAGCACAGCACCACGTTCATGGGCCGGTCAGCCGGCATAGTGCAGCTTCTGGTTGAGCATCTCCGGTGTGACCAGAACCACGCCGCCCTCGGAGACGTGGAAGCGCTGGGCGTCCTCCTCCGGATCCACGCCTATGCGGGTGTCCGGAGGGATGACGCAGCCCTTGTCGATGACGGCCTTGCGAATGTCACAGCGACGGCCGATGTCGACCTCGGGGAAGATCACTGAGTCTTCTATGTTGCAGTAAGAGTGCACGTGCACGGACGAGAACAGCAGGGAGTGGCGCACCATGGACCCCGAAACGATACAGCCCCCTGCGACCATCGAGTCCACCGCCATGCCGCGGCGACCGTCGTCATCGAAGACGAATTTGGCCGGCGGGTCCTGCTCCTGGTAAGTCCATATGGGCCAGCTGCTGTCGTAGAGATTGAGGACGGGGCTCACCCCGATCAGTTCGAGGTTGGCCTCCCAGAAGGCGTCCACCGTCCCCACGTCGCGCCAGTAGGCACGGTGATCGTCGTCCGGCTCCCGGAAGGGGTAGGCAATGACGCGCCGGCGTTCGATATTGCCGGGGATGATGTCGCCGCCGAAATCGCGCTTGGAGCCCGGATCCTCCGCGTCGCGCAGCAGCTCCTCGATCAAAGCTTCGGTACTGAACACATAGATACCCATGGATGCCAACGCCTGGTCGGGACTGCCCAGCATGGGGCTGGGGTTCTCCGGCTTCTCCTGGAACCGGGTAATGCGATTTTCTTCGTCCACCGCCATTACCCCGAAGGCGCTCGCCTGCGCCAGCGGGACCTGTATGCACCCGACGGTGATGTCCGCCCCGGTCTCCACGTGCGCGGCCAGCATGGTGCCATAGTCCATTTTGTAGATATGGTCCCCGGCCAGGATCAGCACATATTCGGGGCTGTGGGAGCGGATAATATCGATGTTCTGGTAGATGGCGTCCGCGGTGCCCTCGTACCAGGAGGTCTCCAGCCGCTGCTGCGCAGGCAGCAGCTCGACGAATTCGCCGAGTTCGCCCCGCATGAAGCCCCAACCCCGCTGGATATGCCGTATCAGGCTGTGGGCCTTGTACTGGGTGACTATCCCGACGCGGCGGATACCGGAATTGACGCAGTTCGACAGGGGGAAGTCGATAATCCGGAACTTCCCCCCGAAAGGCACCGCCGGCTTGGCCCGCCACATCGTGAGTTGCTTCAGTCGCGAACCCCTGCCGCCGGCGAGGACCAGGGCCAGCGTGTTGCGGGTCAGGCGGCTTACGTAGCGTGTGCTGTCCTGCTCGTTATCAGCCATGACGTTGATGTTTCCACGGGTTGAGTTACAGTTAGGTAATAACCTTCTCTATCTATTGTGGACAATAAGCGCGAAAATGTCGCGTCAACCTTCTTGATATTAAGCCAGAATACTTTCCATGAATCCTGCTCCAGGCTCGTCAACCATCAGTAATGAAGTCCGCCGGGTGCTGGAGGGGCGCCACCATGATCCGTTCACAGTGCTCGGCTGCCACCCCGCGGATGGCGGCGGGTGGCTGATTCGCGCGCTCCTGCCCGGTGCTGCGGAAGCGGAGGCGGTCATCGACGACCGGCGCACCCCGATGCAACGCCTTCCCGGCACGGACCTGTTCAGCGTCAGTCTGGCGGACAAGGCGATGCCGGACTACAAGTTGCGTTGGCGCCCGGGCGAGGGGGACTGGCGGGAATCCCCCGATCCCTACCAGTTCACGCCGGTCATCGGCGACCTGGACATGCACCTCTTCGGGGAGGGCAAGCACGAACATGTCTACCGGGTGCTCGGTGCCCATTGCTGCAAGCACGAGGGGGTGTCCGGCGTGCGCTTCGCTACCTGGGCGCCGAATGCGGAGCGGGTCAGCGTGGTGGGGGATTTCAACCGATGGCACGGCCTGGCCCATCCGATGCGGGTGCGCGGGCAGAGCGGGATCTGGGAGCTGTTCGTGCCCGGCATCGGGGATGGCGAGCGTTACAAGTTCGAACTGCGCGACAAACGGGGCAGGCTGCACCTGAAGGCGGACCCCTACGGCAACAGTTTCGAGCTGCGCCCGGCGACTGCGTCCATCGTAACCGCGCCCACCGACTACGAATGGGGAGACCAGGCGTGGCTTGAACAGCGCGCCGGCTGGGACTGGCAGAGCGCACCGGTGTCGGTGTACGAGTTCCACCCGGGCTCCTGGCGTCGTGACGATGACGGCAATTTCCTCAACTACCGGGAGATGGCGCACCAGCTGGCGGACTATGTCGCGGAGATGGGTTTTACCCACGTGGAGTTGCTGCCCATCACGGAGCATCCGCTGGACGACTCCTGGGGTTACCAGACCACCGGTTATTTCGCGCCCACCCGGCGTTTCGGCAGCCCGGATGATTTCCGCTATTTCGTCGATCTGCTTCACCAGCGGGGCATCGGCGTGATACTGGACTGGGTGCCCGCCCATTTCCCGCGCGATGCGCATGCCCTGGGCCACTTCGACGGCACCGCCCTCTACGAGCACGCGGATCCGCGCCGGGGTGAACATACGGACTGGGGTACGCTGATTTTCAATTACGGCCGCAACGAGGTGAAGAACTTCCTGCTGGCCAGCGCCAATTACTGGCTGGAAGAGTTCCACCTCGACGGCCTGCGGGTGGACGCGGTTGCCTCCATGCTCTACCTCGACTACTCGCGCAAGGCGGGCGAATGGGAGCCCAACATCCACGGTGGCCGCGAGAACCTCGAGGCCATCGAATTCCTGCGGGAGCTCAATACCCTGACCCACGGGCGCCACCCCGGGACCCTGACCATCGCCGAGGAATCCACCGCCTGGCCCCAGGTCACCCGCCCGACGTGGGTGGGTGGGCTCGGCTTCTCCATGAAGTGGAATATGGGCTGGATGCACGACACGCTCAGTTACATGTCGAGTGACCCGATCTACCGGCAGTACCAGCACGACAACCTGACCTTCGGGATGATGTATGCCTTCACGGAGAACTTCCTGCTGCCACTTTCCCACGACGAGGTGGTTCACGGGAAGCGTTCGCTGCTCGGCAAGATGCCCGGGGACGAGTGGCGGCAGTTCGCGAACCTGCGCCTGCTGTACACCTACATGTACACCTACCCCGGCGCCAAACTGCTGTTCATGGGCGCTGAGCTGGGCGAGCCGGGTGAGTGGCGCCATCACGGCCAGCTTTCGTGGGACCTGCTGCAGCGGCCCTTGAACGGCGGCCTGCGCCAGCTGCTCTCCGACCTGAACCAGCTCTACCGCAATGAGCCCAGCCTGCATCGAAAGGCCTATTCACCCGCCGGCTTCGAGTGGATCGATTGCCACGACGCTCCCCAGTCGATTCTCAGTTACCTGCGATGGGACGACGAAGATTTCCATGTCGTGATACTCAACTTCACCCCGGTTGTGCGCCAGGGCTACCGGATCGGGGTGCCGAGGGGTGGCATCTACCAAGAGGTGTTCAACTCGGATTCACGCTTTTACGGCGGCAGCGACGTCGGCAACGGCCAGGAGATCGCCAGCGAGAGTGTCGCCTGGATGGGGCGCACCTGTTCGCTCTCTCTCACGCTGCCGCCCCTCGGCGCCCTGGTGCTGAAACCGGCCGCGGCGGGTCGGGGCGGCGGCGACGAGTCCTGAGCGCCGTGGCGCGTCTCCTGTTCGCGGCCAGCGAGGCCTTCCCGCTGATCAAGACCGGCGGTCTCGCGGACGTCGCCGGCGCCCTGCCGGAGGTGCTCGGACGGAAAGGCATGGACGTGCGCCTGCTGCTGCCGGGCTACCGTCACATATTGCAGCGCATCGAACCGCCGGCGGCGGTGGCCGAGGTGGAGCTGGCCGGTACCCGGGTTCGCATCCTGGAGACCCTCCTGCCCGGCACCGGGGTACAGACCTGGCTGCTTGAGCACCCGCTCTTTTCGGAGCGCCCCGGCAATCCCTACTACGACGATCAGCTGGTCTCCTGGGCGGACAATGCCGAGCGCTTTCTGCTTTTCTCGCGCCTGGCGGCCGCTATCAGCAGCGGCGATACCCCGCTGGCGTGGCGCCCGGATGTTCTGCACTGCAATGACTGGCACACGGGGCCGGCGATTGCCCTGCTGCAGCCCGTCCAGCAGCGGCCGCGCACGGTTTTTACCGTCCACAGCCTGGCCCACATGGGCATGTTCGACCGGGGAACCTTTGAACGTCTGCACCTACCGGAGCAGCTCTGGCACCCCGATGCCATGGAGTTCTACCACAACGTCTGCTTCATCAAGGGCGGGCTGGTCTATGCGGACTGGATTACCACGGTGAGCCCGACCTACGCCGAAGAGATCTGCCATGCCCCGGGAGGCCTGGGCCTGGAAGGTTTGCTGCAGCATCGCCGTGACCGCCTGGTGGGCATCCTGAACGGCATCGATCACGCGGTGTGGGATCCTGCGACGGATCAGCTGCTTGAATATCAGTACAGCGAGGCCAGCCTGGAAGGCAAGCACCACAACAAGGCCGCGCTGCAGCAGGTCCTGGGCCTGCACTGCCGCAGCGACCTCCCGTTGCTGGGATTCGTCGGGCGCCTCACTGAACAGAAGGGCCTGGAGCTGCTCCTGCCGGTTCTGGACGAGATCCTGGACCTGCCGGCGCAGGTGGTTATTCTCGGCACCGGCGAGCCCGCCTACGAGGGGGCGCTGCAGGCCATCGCGGCGCGCCGGCCCGGGTCCATGGCGGTGCTGCTGGCCTACGATGAAGCCCTGGCGCACCGGATCGAGGCGGCCGCGGATATCTTCCTGATGCCCTCCATGTTCGAGCCCTGTGGCCTCAACCAGCTTTACAGCCTGCGCTACGGCACCCTGCCGGTGGTGCGGGCCGTGGGCGGTCTGGCGGATACGGTGGTGGATGCCAGCCCGCATAACCTGGAGGCAGGCACTGCCACAGGCTTCGCGTTTCGCGAGGCTTCCGCCGGTACGCTGCTGGAGACGGTCCGCAGGGCGACGACCCTCTGGTACGACCGGGCCCTGTGGGAAAGTCTGCAACGCACCGCGATGCAGCAGGATTTTTCCTGGGAAAAGAGTGCCGAGCGCTACATGGAGCTGTACGGCGCCTGATAATTCACGAGGTGACAAAGTCGTATGCCTGGTTCCGTGTTTCCCCTTGAAGTGCAGCCCCGCATCCCGGCGGAGCTGGAGCGCCTGCAGGAGATGGCAAACAGTCTGGAGTACAGCTGGGACCGCGGCATCCGCTCCCTGTTTCACCGGCTGGATCGCGATCTCTGGGAGGAGTGTGGCCACAACCCCAAGGCCTTCCTGCGGCGGGTGTCGCAGCAGCGCATCGAAGACGCCCTCACGGACCGCTCCTACATGGAAGACTACCGGCGGGTGGTGTCCACCTACGAAGCCTACCGCGAACATCGGTCCAGGCCGGAACTGCGGGGCATGTTCGACGCCGGACAGGACCTGATCGCCTACTTCTGCCTTGAATTCGGCTTTCACGAGAGCTTCCCGATCTATTCCGGGGGGCTTGGCATTCTCGCGGGCGACCACTGCAAGGCGGCCAGCGACCTGGGCCTGCCCTTCGTCGCCATAGGCCTGCTCTACCAGGTGGGCTATTTCACCCAGGTGATCGACGGCCAGGGGCACCAGCAGGTCAGCCATACCCGGACCCATCCCCACGACCTGCCCGTGGTGCCGACCCTCGACGATGCCGGGCAGCACCTGACCCTGGAGCTCGACTTTCCCGGTCGTACCGTACAGGTGCGGGTGTGGAGCGCCCGTGCCGGCAGCATGAAGCTCTACCTGCTCGACACCAATATACCCAGCAATGGCCCCCAGGACCGTGCGATCACCCACCAGCTGTACGGCGGCGACCGCGAGATGCGCCTGCAGCAGGAGCTGGTGCTGGGGGTCGGGGGCATCCGCGCCCTGCGCGCTCTGGGTCTGCGCCCTACCGTCTGGCACATCAATGAGGGCCATGCCGCCTTCCAGCTGCTCGAACGCTGCGCCTTCCGCATGCGGGAGGGACTGGATTTCGAGACCGCCATGGAACTGGTCGCCTCGGGTACGGTGTTCACCACCCATACGCCGGTGCCGGCGGGTCACGATATTTTCGACATGCAGCTGGTGTCGCGCTACCTGTCGAAGATGGCAGAGAGCCTGGGGCTCGATTTCGAGCACCTCTATGCGCTTGGGCTCAACACCGGGGAGGGCTTCAACATGACCAGCCTGGCCCTGCGCTGTACCCGTTTTCACAACGGGGTCAGCCGTATCCACGGCGATGTGGCGTCGCAGATGGAGGCGGGAATCTGGCCGCAGATCCCGCCGGCGGAGAATCCGATCGCCCATGTCACCAATGGCGTACACCTCAACACCTTCCTCGCCAGGGATTGGGTCAGCCTGTTCGATCTCCGCTTCGACGACTGGCGCAACGAACTGCTCAATGAAGCGTACTGGGAGCGCCTCGATGAGATTCCCGATTACCACTACTGGAGTATCCACAAGGCGCTGAAGCAACAGCTGTTCCGGCGGGTGCACGCGGCGGTGGCCCACCAGCAGCGCCGCAATGGCGCAAGCGATGCCATCATCGACCGGATGGTGCGCCACGTCGACGGCTCCAACGACGATATCCTGGTGATGGGGTTCGCCCGGCGCTTCGCCACCTACAAGAGGGCGGGTATGCTGTTTGCGGATCCGCAGCGCCTGGCGCGCCTGCTCAATGATCCTGAACGTCCCGCCGTCATCATTTTTGCGGGCAAGGCCCACCCCCACGATGAACCCGGGCAGCAGTTGATCAAGATGATCCACGATTTCTCCATACACCCGGATTTTATCGGCAAGATCCTGCTGCTGGAGGGCTATGACATGGCCCTCGGCAGGCACATGGTCACGGGCGTCGATGTCTGGATCAACACGCCGGAATATCCCCTCGAGGCCAGCGGCACCTCGGGGCAGAAGGCGGGCATCAACGGGGCGATCAACCTCAGCGTCCTCGACGGCTGGTGGGGAGAGGGTTACAACGGCAGCAACGGCTGGGCGATCACGCCCCGGGATGCCCGGTTCGACCATGAACAGCGCAATCGGGAGGAGTCCAGCGATCTGCTCAATATCATAGAGCACGAGGTGATCCCGTGCTATTACCGGCGCGACGACAGCGGGTACTCCAGTGACTGGGTGGCGCTGTCCAAGGCCTCGATGAAGTCCACCATTCCGCGGTTCAACGCCCAGCGAATGCTGATGGACTATGTCAGGAAGCTCTACTGGCCGGCGCGACAGCAGCGGCGCAGGATGGAGGCGAACGGGGCGGAACTGGCGTGCCAGCTGGCCGCCTGGAAAAAGCGGGTCCGCGCCGCATGGCCCGGTGTTACGCTGGATCTCATGCTGCAGCCGCCTGCGCACCTCTACTGTGACGAGGAGATTTATCTCAGGGTCCGCGCCGATCTCAATGGCCTGGAGGCCGGTGATGTCAGACTGGAGTGCCTGCTTGGCAAACAGCGCCCGGGCAGTGACTTCGAGGTCCTGCAACGTGCCGAGCTGCCGGCCGTCGGCGCGGAGGAGCGGTACACGGAGTTCGAGATCCAGTTACGACCGGAGGTCCCCGGCCTGCAACACTACAAACTGCGCATGTACCCGCACAACGAGCTGCTCAGCCACCCCTTCGAAATGGGCAGCATGATCTGGGTGTAGCCCGCAGCGCGCGTCATCAGGCGACAGTGATGCTTTTGTCCAGGTAGACGTCCTGGATCGCATTGAGCAGCGCCACGCCCTCCGTCATCGGCTTCTGGAATGCCTTGCGCCCGGAGATCAGCCCCATGCCGCCGGCGCGCTTGTTGATGACTGCCGTGCGCACCGCCTGTGCCAGGTCATTCTCCCCCGATGCGCCGCCGGAATTGATCAGCCCCACCCGGCCCATGTAACAGTTGGCCACCTGGTAGCGGACCAGGTCGATCGGGTGGTCGGTAGTGAGCTCGTCGTACACCTTGTGGTGCGTTTTGCCGAACTGGAGGGCATTGTAGCCCCCGTTGCCGTCAGCCTGTTTCTGCTTGACGATGTCCGCGTCGATAGTCGCCGCGAGGTGATTCGCCTGGCCGGTGAGGTCGGCCGCCGTGTGGTAATCGATACCGTCTTTCTTGAAGGCGGGGTTTCTCAGGTAGGCCCACAGAATGGTGGCCATGCCGAGCTCATGGGCCAGTTCGAAGGCCTCGCTGACTTCCTGGATCTGGCGCCGTGACTCTTCGGATCCGAAGTAGATGGTGGCTCCCACCGCCACGGCCCCCATATCGAAGGCCTGCTGAACGCTGGCATAGAGGGTCTGGTCGTACTGGCTGGGATAGGAGAGCAGTTCATTGTGGTTGATCTTCAGGATGAACGGTATCCGGTGGGCGTAGCGCCGGGCCACGCTGGCGAGCACCCCCAGGGTGGACGCGACCCCGTTGCACCCCCCTTCGATCGCCAGTTCGACGATCGCCTTCGGGTCGAAAAAAGCGGGGTTGGGTGCGAAAGAGGCGCCCGCGGAATGTTCGACGCCCTGGTCTACCGGCAGGATGGAGAGATAGCCGGTGCCGGCCAGCCGACCGGTGCCGAACAGCGTGCCGAGGTTGCGCAGCACGGCCGCCTTGCGCTGCTTGTCGCCCACCACGTCGTCGATGTAGTCCGGTCCGGGGGGGTAGATACTGTCGGCCGGGATTCCGCCACATACGTGTTCCAGCAGGCTTTCGGCCTCCGCCCCCAGGCAGCTGATGATATCTGTCATGGTACCTCCTCATTGTCCTTCGATAAGCGGTCTCTGGGTCCGTTATGACTGGTGCCGGCGGCAGTGCCGCCCGTCCTGCCCTTCGCTCGGCGGTGCGACAGGGTGTACGGCGCCGGTGCAGTCACTCCGGTCATTGACCGACGAGTATAGTATGGTCGGGGCTGTCCGGCCTGGCCAGTGCCGGGTTTCGCCCGGTGAGTATCAGGTGATCGCGGCCTGCAGCAGCCGGGTGGTCACACCGTCGCGCCATTGGCGTATACTGTGCCGGTCATTCACGAGCGTCGAACAGGGAGCGGTGCAGATGCCCTTGGAGCCCGCGAGGCGTCGCCTGTCAGTCATCCTGCTGTTCCTCTGGCTGATCCAGTCGGTGGCCGCCCTCGGTGTGCCGTGTACCCTGTCGCAGGACCACGGCACCGGGACTGACATGGCGGGCATGGAGCACACCGGCCATCACATGGACATGCCGGATTCGCCTGACACCGTCAGCAACGGCTGCTGTGAAGGGGGCGGGCTCTGTTCGATGAGTCACTGTTTCTCCGTGGCTGCGGTGCCACAACCGCTTTTCACACATGGCTTCTCTCCGGCGCCGCCCTGGCTCCCGGACGCCGCTGTCCTTCCCCCGGTCCATACCCCGGAATCCCTCTACCGCCCGCCCATTCCCGCCTGATTCAGGAGAGGTGCGCCCGAAGCCTTTGTAACCGGGCGTTTTCGACAGGGGCGGAGCGCTGTTTAACTCCGCAGTGGCAGTGCCCGGCACGACCGTGCCCGGCCTCAGGCCACCCTGTCAGGGATCAGGCAGAGGGGTTCAGAGAAGATGAAGCGGTGGAAAAAGTTGGTGGCGCCACGTCTGTGGCGCTTCAGCGGGACGATAGTGCTGGCGGGGGCCCTGGCGGTGCCGCCGGCGGCAGCGGCGATCACCCTGGAACAGGCCGTGCTGATAGCGCGGGACAGCGACCCCTGGCTGGCGGGCAGCGAGTACCGCCAGCGCGCTATCGAGGCGATGGGGACTGCGGCGGGCAGCCTGCCCGACCCGATGCTCAGCCTTGGGCTGGCCAACCTGCCCACTGATACTTTCGAGTTCGACCAGGAGCCGATGACCCAGTTCAAGGTCGGAGTGTCGCAGACTTTCCCGCGCGGTGACAGCCGTGCGCTGCAGCGGCAGCGCCTGTCGGTGCTCGGTGCCAGCCATCCGCTGCAACGGGAAGACCGCCGGGCCCGGGTCGCCGTCACCGTCGCGCACCTGTGGCTGGAGGCTTGGCGGGCGAAAGAGACCCGGCGCCTGATCGAGCAGGATCGCGGGCTCTTCGAATACCTGGTCGATGTCGCCCAATCCAGTTACTCGTCCGCGTTGGGCAGAACCCGGCAGCAGGACCTGGTGCGGGCACAGCTCGAGCTCACCCGGCTGGAGGATCGCCTGGCGCAGCTGCAGCAACACCTGGACACCTCCCTGTTCAGTCTTGGCGAGTGGCTGTTGCCCGTCACGGCGTCGTTCGCTCCTGACGGCAGGAGCGGCGAATACGCACCCCCGGAGGACATCGACGTGGCGGGGGCGCTGCCCGAAATCCCCCTGTTACAGCCTCAGCTGTATGAGCGCTCCCGGAGTCCGTCACCACAGGAGGTGGCCGCCTTCCTGGCAGATCATCCGGCCATCGTCAGCCTCGACCGCCAGATCGATGCCTCCGAGATAGGCGTCGACCTGGCCGAGCAGAAGTACCGGCCACAGTGGAGCGTCAACGCCAGCTACGGCTACCGGGACGACGATCCGGTCGCCGGCGATCGCGCAGACTTCTTCTCAGTCGGCGTCGCTTTCGACCTGCCGCTGTTCACCGCCAATCGGCAGGATCAGCAGGTACGGGCGGCCGTCGCCAGTGCCGAGGCGATGCGCACCGAAAAAGCACTGGCGATCCGCAAGATGCTCGCCGCCTTCCAGGCGCAGCGCGCCCGATTGCTGCGCCTGAATGAGCGACAGGCCCTCTATCGGTCCCGCCTGCTGCGTGAGATGCAGGAGCAGGCCGAGGCCTCACTGACCGCCTACACCAATGACGACGGGGATTTCTCCGAGGTGGTGCGGGCCCGCATCGCCGAGCTGAATGCGCGGATCGAGGCACTCGATATCGATGTCGACCGGCTGAAGACCATCAGCCAGCTGAACTACTTTCTCGCCGGTTCAGGGGCCGGGAGAGCGGGAGGATGAGCGTGGACCGTACAGTAAAAAACGTAGCGATAGCTGTGATGGGCGCCGCCGCCGGGGCGCTCCTGACGGCTCTCCTCCTGCACCAGTGGGGCGGGCCCGCGGCAGTCGAGGATGACAGGGCGGCCGGGAAGAAGGCGGATGCGCCGCTCTACTGGGTGGCACCGATGGACCCCGATTACCGGCGCGACGGGCCCGGCAAGTCGCCCATGGGCATGGACCTGGTACCCGTCTACGCCGAGGACGCCGCTGCCGCTGACGGCGGAGCCGGGACGGTTGAAATCTCGCCGGCGGTCGTCAACAACCTCGGGGTGCGAACCGCCCTCGCGGCCTATCGCCCGCTGCAGGCTGAAATCCGCACTGTGGGATACGTGCAGTATGACGAGGACCGGCTGATCCACATACACCCCCGGGTGGAAGGCTGGATAGAGAAGCTCTTCGTCAAGGCGTCCGGGGACCCCGTTGAGAAAGGCCAGCCGCTCTATGCGCTCTACTCACCGCAGATGGTCAACGCCCAGGAGGAGCTGCTGCTCGCCCTCAAGCGGGATAACCGGCGCCTGATCCAGGCGGCGGAAGATCGCCTGCTGGCATTGCAGCTGTCGCCTGGGTTCATCGCCACTCTCAGGGAGGAGCGGCAGGTCCGGCAGACGGTCACCTTCCAGGCGCCGCAGAGCGGCGTGGTGGATAACCTCAATATCCGCGAGGGCTTCTATGTCGTGCCGGACACGATGATCATGTCGATCGGCGCACTGGACGAGGTGTGGGTGGAGGCCGAGGTGTTCGAGCGCCAGGCGGCCCGGGTGCGGGTGGGCCAGCCGGTGACCATGACGCTGGACTATCTGCCCGGCCAGGTGTGGCGGGGGCGGGTCGACTACGTCTACCCCTCGCTGGACGAGAAGACCCGAACACTGGGTGTGCGGCTGCGCTTCGACAATACCGCCGGCACCCTGCGCCCCAACATGTTCGCCCAGGTAGTGATCGATATCTCGGATGACGAAGAGGTCCTGGTCGTGCCGCGGGAGGCCGTTATCCGCACCGGCGAGCAGGACCGGGTGGTGCTGGCGCTGGGGGAGGGACGTTTCAAGTCGGTGGCCGTCCGTCTGGGCGGCGTCGACGAGGCATATGCCCAGATCCTGGAGGGCCTGGAGCAGGGTGATCGGGTGGTGGTTTCCGCGCAGTTCCTGCTCGATTCGGAGTCGAGCAGGTCGTCCGACCTGAGGCGCATGGAAGCACCCGGGGAGATGGACCGGCCCGCTGAACCATCGGCGCACGAGCACCACCAGCACGGGGGTGCGGGCCATGATTGAAGCCGTGATCCGCTGGTCGATCGGCAACCGGCTCCTGGTCCTGCTGGCCACCGCGCTGCTGATCGCTGTGGGGACCTACTCGGCGCGCAACACCCCGGTGGACGCTATTCCCGATCTTTCTGACGTACAGGTTATCATCAAGACCACCTACCCGGGCCAGGCGCCCCAGGTCGTCGAGGACCAGGTGACCTACCCGCTGACGACTGCCATGCTGTCGGTGCCCGGAGCCGCCACGGTGCGTGGCTACTCCTTCTTCGGTGACTCCTACGTCTACGTCATCTTCGACGAGGGGACGGATCTCTACTGGGCGCGCAGTCGCGTGCTGGAGTACCTCAGCCAGGTAGCGCCCTCCCTCCCCGAGGCCGCGCGGCCGCAACTGGGTCCGGATGCCACCGGCGTAGGCTGGGTCTACATCTATGCCCTGGTGGATCGCAGCGGCCGCCACGACATCAGTCAGTTGCGCAGCCTTCAGGACTGGTTTCTCAGGTACGAACTGCAGAGCGTGGCCGGGGTCTCTGAAGTGGCCACGGTGGGGGGGATGGTGCGGCAGTATCAGGTCACGGTGAATCCGGACAAGCTGCGCGCCTACGGCTTGCCCCTCTCCCGGATCCAGTCGGCCATTGTGCGCGGCAATCAGGAGATCGGCGCCTCCGTGGTGGAGATGGCCGAGGCGGAGTACATGGTGCGGGCCACGGGCTACCTGCAGAGCGAGAAGGACCTGGCCGATATTCCCCTCGGCGTGGGGCCCAATGGTGCCCCGCTGCGCCTGCGGGATGTGGCAGAGATTGCGTCGGGGCCGCAGATGCGGCGTGGCGTCGCCGACCTGAACGGCGAGGGCGAGGCGGTCGGCGGCATCGTGGTGATGCGCTTCGGGGAAAACGCGCGGGATACCATCGACAGGGTCCGCACCCGGCTCGCGCAGTTGCAGGGGAGCCTGCCGGAGGGAGTGGAGGTGGTGCCCGTCTACGACCGCTCGGGACTGATCGAGCGGGCGGTCGACAACCTCTGGGGCAAGCTTTTCCAGGAGCTGGCGCTGGTCGCCCTGGTCTGCGTCGTGTTCCTGTTTCACGTGCGCTCCTCGCTGGTGGCGGTGATCAGCCTGCCGGTGGGGATTCTCGCAGCTTTTGTGGTCATGTATCTGCAGGGGCTCAACGCCAATATCATGTCCCTGGGGGGGATCGCCATCGCCATCGGCGCGATGATAGATGGCGCTATCGTGCTGGTAGAGAATCTGCACAAGCACATGGAGCGGACCGAGGTCACTGCGCAAAATCGCTGGGAGGTGGTGGCCGCCGCGGCTGCCGAGGTGGGTCCCGCGCTATTCTTCAGCCTGCTGATCATCACCGTGAGCTTCGTCCCGGTATTCACCCTGGAGGCGCAGGAGGGCCGCATGTTCTCGCCACTGGCCTTCACCAAGACCTACGCCATGGGCGCCGCCGCCGCGCTCGCGGTGACCCTGGTGCCCGTTCTCATGGGCTACTTCGTGCGCGGCAGGGTTTTGCCCGAGCAGCGCAACCCGGTCAACCGGATGCTGCAGTCCGCGTATCTGCCGGCGCTGGAGAAGGTCCTGGCTTACCCGAAAACGACGCTGCTGGCAGCCCTTCTGGTTCTGCTCAGCGCCTGGTGGCCGTTGCAGCGTATCGGCAGCGAGTTCATCCCGCCACTGGACGAGGGCGACCTGATGTATATGCCCACGACCTACCCGGGCATCTCGATCGGCAAGGCCCGGGAGCTCCTGCAGCAGACGGACAAGTTGATCCGCACGGTGCCGGAGGTGAAAACCGTCTTCGGCAAGATCGGTCGCGCCGATACCGCCACCGACCCCGCGCCGCTGACCATGATCGAGACTTTCATTCAGCTCCATCCCCGGGAGCAGTGGCGCGAGGGCATGACCACCGGGAAGCTCAAGCACGAACTCGACGCCCTGGTGAAGCTGCCCGGCCTGACCAACGCCTGGGTGATGCCCATCAAAACCCGTATCGACATGCTCGCCACCGGTATCAAAACCCCGGTCGGGGTGAAGGTGGCGGGGCCGGACCTGGGGCAGATCCAGCAGATCGGCCAGCGCCTCGAGACCATCCTCGCGGAGGTGCCCGGCACGGCTTCGGTCTATTCCGAGCGCGTGGCGGGCGGGCGCTATATCGACGTGGATATAGACCGCGAGCGGGCGGCGCGCTTCGGGCTCAATATCGCCGACGTGCAGCAGGTGGTGGCCACTGCTATCGGCGGTGTCAATATCACCCGGACAGTGGAGGGCCTGGAGCGTTACCCCGTTAACATCCGCTATCCACAATCCTATCGCGATTCCCCGGAGCAGCTGGCGTTGCTGCCCCTCGTCACACCGGCCGGGCAGCGCATCGCGCTGGGGGATGTCGCGTCGGTGACTGTGGAGGACGGGCCTCCGGGGATCAAGAGTGAGAACGCCCGGATCAACGGCTGGACCTACGTCGATATCGAGGGCGTCGATGTGGGCAACTATGTCGAACGGGCCAGGGAGGCGGTGGCCCGGGAGCTGCAATTGCCGCCGGGCTACTCCCTCACCTGGGCGGGGCAGTACGAATACATGCAGCGTGCCTGGGCGCGGCTGGCTTATGTCGTGCCGCTGACCCTCGGGATCATCGTGGTGTTGCTGTATCTCAACTTCCGGCAGTTCATTCCGGTCATCATGCTTATGGGGGCAATGCCCCTGGCTCTCGTCGGCGGCATCTGGCTGATGTACTGGCTCGATTTCAGCTTCTCCATTGCCGCCGGGGTCGGTTTCATCGCACTCGCCGGCGTTGCCGTGGAAACCGGGGTGATCATGCTGGTCTACCTCGACCAGGCCTGGCGGCGAATGCTGGATGTTTCCGGGGACGCTCTCGATTCCAGCGAAGTGACCGCCACGATACTGCGGGGTGCCTCGCTGCGCGTTCGGCCGGTGCTGATGACGGCTTCCGCCACCATCATCGGACTGCTGCCCGTCCTGTTCGGCGGCGGCACCGGCTCAGAGGTGATGAGCCGCCTGGCGGCGCCGATGGTCGGCGGCATGATCAGCGCCGTGCTGCTGACCCTGCTGATCCTGCCGGTACTCTACCTGCTGTGGCGCAGGTCTCAGCTGGCGAGAAGCGGCCGGCCGACCTCCGGCGGATGAAACTCGGCCAGCTCGGTGCCGGCCAGCTGCGCGTAGAGGGTCGATGCGCCGGGATGGTCGGGCACCTGAGGCAGGAGGCCCGTGAGCAGGCCGAGCACCAGCTCGGTGATCGGCGCCAGGGGCAGTTCGGGCGCCTCCGCGAGGTGAACCCAGTGCAGGTCACCGAGTTCGCCGTTGCCGCGCAAGTCGCCGTGCATGTGCCTGGCGTCGACCGTGAAGAAGCGGGCATCGAAGCGCCGCACCATGCCTGGCGGTGTGATCGCCCGGGCGAAGTAGCCCAGCGTGTCCAGGGCAGGTACAAACCCCCGCCGGAAGAACGGGCGCCAGTGTTCGGAGCGGCTGCGCGGCGGGTTATTCGTCCTGTGGCCGAGGATCAGTCCGGTCTCCTCGAAGGTCTCGCGCACGGCGGCCATGGCGAGTCCCCGGGCGCGTGCCTTGCTCACTGAGTGGGTCAGTCGTCGCTCGACGTCGGACTGCAGGGGGGCAGGGCAGGGTACCCGCGCATCGCCGGGATCGACCCGTCCGCCCGGGAAGACGTAGCGGTGCGGCATGAAGACATGCCTGGCATTGCGCACGCCCAGGAGCACCTCGGTGCCGCCGCGGACGATGATCAGGGTGGCGGCGTCGCGAGGCCTCATCCGCGGCCCCCCACGGACCAGGCGTGTGGGTTCACCGTCATCCGGTCAGCCCGGGTGCTGTGCGCACGGACAGAGGGTGGTGCGATTCTGTGAAAAAATACATTTGACGCCATTTCGAGCCACTTCTATAGTCAGTGTCATAATAAATATTAGTGGTGTCCATTTTGAAGATGCAGTGTCTGTGTACATTTGCGCGCAATCAGGTCGGGCGCTCTGCCCGCCTCCGTTGGACGGCCTCGTCCGTCGCCCCGTTTCTGTCAATCGGTCCATCCAGCAAGCTTCGATAAATCTCATAATCCGGGAGCCCTCGTGATGTCAAAAGCCACCCGCAACACCAGAACACTCGCCCTTGCCGTTGCCGCCGCGACCACTGCCATGATCAGCGTCAACGCCAGCGCCCAGCTGGAAGAGGTGATCGTCACCGCCCAGAAGCGTTCGGAGTCGGCGCAGGACGTGCCGATCGCCATCACCGCTTTCGACGAGGAGGCGATGAAAGCGAAGCAGATCACCGGCTTTGCCGATATGCGCTTCACGGCGCCGAATGTGACATACGTCAAGCAGAACTTCGCCGATACCAATTTCCAGATCCGCGGGGTCGGGAACAACCTGGTGGCGGCCTCCTCCGACGCCGGGGTGGGTGTGCATGTGAACGAGGTGCCGCTGCTCTATCCCCGGCTGTTCGAGACCGAGTATTTCGATGTAGAGCAGGTGGCCATACTGCGCGGCCCCCAGGGCACGTTGTATGGCCGCAACTCCACCGGCGGAGCGGTCAACATGATCACCCGGACGGCTCACCAAGACGGGCTGGAGGGGAACCTCGAGGGGCAGTACGGCAACTACGACCACAAGAAAATTACCGGCGCGATCAATATTCCGCTCGGTGACCAGTTCGCGGTGCGCTTTGCCGGTCTCTGGCTGGACCGCGAGGGCTACACGGAGAACAAGTACACCGACAACGATATCGACGGCCGCGACCAGTATTCGTTGCGGGGCTCCCTCAACTGGAGTGGCGAGAACACCACCATCGATCTCATGGTCTCCTACTTCGACGAGGACAGTACCCGCAGTCGCAGCCAGAAGACCATGTGCCAGAATGACCCGAGCGGGCTGCTGGGTTGCCTGCCGGACCGGCTGGAGTTCGACGTGCCCAACCCGACATCCCAGCTCTCAAATATTCTGGCCTCAGATGCAGATGCCGTACTGGGGCCGCTCGGCGTATTTCCTTTCGGCTCCAACGTACGCAGTGAAACGCCCAGGGACTATCGCGAGGTTTATGCGGACAGGGACCCGCAATACGAGTCGGACGAGACCCTGGTAACGCTGCAGGTAAAACACGAACTCGAGCGGCACACGCTGACACTGGTCGCCGGTTACCAGGACACCTCGGTCGTTTCGCAGATGGACTACCAGTGGAACGTGGGCGCGCCGCTGGAGATTCCGGAACTGGTGCAGCTGGTAGCCCCCGAGACCTACGCGGCCCTCTTCACCGAGGGCCTGCCCATCTCTGCTCCTTCGAAAAACTCTACCGGCGTTATCGGGGGCTACATCGACGATATTTCGCCGGGGCTGGAGTCCTATGACCAGTCCAACCAGAACTCGGAACAGTACTCCGTGGAGGTGCGCCTGCAGTCCGACTACGAGGGCCCTTTCAACTTTTTGGTGGGTGGCTTCTGGATGGATGTCGACCTGGATAACCAGTACTGGGTGTTGGCCAATGGCCTCGACTACTTTTCTGCGCTTGCCCCTCCGGGGCTGTTCGGGGCTGATGGCATCGGCTGGATGTCACCCATGTATAACAACAGCACGGACGATTACGACATCGAGTCGACGGCCGTGTTTGGCGAGGTCTACTTCGACATCACGGAAACCCTCAAACTCACCGTCGGCGGCCGCTACACGATCGACCAGAAGGATATCCTGGACCGCCAGTATTTGCTCAACCGCGATCCCGAGACGGGGACGCCGCTGCTGCAGCCGCTCAACGCGGATCAGCCGATACCGGTCCCGCAGCGCGATGACGATGTGGAGTGGAAGGAGACGACGGGCAGGGTGGTGCTGGACTGGGCCCTGGCCGACGGTGTCCTGGCTTATGCCTCGTATTCCCGTGGCTACAAGGCGGGCGGTTTCAACCCGCCCTTCGATCCCACACAGTTTCCCGACCAGAAGGCCGATTTCGACCCCGAATTCGTCGACGCCTTCGAGATCGGGGTGAAAAACACCCTGCTGGACAATACCCTGCAGGCCAATTTCACGGCGTTCTTCTACGACTACCAGGACATGCAGATTTCCAAGATCGTCAACCGCACCTCGTTCAACGAGAATACCGACGCGGAACTCTACGGGCTGGAGGCGGAGTTCGTCTTCGCTCCGGATGAGCACTGGCTGCTCAATGCCAACATCGCCTACCTCCACAGCGAGGCCCAGGATTTTCAAAGCGTCGACCCACGCGATCCTACGGCGGGGCGTGATGATGTTACCCTGATCAAGGATCTCAGCAACGCCTCCAACTGTGTGGTCCACCACAACGGCGCCCCGGACCCGGGGCTGGAACAGTTCTCCAAGTGTTTAACCGACTTCAGCGGCGTGGGCCTGGGCGACCTGTTGCCGGCGCCCTACACGGTGGATGCCGGCGTTGACATCGATCTCGATGGCAACCAGTTGCAGAACTCGCCCGAGTGGTCGGTGAGCCTGGGCGCCCAGTACACTTTCAGACTCCCCGGCGATTACCAGCTCTCCACCCGGGTCGATTACTACTGGCAGGATGAGATGTACGCGCGGCTGTTCAACCGGCCCGTCGACAAGATCGACTCCTGGGATGTCTGGAACGCCCAGGCGAACTTCACCTCACCGGATGACACCTGGTATGTGCGCGCCTACGTCAAGAACATCGGGGATGAGGATCACCTCGTAGGGATGTACCTGACCGATGCCTCTTCGGGGCTGTTCACCAACGTCTTCACCATCGAGCCACGCACCTACGGCCTGGCGGTGGGATACAACTTCAACTGACCGAATGCGCCGCGGCCCCGGCCGGTGCCGCGGCGGCCATAACTGAACTCCCCGTCGGCCCGTCCCTGTGTTAGTCTTGTAGGCACAGGGGACAATAACGATGAACCAGAAGCTGCCCGACACCGGGCGCACGGGGCTGGTCCTCACCGGGGGCGGCGCCCGCGCCGCCTACCAGGTCGGAGTACTGAAAGCCGCCGCTGAGGTGCTGCCCAAGCACGCCCACAACCCGTTCTCGATCATTACCGGGACCTCTGCCGGCGCCGTCAACGCCGTCGCCCTGGCCGCCTCCGCCAACAATTTCCGCCTGGCGGTGAAAAAGGTCGAGCGGCTCTGGAGCAACCTGCACGTCGACAAGATCTACCGGGCGGGAGGCCTCAGCCTGTTGGGGGGTGTATTGCGCGTCATCGGCTCGCTGTTCCACCAGGGGATCGGCGTGCACAGGCCGGTCGCGCTGCTGGACACCACCCCGCTGGCCGAGCTGCTGGCGCACGTGATCGATTTCGACGATCTCGAGCGGCGCCTGAAGGACGGGTTCCTGGACGCCATCGGCGTCACCGCCTCCAGTTACGAAACCGGCGAGTCGGTCACCTTTTACCAGAGCAACCTGCGCGGCAGCATCATCCCGGGGTGGCGTCGGCCGCGCCGCCGCGGTGTCCCGGCACGGCTGGAGATCGCCCACCTGCTCGCCTCGTCGGCGATTCCCACCATCCTGCCCGCCGCGCGGGTCGGTGACAGTTACTACGGTGACGGCGCACTGCGCCAGGTGGCACCGCTGAGTCCCGCCCTGCACCTCGGCGCGGACCGCGTCATGGTCGTGGGCGTGAGCCAGGACCCGGCCCGCCAGCCGCGGAGCGTGCACGAGAACCACTCTCCCTCACTTGCCAGGACGGTGGGACACGTATTCAACAGCGCATTTCTCGATGCGCTGGAGAGCGACATGCAGCACCTGGACAGGATCAACCATCTGGTGGGCATGCTGAAAAACGAAAACCCGCGGGCCGAAACCGGCGGGATGAGGCAGGTGGATTT
The DNA here is from genome assembly GCA_037382865.1 of Halioglobus sp. GTDB lineage: Bacteria > Pseudomonadota > Gammaproteobacteria > Pseudomonadales > Halieaceae > JARRPM01. The sequence continues at coordinate 5,357 of JARRPM010000014.1, read as the reverse complement.
CCTCTGTATCAACCCCTCGATCGAGCTCGACCAGCTGGTGGCGAAGCACATCGGCACGCTGCCCCGCTCCATGCGCGCCATGCTGCGGATGACAGGTGCGACTCCCGCTGGAGGCGGCACCAGCCTGGCGAGTTATCTCCTGTTCGAAGGCGGATTCTGCCGGGACCTGATCGACTGCGGCTATCGCGATGCCATGGCCCAGCGTGAAATGCTGGAGGAGTTCTTCCATCCCAGTTGGCAGATGATGCTGTAGGGTCTGCGGAACGGGTGGCCTACCGGGAAAACCAGTCGACCACCTGCTGCTGTACGCGTTCATCATCCAGCAACCCGAAATGGTTCATGCCGTGGAATACGCGGCTGTTCTCCGGCTCCAGCTCGATGTGCTTCAACGCATCCCGGTGTGAGCCGGTCGCGCTGTCCATTCTGACCAGCAGGTCACCCAGCACGTGGCCGCGCAGGTCGTGTTCATCGCGCCCCACCGTCGCCGCGATAAAAAAGTAGTCTACGCCCGCAATCGTCGGCACCGGCCGCCGGTTGTCTCTGCCGGCGATGTTTTTGTCGCTGTCCCGCCAGTCTTCGTCCAGCAGGTTGCCATAACGCAGGTCCTTGATACCGGCACTGCGCTGGCGGCCGAACAGCAGCGGCTCGATATAGGGGTTCCTGGTGAGTGCGGCGTCGAACAGGTGGCCGGCCTGCTCCAGCGGCGCCCCGTGATGCGGCGTGCCCAGGCAGACGATTCTGCGGAGTCTATCCAGCCACTGCCTGGAGCCCCTGTCCCCGTACCAACAGGCGCTGCGGATTACCAGGCCGCCCATGCTGTGACCGATCAGGGAGAGGGACTCCACCGCTACCGGCCAGTTGCGGCACAAACGCTCCAGCTGCGTGGCGAGTTCGCGACCGTTGGTGGAGATATGGCGCCCCGTGTTGTAACGGAGGTAGACGGGGGTCTCGCCCCGATCCCGCTGCAGGCGGCTGCCGACGCCGGGACGTCCGCTGCGCTGCCAGCTGAACTCGGACAGGCAGAGGCCGTGGACGAAGACCACCAGGTGCGGTGTGGCCTCGGGAAAGGCCGATTGAAGTCCCTGCCGGGTCGGCTCGACCCGCCGGTGTGGCGTGAAGAACCGCATACTGATGGCGAGGGGGTTGCCCGTCTCCTCGAGGTGATCGCCACAGATGCCGTTGAGTGTGGCCAGGGCCTGCACTTCCGCCCGTGTCTCCCGCCCGGCACTGGCGGCCGGGAGCAGAGCGAGGCCCTGATCAGAAATTTTTCGCAGGCCATCATTGACGCCGCGGATGGTCCGATAGACGGATGCGGCGATCTGCCCGTGGGCATTGCCGCGATGCCGGGGCGACGAGTTCCAGGGCAGGGGCCGGCGGGCGATGGTTTCGTGCATTTTTTCGACGGTATCGGTGACGCCCTCGACATAGTCGAAGGCGAGGCGGGTGGCTCCGCGGATGGTCTGGCTTGGAATTGGCATCAACATAAAGGGGCTCTCCGGCACATTGAAGAGACGGACGCGCCCCGGTAGAGCGAGGTGCCAGTCCGTGGTATCAACGCCGGGGTGGCCGCGGCCACTCCCGGCGATCGGGTCTGAACAAGCCACAGAAGAAGAGGTAGGTGACCTCCGCGCCGTAGACCCTGCCCTTGGCCAGCGGGGAGAAGGTGCCACCTATGTTGGGCGCGAATTGCGTGTCGCCGCCGTGTTTCACATCGTTCAGAAGATTTCTCCCGTAGAGACCGACCACCCAGCGACCGCTGTTGGAGTGAAAGTCGATGCCGGCATCGAGAATCTCCTGGTCGAGAATGTAGCCGAGATTATTATCGGTATAGGCGGAGTCGTCGCGGTAGGCGTAGTTGATCCGCGAGGCCAGGTATCCCCAGTCGCCGAGGTCCAGGTCGTGGTTCAGGCCGACACTGTAGGTCCATTCGGCCGCCCGGGGCAGATCGAGGGCCTTGTCCTTGCCGTCGACCACGCCGTCGCCGTTGAGGTCAAATTTCACCTTGCTGTACTCGGCGTCGATCCAGCCTACGGAGGCCCGAACCAGAAGGCTGTCGGTGAGGCCGAAGGTGCCGTCCACCTCCACGCCGAGTATCTCTGCGTCGGCGGTATTCCGCACCAGTTGAATCACCCCGATCGGCCCGCCGGTGTTGAGCTCCCGCTGCATATCGGAAATATCGTTGTAGAACAGCGCCGCGTTGAGTCGCCCGCGCCCCAGCTCCGACTTGTAGCCGATTTCATAGCTGTCCACCTGCTCTTCGTCGAAGGGTCCGGGAGTATCCGCGGGATCGAAGGAGGTGTTGCGGAGATTGTAGCCGCCTGAGCGAAAGCCCCGGACCCAGTGGGCATAAATCCGGGCATCGTCGTTGATATGCCAGGTGGCACCCAGTTTCGGCGACCAGTTGCTCCAGTTGTCATCATCGCTGAAGTCGATTGCACACACGACCTCACCCCTGCTGGCATCCGGGGACACCAGGTTGCAGGGGACGCCAAGCTGTTGGCTCAATGAAGCGACATCCGCCTCCTTCTCCTCATAGGTGTAGCGAATGCCGGCGGTGAGGGTGAGCGCCTCGGAGAGGTCGTAGTCGACCGCGCCGAACGCACCCCAGGTCTCCACGTTGTAGTAACCGCCGCCGTCGAACTGGCCCCCCTGAGCTACGGCCGAGGGAATCAGGCGCCGCTCGTGGTAATCCAGGTCGTTATTGAAGTAGTACAGGCCGGCTGTCACGTTGGCCCGGTCGGCAAACAGGCCGTTGTAGCGCAATTCGTTGCTGAACTGTTCCTGGTCCGTCCAGGAGCGCGCATGGAAGATGAAGAACGGCTGCGCGTCGATGTCACCCAGGGTCTGGGCATCGTAGGTGCGCCAGCCGAAAATATTGGTGATGGTGCCATTGCCGAATCCGACGTCCATGTTGAACTCCGCCGTCACGAAATCGGCTTCCGTATCCTGGTCTCCCTCTTCGTCGATGGCGAAGTCAAAGCTGTCGCGCTTGAAGCTGGCCACAACGCCCGGCACACCGGAGCCATTGATATGGTTCTGGGAGGCGGGACCCTGGCCCTCGACCTCCGAGTGCTCCCAGCGCAGGATCAGCTCGGTGCTGTCCGAAGGGCGCCACACGACCACCGGGCGAACCATCTTTTGCTCCACCGCGCCGAAATCGTCGCCGTTGAACTTATTCTCGAACCAGCCCTCATCATCGTTGTAGTAGGCCGTGATCTTCGCGGCGAGAGTGCCGGTCAGCGGCCCGCCGACGCTGCCCATCAGGTAGGTATTGAGCCCACCGTCCTCGCCGCCGTCCACCGCAGCGCGTACCGAGGCCTCAAACTCATCGCCGGGTTTTTTGGTGTTGATCAGAACGGCCCCGCCCGTCACGTTGCGACCGAACAGGATACCCTGCGGCCCCCGCAGCACCTCGATGCTCTGCAGGTCGAACATGTCGAACACGATGCCACCGGCAATTCCCAGATAGACGCCGTCGATGAAAACCCCGACGGTTGGATCAATTGACAGGATTGAGCTGTTGATTCCGAGCCCGCGAATGGAAAAATTAGCGTAGCCACGGCTGGTGCCGACGTCGTCCAGGGCGACATTGGGCATCCCGACCGACAGGTTTGTGAGGTCGCGAATTTTCAGGGCCTCCAGCTGGTCCTCTCCGAACGCGCTGACCGCCAGCGGTACCTCCTGCTCCGCTTCCGTGCGTTTCCTGGCAGTCACGACGACCTCCTCCAGCAGCGCCGCCGACGAACCTTTGCGGGCCTGCTGCGCCTGCGCCGGCAGTGCCAGCGAACCGGCTGCCAGGATGCCGCCCAGTGCGGTGACCAGGGAACGTTGAGACCATTTGATATTTGGGGAAGATTTTTCCATTGTTATATCCTCTGTTGTGGTTCAGATTGTCGTTGTGGCGTAACCGGCTCGGCGCCTGCTGCGACGGTCACGGCCGGTTCCGGCCCAGCTGGTCGTGGCTGCTGACCCACTCCTCTGCGACGACTGCGGCGCCCAGGGAGAGCTCGCCGCAGAGGACGGTAGCGGCGACGATCTCTGCCAGCTTGCGGACCTTCCCGACGCCGTAGCAATCGATCGACTCCAGGCATTCACGCTGGGTGGGCAGACCCGTCCCGCCACCGTATGTCGCAACGATGAGTGAGGGCAGCGTGACCGAGTAGTAATAATCACCATTCGCGGTCACTTCAGCGTAGACGAGGCTGGCATGGGACTCAGCGACATTGGCCTCGTCCTGGCCGGTGGCGATGAATACCGAAGCGATACCGTTTGCCGGGTGCACCCCGTTGTGCACGGCCCCCGCCATCAGGCCGCCCAGCTGGGATGTCATCCGGGCGGCGTACATCGCCTCCGGGGTCGTGCGCATACGCTGCCCCAGCAGCTCGCGCGGGAGCGTTATCTCGGCGATCACGCGCTTGCCGCGGGAATGCAGGGTATTGAGCTGTGAGTGTTTTTTGTCGGTGTCCATGTTGCCCGACAGAAAGTAGCGACTGATCGTCCCGGGGTAGTTGTCGACGATCCAGCGACAGGCGGCATAGGCTGCCTTGCCACACATGTTCTGGCCGGCCGCATCGCCGGTGGTGAAATTGAAACGGAGGTAAAGCATGCGGCTGGCCGGGTACTGTTCGATGTTGCGCAACCTGCCGCTGCGGGTGGTGGTCTCGGCGGCAGCCTTGATGCCACTGAAATTCTCGGTGACCCACAGCCCGAAATCCCTGGCCCCCCGGGCGTGTTCGAACAGGAACACGGGAGAGCGCTGCATGGCGTCATCCACGACCGTGGTGATAATGCCCCCCGCCTCGCGGGTGAGGGCCATGCCACGGCTGTAGCTCGCGACCAGGGTGCCCTCGGTGGTTGCCATCGGCACGTAAAAATCGCCCTGGGCGTATTCGCCATTGACCCGGAGCGGTCCTGCGAAGCCGAGGGGCATCTGGACGATACCCGTGAAGTTCTCGATATTTCCCGGCAGGACCGCGGGGTCGAAAGAATAGGCGCCGACGTGGGCCAGTTCGGTACCGGTCTGCTCCCGAATGAAGCGGCGTCGTTCTTCCGCGGCATCGCGTGTATAATCGCCGTCCTGGCGACGGGGTATTCTCGGGGCCTGCACAGGCGATTTCCTCCTCACGGGAGTGACTTTTGGTGATATCCTACACTAATCGATCTGCAAGGGGTGCGCTTGACCGAGCGCGCCTGATTCTTGACTGATGATGCCAGCGGCCAACCCTGCCAACTGCAGGCAACCCACCGTCCTGTGCAGCTGGACCAAGGTGCTGGTACTCGCCCTGCAGAGCCGGGGGTTCCAGACCGACGGCATCGTCATCGCCGCCGGGCTCGATCCGGCGAGCTTCGCCAACCCC
>JARRPM010000013.1:0-52204 GCA_037382865.1 Halioglobus sp. | reverse complement strand
GCTAGGTGGGGAGGAGACCATCCCATCGCTTGGTGAAAAGCAGCCCTCCTCACGGAACCTCGAAGCGTGCCTTTTCAAGCAGGGATTAGATGCCAGGAGCGAGGCCCCGGGTAGGGGGATACATTTTCACCAAGCGGATATCGGGCCGCGACTGAAAATGTATCCCCCTGGCCGGGGCCGGCAGGCCGGATCACTCACGCCACTGTGCGCAGAGCCAAAAAAAGCCCACCGCGCGGGTGGGCTTGCCTGGAGCCGCCGGTGGGCCTCAGCCGGCTTTCGGGCCCGCCGCGACGATCGCGTCCGAGACATCGAAATTCGCGATGTTCTCCTGAAACAGGGCCGCCAGCTTGCGGGCCTGTTCTTCGTAGGCGGCATCGTCGCCCCAGCCCTTGCGCGGATTGACGAAGTGCTCCTCCACCCCCGGGATGTGGCTGGGAAAGTCGAGGTTGAGGATGTCCAGGTGCTCGGTGGGCGTATCCAGCAGGGCGCCGCTCTGGGCTGCCGCGACCACCGCCCGGGTGACCGGGATCGGGAAGCGGGAACCGCCGCCGCCCGGGGCGCCTGACCCGCCGGTCCAGCCCGTGTTGATCAGGTAGACCTGGCTGCCGAACTCCTCGATGCGCTTCATCAGGAGCTCGGCATACTCGCCGGCCGGCCGGGGCATGAAGGGGGCGCCGAAGCAGGTAGAGAAGGTGGGGTGGATCCCCGAGGCTGCGCCCACCTCGGTCGAGCCGACCCGGGCGGTGTAGCCACTGAGGAAGTGGAAGGCGGCCGCCTCTTTGGACAGGATGGAGACCGGGGGCAGGACGCCGGACACATCACAGGTCAGGAAAATGACGCACCCTGGCTCGCCTCCCGCGTTGGCTTCGGTGCGCTTCTCGACGTGGTCCAGCGGATAGCAGCAGCGGCCGTTTTCGGTAAGACTGGTATCGCAGTAGTCCGCGTGTCGCTTCTCGTCGAGAACCACGTTCTCGATAATCGCGCCGAAGCGGATCGCGTCCCAGATTACCGGCTCGTTTATCTGACTGAGGTCGATGGTTTTGGCGTAGCAGCCTCCCTCCAGGTTGAATACCGAACCCCGGGCCCAGCCGTGTTCGTCATCGCCGATCAGGTAGCGGTCGGGGTCGGCGGAGAGGGTGGTCTTGCCGGTGCCGGAGAGGCCGAAGAAGAGAGTGGTGTCACCCTCCTCGCCCACGTTCGCGCTGCAGTGCATGGGCATGACGTCCTTTTCAGGCAGCAGGAAATTCTGCACCGAGAACATGGCTTTCTTCATTTCGCCGGCGTAACGCATACCCGCGAGCAGGACCTTGCGCTGGGCAAAATTGATGATCACCACCCCATCGGAGTTGGTGCCGTCGCGCTCCGGCTCGCAGGTGAAACTGGCGACGTTCAGAACGTTCCATTCGGGCTTGCGGCCGTTGTTGTAGTTCTCGGGGCGGATGAACATGTTGCGCCCGAAAAGGGATTGCCAGGCGGTTTCGGTGGTGACTTTCACCGGCAGGTAGTGGTCGCTGTGCTCGCCCACGTGCAGGTGGGAGACAAAGCGGTCCCGCTCAGCCAGGTAGGAGGCCACGCGGTCCCAGAGCTCGTCGAATTTGTCGGCGTCGAACGGGCGGTTGACCGACCCCCAGTCGATGCTGTCCTCCGTGCTGGGCTCCTTCACCACGAAACGGTCAGCAGGGGAGCGGCCGGTGCGCTTGCCGGTGGTGACCAGCAGGGCGCCGGTGTCGGAGAGCACGCCCTCGCCCCGCTTGAGGGATTCCTCGATGAGTTGCGGGGGAGCGAGATCGATAAATTCCTGCGGGGTCTGGATGGATTCGGTCATGGTAGTTCCTGTCATCGTCGACGGCGCTCTGGGCTGCCGATCGTGTACCGTATATTTTTTGGGGCGACAATTATGTCAGAATCAAGCGTTTATGCGAACTATGTTGACTATAATCGCGGCGAATGCAGGTCAGTGCAGGGTCCCGTCGCCCTCCTCGCCGAGGATCTCCGCCAGGTCCTCCCGCTCGAACCGGTACTGCTGATTACAGAACTCACAGTCCATGGTGATGCTGCCCAGCTCCTCCAGCAGGTCATTCACTTCCGCAGGGCCCAGTGCGGCCAGGGCGTTGCGCGTGCGTTCCCGGGAGCAGTTGCAGCGAAAGGTGACCGTGCGCGGGTCGAACAGGCGGACGGGGTCCCGGTGATAGAGGCGGTGGAGCAGCTCCAGGCTGCCCAGTTCCAGCAATTCGGCAGGTTGCACCGTGGCGGCCAGGGTGGTCGCGTGTTCCCACTGCTGCTGTCTCCGGTCAATCTCCCGGGTCAGCTGGGGAGGCAGCTGCTGCAGCAGCAGGCCGCCGGCCCGGCTGCCATCGGCCGCCAGCCAGAAGCGGGTCCCGAGCTGCTCGGACAGCTCGAAATAGGCATCGAGGGTATCTGCCAGGGAGTCGCCGGCCAGCGGTACGATGCCCTGGTAGCGCTGCCCCCGCTCCGGGTCGATAGTGATGGCCAGCTGTCCCCCGGCGAGCAGCTGACCGAAACGGTCTGAGGTGGCCTCCTGCGCGCCCCGGGCGATGGCCCGCACCGCGAGAGCGCTGGTGCATTCCACCATCAGCAGGGGGATCTGGCCCGCTGAGCGGGCCTGCAGGATGAGCTTGCCCTTGAACTTCAGCGTCGTACTGAGCAGCACGGCGGCGGCCAGGAACTCCCCCAGCAGCCGGCTCACGCCGGGGGCATACTGATGGATGGCGAGAATGTCCCGGTAGGCGGTGTCCAGGTGCACGGCCTCACCGCGGATGTCGGCCTCCTCGAACAGGAAGCGCAGGGAGCGGTCGCCGTCGGGGGCGACCCGGGCGGGGTGGGTCGTATCCATGGTGCAACATTGTATGCCAAGCGGGCAAAGGATGAGCAGACCAGGATCTCGCACGGGGCCGGGGCGTACAAAGGAGGGGATCGGGTTCAGTAATTGAGGCCGACCGCGCCAAATTGCCGCGCTTTCATGACGCGCGGTGCCGGAGCCGCTAAAGTGTCAGCATCCGGGCTCGGCCCCGGGGCAGCCAGCGCCTGTCATAAACCACTCAGGGAGCAAGACCATGCGTTTCAGCTATCAGATCGGTATGTGTGACCCCGACCATTACCTTCCGCTGGCGCAGGCCGCAGAGGCCGCCGGGTATGACGGTATCTGCGTCTCCGACAGCATCTGCTACCCGAGGGAGGCGAGTTCTAAATACCCCTATAACAAGGATGGCAGCCGGGAATTCCTGGAGAGCGTGCCATTTGTGGAGAGCCTGATTTCGGTAGCCGCGATGGCGGCCGTGACGGAGAAAGTGCGCTTTTCGACATTCGTCTACAAACTGGCCGTGCGCCAGGCCCCGGTGGTGGCCAAGCAGGTGCAGGGGATCCAGGTTCTGTCCGGCAACCGTTTCGACTTCGGCGTGGGAATCAGCCCCTGGGAGGAGGACTTCGCGGTCTGTGACGTGCCCTGGGAGAAGCGCGGCAAACGGTTCGACGAACAGATCGATATCGTGCGCGGGCTCGAGAGCGGCGACTACTTCGGCTACAGCGGTGAGCTGCACAAAATGCCCGCGATCAAGATGTGCCCGGTGCCCGACGCCCCGACGCCGATACTGATCGGCGGGCACGCCGAGCCCGCCCTGCGCCGCGCTGCGCGGGTGGGGGACGGCTGGATGTGTGCCGGCGCGGACATGGACCAGTTGCAGGCGTATATCAGGCGTATCAACCAGCTCCGGGAGGAGTACGGCACGTCGGGGCGCTCGTTCAGGATCTTCACCACCGGCCAGAACGCATTCAGCAAGGAGGGGATCAAGGCGCTGGAGCAGATCGGGGTGACCGATGTCGTCATCGCCTTTCGCAACATCTACGAGATGGAGCCGGACAAACCGTTGCCGGAGAAAATCGCCATGCTCCGCTGGTATGCCGGCGAGTTCATCGAAGGCGCCGCCTGAATCGCCCGGGCGCTGCACCCGCAGTCCCGCGGCTGGTGCGCGCCGGCGGCGCTTAATCTATACTCCCGGTTATAAAACGAGAGAAAGTCATGGCCGGATTCAGAGTCACCAAGCCCTACACCATGCCCAAGGAAGAGGTGCGCGAGGCCGCGCAGGGGCTGGCCGCAAGCCTAGAGCGGCAGCACGGGGTCCGCTCCCGGTGGGAGGGAGATACCGTGCATATCAAGGGCGCCGGCGTGGATGGGCGGATGTCGTTCCACGACGGCGTGATCGACGTCGATGTCCAGCTCGGGCTGCTCACCTCGATGTTCGAGCCCGTACTGCGCCAGGAAGTCCAGCGCTACCTCGACCATCACGTCACCTGAACCGCCTTAGCGCAGGAGCGTGACCCCGCGCAGCGGGTCGCTGCCGTCGATCAGGGCGGCGAACTCCTCCGCCAGGGCGGCGCTGCGCGTCACGCACGATTCCCAGTAACGCACCCGCTCTTCGTGTCCCAGTCGGGTAAAGTCTGATCGGTCGGGGATCTTGCCGAATGGCAGGTCCGCGATGAATTCCTCCCCCGGGCAGAGCAGCACGAGGTTGTCGATCTCGTGAATCGCCGCCTGCCGCCAGGGCAGGAATTTGTCGAACCAGCCCGGTATCACCCCGGCGCGGAAATGGGGGTAGAGGATGAGGCCGTCGCCGCGGTATTGGCCCAGATCGAAGTGGTAGTCAATGATGCCGCCGTCCCAGTACTGTCCGGGGGGCGCGCCGGGGATGTCCCGCTCGCCGGTCAGGACAAAGGGGATGGCTCCGCTGGCGTGGAGCACGGCACTGACGCTCGTCTCCTGCAGGGGGCAGAACAGGGTGTCGAAGTCCTCCAGCGCCAGACCCGGTTCGGGAGAAATTCCGCTGTGGAAAACGACCCGCTGGAAGTGGTGGCGGAGCAGCTTGCGGCTGAAGGCGTTGCCCAGGGCGGCGGCGCCCATGCCGGTCGCCAGCAGTGGCGCAGAGGGCGAGCCGGAGGGGCCGCGGCCCCGCGCCGTGACGATGTGGCTGCGAATCCGCGGGTGATTCACCAGGTCGGCGGGGCCGCCCTGGCCCAGCAGGCGCGCGAGAATCGCGCGGCTCACCTCGGTCACCTCGGCGGCCGAGGGCTTGCTGGAGTACTCCTGATAGAGGTAGCCCTGCTCCAGCGTGTCCACCGCGGCCACGGGGTCTCGCATGGCCAGGCAGGCATGGCGCCAGGACCCGATGGAGGAGCCGAGCGCGGAGAGCGGCTGGTTGCCGCGCTGCAGGAAGTCGCCGAAGAGCAGCCGGTCGAGCCGGCCCAGGATGAACCACTTCGGCCCGCCGGATGCCCCCAGCAGCAGGCTGAAGAGGTCTGGTGACCAGCCCTCCCGCCCGATGCGCCTGGCGGCCTCCCGGCCCACGTAGACCGCCAGCGCCCTAATGGCCATTGCGCACCTCCCGTGGCGTGTGGCCCGTCCACCGGGCGTAGGCCCGGCGGAAATTGGATACGTCGTTGAAGCCGATCATGTAGGCGATGGTGGAGAGGGGCAGGCGGGTGCCCTGCAGGTAGCGGGTGGCGTGCTCCGCCCGCACCTTGTCCAGCAGCTCCTGAAAGGACTGCCGCTCCGTCTCCAGCCGCCGGCGGTAGGTGCGGGGGCTCAGGTTGAGCATGTTCGCGAGTTGCGGCATCTGCGGATACTGGCCCTCGAGCTTGCGGAGCAGGCGCAGGGTCTGCTCCGCGACGGAATCCTCCTCCTCGAGGTCGGCGAGCAGCCGGGCGCACTCCTCCTCGTAGAGTTTGCGCAGGGCCGGATTGGAGGAGGGCAGCGGCGCCTCCAGCAGTTCCCGGGGGAAGGCGATGCGCCCGCTCACGCAGTTGAAGTGCACATCGTCGCCGAACACCTCCCGGTACAGTGCGCCGTAGGGCGGCTCCTCGTAGGGGAACTCCACCCGCAGCCGCAGGGCGGGCCGGTTCAGCAGGCCCCGGAGGGTGTTGAGTATGGCGCCGTATACCATCTCGTAGCTGAACGCCGCCGGGTGGTCGGCCGGCATGCTCACGATAGTCAGCACACACTCGGTATCGGTGACGTCCTGCGTCAGTTCCAGCGCGGGCGCCAGCAGGTGGTAGTACTTCAGGAACAGTTCCATCACCTGGGCCAGGTCGCGGCAGGTCATGAACGCCTGGCCCAGGATCGCATGCGCGCTGAGGTGAAGGCGCAGGCCCAGTTTCAGGCCGAGGGCGGGGTCCCCGGTCATGGCCAGTGCGTTGGACGCCACGCGGTAGAAATCAGAGTCAGTGACCCGGGCCCCGATACTGGTCAGGTCGGTGTCCGCCAGCGTCGTGCCGGCCAACAGGAGGTCGTGGTCGCAGCCCTTGCTTTCCGCCAGGTCGATCAGGATAAGGATGTACTGCGCAGGGGTGCTGGTTTTCGGCATGGCCCTATTTGGCCACAAATGACCATAATTTGACAATACTTTACCTTGCCGCCCCCGGGCGGTTGCACCATAGTGAGGCAACGACTGCTAATAGGAAGCGATCATTATGAAAGTTCAGTGGACAGACGAGAACCCGCGCAAGATCCAGCATTTCGCCGGTGCTGACTACCCCAAAGAGAATCCGGACCTGGAGGATCTCCTCACCAGCGATGACGTGGACCATATTGCGGAGATCTTCCAGACACCCCTGACCGGTTCCTACAACTGGGACTACAAGGTGCAGGACGACCGGATCAAGAAGCTCTACGACCTGGGCAAGCAGCTCAACTGGGACCCGGAAATGGACATTGACTGGGACCGCCCCTGGCCGCACGAGGAGCGCCAGCCGGAGATGATGAACCTCCACGAGTACGGCCCCTACCTCGCGATGGACGACAAGACCCGTTCCGAGTTCTGGCTGCATATGAACGCCTGGAGCCTCTCCCAGTTCCTCCACGGCGAACAGGGCGCCCTCCTGGTGGCTTCCCAGCTCTGCTCCTGTGCCCCCACGCTCAACGCCAAGCTGTATGCCGGCTCCCAGACCTTCGACGAGGCCCGTCACGTCGAGGTGTTCAACAAGTACCTGCGCCAGCGGCTCGGCGTGATGTACCCGATCAACACGCACCTGAAGAGCATCATCGACAAGATCCTCACGGACCCGCGCTGGGACATGAAGTTCATCGGGATGCAGATCGTGATCGAGGGCCTGGCTCTGTCGGCGTTCAACACGACCCGCGAGACCACCCCGGACCCGGTGCTAAAGGACGTCGTCTACCTCGTGACCCGCGATGAAGCGCGGCACGTGACCTTCGGGGTCAACTACCTGGAGGAGTTCGTCAAAACTCTCTCCGACGAGGAGCGCGAGGAGCGCGCCCGGTTCGCCTACGAGGCCTGCGTCGTCAGCCGCGAGCGGCTGGTGGCCACGGACGTGTTCCGCCACTTTGGCTGGGACGTGGAGGAGGCCCGCAAGCAGGTGCTGGACGGCTTCGTCATGTCGACCTTCCGGAACCTGCTGTTCCAGCGGGTCATCCCCAACCTGAAGCGCATCGGCCTGCTCACGGACACGATCCGGCCCAAGTTCGAGGAACTGGGCATCCTGGACTACGAAAACCTCGCCACCGACGGCGACATCAACTGGAGCGCCCTGGAGCGCCCCCTCGATACCGAGGAGGCCCAGTCCTACGAGCAGAGCGCCGTTTCAATCGTGGATCAGTTGCCAGGATCGAGGCCCCGGGCAGGGGATACATTTTCACCAAGCGGATATCGGGCCGCGACTGAAAATGTATGGCCTGGCCGGGGCCGGTAGCCCGAGCCACTCTCGCCAATATGCGGAGAACCAGAAAGGAGAACCTAAAAAAAGCCGGCGTTGTCAGCCGGCTTTTTTCGTTCGGGGAGAAAGTTTAGGCCGATAGTGCCTTGATCTGGGCGTTGAGGCGGCTCTTGTGGCGGGCGGCCTTGTTCTTGTGGATGATGCCCTTGTCCGCCATCCGGTCGATGACCGGTACCGCACTCTGGTAGGCGGCCTTTGCTTTTTCCGCATCGCCCGTGCCGATGGCAGCATTCACTTTCTTGATATTGGTGCGCACCAGAGAGCGCAGGCTGGCGTTGTGCAGGCGGCGCTTTTCCGCCAGGCGGGCCCGCTTTTTGGCTTGTGGAGAGTTGGCCACGGTGTATACCTCGTGAGAGTCGAAAAATCAGGAGGCGAGATTATTCACATTCGACCGCAACCTGTCAACAAGGCCGGTGCCGCCCCGGTGGCCGGCGGAGGCTTATGTCATCCCGTCCGCCAAGGTATACTAACGAGTGTTAGTTCCCCGTGATCATCCGCGGCAATCGGCAATTCATGACAGCAGAAACAGCAGAGACAGCGGCGGCGCCCGATCCCGCGCCCGGTACGGCAGAGCGCATCCTCGATGCGGCGGAGGACCTGTTTGCCGCCGGGGGGTACACCGCCACCACCATGGGCGACGTGGCCGCGCGGGTGGGTATCCGCACACCGAGCCTCTACAACCACTTCCGGAACAAGGAGGCCCTGTACGAGGCGGTACTGGAGCGCCTGCTGGCGACCTTTACCGCGCCGCTGGCGTCCCTGTCCGGCGCGCCGGTGACCCAGGCGCGTATCCTGCAGTGGCTGGAGGCGACCGTGCGCCAGCACCACGCCAATCCCAACCTGGCGCGCCTGCTGCAGCATGCGGCGCTGTCCGGCGGGCCGCAGACGGGGCAGTTGATCGACCGGCTCTTCCGCCCCATGTTCCTGCCCGCCTCCGAGGCAGACATGCAGGAGGAGGGGATCAGCCAGTTACAGCAGGCGGGATTGCAGCCGTGGGCGGTAATGGCTTTTAATAACCTGGTGATGTCCTACGTGACCATGGCCCCGATGTACCGCGATCTCCTGGGCCAGGATCCTTTCAGCGAAACAGCGCTGGAGAACCAGCTGAAGCTCGTGAAAACCCTGCTCCAGGCCGTGCTCGAATACAGGGGTCGGTGATTGCTATCCGTCCACGGTGCGGATCGCGCGCACACGATACTTTGAGTCAGTGAAATCCATGTCGATATCCGATGCAGTACACATCTGGCGAGAGGAAGACGGCGATTTCCACGTTGAGTGGGAAACCAGCCGTCCGGGCGCCCGGTTCACGGTGGAGCCGCTGAATGCCGCCGGCGAGGTGCAGATCCACTATACCGAGCACCCGTCGCCCCGGCTGCGCCTGGCGGGGCTGCCCGATGGCGGTCGCCACCTGTTCCGGGTGCGCGATGAGCAGGGCAACGAGGTACTGGCCGGGGAGCGCCGGCTGGCCATGGAGGGCACGCCCAACTTCCGCGATTTCGGGGGTTACCGCACGGCGGACGGCCGCCAGGTCAAGTGGGGCTATCTCTACCGGTCGGGCCAGCTCTCAAATCTCAGCGATCGCGACGTCAGGCTGCTGGCCAGCCTGGAACTGGATCTGGTGTGCGATTTCAGGCGGCTGGACGAGCAGCAGGGCGATCCCAGCCGGCTGCCACTGGAGCGGACCCCGCGGGTGGCGAGCCTGCCGATAACACCCGGCAGCAATGCCCGCTTTTTCGAGGAGGCCGAGCAGCCTCTCGACGGGCGCCAGGCCATGTTCGACTTCATGCTGGAGATCAACCGGGATTTCGCCGAGGACCAGACGGACACCTTTGCCCGGATGTTCAGCGAGATACTCGAGCAGGAGAATGCGCGTTTCCTGGTGCATTGTGCGGCGGGCAAGGATCGCACCGGCTTTGCGGCGGCCATGATCCTGCTGGCACTCGGCGTGCCGGTGGAGGTCGTCATGCGCGACTACATGCTGACCGGGCGTTTTTTCCGGCCGGAGCGGGAACTGGAGCGACTGCGGCGCAAGTACGAGATGGATCACCTGGGCGAGGAGTGCATTCTGCCCATGCTCGAGGTCAGGGAGGACTACCTGCGGAAGGCGCTGGCCGTTATCGAGCGGGACTACCCGTCAGTGGAGCGCTACCTCGGGGAGAAGCTCGGGGTCGGACCCGCTGAACTCGAGGAGTTACGGGCACGCTACCTGCAGTGAGCGCGCCGCGCGACCCTCCGGGGGTGGCCCCGGTGCGCCCCTCAGTAAGCGAGCCAGATTAAAATCAGCCCCACGACCGCCAGCAGCCATGCCTGTCCGGCCTTGTCCAGGCGGGTCAGCCCGTAGACATAGGAAAGGGGCGGCAGCAGCAGGGTGAAGAGCCCCCAGGCATAATCCTCCTTCCAGGCGACGATCAGCAGCAGTACCCAGCTCGCCAGCAGGGCTGCCAGGCCAAATGTCATCAGTGAGGCGCTTGTCGCTTCCATGTTTCCTCCAGGGTATGAGTGGCCGGAAAAGCGGCGAAAGGGTAGCAGAAAGCCCCGCCCTAGTCAGCGCCCCCGGGGGTTTTTGTCACGGCGGTCCAGAGGCGGGTGACGGCGCCGGCGAATTTGGGTATTGTGAGCCGCGCCTTGAGCTGAGGATGCCCCCTTGCCAGATCGTTACGCCGATATCCGTCCCTACCGCGATGAAGAGGTGGCGGCCGTGGTTCAGCGGCTGCTCCGCGACCCCGAGTTCCTCGACGCGCTGGCCAGGTTCCGCCTGGGTCGACTGGCCCACTACCTGCCGGGCCTGTGGCGGGCGATTGTCCACAGGGTGCTGGCGCGCGAACTGCGCGGCGTGGAGGACGTCCACGGGATGCAGATGGTCATCAAGCGCTACGTCGAGCGCATGATAGAGGCCACTACCGGCGGCTTCAGCGTGTCGGGTCTGGATCAGCTCGATCCCGGCAGGCCCCACCTCTTCATGAGCAATCACCGGGACATCGCCATGGATCCGGCGTTCACCAACTATGCCCTCAACGCCGGTGGCCACGCCACGGTGCGTATCGCGATCGGCGACAACCTGCTGACCAAGCCCTGGGTGTCGGACCTGATGCGCCTGAACAAGAGCTTTATCGTCAAGCGCCAGGTGGCGGGACCGCGGGAGCTGCTCGCGGTCTCCAGGCACCTGGCCGGTTACATCCAGCACTCGCTGCTTGAAGAGCGCGCGCCGATCTGGATCGCCCAGCGGGAAGGGCGGGCCAAGGATGGTCTCGACCGGACGGAACCCGCCGTGATCAAGATGCTCGCCATGAGTCGCGACAAGGCGGCTCAGGGTTTCGGCGATCATATCCGGAGCCTGGGTATCGTTCCGGTCTCGATCTCCTATGAACTCGACCCCTGCGACGTGCTGAAGGCGAGGGAGCTCTGTCAGCTGGCCACTGCCGGCAGCTACCAGAAGGCCGAGCACGAGGATATCGCCTCGATCGGGCAGGGCATCACCGGCGCTAAGGGCCGGGTTCACGTCACCTTCGGCACGCCACTCGGTGATGGCTTCGAGACCGCCGAGGCGGTCGCTGCCGAAGTGGACCGGCAGGTGATATCGGGCTACTGCCTGCATCCCACCAATATCTTCGCCTACCGGATGCTGCACGGCGAGCACGCCGTCGTGCCGGACTCCCTCTACCGCGAGGCGGGTGACTGCACGCGGGATGAGTTCGAGGCGCGGATCGCTGCCATGCCCGAGGCCCACCGGCCGTATGCCCTGGCGATCTACGCCAACGCCGTGGTCAGCAAACTCGCCCTCGCCAGCGACGCCACGGCCTCTTGCTAAGCGAGGAACTCAAGGAGACCATACGCCAGGCCTACAGCGCCATCATGGAGCGCAAGTCCCTGGTGCCGCGCTGGGGACAGCGTCAGATGATTGCCGAGATCGCCAATACGCTGGCTCGCATCCCCGCCCCGGGGGAAGCGCCGGCCCTGCCGGCGGTCTGCGTCATCGAGGCCGGCACCGGTACCGGCAAGACCATCGCCTATGCGGTCTCGGCGATACCCCTGGCCCGGGCCCTGGGCAAGCGGCTGGTCGTGGCCACGGCCACGATCGCCCTGCAGGAGCAGTTCGTCAACAAAGACCTGCCGGACATCAGGCGCCACAGCGGCCTGGCATTCAGCTATGCCCTGGCCAAGGGGCGGCGGCGCTATGTCTGCCTGACCAAGCTGGACCGGCACCTCGCGGGAGGGCAGGGCGAAACGGGATTGCTGCCGCTCTACCCCGACGAGCTGGAGACACCGCAGGCGGCAGAGGCGCTGCCCATCTACACCGGCATGCTCGACGCGCTGGGTCGGGGCCAGTGGGACGGCGACCGGGACAACTGGCCCGACGCCATTCCGGAGCCTGTCTGGTACGGCGTCACCACCGACCACAGCCAGTGCAGCGGGCGGCGCTGCCCCAACATAGGCCAGTGCAGCTTCTTCCGGGCGCGGGAGGAGCTGCAGAGCGCCGACGTCATCGTCACCAACCACGACCTGGTGCTGGCGGACCTGGCGCTGGGGGGCGGCGCCATCCTGTCGCCGCCGGAGGAGAGCATCTACGTGTTCGACGAGGGTCACCACCTGCCGGACAAGGCGCTTTCCCACTTCGCCAGTTTCTGCCGCCTGCACACCACCCGCCAGTGGCTGCAGGAGAGCGCCGGGCTGCTGGCCCAGGCTGCGGCCGATCTGGCCCCGCTGGACGCCCTGCGGCGGCCGTTGCAGGCTCTGCCCGGGCAGATGGCGGAGGTGGTCGATAGCCTGCAGGTGGCTGAGCAGGTGGTCGCCCAGCTGTTCAGCGAGACGCCGCGGGAGGAGAGCCGGGACAATCCGCCCCTGCGGTTCGAGCACGGCCGGGTGCCCGAGGTGCTGGTCCCCGTGGCGGGAACCCTCAGCAGCCAGTTGCAGCAGCTCGCGAGCGGCCTGGCCAGGGTGGAAGCCCTGCTGGAGGAGGCGCTCGATGACGACTTCGCCGGTATCGACCCGACCGCGGTGGAGACCTGGCATATCAATACCGGCGGCATGCTGGGGCGAGCAGAGGGTGCTCTGGCGCTGTGGCGGGATTACGCCAACGGGACCGGGGGGGAGTCGCCGCCCAGTGCGCGCTGGATCAACCTGCTGGAAGGGGGTGGCCAGTACGGCTTCGAACTGCGCAGCAGCCCCATCCTCGCCGCGGAGATCCTGCAGGAGCATCTCTGGTCAAGGGCGGCGGGGGTGGTCGTCACCTCCGCCACCATCACCGCCCTCAATTCCTTCGAGCGCTTCATCCTCCACTCCGGCGCGCCCCGGGAGGGCAATTTCCGGGTGGTCGAGAGCCCTTTCAATTACGCCAATGCGGTGTTTCGCGTGCCCAGCATGGATTGCGACCCGGGTGACGCCGCCGCTCACTCCCAGGCGCTGATCGATGGTCTCCCCGACCTGCTGGACCGGGGAGAGGGATCGCTGGTGCTGTTTTCTTCCCGTCGCCAGATGCTGGAGGTCTACCAGGGGGTTCGCGGCGCGCTCGGCGAACTGATCCTGATGCAGGGGGATCACAGCAAGCAGGAGATCCTGCGCCGCCACCGGGAGGCCATCGATGCCGGCGGCGGCAGCATCATTTTCGGCCTGGCCAGCTTTGCCGAGGGGGTGGACCTGCCCGGCGACTACTGCCGCCACGTGGTCATCGCCAAGATCCCCTTCGCCGTGCCGGACAGCCCTCTGGAGGCAGCGCTGGCGGAGTGGGTGGAGGCCCAGGGGCGCAATGCCTTCATGGAGATCAGCGTGCCCGACGCGGCGCTGCGCCTGCTTCAGGCCAGCGGCCGGCTGCTGCGCACGGAAACCGATGAGGGCAGGGTGACCCTGCTCGACAACCGGGTGCTGACACGCCGCTACGGCCGCGCGATTCTCGACTCCCTGCCGCCATTTCGGCGCGAGCTGGGCTGAATGGAGCGGGACCTCGCGCGGAGTTTTCCGGCGATAGACCCTCTACCTGCATGGGTGCAATGGAAGAGGGCCTCCCCTGAGCAGGGGAGTGGCGGAAGTTTTTCAGAGAATCCTTAACCGGCTTTAAAGACCAGGCGTTAAGCTGGAGCGGGTGATGGGAATCGAACCCACGTCATCAGCTTGGGAAGCTGAGGTTCTACCATTGAACTACACCCGCGGACGCCCGGCGGCCGGTGCCGGTCTGGAGGCGAGACAAGAGTAGCCGCAAGCGGTCTCCGGGTCAAAGGGCTTGAGCCGGCAACTATTCCGGGACTCCCGCTCCTGCCCCGACCCCTTGTCGTCGGCGCTCAGGATTCAGCGGGGCCTGGCATCGGACCCAGCTCTTCACGGCTGTGCTTGCCGAATACGCTGCGGAGGTGCAGGTCCCGTTGCGGGAACGGCACTTCGATGTCGTATTTGCGCAGCTTGGTGTCGATTTCCCAGAGGTAGGCGGCCTGTACCGCACCGGGCCTTTTCACGGCGTCGGGATTCAGCCAGACGACGAGCTCGAAGTTGAGGCTGCTGTCGCCGAACTCGACAAACCAGAGCTGGGGGTCACGTTTGTTATAGCCGGTCAGGGTAAGCGGCACCTCGCGGGCGGCTTCCAGGGCTGCTTTCCTGACCAGTTCCTTGTCCGTGCCGTAGGCCACGCCAAAGGGAATGTGAATACGCCTGTAGACCTCCCGCATGGTCCAGTTGGTGACGCGTCCGTTGACGAACTCGGAGTTGGGCACCACGATATCGATATTGTCATTGGTGGTTATCAGCGTACTGCGCATGTTGATTTCCCTGACCTCGCCGGTGACCCCCGATTCCAGTTCCACGAAGTCGCCGATCTTCAGGCTTTTCTCGAAGAGAATGATCAGGCCGGCGACGAAATTGCTGACCAGTGTCTGCAAACCAAAGCCGATACCGACGCCAAGGGCGCTGGCAAACAGCGCGAACTTGGTGAAGTCGATACCGATGGAGGACAGCGCGATCATAATGCCGATGGCGAGAATCACATAGTGGAGGACTCTGCCGAGGGTATAGACTGAACCCGTATTGACGGTTTCGCGCCGCGCCGCGATGCGCTGCAGGGTCCTGCGGACCAGTTTGGATATCCACCAGGCGACGGTCAGGATGATCAGGACACGGAAGAGGTCGGTGGCGGTCACCGGTGTGCCGCCAATCTCGACAAGGCTCCTGCTCAACAGCTGCTTCGTCTCCTGCCAGCTCGCGCCGGCGAGGTCTTCAGCGGCCTGGATTCCGCGGGCCACGCTGCCCTCACGCTCTGCGAGGAGTGAGTCCATCAGCTCGCTGAACTGGGTGGCGCCGATGATCTGCTCCTCGAGTGCGCGCACGATCTGCTCGGTTGCGGTCGCCAGCTCGGCGCACTCCTTAAGTACCGCGATCAACTCCGGATCGCTCTCTTCGGAAATCCGGGCGAGGGCTGTCTCGCGATTACGGGCGGTGGCCCGGCGCCATTCCCTGATTTTCCCATCGACGGCCTCTAGCTGTGCGTCGAAGGAGTTCAGTTGTTCCCGGTCGGACTCCGGATCACTTTCATTGCCGCGGGCAATCCTTTGCAGCAGCGCCGCGACGACCTCCGCCTGGGCAGCGCTGATCTCCTCCGCGCTCGCCGCGGCATCCAATCGGATAAGCCGCTGTTCCGCCAGTTTTGACCGCGCCTCCTCCGCCGGGGAGAGGGCGAGTCGGCCGCTCTGGGCGAGTTGTGCCTGCAGGAATTCTTCCCGGAGCGCCTTGGCCCGTTCCCGGGCTTCGTCGCCGCGCTGGCGCGCTGCCTGAATGGCTTCCTCGCTCGCAGTCAATCGGTGCGCAGCCGCTTCGACCAGCGCCTGTAGGTTATTGAGCTTTTCCCCCAGCGCATCAGAGGCGGCCCTGCGCCATTCGAGTTCCCGCTTGCCGAGCTCGAGCTGGACCTGCGACTGCATCAGGTCCAGCCCCTGCTCCAGGCGCCCGGGTGCGGTGTCCGACAGCGCGCGGTAGGCTACCTTGCGCTCACTCAGGTCCCGCTGGGCGGCGGCGATCGCCTCTTCCAGCAGCGCGATCTCTTCGGTCTGCCGGGCTAGCTCGACACCCGTCCGGCGCATCTCCTCGATGAGCGTTTTGATCTCCGCTACCGTATAGGTGTCCCTGGCGGGCGTGGCGGGCGGGGGGGCAGGCGGTTCCTCTGCAATGAAATTCCTGTATCGCACAAGGCTGTTGAGGAAGGTATCAATCTTAGGCGCCAGCCGCCGGCGGTCGGCCTCCGAAAGCCTGCCCTTGATCTCTGTCAGACGTTCCGCAGTCGCCTGCACCTTGTCTGCGAGGGGCTCGCCGGTCGCATCCTGCTCGGCGACGAAATAACTCCACCAGTCGGGCGCGAGCTGCGACGGGTCCGGTGGCACCCCGTCCGCGCCTGCCGCGCTCGACGACAGGGCCAGCACGACCGCAAGTACCAGTGCGTGCAGGCGCTCCACTATGCCCTTCCTCGACTGTTCATGACGCCATTCCTCAATTGACAACGCGGGCGAACGGGCTCCCGGCGGAAGTCGCGCGGGGCTACGTGTCCCCCGGTGGGGCGACAATAGCAGGGTGTCGCCGCCGGTGGAAACGCGGCAGTGCACTCGAGCCGGCGGTGCCTCTGGCCGCGCTATGCGCCCATGCTATCATCCCTCCACGATGGGGTTCACAGTTGACAACGGGCGGTACCAGTGAGGGCCTTGCGCACCGAAGTGGCGGCCACACTGATCGATATCGAGGCGCAGCTGCGGCAGCTCAATCTGTGGGATCGCGAGCCGCCCGCCCCGGAGGCGCTCGCCTCCAGGGAGCCCTTCGCGTTCGACACGCTCACCCTGCCCCAGTGGCTGCAGTTCATTTTCCTGCCCACGCTTTACACCCTGCTCGAGGAGCAGCGGCCACTGCCGGAGGCCTGTGCCATCACGCCCATGGCGGAGGAGTATTTTCGCGGCTCGGGACTGGCCACCGGCACTCTGCTGGAAGCTCTGGACCAGATCGACGCGCTGCTGTCTGGCGACATCGCGGAACCCGGATAAGCGCCGGTCGATGAGAGACTACCTGAGTTTCGTCCGCCAGCAGTGGGCGGCGCTGTTGTTCGGTTTTCTCACCGTGTTCGGCGGCAACTTCGGCCAGTCCTTCTTTGTCGGGCTGTTCGGGCAGGGTATCCAGCAATCACTCGACCTGTCGGCCGGTCAGTACAGCGGCGCCTATTCCCTGGCGACCCTGGGCAGCGCGCTCACGGTGATCTGGCTGGGGGAGTGGATCGACCGGGTGTCCCTGCGTGCGTACACGCTTTTCGTCTGCTTCGGCCTCGCCGTTGCGGCACTGGTGCTGTGGCGGGCGGATACCTTTCTCCTGCTGCTGGTGGGGTTCTTCCTCCTGCGCCTGTTCGGCCAGGCGCTGCTGCCCCATACGGGGGCCACCACGATGGCCCGGTATTTTGACAGCCACCGTGGCAAGGCGATCAGCATTGCCTCATCGGGTTTTCCCGCCGGCGAGATCGTGCTGCCGCTGCTGGCGACAACCCTGATCCTGCAGCTGGGCTGGCAGCAGACCTACCTCCTGATCGGGCTGTTTGTCCTGGTGTGTCTGCTGCCCCTGTTGTTGTGGCTGGAACGGGCCAGCGGCATGGAGGCGGGCCGCCCCGAGGCGCCCGTACCGCGGGCCTCGGCGCAGGCGCCGCCCAGCGCACGCAGGGCGCTGCTGGGCGATTACCGCTACTGGCTGGCGGTCCCCGGTTTGATGGCGGGTCCCTTTATCGCCACGGCGATCTTCATTCACCAGAACTACATCCTGGCGGAGAAGGGGTGGACCCTCACCTGGTATGCGCTCTGCTTCACCGTATACGGGCTGGTTCACTGGCTGAGCGGTATGGTCTGTGGCGTGCTGGTCGACCGGTACCGTGCGACGGCACTGTTGCCGTATCTCCCGCTACCGCTCGCCGGGGCGCTGCTGGTGCTGGCGCTGGTACCGGGCACCTGGTCGGCGCTGGCGATGATGGCCCTGCTGGCGGTCTCTGTCGGTTGCAGCCCGGTCGTGACCGGCTCCCTCTGGCCGGAGATCTACGGGGCCCGGAATATCGGCGCCATCCGCTCGATCAATATCGCGCTGGTGGTGTTTGCGACCTCCCTGTCACCCTTCATCCTGGGTTTCCTGATCGATCGCGGTGCGTCGCTTTCGGGGGTCATGGTGACGGGCGCCGGGGCGGTTCTGGTCTGCTGCCTGCTGCTCCGGCTCTCCTACACCGCGCGACCACAGCAGCACCCCATCGCCCTGGCGGGCGACGGCAGTCACTGACGCGGGAAGGTGATGGCGCCGCGGGCGTCGTGAGCGCGCGGCGCGGTGAGGTCCGCTAAGGGCGGGTCAGACCCGCTCCACCACCGTGGTGATGCCCTGGCCCAGGCCGATACACATGGTGGAGACGCCGAGGGTGAGGTCGCGCTCTTCCATGACGTTGAGCAGGGAGCCGGTGATGCGGGTGCCGGAGCAGCCGAAGGGATGCCCCAGGGCGATGGCGCCGCCATGCACGTTCACCTTGTCGTCCATGTCGTCGAGCAGTTCCAGGTCCTTGAGCACCGGCAGCGCCTGGGCGGCAAAGGCCTCGTTCAGCTCCACCATCTCGATATCCTTGATGGTCAGACCCAGCTTCTTCAGCGCCTTGCGGGTAGAGGGTACCGGGCCATAACCCATAATGGAGGGATCGACCCCGGCAAGGCCCATACCGATGATGCGCGCGACCGGCTTCAGGCCCAGGGCCTGGGCCTTTTCCGCGGACATTACCAGCATCGCCGAGGCGCCATCGGAAATCTGCGAGGACTGGCCGGCCGTCACGGTACCGCCCTGGGGATTGAAGGCCGGCGGCAGCTGGGACAAACCCTCGAGCGTCGTCTCGGGCCGGATCGTCTCGTCCTCGGTGACGGAGATCAGCGCACCGTTCTCGTCGTGCCCCTCGATGGGGATGATCTCCCGCGCGAACTTGCCCTCGACCGTGGCCTTGTGGGCGAGCTGATGCGAGCGCAGGCCGAACTTGTCCTGCTCCTCCCGGCCGATGCCGTGCATCATGGCCAGGTACTCCGCAGTCATGCCCATCATGCCCGCCGCCTTGGCCACGCTGCGGCCCATGCGCGGGTTGGGGTCCACGTCGTCCATCATCGGCAGGTGGCCGAGGTGCTCCACCCCGCCGACCAGGTAGACGTCCCCGAGGCCGGCCATGATATTGGCCGCCGCGGTCTGCAGGGCGGACATGGAGGAGCCGCAGAGGCGGTTCACAGTCTGCGCCGGGACGGTGTGGGGCAGTTCGGCATTGAGTACGATCATGCGGGCGAGGTTCATGCCCTGCTCGCCGCGCTGGAGCACGCAGCCCCAGATCATGTCGTCGATCTCGGCCGGATCGAGCGCCTCGTTGCGGGCCAGCAGACCCTTGATGACGCCCACCGACAGGTCGTCGGCGCGCACGTTGCGGAAGCAACCGTTTTTGGAACGCCCCATGGCACTGCGGGCATAATCGACTATCACTGCGTCTCTTGGATTAAGACTCACTGTAATTCTCCTTTCGTTGCCCGTCACTCAGTAGTAGGTCTCGCCGGCGGCGAGCTTGGCTTTCATGCCGTCGGTCATTTCATAGGCCTTGCCGAGGTGGCTCAATTTCTCAGAGGCCTCGGCGATGTGGGCCAGGCCCACGGTATCCATCCAGCGGAACAGGCCGCCGCGGAAGGGCGGGAAGCCGACGCCGTAGACCAGGGCCAGGTCGGCCTCGGCAGGCGTGCCGACGATATCCTCTTCCAGGCAGCGGGCCAGCTCGATGGCCATGGGCAGCATCATCCGGGCGATGATGTCCTCGCGCTCGAACTCCCTGCGCTCGCCCACGACCGGCGCGAGCAGGTCGTACACCGCGTCGTTGACGCTCTTCTTCGGCTTGCCGCGTTTGTCCGGGGCGTACTCATAGAAGCCCTTGCCGTTCTTCTGGCCGTAGCGCTCATTCTCGAACATGACTTCGGTGGCGGACTTGAAGTCCGGCTGCATGCGATCGGGGAAGCCCTCGGCCATGACCTGGGCGGCGTGGACGCCAGTGTCGATGCCGACCACGTCCATCAGGTAGGCGGGGCCCATAGGCCAGCCCCAGCGCTCCATCACCTTGTCGACGGCCTGGAAGTCGGCGCCGTCGCGGAGCAGGGCATTGAAACCGCCGAAATAGGGGAACAGCACCCGGTTCACCAGGAACCCGGGACAGTCCTTCACCACGACGGCCTTCTTGCCCATTCGATTGGCATAGGCCACGGTGCGGGCGATGGCGGCGTCAGAGCTCTTCTCGCCGCGGATCACCTCCACCAGGGGCATGGCGTGCACCGGATTGAAGAAGTGCATGCCGCAGAAGTTCTCGGGGCGCTTCAGCGCTTCCGCCAGGTAGGTTATCGAGATGGTCGAGGTGTTGGAGGCCAGGATGGCGTCCCCCTTGAGGTGCTCCTCGGTCTCCGCCAGTACCGCGTGCTTGACCTTGGGGTTCTCCACCACCGCCTCGACCACGATGTCGACCTCGTCGAAGCGGTCGTAGCTGAGCATGGGATCGATGCTGCTGAGGACGTGGCCCATTTCGGTGGGGCTCATGCGACCCCGGGAGACCCGCTTGGCGAGCAGCTTGGTCGCCTCCTCGAGGCCCGCGTCCAGCCCTTTCTGCTCGATGTCCTTCATCTTGATCGGCACGCCCTTGTAGGCGGACTGATAGGCGATGCCACCGCCCATGATGCCGGCGCCAAGCACCGCGGCGCGCTCGATCTTCTTGTCGGCCTTTTTCTCCCAGTCCCTGGCCTTCTTGCCCAGCAGCTGGTCGGAGAGGAATACGCCGACGAGGGCGGTAGCCACATCGGTGGTCGCCAGTTCGGCGAAGCCGTCAGCCTCCACCTCGAGCGCCTCTTCAAGGCCCATGCCGCGGGCCTTCTCGATGACGTCGACCACCTTCAGCGGCGCCGGGTAGTTCTTGCCGGCCTGCTGGCCCACCATGGCCTTGATGGTGAAGAAGGACATCATCGCCTCGGTGTCGTTGAGGGGCAGGGGGCCGTGCTTCACGGCGCGGCGGCCCTCGTAATCGAGCCTGCCGTCGATACCGCCCTGCAGGGTCGCCAGCGCCACCGCCCGAAGCTGGTCCGGGGCGGCGACGGCGTCGACGGCGCCGGCTTTGAGGGCGTCGTCGGGGCGCTTGTCTGCGCCGGTGGCGATCCACATCACCGCCTCGTCCACCCCGATGATCCGCGGCAGGCGCACGGTGCCGCCCCAGCCGGGCAGGATGCCCAGCTTGGTTTCGGGCAGGCCGACTTTCGCTGCCGTGCTCATGACCCGGAAATCACAGGCCAGGCAGATCTCAAGCCCGCCGCCCATGGCGAAGCCGTTGATGGCAGCGCAGCTGGGATAGGGCAGGCTCGCCAGGCGGTTGAAGTTGGCGTTGTTGACCCCGGTGAAGGGTTTGATCTCCTCCTTGCTGGCGCCGAACAGGCTGGTGAATTCGGTGATGTCGGCGCCGACAATGAATACCGGTTTGCCGCTGGTGACCAGCAGTCCCCTGATGCCCTTCTCCGCCTCCAGGGCATCCAGCGCCGCGGTCAGGCTGGCGACCGTGGCCTGATCGAATTTGTTGACGGATTCTCCCTGCAGGTCGAAATTCAGCTCGGCGATATCGCCCTCCAGGCGTTTCACGGTGAGCGCGTCACTCTGATAGATCATATCGATATCCTGTTCCGGTTGGTTGGGGGGCGTGTACATGCCTGTGTTTACCGCAAACGGCCCCCGCGGGGCCAGCCATTGTAACGGGCAAACGAGGCGAGCGAAAGAAGAAGTTTACAGTGAGCACATTCGGTGGCGATACCCGCCCCGGGACCGATGCGGTTGGCGTTCCGCGGGCACCGGAGAGGTCGCGGAGCAGTCCCCGTCGCTGTCAGCAAAGTCCGGGGCAGTGGAGGTGGGGTGGCCGCGCCCCGGGATTTCGGGGTGGGGAAAGCAGCCCGCCAGCAGAAGTCAGGGGCGGGCGTAGAGGCGGGCCGGCAAGTGACCCGCCGGCCGTTCGTTACAGGAAACCGACTAGCGTACCGCTCAGTGCAGTATGCGGTCCGCTCGCTCCCCGGACAGCGCCAGGGCCTGTTCCGCGGCGGCGGTCTCCTGTTGCTGCAGGTACTTGCGCAGGCGACCGACCACGCTGTTCATCACGTCGATCGTCTGGCTCAGCTGGTCCAGGGCGATCAGGATGGTCTCGGTCTGCCTGTCGTTCTTGTCGTTTTTATCCATAGGAGTTTCCCCGATTGGATTCGCTTCTTTTCCGGAGGGAGCCACAGCCGGCCACGCCGGCCGGCTGCGGCGCAGCCTCAATCCCAGCTCAGGGCGCCGCCCGTCTGGTATTCGATGACCCGGGTCTCGAAGAAATTCTTCTCCTTGCGCAGGTCCATGATCTCCGACATCCACGGAAACGGGTTCTGGGCGCCGGGGAACTGCTCCGGCAGACCCAGCTGCGACAGACGCCGGTTGGCGATGAAGTGCAGGTACTCCTCCATGATCGCCGCATTCATGCCCAGCACACCGCGCGGCATGGTGTCGCGGGCGTACTGGATCTCGAGCTCCGTCCCCTCGAGGATCATCTGGATTGCCTCCTGCTGGAACGCTTCCGTCCACAGGTGCGGGTTCTCCAGTTTGATCTGGTTGATCACGTCGATCCCGAAGTTGAGGTGCATGGACTCGTCGCGCAGGATGTACTGGAACTGCTCCGCCACGCCGGTCATCTTGTTGCGCCGGCCCATGGAGAGAATCTGGCTGAACCCGCAGTAGAAGAAAATGCCCTCGGTGACCGCATAGAACCCGATCAGGTTGCGCAGCAGTATCTGGTCGGTCTCCGGCGTCCCGGTCTTGAAGGTGGGGTCGGAGAGCTGGTGGGTGTGGCTGATGCTCCAGGCGGCCTTGGCGGCCACCGAGGGCACTTCCCGGTACATGTTGAACACTTCGCCCTCGTCCATACCCAGCGACTCGATGCAGTACTGGTAGGCGTGGGTGTGAATCGCCTCCTCGAAGGCCTGGCGCAACAGGTACTGGCGGCACTCGGGGTTGGTGATGAGCCGGTAGATCGCCAGCACCAGGTTGTTTGCCACCAGGGAGTCGGCGGTGGAGAAGTAGCCCAGGCTGCGCATCACGATGCGGCGCTCGTCCTCGGTGAGGCCGTCCTTGCTGCGCCAGGTGGCGACGTCGGCGGTCATGTTGATTTCCTGGGGCATCCAGTGGTTGGCGCAGCCGTCGATATACTTCTGCCACGCCCAGTCATACTTGAAAGGCACCAGCTGGTTGAGGTCCGCGCGGCAGTTGATCATCCGCTTCTCGTCCACCGAGACCCGGGCAGCCCCCATCTCGAGTTCTTCCAGGCCGGGCGCCACGTCCAGGCTCTCCAGCGCCTCCTGGGCGCGAGCCACGTTCTCTTCGGCATGGGCGTCCACGACCACCTCCGGCGCGGCGACTGGCGCGGGCGCAACCGCCGCTACCGAGGCCATCACCTGCGGATTCAGCGGCTCCCTGGCCGGCTCCGCATGCTGCGGCGCGGCGGCTTCGGCCATTACCGGCTGGCTGGTGGCAGGCGCCGGCTCTGCCGGTTTGCCCTGGCTTGCCCCGGCGCCGCCTGACGGCGCCTGCTCTTCCTTGTAGTACTCATCCCAACTCAACATCATTGTTTCCCCTGGCTGTCAGTTCTCTGGTTTGTAACACGTGCTGCCTGATGCGCCGGCCCGCCTACTGGCAGGCCTCGCAGTCCGGGTCATCCAGGGAGCAGGCCTTCGGCACCGGCGCCGCCTCCCGGGACACGGCGTTGAGCGTGCCCGTGTCGATAGTGGACTTCTCGGTGCCGGTGGCCGCCAGCGAGCGCAGGTAATAGGTGGTCTTCAGGCCGCTGTACCACGCCATGCGGTAGGTGACATCGAGCTTCTTGCCGCTGGCGTTGTTGATATAGAGGTTCAGCGACTGGGCCTGGTCTATCCATTTCTGGCGCCGGCTCGCGGCATCCACCAGCCAGCGCGGCTCCACCTCGAAGGCCGTCGCGTAGATCGCCTTGAGGTCCTGGGGCACCCGGTCGATGGCCTGCACACTGCCGTCGTAGTACTTGAGGTCGTTGACCATTACCCCGTCCCACAGGCCGCGTGACTTGAGGTCCTTGACCAGGTACGGGTTGACCACGGTGAACTCGCCGGACAGGTTCGACTTCACGTAGAGGTTCTGGTAGGTCGGCTCGATCGACTGGGAGACGCCGGTGATATTGGCGATGGTCGCCGTCGGCGCGATCGCCATCACGTTGGAGTTGCGCATCCCGCGGCTCTTGACCAGGGTGCGCAGGGCCGGCCAGTCGAGGGCCTGGCTGCGGTCCACCTCGATGTACTCGGCGCCGCGCTGCTCGATCAGGCGGTCCAGGGAGTCGATCGGGAATATCCCCTGGCTCCAGAGGGAGCCCTCGTAGCTGGCATAGGGGCCGCGCTCCACCGCGAGCTCGCTGGACGCCTCGATCGCATAGTAGGAGATCGCCTCCATGGAACGGTCGGCGAATTCGACCGCCGCGGGGGAGCCGTAGGCCAGGTGCTGCCGGTACAGGGCATCCTGGAAGCCCATCAGGCCGAGACCCACCGGCCGGTGGCGCAGGTTGGAATTGCGCGCCGTATCGACAGAGTAGTAGTTGATGTCGATGACGTTATCGAGCATGCGGACAGCGGTGCGCACCGTTCTCCGCAGTTTCTCGAGGTCGAGCCCGTTCTCGCCGACGTGCTGGGGCAGGTTGACCGAGCCCAGGTTGCATACCGCGATTTCGTCGGCACTGGTGTTCAGGGTGATCTCGGTGCAGAGATTGGAGGAGTGCACCACGCCCACGTGCTGCTGCGGCGAGCGCAGGTTGCAGGGATCCTTGAAAGTCATCCAGGGGTGGCCGGTCTCGAACAGCATACCCAGCATCTTGCGCCACAGGTTCTCCGCCTTGACGGTCTTGAAGAGCTTGATCTGGCCGTTGCGGGCCATCTCTTCATACTGCTCGTAGCGCTCTTCGAAGGCCCTGCCGTAGAGGTCGTGCAGGTCGGGCACGTCATTGGGCGAGAACAGGGTCCAGTCCTGATTGTTGAAGACGCGCTTCATGAACAGGTCGGGAATCCAGTTGGCGGTGTTCATGTCGTGGGTCCGGCGCCGGTCATCGCCGGTGTTCTTGCGCAGTTCCACGAACTCCTCGATGTCCAGGTGCCAGGTCTCGAGGTAGGCGCACACCGCGCCCTTGCGCTTGCCGCCCTGGTTGACCGCCACCGCCGTGTCGTTGACCACCTTGAGGAAGGGCACGATACCCTGCGACTTGCCGTTGGTGCCCTTGATATAGGCGCCAAGGGCGCGCACCGGCGTCCAGTCGTTGCCGAGGCCCCCGGCGAACTTGGAGAGCATGGCGTTGTCCTGGATCGCGCCGTAGATGCCGCGCAGGTCGTCCGGTACCGTGGTCAGGTAGCAGGAGGAGAGCTGCGGGCGCAGGGTGCCGGCGTTGAACAGGGTGGGAGTGGAGCTCATGTAGTCGAAGGACGACAACAGCTGGTAGAACTCGATGGCGCGGGCGTTGCGGTCCGCCTCCTGCACGGCCAGCCCCATGGCCACCCGCATGAAGAAGATCTGGGGCAGTTCGAAGCGGGTGCCGTTGCTGTGGATGAAATAGCGGTCGTAGAGGGTCTGCAGGCCCAGGTAGGTGAATTGCAGGTCGCGCTCTGGCAGCAACGCCTCGCCGAGCATCGCCAGGTCGAAATCTGCCAGCTCCGGGGCCAGCAGCTCGAGCTCGATGCCTCTCTTCACGTAGACCGGGAGAGCCCGGGCGTACAGGGTTTCCATGTCGCCCTGGGTCGCGCTCTCGGCCACGTCGAGGAAGGAGAGCGCTTCGGCCCGCAGGGTGTCGCCCAGCAGCCGGGCAGCGACGTAGGAGTAGTGGGGATCCTGCTCGATCAGGGTGCGGGCGGTGATCACCAGTGATGTGCTCAGCTCGTCGGTCGTGACGCCGTCGTAGAGGTTTTTGAGCGCCTCGTCCAGGATCCGGGATTCGCTCACCTCCGTCAGGCCGGCACAGGCCTCGCTCACGATCGTGTGCAGGCGGTCCAGGTCGAGGGGCGCCCGGCTGCCGTCGGGCTGCACCACGCTGATATTGCCGGCGGCCTCCTGGCTTTTCTGGGAGAGCGCCTGCCGTGCGGCGCGCTTGCGCGCCTGCTCTTCACGGTAGATGACATAATCGCGGGCGATCTTGTGCTCGCCGGCCCGCATGAGCGACAGTTCGACCTGATCCTGAATGTCCTCGATATGGATGGTGCCGCCGGACGGC
Organism: Halioglobus sp.; assembly: GCA_037382865.1. GTDB lineage: Bacteria > Pseudomonadota > Gammaproteobacteria > Pseudomonadales > Halieaceae > JARRPM01. Next base: position 26,157 of record JARRPM010000013.1, on the reverse strand, counting down.
ATTCGGCGTCTGAAGGTGGTGGCCACCTGCTCGGTCAGCTTGGCTACGGTTTCGTGGATGCGGCTTGAGGCCGCCGCGGTGCCACCTTCCACGGCCAGGAAGGCCTTGGTGATGGCCACCGATATCTTGCTCTCCTCGAAAGGCACGACGGTGCCGTTGCGCTTGATCACGCGCAACTGGCCCGGCGCGGTGGCTGCTATCCCGGCGCTGACCGGCGCCTCCTGGCTGGCAGCGTTGGTTTCGGCGGGGGTGCCGTAGGCTTTGGTCTCTGTCTGCATGTTGTCTCCGAAAATGTTGGCGATTTGCCTTATTGTTCTGGATTACTACTCAACGTGTTCTGGGTTGCCACTCGATAGTGAAGCGTCTGGCGGCTCCCGGCTGCGCTCGCCGGGACGCGCAGACGGTCACCTGATTCGAGTTTCATTGCCCGCTCCGCTCTGCCCCTCCCCCGGCTGTGGCTCCTGATGAGCCCTGGACGATGATGGGTGTCAAGCCTGCGTCAGATCCCCTGGCGCCGATGCCATCGCTGACCGGGCCCACGCCCGGTCAGAGGGTCTTCGGGTCGAGCATTATTGCTATTTTATGCTCTCCCGACTGTCTCGAGCCGACTTCGACCCGGTACTCTCGACCCTCTCTTTTGACCCTATATATAGGGGTGCCCCGATGACTTGGATACAAGATAATGCGGCGCAGGGCACAATGCAAGGGCATTAGCCTGGGTTTATTCTGTGGATAAATTGTTGATAGTCGGAAGGGTCTGCGGCCACTAACCCTGCAAGCCGCGGCCTGCATGGAAATGCTCTGCAGGAGGGGCTGTTGCAGGTGTCGGGGCCGGCTTTATCGATTTATTTTTTATAAGAACGCTGATCGATATATTCAATTATTATTTAATTTCGATGACATCCGCGAGGGCCCCCGGAGCGGTCAGCGGCTGGCCAGCAGCAGCGTTTCCATCAGCGCTTTCTGGGCGTGCAGGCGATTTTCCGCCTCGTCCCAGATTACCGTATCCGGTGCGTCCATCAGCTCGGCACTGATCTCTTCGCCCCGGTGGGCGGGCAGGCAGTGCATGTAGAGCGCGTCGCCGTTGGCGCGGCTCATCAGCTCGCCGTTGACCTGGTAGGGGGCGAACAGCGCCGCCCGCGCCTCCTGCTCGCGCTCCTGTCCCATGGAGGCCCAGACATCGGTCACCACCAGGTCGGCGCCGGTCGCCGCCGCGGCCGGATCGTGCTCGATCCGTACCCGGTCACTGTTGCGTTGCAGCAACTCGGTGCGCGGCTCGAAGCCCGGCGGACATGCCACGCGCAGCTCGAAGTCGAACTGCCTGGCGGCGTTGATGTAGGACTGACACATGTTGTTGCCGTCGCCGACCCAGCATACGACCCGGCCGGCGATGCTGCCCCGATGCTCCTGGTAAGTCTGCATGTCCGCCAGCAGCTGGCAGGGGTGGTAGTCGTCGGTCAGGGCATTGATGACGGGCACCGAGGAGTGGGCGGCAAAACGCTCCACGATATCGTGGCCGAAGGTGCGGATCATGACGATGTCCACCATGGAGGAGATCACCCGGGCGCTGTCCTCCACCGGCTCACCCCGCCCCAGCTGCGTGTCCTGGGGTGACAGGAACATGGCGTGCCCGCCGAGCTGGGCCATGCCCGCCTCGAAGGAGACCCGGGTCCGGGTCGAGGACTTGGCGAAGATCATGCCCAGTACCGCGCCGGGGAAGGAGCGCTGGTCCGCGCCGCAGCGGTGGTCGCGCTTCATTTCCGAGGCGCGCTGCAGCAACTGCTGCAGCTCCGCCGGGGTAAAATCCAGGAGTGTCAGAAAGTGCCTTGTATCAGCCATGATGGTGTGGTCGTGCCCCTTGTAGTGGTGAGTCCGGGAAGGTGAGCGGACAGTGCGTCAGGCGAAGCCCCGGATAAGCTCCAGGACGCCGGCAGCCAGCTTCCGCGTCTCCTGTTCGTCGATGACGAGCGGTGGCAGCAGGCGCAGTGTATTGCCCGCGGTAACGTTGAGCAGCAGGCCCGCCTCGAGGCCCCGCTCCACCAGCTCGCCGCAATCGCGCACGAGCTCGATGCCGAGCATGAGTCCGCGTCCCCGGATCTCCCGGATCTGGGAGGAGGCGACGGTGTCGGCGGCTACAGTGTCCGCGATCAGCTGCCCCATGGCGGTGGCATTGGTGCCGAGCTGGTGTTCGGTGATGGTGCCCACGACAGCCAGCCCGGCACTGCAGACCAGAGGGTTGCCGCCATAGGTGGAGCCGTGCTGCCCGGCGCGCAGGACGTCGGCTGCGGTGCCCCGGGCCAGGCATGCACCTATGGGCACGCCATTGCCCAGTCCTTTGGCGGTGGTGACCACGTCCGGCGTGAACCCCATTCCCTGGTAGGCGAAATAGGTCCCGGTGCGACCGTTCCCCGTCTGTACCTCATCCAGCATGAGCAGCCAGCCGTGTTCGTCGCAGATTTCGCGCAGCTCCCGCAGGTACTCCCCGGTCAGCATCTGGATGCCGCCCTCGCCCTGGATCGGCTCTGCCAGCACGGCCACCACGTCGGGGTTGTTGGCGGCTATCTGCCGCAGGGCCTCGGTATCGTTGCGCGGGGCCCGGATGAAGCCGGTCACCAGCGGCTCGAAACCGGCCTGGATCTTGCGGTTGCCGGTCGCGCTGAGGGTGGCCAGGGTGCGGCCGTGGAACGCGCCCTCCAGGACCACGATGGCGGGCTTGTCGACGTCGCGTCGATGGCCATAGAGTCGCGCCAGCTTGATCGCCGCCTCGTTGGCCTCGGCGCCGGAGTTACAGAAAAAGCAGTTGTCCATGCCCGCCACGCCGGTCAGCATGCCGGCCAGCTGTTCCTGGGCCTCGATGCGGTAGAGGTTTGAGGTGTGGACGAGTTTGTCCGCCTGGTCCCGGATGGCGGCGGTCACCGCAGGGTGGGCGTGGCCCAGGCCGGTGACCGCGATGCCCGAGATCGCGTCCAGGTAGCGCCGGCCCTCGGTATCGTAGAGGTATATTCCCTCACCGTGACTGAAAGTCACGGGCAACCTGGCGTAGGTCTGCATCAGCGCCGACATGGCTCCCCCATAAACGCAAAAAGGCAGCGGGAGCTGCCTCGAAACCGGCAACTATAATCCCATCCTGCGGGCTTGGCAATCGTCCCGGGGCCCGGGGTAAGGGCGCGGCGAAACCACGGGATCATTTTGTGGTCAGAGTGGGTTAGAATATCGGCCCCATGGGGCGGTTAAATGACCACAGGAAATGTGATGGATATTATTGAGACTATCAAGGACCAGATCGAGAACAACAGCATTCTGCTGTATATGAAGGGTTCTCCCAACCAGCCGCAGTGCGGGTTCTCCGCCCGCACCGTGCAGGCGCTGATGGCCTGCGGCGAGCGTTTTGCCTACGTGGACATCCTGTCCAACCCGGACATCCGCGCCAACCTTCCCAAGTACGCCAACTGGCCGACCTTCCCCCAGCTGTGGGTCAATGGCGAGTTGATCGGCGGCTGCGACATCGTCACCGAGATGTTCGAGAACGGCGAACTGCAGGGACTGGTCAAGGAAGCGGCGGCCGCCGCGGCGCAGCAGGGCTGAAGTCGAGCGGGGCTGACCGTCCCTAGTCACCCGTGCCGGAGTGCATCGCGCTCTGCAGGTAATTTTGCAGGCCGACCTTGTCGATGAGGCCGAGTTGAGTCTCCAGCCAGTCCACGTGCTCCTCCTCGGAGGCGAGGATGTCTGTGAACAGCTGGCGGGAGACATAGTCGCCCACTGATTCGCAATAGGCGACGGCCTCGTGGAGGTCCTTGTGGGCCTTGTGCTCCAGCCTGAGATCGCACTCCAGGATCTCCTTGGTATCCTCTCCTATGTAAAGCTTGCCCAGGTCCTGCAGGTTGGGCAGCCCCTCGAGAAACAGAATACGCTCGATCAGGCTGTCGGCATGCTTCATTTCGTCGATCGATTCGTGATATTCGTGGTCTCCCAGCGCGTGGAGACCCCAGTCCTTGAACATCCGGGAATGCAGGAAGTACTGGTTGATCGCCACCAGTTCGTTGCCCAGTACCTTGTTCAGGTGTTCGATCACTTTGGGGTCGCCTTTCACGGGGTTGTCTCCTGAGGGTGTCGTGTTCTGAATTGAGGAACTGCCGGAGCAGGAAGGCAATGATGGGCTCGTGGGCGGGAACTGTCAAAGCCCGGCGCTTACGGCGCATAGCGGTGGGCGCGGGGCATGGGGCAGGGCCGCCCGGCAGAGAGGTGCCCGGGACGACCGCTGTGCAGCGGTTCAGGCGATCGCGTAGAACAGAGCAGCGGAGCTCTGGCTGAACTCCGCGAGGGACTCGCTGACGATTTCACCCGCCAGTTCACCACACTGCCCGCATTGCGAAGCCACGCCCAGCGTGTGGCGCAGGGCCTCGAGCGTAGTCGCGCCGCTCGCCACCGCCGCCCGGATCTCTTTGTCGGTAATGCCCTGGCAGAGACACACGTACATGAAACGACCACCCGTTGACTGAGAAAACCTGTTAAATGAGAAATTAATACTAATGAGAATGGTTGTCAACAACTTGGGCGGGAATCGCCGGCGGCCGCCGGGTCGAGGGCCGTCGGGGGCGGTGGCGTGCGGTCTCAGCGCGGCTGCCGCAGGCGATGCTCCACCAGGGGCAGCCGGTCATTGCCGAAATACATGTCGTCGCCATCGATGAACACCGTGGGTGAGCCAAAGCCGCCGCGGGCAATGAGTTCCTCGGTATTCTCGCGCAGTCGGTCCTTGCAGGGCTGGCCCGAGATGGCATCGAAGAACGCCTCCGGCTCGAGCCCGACCCGCCGGCAGATCGTCGCCAGCACCTCGTCGCTGGAAATGTCCGGGGTATCGCCTCCCCAGTAGGCCTCGAAGACCGCCCGGGAGTAGGGCAGCAGGAGACCCTGCTCCTCGGCGAAGAACGCCCCGCGCATCGCCCTGACACTGCTGATCGGGTGGCCCTCGGGAATGATGGCCCGCACTCCGCAGAGCGCCGCCCAGTCCCCCAGGTCCTTGACAAAATAGTCGAGCTTGCGCCGATTGGCGGGGTCGCTGAACATGCTCTCCCGGGCCGCGTAGACCTGCTGGTTGACCGCGTTGAACACGCCGCCGACCAGGATCGGGCGCCAGGTCACCGTCACTCCCAGCCGCTCCGCCATCGGTACCATCCTGGTGAACGCAAAGTAGGTCCAGGGGCTGGAGCAGTCGTAGAAGAACTCGATCCGGGGAGTTTCGGCCATCGTTTCACCCGCGACGATTTTGGCCACAGCTTAGCACATCGGCCCTGCCCTTCGGGTATAATCGCCGGTTTTAGCCCTTGCAGAGCAGTCACCCGATGGATGTAGAGCAGTACATGGCGGAGATGGGCCGCGCGGCCCGGGCGGCCTCGCGCCAGGTGGCCGCCTCAGCCACCGCTGTGCGCAACCGGGCCCTGCTGGCGACCCGCGACGCCCTGGACGGGGCCCGGGAGGCACTGGCCCGCGCCAACGCCGGGGACCTGGAGCGGGGCCGGGCCAACGGGCTGGACGCACCGCTGCTGGATCGACTGGAGCTGACGCCGGCACGCATTGACGCCATGCTGGAAGGACTGCGCCAGGTCGCGGCCCTGCCGGATCCCGTGGGCAGCATCTCGGGGGTGAATACGATGCCCAGCGGTATCCAGGTGGGCCGGATGCGTGTGCCCCTGGGGGTGATAGGCATCATCTACGAATCGCGCCCCAATGTGACCGTGGAGGCGGCGAGCCTCTGTCTCAAATCAGGCAACGCGACGATCCTGCGGGGCGGCTCCGAAGCGCTGGCCTCCAACTGCGCCATCGCCGGCTGTCTGGCCCAGGGGCTGGGCGAGGCGGGACTGCCACAGGCGGCGGTGCAGGTGGTGCAGACGGCAGACCGGGCGGCGGTCGGGCACCTCATCACGATGCCGGAGCACATCGACGTCATCGTCCCCCGGGGGGGCAAGAGCCTGATCGAGCGGATCAGCCGCGAGGCGCGGGTGCCGGTGATCAAGCACCTGGACGGGGTCTGCCACGTCTTCATCGATGAGGGCGCGGAGCTCGATATGGCCATCGCCATCGCCGTCAATGCCAAGACCCAGCGCTACGGCACCTGCAACACCATGGAAACCCTGCTGGTAGACGCGTCCATGGCGGAATCCGCGCTGCCGCCGCTGGCGGCGGCCTATGGGGAAGCGGGCGTGGAGCTGCGCGGCTGTGAGCGGACCCGGGCGATCCTGCCCGGGATCCGTGCTGCGACCGAGCAGGACTGGCGCGAGGAGTACCTGGCCCCCATCCTGGCAATCCGCGTCGTGGACGGCCTGGACCAGGCGATCGAGCACATCAACACCTACAGCTCGCTGCACACCGACAGCATCGTCACCCGGGACCACGGCCGTGCCATGCGGTTCCTGCGTGAGGTGGACTCCAGCTCGGTGATGGTCAATACCTCGACCCGCTTTGCCGATGGCTTCGAGTACGGGCTCGGCGCCGAGATCGGCATCTCCACCGACAAGCTGCACGCCCGCGGGCCGGTCGGCCTCGAGGGCCTCACCTCCCAGAAATTTGTGGTCTTCGGCGAGGGGCAGGTCCGCACTTGAGTGGCCCGGGCGCACCCCCGGCCCCGGTCGGGGTCTTTGGTGGCACGTTCAACCCGGTGCATTACGGGCACCTGCGTTCGGCGCTGGAACTGGTCGAGCGGCTGCAGCTGGCACAGGTCCGCCTGTTGCCCTGCGCCGACCCCCCGCACCGGGAGAGGCCGGAATGCAGTGCCGAACACCGCGCGGCAATGGTTGCCCTGGCGGTTGCGGGGGAGCCCCACCTGGTCTGCGACACCCGGGAGCTTGCGCGGCCGGGTAAATCCTACACGATCGACAGCCTGGCGGAGTTGCGCCATGAGCTGGGCGAGACACGCGGCCTCTGCCTGGTGATCGGCTGCGATGCGGTGCATAACATCACCACCTGGCATCGCTGGCAGGAGCTGCTGGACTGGGCCCACGTGGTGGTCCTCGCCCGACCGGGCTGGGAAATTCCGGTGCGCGGTGAGGTGGCCGCGTGGCTGCAGCGGCACCGGCTGCCCGGGGTTCCTGCGCTGCACGAGCGCGCCTGCGGCGGTGTCCTGGTCGAGGAACTGCGCCCCCTGCCGATCTCCTCGACCGAGATCCGGGCCATGCTGCAGGGGGGGCGCTCCCCGCGCTACCTGCTGCCCGAAACGGTACTCGACTATATTGAAACGCATCACCTCTACCAGTAGAAGAAGGAAAGAGCCCCTATGACAACTCCTCAGCCCAGGCAGGCCCATGGAAGCTGACGCCCTGAACCGGCTCGTCGTGGATGCCCTGGACGACCTCAAGGCCGTCAACACGGTGACCCTCGATGTCACCGGGCTTACTGATGTGATGGACTACCTGGTGATCACCAGTGGCACCTCCAACCGCCACGTGAAATCGCTGGCGGACAATGTCTGCATGGAGGCGAAGAAACAGGGCGTGCGACCCCTCGGGGTGGAGGGCGAGGCCGCGGGAGAGTGGGTGCTGGTGGATTTCGGGGATGTCGTCGTGCATGTGATGCTGCCCGCCACCCGGGACTTCTACGACCTGGAGCGGCTCTGGGCCCGCCCTGACCAGCCCGGCTGATGCGCATCAGCGTGCTGGCTGTGGGTACCCGGATGCCCGACTGGGTAAACGAAGGCGTGGCGGAGTACAGCCGGCGCCTGCCCAGGGACCTGCGTCTCGAGTGGCGGGAGATTCCCCTCGCCAGGCGCGGCCGGGCCGGCGATGTGCAGCAGGCCCTGGCCAGGGAGGGCGAGCAGATCCTCAAGGCGATACCCGACGGCGACAGGGTAATTGCCCTCGATGTCGAGGGCAAGGCACTCTCCACAACCGAACTTGCGGCGCAGCTGGCCGACTGGCAGATGTCCGGGGACAATTACAGCATGCTGATCGGCGGCCCTGACGGCCTGTCCCGGGCGTGCCTTGCGCGGGCTGACCAGCGCTGGTCCCTGAGCCGGCTGACGCTGCCGCACCCACTGGTGCGGATTCTTTTGGCCGAGCAGCTCTACCGGGCTTGGACAATCACTGTCAATCACCCTTATCATCGCGGTTAGTTTTTGTCATCGCACTCCCAGGCAAGCCGGTAACATGCCACAGCATATCGCTCTGAAGGATCCACACCGGGAGTCACGGATTTACAGTGCCCGCACCGTCGCTGCAGTCCTGGCAGTGGGATGCGCGCTGGCTGTCGTGCTGGCCCGGTACTACAGCCTGCAGATCACGGAGTACGAAACCTACCGGACCCAGTCCGAGCGCAACCGGGTGCAGTTGCAGCCGCTGCCGCCCAAAAGGGGCCTGATCTTCGATCGCAACGGCGTCCTGCTGGCAGACAATACGCCCAGTTTCATACTCTCTGTCGTCAAGGAGCGGGTGCGGGATCTCGACGCCACCCTGGCGGAGTTACAGACCCTGGTGCCGATCTCCGAAAGTGACCTGGAAAAGTTTCACGAAAAGCTCAAGCGGCGCCGGCCCTACGAGGCCGTACCCCTCCATTTCCGCCTGACCGAGGAGGAGCGCGCGCGCCTGGCGGTCAATCTCTACCGGCTGCCGGGGGTGGTGGTGGACGCCCAGCTGCTGCGGCACTATCCCCATGGGGAGCTTTTCTCCCATGCCCTGGGCTACGTCGGCCGCATCAATGAACGCGAGGCGTTCGAGCTGGACGAGTCCGATTACCGGGGCACTTTCCACGTGGGCAAGGTGGGCGTCGAGAAGTACTACGAGGACATGCTGCACGGGGACGTGGGTTACCAGAACGTGGAGACCAATGCCCACGGCCGGGTGCTGCGAGTGCTCGAGCGGCATGATCCCAACCCGGGCGCGGACCTCACCCTGCACCTGGATATCCGCATTCAGCAGGCCGCATTCGACGCCCTCGGCGACCGGCGCGGTGCGGTTGTTGCCATCGACCCCCGCACGGGCGGTGTGCTCGCTCTGGTATCCACCCCCGGGTTCGACACCAACCTGTTCGTCAACGGCATCAGTACGAAGGATTACAGCGCCCTGCGGGACTCGCTGGACGTCCCCCTCTTCAACCGCGCGATCCAGGGCCAGTACCCTCCGGGGTCCACGATCAAGCCGTTCATGGGGATGGCGGGCCTGGAGTCGGGTCTGGTGACACCTGAGACGACCGTGCCGGATCCCGGGTGGTATCGCCTGCCCGGCGACTCGCGCCGCTACCGCGACTGGATCCTGCGCATCCGGGGCACCGGCCACGCCCCCAAGGTGGACCTCAACATGGCCATCGCGGAGTCCTGTGACGTCTATTTCTACGACCTGGCCCGGCGCCTGACCATCGACCGCATGCACGATTTCCTGCTCCCCTTCGGCCTGGGTGCGCGCACCGGCGTGGATACCACCAACGAGCGCCGCGGTGTGCTGCCCTCCACCCGGTGGAAGCGCGAGGCGATGGCCCAGGCCTGGTACCCGGGGGAGACCCTCAGCGCCGGGATCGGGCAGGGCTATATGCTGGCAACGCCGATGCAGCTGGCCGAGGCCACCAGCGTGATGGCCAGCAAGGGCGTGCGTCACACCCCGCGCCTGCTGCAGGCGATCGACGGGCAGCCGGTGGATGCGCCGCTGCTGGAACCCATCGCCGCCAGTGAGATGAACTGGCAGGCGGTGCACGAGGGGATGCTGGAAGTGGTTCACGGCCGGCGCGGTACCGCCAAGGGCCTGGCAAAAGATATCCAGTACCGGATGGCCGGCAAGACCGGAACAGCCCAGGTCATCGGCATCGCCCAGAATGCCGTTTACAACGAGGACGAGGTCGCGGAACGCCACCGCCACCACGGCCTGTTCATCGCCTTTGCTCCCTACGAGTCGCCGACCATCGCGGTGGCGATCATCGTGGAGAACGGCGGTGGCAGCAGCGCCGCTTCACCCATTGCCAGGAAGGTTATCGACACCTGGCTGCTGGGTGAGGCGAGCTGATGGGAGACTATGTCAGGCAGATGCCCCACCACGGCTCCGCCGACCTGGCCCGGCGGCCGGGCCTGGCAGACCGCTTTCACATCGACCTGCCGCTGCTGTTGCTGTTGCTGGCGCTCACCGTCTACGGACTCATCGTCCTGTACAGCGCTTCCGGCCAGAGCATGGGCGCCGTCATCCGCCAGGGCCGATATTTCCTGGTCGCCTATTGCATCATGATCCTGGGCGCCCAGCTGAGCCTGCAGCGGTATATGCGCTGGGCGCCGTGGCTCTACCTGGTGGGCGTGGCGACCCTCGTGGCGGTGATGGTTGCGGGGGTGGGAGCCAAGGGAGCCCAGCGCTGGCTCGCCATCGGGGGATTCCGCTTCCAGCCCTCGGAGATCATGAAGCTGGTGGTGCCCATGGCGGTGGCCTGGTACCTGGCCGATCGCATCCTGCCGCCCAGCCTGAAATACATCATGGCCTCCCTGGTGCTGGTGGGCATACCCTCGGTGCTGATCCTGCAGCAGCCGGACCTGGGCACGGCCCTGCTGATTGCCGCCAGCGGTCTCTTCGTGCTGTTTCTCTCCGGCATCGGCTGGGGCTACATCTTCGGCGCGATAATTGTTGCGGTGATGTCCGCCTGGCCGGCGTGGCTGTTCGTGCTGAAGGATTACCAGCGACAGCGCATTCTCACGATGCTCGATCCCGAGAGCGACAAGCTGGGGGCGGGCTGGAATATCATCCAGTCAAAGACCGCCATCGGTTCCGGCGGCTGGGACGGCAAGGGCTGGCTCAACGGTACCCAGTCCCACCTCGACTTCCTCCCGGAGAGCCACACCGACTTCATTATCGCGGTACTCGGCGAGGAGTTCGGCCTCCGCGGTATCCTGCTCCTGCTGGGACTTTACGCGCTGATACTGCTGCGCGGTTTCTGGATCGGCATGCGGGCGCAGACCAGCTTCGGCAGAATGATGGCGGGGAGCCTGACCCTGACGTTTTTCGTCTACATCTTTGTTAATATGGGCATGGTCGCAGGGCTTCTCCCCGTGGTCGGTGTGCCCCTGCCGCTGGTCAGTGCCGGCGGGACATCCATCGTCACCCTGATGGCCGGGTTTGGCATCCTGATGGCGGTTAGCACTGAAAAACGCATGGTGGCCCATTGAGCCGCATCACCATAATGAGAGAACCGTAGCGAGTCCCCGACTATGCCATTACGACTGAAGATCGCCCTTGTCTGCGCCTGCCTCTGGTCGACCGCGTCCTGCGCGGGCGACAATTACGCGGCGCACCCCGCGGCCCTGCAACTGGTCGATGAGCTGGTGGCGGAGGAGGGCTTCGACCGGGAGCAGCTGCTGGCGGTATTCGCCGACGCCGAGCGCAAGGAGAGTATTCTCGAGGCCATCGCCCGGCCTGCGGAAAAAACCAAGCCCTGGTACGAATACCGCGAGATATTCCTGACCGACAAGCGGGAGCAGCAGGGGCTGGAGTTTTTCCGCGAACACCGCGAGACCCTGGAGCGGGCCGAGCGGGAACTGGGCGTGCCCGCATCGATCATCGTGGCGGTCATCGGGGTCGAAACCTCCTACGGGCGCAATACCGGCAGCTTCCGGGTGATCGACGCGCTCTCGACGCTCGCCTTTGACTACCCGAGCCGCTCCAGGTTTTTCACCAGTGAACTCAAGAACTTCCTGGTGCTCACCCGGGAGCAGGGCTTCGACCCGCTCGATTTGAAAGGCTCCTACGCCGGCGCCATGGGCTACGGCCAGTTCATGCCGAGCAGCTATCGGGCCTATGCCATCGATTTTGACGGGGACGAGACTATCGACATCTGGAACAATCCGGTGGATGCGATCGGCAGCGTCGCCAACTACTTCAAACGTCACGGCTGGCGTACCGGCGAGACCGTCGTGTCGCTCGCCGATGCGCAGCGCGAGGTGCCGGAAGTGATGCTGAGCCGGGGCCGGGATCTCGACCTCGAGCACACCGTGGCGGAGTTCACCGCCGCCGGCCTGGTGCCGCGCGAGCCGCTGGATCCCGAGGCCCAGGCGATCGCCATCCAGTTCGAGCTGCCCGATACCTTCGAGTACTGGCTGGGGCTCCACAACTTCTACGTCATCACCCGCTACAATCGCAGCGCCATGTATGCCATGAGCGTCTACCAGCTCAGCGAGCGGATCGCCGCACGCGCGCCGACCCGGGTGGCTTCCCAGTGAGGTGGCGCCACGCCCTGCCCGCAGCGGCGCTCCCGGGTCTGCTGGCCCTGCTGCTGAATGCCTGTACCGCGCCACCCGAAGTGCCGGAGGTGAGCGACGGGGCGCCCCTGGAATCGATCCACCCGGATGACGTGGCCGACGCCGTGCCCCGGCCCGACCCCATTCTCGCGGCGGGGAACAGCAGCCCCTACACCGTTAACGGCGTCACCTATGAAGTGCTGGCCGATGTCTCGAATTACAGGGAGCAGGGGATCGCCTCCTGGTACGGCACCAAGTTCAACGGCCAGAAGACCTCGAATGGCGAGATCTTCGACCTCTACCAGGCAACCGCGGCGCACAAGACACTGCCGATTCCCTGTTACGCCCGGGTCACCAACCTGCGCAATGGCAGAAGTATCATCGTGAGGATCAACGATCGCGGGCCGTTCCACTCGGACCGCCTGATCGATCTCTCCTACGGGGCGGCGGTGAAACTGGGGTACATGGAGCACGGCACCGCGCCCGTTGAGGTCGAAGTGCTGCAGCTGGCCGGCGTCGACGACCGGCGCGACGCCCCCGGTGGACATTATCGTTACCTGCAGCTGGGCGCCTTCGGCAGCCTCTCCTCGGCGCAGCGCCTGCAGGCCGAGCTGGAGCCCCTGCTGGGTGCGCCGGTCTTCGTCAGCGAGGTGCAGTCCGGGGACAGCCTGCTATACCGGGTGCGCGTGGGGCCTGTCGCGAGTAACGATGAACTGGTGGCAGTGCAGGAGCAGCTTCAGGCCGGCGGATACCAGGCCGGTCAGCCACTACCCTAAGGTCGTGAACGGGCCCCGGCCCTGCGTATTGCGTCCCGGCCGCCCGTATTCTTTCGCTTGTGGGTCGCATGCGGTACCATGCCCCGCATTCTGTTGTACTCCCACGGTTTGCTGATTCCATGACCCGACTAGCCTTTGTTCTGCTCCTGGCCTTTTCCTCCGCCTGCCTGCAGGCAGCCCAGATCGTGCCCTCGCCGCCGCAGCTGGCCGCCAAGGCGTGGCTGTTGATCGATGCCGACAGCGGTGCGGTGCTGGCTGAGAACAATGCCGATATGCCCCTGCCCCCGGCGAGCCTGACCAAGATGATGACCAGCTATATCCTGGCCAAGGAGATCGATGAGGGCCGGGTGCGAAAAACCGACATGGTCGCCGTGAGCGAGAACGCCTGGTCCCAGAACCCCCGGTTCGCCGGCTCCTCACTCATGTGGATCGAGCCCGGCAAGGATGTCTCTATCGAGGACCTGGAGCGCGGCATCATCATCTCCTCCGGGAATGACGCCACGGTGGCCGTGGCGGAGCATTTGGCAGGCAGTGAGGCGGTCTTCGCTGAAATGATGAATGCCCACGCCGAGAAACTGGGCATGGTGGACACCTACTACGTCAACTCCCACGGCCTTCCTCACCCGGACCATGTCACCACCGCACGGGACCTGGCCACGCTGGCGAAAGCCATCATCAAAGATCACCCCGACCACTATGCGCTCTATAAGGAGCGGGAGTTCACCTACAACGGAATCAGGCAGTACAACCGCAATACGCTGCTGGGTGAGGACCCGACGGTCGACGGCCTCAAGACCGGACACACCGAGGCGGCCGGGTACTGCCTGGTGGCCTCCGCGGAGCGGCGCGGCATGCGCCTGATCTCTGTGGTCATGGGCACCGCCAGCGAGCAGTCGCGCAAGAGCCAGACCCGCAGCCTGCTCAACTACGGCTTCCGTTTCTTCGAGACCAGCAAGCTGTTCGAGGCCATGCAAGAGCTGGAAAAGCCCCGCGTCTGGAAGGGGCAGCAGGACCAGGTGTCTGTCGGCCTGCAGGAAGCTGCAGTGGTCACCCTGCCCCGGGGCAAGAAGGACCTGGTGGTCAGCACGGTGGAGATCGATGACCAGATCGTCGCGCCCGTCGCCGTCGGCGATCCCCTCGGTACGGTCACGGTCAAACTGGATGGTGAGACCGTCTACCGATCGCCCGTGGTAGCCCTGGAGGCGGTGGAACCCGGCGGTTTTTTCTCTCGCCTCTGGGATATGCTGGTGATGTGGATCCTCAGCTTCTTCAAGTCCTGATGACGTCCCCGGGTGACATGGGCGGTCAGCAACCGCCGAAGATCGAGTTCCCCTGCGATTATCCCATCAAGGTGCTGGGCCGCAGCAGTGAGGCCTTCCAGTCGGTTGTGATCGAGGTGTTCGAGCGCCACGCGCCCGGCTTTGACCAGCAGACCGTCTCCGTGAGGGCGAGCAGCAAGGGCACCTTCACCGCCATCACCGTGACCATCACCGCCACCGGGCCCGAGCAACTGGAGGCCCTGCACCAGGACCTGCTGGCCACCGGGCAGGTGCAGATGGTCATCTGACCGGCCATGCCCGACCTGTTGACCCGGGAACTTGGGCTGGTGGAATACGCCCCCACCCTGGAGGCGATGCGGGCCTACACGGACAGCCGCGACCGCGAAAGCCCCGACGAACTCTGGCTGCTGCAGCATCCCCGGGTTTTCACCCAGGGGCAGGCAGGCAGGGCCGAGCACCTGCTGGCGCCCGGGGATATTCCGGTGATCCAGGTGGACCGGGGCGGTCAGGTGACCTATCACGGTCCGGGCCAGGTGGTGATCTACCTGTTGCTCGACCTCAAGCGGCGGGGACTTGGCGTGCGCGCCCTGGTCGACCTGATCGAGCAGAGCCTGGTCCGGTTGCTCGCCGATTACGACATCGAGTCGCTACCCAGGCCGGACGCCCCCGGGGTCTACGTGGCGGGTGAGAAAATTGCCTCGCTCGGTCTGCGGGTGCGCCGCGGCTGCAGCTATCATGGCCTGGCCCTCAATGTGGACATGGACCTGGAGCCTTTCCAGCGGATCAACCCCTGCGGCCACCAGGGCCTTCGGGTGACTTCCATGGCCAGCCTGCTCCCGGCGCCGGCTCCGACGGTGGATCTGGTGGGGCGGCGCCTCCTCTCTGTCCTGGCAGCCAGCCTGGCGGGGGACTGACCCGGCCGCAATCCCGGAGGTGCCGAGGCGGTCCGGTATCCGCGGCGTTGTTGAGCAGGTTTTCCAGTGCCTGGCCGAGAGTGGAGTCGAAGGCGATGTCCGGCCCGGGACCGGCCTGCGGACTGCGTATGTCACAGCTGACCCCGGGCCGGCGGACCGCCCATCTCTCCACGGTCTGGCGCACGAACTCACTTAGACGCTGGCGCTGTCGCCATGGCCCATGTGGGCGTGGGGCGTGAAGAGTGGAAAGGGGCGGTAGTAGTAGAGCAGCAGGCTGTAGGCCAGCAGCGAGGCGCCGGCCACCAGCCAGGTGTGGCGCCAGGGAAGCACCGCGGCGGAGATGACGAGGGGCACGATATAGTAGGAGACGAACGGGTTGTTGGCGCCGCCTGTAAAGTACATCAGGGCGCTCCAGCCCAGCACATCGATCAACAGCTGGGCGAGAAACTCGCTGTCCGCGATCGGCCATGGCCGGGTACAGCGCCAGAGGCTGACCATCGTGATGGCGGCCAGCAGGACCAGGCTCACCGCGACACCCCACAGGCTCTCGGTGGTGCGGCTCACAAGCACCACGTAAGCCAGCACCCCGGTCTGCCCCAGCAATGCGATGCTGCGGATCAGCAGCAGGCTGCGCAGGTTGTCCAGGGAGGGGAATAGGCGGATTCGGGTCTGGGTGAGGTCGCCTGCACCGGCGCATTATACGGGGAACGGGATCGCCGGTGCAGCTCTCCCCACGCTGCGGCTGCCTCCCGGAAACAGGCCAATTTCCCGTGGAATAGCGTATAATCCGCGCTTTTTTACCGGGGTAGCCCCATGTCTCAACTCGGCACCGCAATCGCCTCGCGGCGCACCTTCGCCATTATTTCCCACCCGGACGCCGGCAAGACCACGATCACGGAGAAACTGCTGCTGCTTGGCAACGCGATACAGGTTGCGGGCAGCGTCAAGGGCAAGAAAGGGCCCCATGCCACCTCCGACTGGATGAGCATGGAGCAGGAGCGGGGCATTTCGGTAACATCCTCGGTCATGCAGTTCCCCTACAACGGGCGCGTGGTCAACCTCCTCGACACCCCCGGACACGAGGATTTCTCAGAGGACACTTACCGCACCCTGACCGCGGTGGATTCGGCCCTGATGGTGATCGATGGCGCCAAGGGTGTGGAGGATCGCACCGTGAAACTGATGAACGTCTGCCGTCTGCGCGATACGCCGATCTTCAGTTTCGTCAACAAACTGGACCGGGACATCCGCGACCCTATCGACCTGCTGGATGAGATAGAGTCGGTCCTCAACATCCAGGGCGCTCCCATTAACTGGCCCATCGGCATGGGCCAGGAGTTCAGGGGCGTCTACAACCTATATACGGACGTCATCCACTGCTATACCCCGGGGCAGGGCTCAATGCTGCCGGAGGACAGGCGCATCGAGGGGCTCGATTCGGACGAGGCACGCGCGCTGCTCGGGGATGAATACGACGAGTTCCTGGAGTCTATCGAACTGGTTCGCGGGGCTAGCCACCCCTTCGACCCGGAGGCGTTCCTGGCGGGGAAACTGAGCCCGGTCTTCTTCGGTACGGCCCTGGGCAATTTCGGGGTGCGCGAGATGCTCGACGACTTCGTGGAGTGGGCGCCACCGCCTCAGGACCGTGAGGCGACCACGCGGAAGGTGGGGGCGCGGGAGGAGAATTTCAGTGGTTTCGTCTTCAAGATCCAGGCCAACATGGACCCGCGGCACCGAGACCGCATCGCTTTCCTCCGGGTCTGCTCGGGGCGCTATACCAAGGGCATGAAAATGCGCCACGTCCGCATCGGCAAGGAGGTCAAGATCGCCGATGCCGTGACTTTCAAGGCGGGTGAGCGGGTGCTGGTGGAAGAGGCGGTCTCCGGCGATATCATCGGCCTGCACAATCACGGCACCATTCAGATAGGGGACACCTTCACCGAGGGCGAGGAGCTGCAGTTCACCGGCATTCCTCACTTCGCACCGGAACTTTTCCGGCGCATCCGCCTCTCCGACCCGATGAAATCAAAGCAGCTGCAGAAGGGTCTCCAGCAGCTTTCGGAGGAAGGCTCCACCCAGGTTTTCGCCCCGATCAACTCTTCGGACCTGATCGTGGGTGCGGTGGGCCAGCTGCAGTTCGACGTGGTCTCTTATCGACTGAAAGATGAATACAAGGTGGAGGCGAGGTACGAGCCGGTCAACGTCTACACCGCCCGCTGGGTCTACTGCGATAATGCGCGAAAACTGGAGGAGTTCCGTAAGAAGGCGGGGGAGCACCTCTCGATGGACGGCGGCGGCTACCTCACCTACCTCGCGCCCACCCGGGTGAATCTCGCCCTGATGGAGGAGCGCTGGCCTGATCTCGATTTCCGGGCTACGCGAGAGCATTGATCGTGCTGGACCTCCCCCGGTATGGCGGGCGGTGGCGAGGCCTGTGAACGGGCGCAAGCTTTCCATCATTTCCGGGCTGCTGCGGAACTCAACGATTTTTCGCTGCGCGAAAAATACGGATTCGCACAGTCCTCGCAGAAAGCTCCCGGAAATGATGGAAAGCTTGAGCGGCGCCCCGATTGTTCACAGGCCTCGCCACCACCCGCCATACCTGGCATCGTGCTAGGTTCGTATTTCTTTGATTATTCGTAACGCGATGTTAGGACTGAGCCGGGAGGCTTCGCTCCGAAAATATCAGGCCGCGCTTAGCGCAGCAATCCAGTGCGGGGCGTTCTGCGAGGACTGTTCGAGTCCCGGAAAATTGCGCAGCAATTTTCGGTCGAGTTCCGCAGCAGCCGCACTGGATTGCGGAGCTGCGGCCCTTTCGGAGCGAAGCCTCCCGGTTCAGTCCGGCGCCGGAGCTGCAGGATTACCGATGGCCCTGGGCGTCAGGCGAGAAGTTTACTGACGTCCTTCTCGATCGCCTTGGGTTTGACGGTAGGGGCGTAGCGCTTGACTACAGTGCCGTCCGTGTCGACCAGGAACTTGGTGAAGTTCCACTTGATGCGTTGGCTGCCCAGGGCGCCGGGGGCCTCTTTTTTCAGATGCTTGAAGAGCGGGTCCGCGCCGCTGCCGTTGACCTCTATCTTGCCGAGCACGGGAAAGGTGACCCCGTAGTTGAGCTGGCAGAATTCCTGGATCTCATCGTCGCTGCCCGGGTCCTGGTTGGCGAACTGGTTGCACGGAAAGCCGAGTATGACCAGCCCCTTGTCCTTGTACTTCTCATACAGCTCCTCCAGCCCGGCAAACTGGGGTGTGAAGCCGCACTTTGAAGCCGTGTTGACGATGAGCAGCACCTTGCCGCGGAAATCGTCCAGGGGCATTGTCTTGCCGCCTGATGTCTGACAGGTGAATTCGAATACGCTGCTGGTCATGGAGCTCTCCGTGTTTTTTTGGGCGCGTGCGCCGGCATGAGGCCGGCCGGGGAACTACGGGGCTAAGCGCCCGGCCGGATCACTCTGGAAATCGCGCAATCAGGCCATCTGGGCCTGGAACTGCAGCTGCTCCATGAGCAGTTCAAGACGCTTGCGCTGCATCTTCAGGGAGTATTCCAGCTCCTTGAGCCGGGTGCGCAGGGCGGCGGACTCCCAGCGCTGGTGCAGGCGCTGCTTTTTCTCCTCCAGGGCGTCACCCAGTTGCTCCTTGCGGCGCTCGTAGCGATCAGCCTGCAGGGCTGTCCAATTGCTGACCGATTCACAGAAAAGCTGGTACTCGCGTTCCAGCGTGGCGCGCAGGGATTCGGTGTCGGGCGCCTGCGCCTGTTCGAGCTGTCTGCGGGCCCGCTGGAACTGGGTGTCCAGGATGGCGCGCTGGATCTTGAAGTCGGGGATCCTGTTCAGCTTGCTGGCGAGCCCGATGCGGGAGCAGAGGCTGATCATCCACTTGGTCGGGTCCCACTGCCACCAGCGGATGCCGTTGCGATAGTCAGTCTGGAAGATGTGGTGGTAGTTGTGGTACCCCTCGCCATAGGTCAGAAAGGCGAGGAGGCCGTTGTCCCGGGCGCTGTTCGTCTCGGTGTAGGGCCGGCGGCCCCAGAAGTGCGCCAGGGAGTTGATGAAAAAGGTGACATGGTGGTTGACCACCAGGCGCAGCAGGCCCACCAGCAGGAGGGTGCCAATGATATCGCCGTGCCAGATGCCCAGCAGCAGCGGCAGCCCGAGGTTCATGAAAGTGGTCACGGCCACGTAGTGCCTGTGCTGCCACATCACCACGGGGTCGCGCTGCAGGTCCCTGGCGTTGCTGAAGTCCTCTTCGTTGGTACGGTATTCACGCAGCATCCAGCCCATGTGGCTGAACCACAGGCCGCGGCCGGCAGAGTAGGGATCCTGCTCGTTGTCGTCCACATGCCGGTGATGGCGGCGGTGGTCGGAGGACCAGATCAGGATGCTGTTCTGCAGAGCACCGGCACCCCAGAGGGCGAAGAACCACTTCAGCGCCGGGTGTGCCTCGTAGGCCTTGTGCGACCAGAGGCGGTGGTAGCCGCCGGTGATGGAGAGCCCGTTCAGGTAGAGGAAGGCCAGCGCCCACAGCCACTGGAAGCCGTCATAGCCGCTATAAAGGCCCCAGGTCGGTACCAGAAGCAGTGCCGCAAGGGGGAAGCCCACGAAAATGATCACGTTGACCGGGTTCAGGGGTGGCTTTGCTTGGGTCTCAGTCATGCAGACGCTCGATGCCTGGTCGGCACAGGAAAAAGGAGGGGTAGTGTAGCGGCTTTGCCCCGAAAAGTCTCCGCGGACCGGAGGGTGCCGGCGAGCGATGGATTGCTGCTCACAGCCCCCGGGCCTGGCGCCGCGGCGGGTTTGGGTTACAGTATCATGCTCCCGCCTGAATTCGAGCAGAGATTGTATGTCCCGCACCTATTCCCCACGCCGGGGGATCTGCGCCGCCACAGATGGCGCAGTGCCATGAGCCAGGCCGTTTTCACCCGCGGTTCCACCATGCGTCACGTGGTGGTGATGACCAGTGCCAGCGCATTTGGCCTGCTCACCATGTTCGGGGTGGATATGGTCGACATGTTCTTCCTAACCCTGCTCGGGGAGCAGGAGCTGGCGGCGGCGGTGGGGTATGCCGGCACGCTCATCTTCTTCGTGGTAGCCGTCAGTATCGGCCTGCAGATAGCCCTGGGTGCGCTGGTCGCCCGCTACGAGGGCGCCTTCCGCCGGGATATAGCCGGCCGCTTCTGCACCAGCTCTCTGGTGTTCAACCTGCTGGTCTCCGCGCTGCTCAGCGGGTTCGCCTGGTTCAATCTGAGGGCGCTGCTGCAACTCCTCGGGGCCTCCGGCGTCACGCTCGAATACGCGGTGAGTTATGCGGGCATTCTTCTGCCCAGCATGCCGATACTGGTACTGGGCATGAGCTGCGCCGCCGCCGTGCGCGCCCTCGGCGATGCGCGCCGCTCCATGTGGGCCACGGTGGGCGGCTCGCTCGTGAACGCCGCGCTGGATCCCCTGTTTATTTTTACCCTCGGGTGGGGACTGGAAGGTGCCGCGCTGGCCTCGGTGGTTGCCCGCATGGTGGTGTTCGGTATCGCCTGGCATGCGCTGGTGGCGGTGCACCGCCTGCCCGGACGTATCACGCTGCAGCAATTCCTGGCGGACATGGGCCCGATCCTGAAGATCGCCGGCCCCGCTATTCTGACCAACCTGGCGACACCCATCGGTGGCAGCTTCGTATTGCGCACCATGTCCCAGTTCGGGGACAGTGCCGTTGCAGGAGCGGCCATTATGGGCCGCATCACGCCGGTGGCTTTCGCCGCGGTCTTTGCGCTGTCAGGCGCGGTGGGACCGATAATCGGACAGAACGCGGGGGCCGGGCTCTATGATCGGGTGCGCTCCACCCTGGCCAGCGCCATGCTTTTCAACGGCCTGTACGTGGCCTTCATCTGGCTGGTGCTGTGGCTCAGCGCCGACCTGATCGTGAGGGCGTTTTCCGCCAGCGATCTGGCGGCGGATATCATTCTCTTCTACACCCACTACCTCACCGGCGCCTTTGTGTTCACCGGTAGCCTGTTCGTCGCCAATGCCACCTTCAACAACCTGCACCACCCGCACTGGGCGACTGCCTTCAACTTCGGCCGGGCGCTGCTCGGGACGATTCCGGCCGTCTATTTCGGGGCAAAGTGGTTTGGTGCACGCGGCGTGATAGCCGGGGAGGCCTGCGGTGCGATCATTTTCGGGGTGCTCGCGATGGCTGCGGCTTTCGCGCTGGTCAGACGCCTGGAGCGGGAGCATCGCCCGATGGGGGAGATCTCGCCGGCGGAGGGCCTGGAAGTCGCCCGGGAGTCCCCGGTCTAGGGCCGACTCAAATGGTCTTACAGTCCCTGGTCCGCGCTCTCGCGGTAGTCGGCCAGAGCCCGGTGCAGCCAGGCTCCTGCTGTTTCGGTCCGGCCATCGCAGGTGACGGTGTAGGGCTCGCCACTCCAGGAGCTCTCGCTGGCCAGGCGGTCGATGAACTGTTCCGCCGAGTTGACGTAGCGACTGCCGCGGCTGTACTTGAGGCGGAGGTGGTCGGCGGCGTCAGCGGAGTCGTGCTCGGTGCCGTTGCGCACGAAGACACAGCCGCTCTTCTCCACGAAACCAAGCAGGTAATCGATCTCGCGTTCGGTGGCGCCATCCGCCCCGGCGGCGTGGCCGGTGGCGAGTGCCATCAGCAGGGCGAGACAGGGCAGTGCCCGGACGGCCAGGATCCGGGGAAGCGTCATCGCAGGACCCTGAGGCGGGCCCGCAGGGGGTTGTGATCAGAGCTGGACACTGGCAGAACCTGGGCAAATTCCGCCTGCATCCCGCGCACATAGATGTGGTCCAGGGCGCGGCCGAAGGCGGTAGTGCGAAGGTCGGGGCTGAAGACGATGGGGGCCAGGCCGTACTTCCGCATCAGGCCGTCAACCAGCACCTGGCGCGCGGTGCTCCAGGTATTGAGGTCGCCGGCCAGAATGACCGGCCCCTGGTGTCGCCCGAGCAGTTCCGCCAGGCGCTCGAACTGGTCGCGGAATGCACTCAGCCCCAGTGCGAAGTTCACCGCATGAAGGTTGATCGCCAGCAGCCGCTCCGCCCGGTCTGCCAGGGGGTATTCCGTGATGCTGGCAGCTTTCGGGGTGCCCAGCCAGGGCTCCTGCACGGTGAATTGGCAGAGCAGGCTGGGCGTGCTGGCGCTCAGGGTCATTACGCCGGTGTCGAGCCCGTCAGTCCGGTACCCGGCGGCAAACGCGCGGTGGGGCGTCTGTGGCAACAGCGTCGAGATCTGCGCCTGGATAGAGGCTTCCTGGATGAAAGCCAGGTCGACGCCCCCCGCAAGCTCCGCCAAATCCTCGGCCCACCCCGCGTTACCCGCTTTCTGGATATTCCAGCTCAGTATGTCCAGCCGCTCGGGCAGCGCCTGCTCCCGTACCTCATGCCCTTGCGCCGCGGAGGCGTCGCACCGGGGCTCCCCGGCCCGCGCACCGGCCACGCAGAGGCACAGAATCCACGCGAGGAGCAGAGTGGTCTGAACAGGTGGATGGCTTGAATCTGGGCGTCTTGTCACGGGTGTGGCGACTCTCGGCTGCGGGAAGCGTCTTTGTACCACTGTAGCCGCGAGGGGTCCATGGCCGGCGGCGTCACGACGTTCGCTGGAATGGCGGCTTTGGTTAAGGGGGATGAGGGGCGGGGGATTACAGGCGTTCGAGGAAGGTCTGGTACTCGAGGGTGGTGATGCGTTTTCGGAACTCCGCCATCTCCTGTTCCTTGGTGAGAGTGAAGATCCGTTGCAACTCGCTGCCCAGGGCATTGCGTATGAAATCGGACTCGCTGAACAGGCGCACCGCGTCAGGCATGTAGACCGGCAGGCTCGCCTCTTCCTGGGCGTAGCCGTCGCCCTTGATGGGAGCCCCCGGCGACAGGTTCTCCCGGATGCCCTCCAGCATGGCGGACAGGATCACGGCGAACAGCAGGTAGGGATTGGTATCTGCTCCGGCGACCCGGTGCTCCAGGCGCCGGGCGGCGGTGCTGCCCGCCGGAACCCGTACGGCCACGGTGCGGTTCTCATAGCCCCAGCAGGGGTAGGTGGGCGCGTGGCAGCCGGGCTGGAAACGGCGGTAGGCGTTGTAGGTGGGCGCGAGTATGGCCACGGACTCGGCCATATAGGTGAGACAGCCGCCGATGGCGTTCTGCAGCAGGGGGGTGCCGGTCTCGCCGCCGTCGTCGAAAACGTTGACGCCGTTTTCGTCCAGCAGACTGCAGTGCACGTGCATCCCGTTGCCGGCCTCGTTCTCGAAGGGCTTGGCCATGAAGCTGGCGATGAGGTCGTGCTTGGCCGCCACACCCTTGATGAGGCGTTTCATCATGATGATCTGCTTGGCAGCCAGCACCGGGTTGTCCACATGCTGCATGTTGATTTCGTACTGGGAGGGGGCCGATTCCTTGACCACGCCGTCGAAGGGCAGGTCCTGCAGCTCGCAGGCGATGCGCAGATCCTCCATCATCGCCTGGTGGTGATTGAGCACGTCCAGTCCGTAGGTATTGCCCCCCACCGGGCCGCTGCCGGCGGGGGAGGGGCAGGTATGGAGGGGAACTGTCTGGTCCCAGGTCACCAGGCTGAACTCAAGCTCGGCGGCGACCACCGGCGTCCAGCCGGCCTCCTGGAAACGGCCGAGGACCTGCTTCAGGACGTGGCGGGGATCGCCCATATAGGGTGACCCGTCGCCGTCGAACATGGACAGCATGACCTGGCCGTGCTGGCCACCGGCGGACCAAGGCGTAGGCAGGAGGGAGCCCTCCACGGGGCGACAGATGCCGTCGGCGTCGCCCGAGGCGAACACGAGCTGCTCCACGTCGCGTCCCCAGATGTCGAGACTGAGGGCGGTCTTGGGAAGCTTGAGTTCACCGTCGAAGATCTTGCCCAGCTTGTGGCGCGGCAGCCATTTGCCGCGCATCACGCCGTTGCAATCGGGAAGGAGGGCCTCGATTGTTGTTATTTCCGGGTGAGCGCGCAGGAACCAGTCGGCCTCTAGCGACATCCATTCACCATACTAGTATCGGTAAGCCTGCACTATCCATATTTGCCACGTCCCGCTCAATGCCCCAGCAGGGGTACGGCTGAGGGCCCGCGCGGACCGGCTAACGGGGAGACATGTAGATGCTGAGGGGGTCCTGGCCCGCCGCCTCGCCAAGGCAGCACATCGAGTTGAGGAACAGGGAAAAGAGATCGGTCTGGGAGCTCACGTCCAGCTTGCGGTAAATGCTCTTGCGGTGGCGCCGCACGGTCTCCACGGCGATATCGAGGCGCTTGGCGGAGGTGTCCGTGCCGTAGCCCCTGAGCATCAACTCCAGCACGTCCTTCTCCCGCGGCGACAGTATGGAAGCGCCGAAGGTGCGGAAGGCGAGGTCGATCTGGTGGTTGATGCCGGGCTGGATCAGGTTGGTGACCGCGAAGTCGTTGCGCTCGCTGTGGGACTTTATCAGCTCCGACACCGGGTCAGCCAGCAGGTAGAGCGTCTCGTAATCTTCGTCCGTAAAAGGTCCGTTGCGCGGCAGGCGCATCATGCTGAGGTTGATCACGTTGCCGCCGTGCAGCTTTGATATGTAGACCGCCTCGTCCACGGTGCCGGTATCGGCATAGTAGTTCTGGTAGTAGGTGGACTGCTCCAGCTTGCCCATGGTCACGCGTGACAGGAGATAAATACGGGAGCGCGGTTGCTGCACCGAGGTCTGGTAGAAGGGATCTTCCCGGTAGGGGCCCTCGAGGTACTCGTCTATCTGACTTGACACCGCGTGCTGCGGAATCTCGTGGTAAAGAACGCGGGGTGGAAGGTCCCTGTGGTAGAGCCAGACCTGGGGATAGTCGATCGACACCTGGCCAGCAATTGCCTCGATCAGCGTAGGGAAGAACTCGTTGGTGCCGAGGGCGGCAATGGCCTGGGACAGGCCCCGGTTCCATTTGCTGAGCTGGTTGATAGCGGTCATGCAGTCTTATTGCTTTAGGCCGGTGATCCCCAGTCCCAATAGTGAGGAGGTGCCCCCCGCTTGTCAAACCCTTCCGGCAATTAATTTCCCGCTCCCGAGCCGGCCCCTACAGCCAGGAGCCTGCGACGGGGTATAATTCCGTCCTCGGTGGCGGAACAGGGAGATCGGACCGACGTGACGGCTGCTGTGGAAGGACGCCATGACGAGGTGCCCGCAGTCTTTACCAGGGCACTGCTGGAGCGCGCTCGCGCCCGCAATGTCGATGTGGAGGCGATAGTGCGCGCCGCCGGTTTTTCCCGGGAACTGCTGCAGCGGGAGGCACGCGCGGTGTCGCTCCCGAGGCAGCAGTACAGTCGCCTCTGGCTGGCCCTGTTGCGCGAGCTCGGTGACGAGTGTGGCGGCCTGATGCCCGACGGGTCGACACCGCCCGGCACCTCGCGTCTGATCGCCCTCAGCATGCTCAATAGCAGTGACCTCGGCACGGCCATGCGCAGGGCTATGGAGTTCAACGCCTGCTGCCGGCTGGAGCCCGGGAGTCGGGTGATCAACAGGCTCGAGGTCGATGCCGCCAGTCGCGAAGCGACGCTGGTCTACCTGTGTCGCGATGTGCCTCCGGCTGACCAGTTCCGCATCCTGTGCCACCTCGCCATGTGGCTGCGCTTCTGCGGCTGGCTGGTCGGCCAGCAGATCGATGTGATACGGGCCGCCTGTGCCGGGTCGGGCGACGCGCCCGCAGTTCGCGATTTTTTCCGCTGTCCGGTGGATGATTCCCAGCCCGTCACCGCAGTGACCTTCAGCGCCCGGCACCTCGAGGCGCGACCGATTCGCAGCGAAGCCGAGCTGGGGGATTTCCTCGAGCAGGCCCCGGGCCACGTCGTCGCCGAACCCCGGGTCATGGCCCACAGCATCACCCATCGCATTCGCGAAATCCTCGGCGAGGACTTCCGCCGGGAGATGCCCAGTTTCGAGGCGCTGACCGGACTGCTCAACATGTCGGCGCGCACCCTGCGCCGGCGGCTTGAAAAGGAGGGTACCTCCTACCAGCGTATCAAGGATAATGCGCGGCGCGAC
>JARRPM010000012.1:0-44660 GCA_037382865.1 Halioglobus sp. | reverse complement strand
GTGCTCTGGTCTCCCGAGGTCTTCAACTGCAATGCCCCGGACACCGGTAATATGGAAGTCCTGATGAAGTACGGCTCCGCGGCGCAGCGCGAGCGCTGGCTGGCGCCCCTCCTCGCGGGCGAGATCCGTTCCTCTTATGCGATGACCGAGCCGCAGGTGGCCTCGAGCGACGCCACCAACATCGAGCTGCGCATCGAGCAGCAGGGCGATGAGTGGGTGCTCAACGGCCGCAAGTGGTTCATCACCGGCGCCATGTACGAGCGCAACGGCCTCTTCATCGTCATGGGCAAATCGGATCCGGATAATCCCGACCGGCACAAGCAGCAGACCCAGGTACTGGTACCCAGGGGAACCCCGGGGCTCGAGATCGTGCGGCCCCTGACCACCCTCGGGTATGACGATGCACCGATCGGTCACGCGGAAATCCGGTTCGACGACGTGCGGGTGCCGCTGGACCACGTGCTGCTGGGAGCGGGCCGCGGTTTCGAAATCGCCCAGGGGCGCCTCGGCCCGGGCCGCATCCACCACTGCATGCGCCTGATCGGCGCCGCCCAGCGCTCCCTGGAGCTGGCCTGCAGGCGGGTGACCGAGCGTTCGACCTTCGGGCGCACCCTGAGCCAGCATCAGTCCGTTCGCGAGGATATCGCGCGCAGTTTCGCCGAGATCGAGATGGCGCGCCTGCTGGTACTGAAGACCTGTCACAGGATGGACGCGGTGGGCGCCCAGCAGGCGCGGGACATGATCGCCGCCAGCAAGATCAGCGTGCCGCTGATGGCCCAGAACATCATCGATCGTTGCATGCAGATGCACGGGGCCGGCGGCCTGACCGAAGACTACTGCATGGCCGAGGCCTTCAATTATGCGCGCTGGTGCCGCCAGGCGGACGGCCCCGACCAGGTCCACCAGATGGCCCTGGGCAAGCAGATCATCGCGGCCTACGCCTGATCTCTGACCGCCGCGTGCCGGCGGCCGTGACCGGTCCGGGCTGTTTTCTCCCGGGACCAGATCGCTTAGGCTACACTCCCTTAACCATTGCAGCACCGGCGGGTGTCCCGAAGGGTATCCCCGCCGATGCTGCGGGCCCATCGACTTCTGACAATACGAGCAAGGAATATCCATGAATTATTTTGTCACCGGCGGTACAGGCTTTATCGGTCGTTTCCTGGTTCCCAAGCTGCTGGATCGCGGCGGCAAGGTATACCTGCTGGTGCGCCCCAGTTCCATACCCAAGGTCGAGGGCCTGCGCCAGCTCTGGGGCGCAACCGAAGAGCAGGTGGTTGCGGTCGAGGGCGAACTGGGCAAGCCCCGGCTCGGCGTGAAGCCCGCCTGGGTAAAGCAGCACGCCGGCAAGATCGATCACTTCTTCCACCTGGCGGCGATCTATGACATGAAGGCCGACGCGGAGAGCCAGCGGGTGAGCAACGTCGAGGGCACCGCCCACGCGATCGCACTCTCCAAGGCCCTCAAGGCAGGGTGTTTTCACCTGGTCAGCTCGATCGCGGCGGCCGGACTGTATGACGGCACCTTTACCGAGGACATGTTCGAGGAAGCCGGTGAGATGGACCACCCGTACTTCCGGACCAAACATGAATCCGAGGGCCTGGTGCGCAAGGAGAAGGGCATGAAGTGGCGGATCTACCGCCCCGGCATGGTGGTAGGCCACTCCCAGACCGGGGAGATGGACAAGGTCGACGGCCCCTACTACTTCTTCGAGACTCTGCGCAACCTGAGTTCGGTGGTACCCGAGGGCTTTCCCATGCTGATGAACAAGGCGGGACTGCTCAACATCGTGCCGGTCGACTATGTGGTCGACGCCATCGATTATCTCGCCCACCTGCCGGGGCACGACCAGGAGTGCTTTTTCATTACCGATCCCGACGGCATCCGGGTCGGTGACCTGTTGCGGGTCCTTATGAAGGTCTCCGCCGGACCCAATCTGCGCGCACTCGATATCGACATGCTGGATTCAGCCACGAAGCTGGCGGGCAGGGGAATCAGCAGGCTGCCCCCGGTGAAGGCGCTCGGGGAAAAACTGGTGGCGAGAATGGGCATCCCTCCCCAGGTGGTCGGCTACATCAACTATCCCACCGTGTTCGATAACGCCAAGACGCGCCGCCTGCTGGCGGAGGCCGGTATCGAGTGTCCGCCCTTCGAATCCTACGCCCAGGAGATCTGGGACTACTGGTACCATTTTCTGCGTGAGGACAGCGGTTCGGTGATCGGTGAGATCGACGGCCTTTTCAACCGGATGATCGGCCGCCCCACGCTCGCCGCCCTGCGCAGGAGGGTCAAGGGCAAGGTGGTGGTCGTCACCGGCGCCACCTCCGGTATCGGCAAGGCCTGCGCCCTGCGGCTGGCCCGGGCCGACGCCACGGTGGTGCTGGTCGCCAGGACCGTGGAGAAACTGGACGAGACCCTGGCGGAGATCGCCGAGCAGGGCGGGACCGCCAAAGCCTACTCCTGTGACGTCTCCGACATGGCCGATTGCGACAAGCTGGTGGCCAGGGTGATCAAGGAGCACGGCAAGGTAGATATCCTGATCAATAACGCCGGCCGCTCCATCCGCCGTTCCGTCCGCTACAGCTATGATCGCTTCCACGACTTCGAGCGCACCATGCAGCTCAACTACTTCGGCGCCCTCCGCCTGATCCTCGGCTTCCTGCCGGCGATGGAGGCGCAGAGAGGGGGGCAGATCATCAACATCTCCTCCATCGGCGTGCTCACCAGCCCGCCGCGCTTCTCAGCCTACGTCGCCTCGAAAGCAGCGCTGGACGCCTTCAGCGCCTGCGCGGCGCCCGAGTATGCCTCGGACAACATCGACTTCACCACCATCCACATGCCCCTGGTGCGCACCCCGATGATCGCACCGACCGGCCTTTACAAGGCGTTTCCCACCCTGTCGCCGGAGCAGGCCAGGGACCTGGTCATGAAAGCGATGGTCGGCAAGCCGAAGCGGGTCTCGACCGGGCTGGGGGTGGCCGGTGCCGTGGCCCAGGCGACCATGCCCAGCGTGACCGAGGCATTTCTGAGCCAGGCCTACGCACTTTTCCCGGACTCTGCGGCGGCCCGGGGCCTGACGGAGGAGGAGGCGGCGCGGGAGAAAGCGGCGCTGCCTTCAACCCGCCTGGCCCTTGCCCAGAAGCTGTTTGCCCAGGTCTGGCGGGGAGTGCACTGGTAGCCGCCGACGCGGGACTGTCTTGGCCACCATCCACCACCACGGTGCAGTGACGGGTGTCACCGGCTCCTGCCACCAGCTGTTCCTCGACGGCCGCAGCAGCGTGCTGGTCGACTGCGGCATGTTCCAGGGGGAGGAGGCCCCGGACGGTCCGCCACGGGAGAGCCCGATCGACTTCCCGCTGGAGGGCGTCAGGGCGCTGTTCGTCACCCATGTCCATATAGACCACGTGGGGCGAATCCCCTACCTGCTGGCGGCGGGCTTCGAGGGGCCCGTCTTCGCGTCCCGGGCGAGCGCCCGGCTGCTGCCGCTGGTGCTGGAGGACGCCCTCAAGGTCGGGGTGACCCGGGATCGGAAGCTGATCGAGGCGGTGATCGGTCGCCTGGAAAAGCAGCTGGTAGCCGTCCCCTACGATCGCTGGCTCGACGCCCAGGGCCACCCTTTCCGGTTCCGTTACAATCGGGCCGGGCACATCCTCGGCTCCGCGTTCATCGAATTCGAGGTGGGGGGCGAGATAACCGTCTTCTCCGGCGACCTCGGTGCGCCACACACCCCGCTGCTGCCCGCTCCGCGGCCGCCGCCCCGCGCCGACACGCTGGTGATCGAGGCGACTTACGGCGACCGCAACCACGAGGACCGCGCCCGGCGCCAGGAGCGCCTGCAGGGCGTCATCGAACACGCGCTGGAGGATGCCGGCGCCGTGCTCATTCCCGCGTTCAGTATCGGGCGCACCCAGGAATTGCTTTACGAGATCGAGGACATCATCCATCGCGACGGCGGCGACACCTGGCACAGGATCGACGTGGTGGTCGACTCGCCCCTGGCCGCCAACTTCACCCGCCACTACCGAGAACTGCGCGATCTCTGGGACGAGGAGGCGCAGGCCCGCCTGGCGGCGGGCAGGCATCCCCTCGGTTTCGAGCAGGTGATCACGGTCGACTCTCACCAGGATCACCTGCGGGTGGTCGGGGAACTGGCTAGCAGCGGGCGGCCCGCGATCATTATCGCCGCCAGCGGCATGTGTGCCGGCGGCCGGATCGTTAACTACCTGAAGCGCCTGCTCCCGGACCGGCGCACGGATGTCCTGTTCGTCGGCTACCAGGCCCGCGGCACGCCGGGTCGCGCCATCCAGCAGTACGGTCCAGGGGGAGGTTACGTCATCCTGGACGGGGAGCGCATCGATATTCGGGCCGGGGTGCATACCATCAGTGGTTACTCGGCGCATGCCGACCAGCGCAACCTCCTGGATTTTATCCTGGGGGTCGGTGCGGGGCGGCGCGACGTGCGCATCGTGCACGGGGAGGTTGAGAGCAAGAGGGCGCTGGCCGCGCGGCTCAATGAACTGGCGCCCGATCTCCGGGTGACCATTCCAGAAAGTTGAAACGGGGCGCTGACCGATTTGCAGCGGACCGTCGATTCCGCCGCGTTGGGCTTCCGGCGCCCGTCACCGGTGCGGGGACAACCGCAATGGAAGCGGCAGCGGTACCAGGGACGGGGCGGACGAGCGGTCGGGCACCGTCTCCCGGATACTCTCCTCGATGACCTGCAGGCGGCGCTCCGTGTTGGGGTGGGTCCGGGTGAACTCCAGCCAGCGCGAATCACCGCCCGCATCCGCGACAGTGCGGAAAAACTCATCGGCACCGAAACTGTGGCCGTAATGCTGCACCAGGGTCGCCAGGGCCCGCTCATCGGCCTCGAGTTCCATCCTGCGACTGAAGCTCATGGCGGTCAGGTAGCCGGTACCGGACAGCAGACTTTCCAGCATCCCCTGGCCGGCGTCGTCCAGTATCGTAGACATCGCCACCTGCAACACCAGCGCGCTGCAGAGGCGTGATGGCCATTTTCGTCACTGACGCTATTATAGGCGGAGTCCGCCGGAAGGGTATGCTCTCCGGCTGTGGATCCGGTCGGCTCGGGGCCTCCCGCAGCGGCGACACAATGACATCGATACCCTGCCGGCTGCCGCTGCCGGACCGGCTGTGTTGGAGGGATGGTGATGACAGCGCTCCTGGCCTACCCGTTCCGCCCTTTTTTCCTGCTGGTGGGTCTGTATGCCGGGCTGGTCATGCTCGGCTGGAGCGGCTACCTGTTTGCGGCCATGCCCCTGCCCATTGCGATACCTGCCGCCCAGTGGCACAGCCACGAGATGCTCTACGGGCTGGTGCCCGCTGCGATGGCCGGCTTCCTTCTGACCGCAATCACCAACTGGACCGCCGCCAGGGCGGTGCGCGGTGGCTGGCTGCTGGCGCTCATCCTCCTGTGGCTCTGCGGCCGCTCGGGAATGGCGCTCGCCGGTCTGCTGGAGCCCTGGCTGGTGGGGGCGGTCGACGTCGGTTTTCTTGTCGTTCTGGCGATTTACGTGGCGGGCGTGGTGCTGCGTTACCGGAACTACCGCAACCTGGTTCTGGTGGCTGTCATCGTGACGCTGGCACTCGGCAATCTGCTGATGCATGTCGGCTTCGCCCGGGGCGAAGCGCGCTGGTTGCAAATGGGGCAACGGCTTGGGCTCGACGTCATCGCCCTCATGATGGCGGTGATCGCCGGACGCATCACGCCGGCCTTCAGCCGGAACTGGCTGCGCGTCCAGGGTGGCGATCCCGCCCCGGTGAGGCAGTGGCCTTACCTCGATCAACTGGCGCTGGCCAGCATTGCCCTGCTCGCGCCACTCGACGTGCTCTTTCCCGACAGTGACGCGGTGCCCCTGACGGCGCTCGCCGCCGGTCTCCTCAACGGTCTGCGGCTGCTGCAGTGGTCGGCCTGGCGGGTGCTGCGAGAGCCCCTGCTCTGGATACTCCACCTGGCCTACCTGTGGATCGTCGTGGCGCTGGTGCTGCGCGGCTCGACCCTGCTGGGGGCCGGGTTCAGCAGCAGCCTGTGGCAGCACGCCCTGGGCGTCGGCGGCATCGGGGTGCTCGTGCTCGGGGTCATGACCAGGGTGGCGGTGGGCCATACCGGGAGGCCGCTGCGCCTGCTGCCGCTGGGCCTGTGGATCTATTTTGCGATCAATACGGCGGCGCTGCTGCGGGTGCTGGCTGCCGGGGAAGTTATCGATTACCGTACCGGCATCCTGCTCGCCGCCGCCGGCTGGATTATCGCCTTTGGCCTGTATGTCATACTTTACTGGCCGGTCCTGAGCCGGCCCCGTCCCGATGGCAAACCAGGCTGAGACGCCCCGGGCCTGCGCGCCCTCAGCGGCGGTCGCGGTAGCGCCGTCGCCTCGAACGGCCGGAACGCGCCAGCCATAGCCGGAGAAGAGATCGTGCAGCGCAACAACGGAATAAATGACAGCGTTCCCTTTGTCGCCAGCGCCCTTGGCCGCGCCGGCCTGATTCCGTTTGTCGCACTGCCCTTCCTGATGTTCTGGCTCCCCGGTGCGGCCTCCCTCTGGGCCGGGGCCCTTGCCAATTATGCGCTGGCGATCACCTGCTTTCTGCCCGGTACCTGGTGGGGACTCTCCCTCATCCGCCGGAGTAGCTCCGCCCTGCTGCTCAGTAACGGCCTGGTCATCATCGCTTTCGTCGGACGGACGCTGTTCGACCCACGCGGGTTTTTCGTGCTCGCGGCGCTCCTTCTGGTGACGACGCTCGCAGTCGAGCACTGGCACCCGATGTTCGGGCCGCAGCCCCGTTACTACGCCCGGCTGCGCCTGCAACTGACGGTCGTGGCCTGCCTCGGACTCGGGGCCGCTGCCGCGCTGTAGGGCACAGGTCCGTTACCCGGCACCCTGCGTAACGAGTCCATGAGTGAGAAAAAACTGATCCTGGTGCTGGGAGACCAGCTTTCCCGGGCTAATCCGGCGCTGCAGCAGGTCGATCCCGCGTCAGACACCATACTGCTGGCGGAGGTGGCCGAGGAGACACGGTATGTCCGGCACAACCGCCACAAGATCGCACTGATCTTCTCTGCAATGCGCCATTTCCGCGATGAACTGGCCGGTGAGGGGCATACTGTGATCCACTATGCCCTTGGGCAGGGGGTCGAATCCCTGCTCGGGGCAGTGGAGAGAGCGCTCGAGGAGAGCGGGGCGGAAAGCGTTCACGTCTGTGCGCCGGGGGAATACCGG
Organism: Halioglobus sp.; assembly: GCA_037382865.1. GTDB lineage: Bacteria > Pseudomonadota > Gammaproteobacteria > Pseudomonadales > Halieaceae > JARRPM01. The sequence goes on along the minus strand of JARRPM010000012.1, from coordinate 37,422 downwards.
CTGCAGCAGGCAATGACGCGTTGGGAACAGAAGCTCAGCGTACCGGTTACCCTGCATTCCGACTCGCGTTTCCTCGCTTCGATCGACTTTTTCCGGCAGTGGGCCCGTGGCAAAAAGCAGCTGCGGATGGAGTATTTCTACCGGAGCATGCGCAAGCGCTATGAGCTGCTGCTCGAAGAAGACGGAAAACCGGCGGGTGGGCGCTGGAACTACGATGCGGAGAACCGCGGGGGCTGGCGCGGGCAGACGAGCGTTCCGGAACGGCCCCGGCCGCAGCAGGATGAGATCACCCGGCGGGTGATCAGGGAAGTCCATGAGGCATTTCCCGACAATCCGGGTGACCTGGAGCGATTCTCTTACGCCGTGACGGCGCAGCAGGCGCAGGCCGAGTTCGACTGGTTCATCGAGCACGCACTGGGCCACTTCGGGACCTTCCAGGACGCGCTCGCGGACGAGTCGCCATGGCTTTTTCACGCGGTGGTATCGATGTACCTCAACATCGGCCTGTTGGAGCCCCTGGCCTGTTGCCGCCGGGTGGAGCAGGCCTGGCGGGAAGGGCGGTGCAGCCTGGCGGATGCGGAGGGATTCATTCGCCAGGTACTGGGCTGGCGCGAGTACGTCCGGGGTGTCTACTGGCTCTTCATGCCCGACTATCGGGAGCGCAACGGCCTGACGGCCGAGGAACCCCTCCCCGCCTGGTTCTGGAACGGACAGGTGGAGATGCGCTGCCTGTCCCGGGCGCTGCGCCAGACCCTGGACCTGGGCTACGCCCACCACATACAGCGGCTCATGGTGATCGGCAACTTCGCTTTGCTGGCGGGACTGGAGGTGCGGGCGGTGTGCGACTGGTACCTGGCGGTTTATGTCGATGCCTTCGAGTGGGTGGAACTGCCCAATACCCTGGGGATGGCGTTGCATGCGGACGGGGGGCTCATGGCCAGCAAGCCCTATGCCGCCAGTGGCAAATATATCCAGCGTCAGGGTGACCATTGCCGGCAGTGTCGATACGATCCTGCCAGCATGACGGGGGAGGGCGCCTGTCCCTACAACGCACTGTACTGGCGGTTTATCGACCGCCACGAGAAGACCCTGGCCGGGAACGGACGCATGGGCCTGGTGCTGTCGAACTGGGCGAAACGCTCGAAAAAGGATCGGCGCGCCATCGTGGACTGGGGCGACAGGGTGCTCGAACAGCTGCTCAGGGATCCTGGCTGACGGGTTGTCGACGCCCCGCGCAGCGGCGCGAGCAGTAAACGACCTGCTCCCACTGGCGACGCCAGCGCGCCCGCCACTGAAAGGGACGGCCACAGGCGGGACAGGTTTTCTCCGGACGCGGGGTCCTGCCCCCGGGACTATTCCTGGGGCGCGATCGGCCAATCCGCGGCATCGGTGACATACTCTGGCTGGGGAGGACGAAAACCGCCCCACTTGGCCGTGAACAGGCCCTCCGGGTCGTGCTCTTCCATCTGTTTGGCGAGGTTGAAATGGCGGCCACCTCGGGGATCTGCACCGACGCCGGCGAGGTACTGCCAGTTACCGTAGTTGCTGGCGACGTCGTAATCCAGCAGGTGCTTCTCGAAAAAAGCGGCGCCGTAGCGCCAGTCGATGCCCAGTTCGTTGACCAGGCAGCTGGCGGCAATCTGGCGTCCGCGATTGCTCATCCAGCCCGTGGCCAGCAGCTGCCGCATGAGGGCGTTGACCAGCGGGAAGTCGGTGTCCCCCTGGCACCAGCGGGCAAAACTTCGAGGTTCGAACGTGCAGCGATGCACCCGTTTGTTCGCGCCGCCGGCCCGGAACAGGGAAATGTCATCCCTTATCGCCCGCCACTGGAAGTACTCCCGCCAGAGCAGTTCGAAAAAAAGCCACCGGCTGGATTCGCTCTTCCCGAACCGGGCTTCATAGCGGGCTACTTCCGCGGCAACCTGCCGCACCGACAGGCAGCCGTTGGCCAGCCAGGGCGAGAGGGTACTGGTGCCGTCCAGGCCGTCCAGGCCGTTGCGGGTCGCTTTGTAGGTTTCAATTGCCCGCAGCCCGAACAACCAGTGCTGCAAACGGCGCGCGCCTGCCTGTCGTCCGCCCCGGACGGGCAGGGCGGGATGGGGCTTCACCGGCGCCTCCCACAGCGGCGTCGACTGCACCTCTGCAGGGGGCGGGGGCAGGCTGGCGGGAGCCTCGACTGGCGGCATGGGGGAGAGTCCCTCGACGCGCTCACGGAAGGGCGTGAAATGGCGCGGCAGTTCGGGGAGCGTGAAAGGCAGGCCGGTTTCGCTGAACAGCGTGTTGCCGGGGTGCACGTGCAGCGGCACGTCGATGGCGCGCGCGATGCTCTCCCGTCGCCGCCGCTCGAAGTAACCGGGTGCCAGCGAGGTGCCCGCCGCGCCGATGCCGTAGCGCTGGATGAGGCGCGGCAGCTCCCGTTCCGGGTGGCCGCGTATCACCAGGAGGTCCTGGCCGAGCGAGGCGAGGTCTTCGCGCAGCGCCTGCAGGCTCTCCAGCAGGAAGCGCTCCCGCTGCTGCCCCATGCCGGTCAGGTTGCACCAGGGTATCGCCGGCGGCCAGAAGTAGACCAGCAGCAGCTCCGAGGCGCCGGCGTGTGCCAGCAGGCCGGGATTGTCCTGCAGGCGCAGGTCAGTCTGGAACCAGAAGAGTTCGCGCATGGTCGGTCCGGTGACGTTTCATGCTGAGTATACGCCGGATTGGCGCCAGCAGATGCCGCCCCGTGGCTGAGAACCAGAGTGATTGTCGCGATGCGGGGAGCGGCATCGACACCGGTGCCGCTGGTTCGTCAGCGCTGCTCGAAGGGAGCGGGAAGCCCGCGGCTTTGCCGGGTCGGGAGGGAGATTGTGGTCAGTTTTGGGCGGGAACGGCGCTGGCCATCATCCATGAACCACGACCGGGGCCCCGTGGGCCGGGGCAAAAGCGGGGCCGGCACGGGCCGGCCCCCGGGTACTCGCGTCAGTTGTTGACAGCCTCATCCATTTTTCTGGCGGCGTCGTCAGCTGCATCTTCTGTGGCATCCATGGCGTCTTCCGCTGCGTCCTTGGTGTCATCCCAGGCCTCTTCGGTGGCGTCGGCAGCGTCATCAGCCATGTCCTTGGTCTTGTCCCAGGCCTCTTCAGTGGCGTCGGCGGCGTCGTCGGCCATATCCCCTGCTGCCTTCTTGGTGTCTTCCCAGGCGTCCTTGGTCGCATCCGCGGCGTCGGCCATCGCGTCTCCCGCGTCGTCAGCCATTTCCTTGGTCTTCTCGCTGACGGTCTCTCCCGCTTCTTTTACCGAGGATTTTGCCTCTTCCATGTCTTCCTTACTGCACCCGGTCACGCCGACGGCCAGCAGCATGGCGAGAGCGGTACCGAATATTGCCTGCTTGTTCATAACTAGATCCTGCCTTTTGGTTTGTAAATGTTGTCAAAGTTAGTGAGCGCGGTGGCCCTCTTGCCTGCCGGCTGACGAGCACCGGCGAGTTTCCCGGGGAAGAGGCTATACCGATTGGGCGCGAAGGTAAAGCCGCCTGTCAGTCAATATCGCGGCCCGGTGCAGGCGCGCCCTGGCCCGCAATTGCTAGAATAATGGCGGAAGTTGCGCTATACAGTTGATCAGTTTCTGAGACCGCGCGCCGCGATGCACAGCGTTTCGGCATGTGGTGTCACTCACAGCGAAGGAAAATACCAGGCTGTCACGCTAATTCGAACGGAGCGCCAATCTGTGTCAGTACACCCGGTTCACTGGTTGCATAACCAGCTCGCCCGAAGTCTCCTTGTCCTTGTCATCCTGTCCGGTTCCGCCCGGGCCCAGGAGGCGCTGGAGTGGCCCCAGGAAGTGACGGCTCCCGAGGGGACCATCGTCGTCTACCAGCCCCAGCCCGAGTCGCTGGAGGGCAACGTGCTCACCGGCCGGGCGGCCATTTCCCTCGAATTCAATGACCGTGAGGAACCGGTTTTCGGCGCGATGTGGTTCAGCGCGAAGATCGATACCGACCGCGAGCAGGGCATTGCGCTGGTCCGTGACCTCAGGGTGACGAAGGTCGGCTGGCCCGACTCGAAAGATGCGGGCGAACAGCGCTTTACCCAGCTGGTGGAGTCCGCGATTCCGGAGGCGGGCTTCGAAATCTCGCTGGAGCGACTGTCGGCGAGCCTGGCCACGGCTGAAGTGGAGAGGAAGAGCCTGGAGGATCTCAAGTCAGAGCCGCCTGACATCCTATTTTCCGAGACAGTCGCGGTGCTCCTGTTGTATGACGGCGAACCCTTCTTCTCGAAGGTGGAGGGGAGTCCCTATGAGCGCGTCCTCAACACCCCGTTCCTGGTGGTCAAGGACACGAAATCGGGCAGGCATTATCTCGGCAGCGGTGCGTTCTGGTATGGGGCGAAGGATGCGCTGGGGCCCTGGACGCCGACGGACAAGCCGCCGGCAGACCTGGTGCGGATGGTCGAGTCCGGCGACGGAGCCGAGCAGGAGGCCCCGGCCGGCGGCAAGCCGCCGGTGGTCGTTGTCGCCACGACACCCACTGAACTGATCGCCACCGACGGCAAGCCGCAATGGACCTCGCTGACCGGGGGCAAGCTGCTCTACGTCCAGAATACCGAGACACCCTGGGTGCGGGATCTCAGCACCAACAATATGTATGTGCTGCTGTCCGGCCGCTGGTACCGCGCCAGCAGCCAGAAAGGTCCCTGGACCTTCGTCCCCGCGGATGAGCTGCCCGCCAGTTTCAGTGACATTCCCCCGGCCTCGGATATCGGGGGCCTGCGGACCTCCGTCGCCGGCACGGAGGAGGCCGAGGAGGCGCTGCTGGACGCCGCCATTCCCCAGACCGCCGCGATCGACCGCAGCGAGGCCACTCTGCAGGTGGAGTATGACGGCGCACCCGAATTCGAGAGAGTGCCCGGCACCGAGGTCTCTTATGCCGTGAACACGGGTTCCCAGGTGCTGCTGGTCGACAGGCGCTACTACGCGGTGGATGACGGCGTCTGGTTCACCTCGGCCGCGGCCACCGGCCCGTGGGTCGTCGCGGACGCGATACCGCAGGAGGAGATCGCCAGGATTCCCCCGAGCTCGCCGGTCTACAACACGACCCACGTGCACATCTACGAATCCACGCCGCAGGTCGTTTACGTCGGCTATACCCCCGGCTACCTGTGGTCCTTTCCCTACTACGGGGTGCCGGTGTACGGCACCGGCTGGCACTACCCCCCTTACTACGGCCGCTACTACTATCCCCGCCAGCCCACCTGGGGCTTCAACGTGGGCTACAACCCCTGGACCGGCTGGAACTTCGGGCTGAGCTACAGCAACGGTTTCTTCAATTTCGGCATGAGCTGGGGCGGCGGCTGGGGCGGCTCCTACCGGCCCTGGGGCTGCTGCGGCGGTGGCTGGTACGGGGGCGGTTATCGGGGCCCCACCATCATCAATACCGGCGACATCAATATCGGCAACAACGTCAATATCGGCAACCGGGCCACTGTCGCAAACCGGCTGGGAGACAACAGGTCCCGGGTGGGTGACAACAAGCTGCGCTCGCGCAACATCTACAATCGCCCGGAGAACCGGGCACGCGTTGCCGACCGCACAATGGCGCAGCAGAACCTGAAAAAGGCCCGTCCCGCGTCGAACCGGGCCAATGATGTCTACGTCGACCGTAACGGCAACGTGGCGCGGCGCACGGAACAGGGCTGGGAGACCCGCGGCGATGGTGGCTGGCAACGGGACGACCTGGCCGCGGCGGCCTCGAAGGCGACCCCGGAACAGCGGGAGCGGGCCGCGCAGGCGGCGGGCAAGGTAACCGCCGAACAGCGCGACCAGGCCCGGCAGAAAATCGCCCAGTCGTCCCCGCAGCAGCGCGAGCAGGCGGCGCAGCAGGCCCGCGATCGCGTAGCGTCGCAGGGTCGACCAGCAATTACGCCGCCGGTCAGCCGCCCGACCGCTCGCCCTGCGGCCCGCCCGGCCACCCGTCCCGCCTCGCGCCCGCAGATCGATCGCGCCGACCTCAACCGGGCCCACCGGGCGCGTTCCACCGGCGTTTCCCGCGAGCGCGCGCGACCGGCGTTATCCCGGGGTAAGATGCAGCGACGACGCTGAGGGTGAGCGGGGTGTAGCACCGGGGCGGGCGACGGAGACGTCACCTTTGCGGTGCAGGCGGGCTGCGGATTGGATATTGCAGCCCGCCGGAAGGGTTCAGGCGGCTTCGTGCGCCTCCTGTACGGTGTCGTGCTCCAGTACCGCTCCGCCCTCGTCGATGGCAATGGTCCTCGGTTTCATCGCCTCGGGGACCTCCCTGACCAGACGGATGGTCAGCAGGCCGTTGGTCAGGTCGGCACCGGTCACCTCGACATGGTCAGCCAGATCAAACTTGCGCTCGAATGCCCGGTTGGCGATGCCTTTGTGCAGGTATCTGCGCTCCCGCTCATCGGCCTTCTGGCCGCGCACGGAAAGCACGCCTTTCTCCACCTGGATGTCCAGTTCCGAGCGATCGAAACCGGCGACCGCGAGGGTGATGGCGTAGCGGTCCTCCTCGAGCACCTCGATGTTGTAGGGGGGATAGCCCGGCGCCACGTTGTCGGTGCGGAGCGCGCTGTCGAGCACAGAGGCCAGCCGGTCGAAACCGATGCTGCTGCGGTACAGGGGGCTCAGGTCAATTGAAGTCATGTCATATCCTCCTCAGGAAGCAATACGAGACAAAGTCAACAGGTATCGGCGGCCCGCTCTTCAAGCCTGGGTGCCGATACCGGCGTACATAGGGTTCCTCTCTTGTTTTTCAAGGGCCCCGACCGCCGGCTGCGGGCCACCCGCAGGGCGCTCACCGGGGTCGCTGTGCAGTGATAAGATGTCGGGCCCCATGCCCCGCCAGGCTTGTCATGCACGATAAAACCTCACTTCAGACGCACCTGGAGCGCATCCTTCCCGGGGCCGTGCTCAGGGAAACGACGGTGCCGGGCACCGGCCTGCGCCTGCTCCTGCTGGGCGCTGATTATCCCCGTTATACGCTCTCACCCGACCAGCTGCGCCGGGTGATGGACAACCCGCTGTACTGGGTTTTCTGCTGGGCGTCAGGACAGGTGCTGGCCCGCTTGCTGCTGGAGGAGCCGGAGCGGGTGGCGGGCAGGCGCGTGCTGGATTTCGGGTGCGGCTCCGGCGTGGTGGCGATCGCCGCGGCGCTGGCCGGTGCCCGGGAAGTGATCGCCTGCGACAACGACCCCTACGCCCTGCGGGTCACGCAGATCAATGCCGACCTCAACGGGGTGCGGCTCTCCCTCGCCGGGGACTTTGCCGATGTGGGCGGCCCCCTCGACCTGGTCACCGTCGCCGACGTCCTCTACGACCGCGCCAATTTCTGCTGGTTGCAGCGCTTCCTGGCGCGCGCGGATACGGTGCTGCTAGCAGACTCGCGGGTGAAACGGTTCGAGCACCCGCCCTACCGGCAGATTGCGAGGCACGAGAGCTGCACCCTGCCGGACCTGGACGAGTCGCAGGAGTTCAGGGACGTGAGGATCTATCTCGCTGACTGAGGCCTGCCAGCGCGCCCCGCCGGGGCCGACATGGCGTGTGCCGGGCCACTGTCGCTATTGGTCTGCCCTTCATTAATTCTGTACACTGCCGCACTGTCCCAGCAGCAGAGTCATTGCCCCCATGAATCCCAATTACCTGGACTTCGAGCAGCCGATCGCAGAACTGGAGGTCAAGATCGAGGAGCTGCAGCACGTTGGCACGGACAACGAGATCAACATCAGCGAAGAGATCGAGACCCTGCGGGAAAAGAGCACCAGGCTCACCGAGAAGATCTTCGCCAACCTGAGTCCGTGGAATATCGTGAAGGTGGCGCGGCACCCCCTGCGGCCCTACACCATGGATTACATTCCCCGGGTGTTCACCGAGTTCGACGAGCTGCACGGGGACCGCCAGTTCGGTGACGACAACGCCATCGTCGGCGGCGTCGCCCGTATCGATGGCCGGCCGGTCATGGTGATCGGCCAGGAGAAGGGCCGGGCGGTCAAGGACAAGGTGATGCGCAACTTCGGCATGCCCAAACCGGAGGGTTACCGCAAGGCCCTGCGCCTGATGGAGCTGGCCGAGCGGTTCAGGATGCCCGTCGTCACCCTGATCGACACCCCGGGGGCTTATCCGGGCATCGATTCCGAGGAGCGCGGCATCAGCGAGTCCATCGCCCAGAACCTGGCGGTGATGTCCCGCCTGGCCACCCCCATCGTCTGCATCGTGATCGGTGAGGGGAGCTCGGGCGGTGCCCTTGGTATCGGGGTGGGGGACCACCTGGCGATGCTGCAGTACTCCACCTACTTCGTGATTTCACCCGAAGGCTGCGCCAACATCATCTGGAAGGACGTGGCCCATGCCCCGGAGGCGGCCGAGGCGATGGGTGTCACCTCCTCGGTGCTGCAGGAGCTGGGCATCGTCGACGCCACCATTCCCGAACCACTGGGCGGTGCCCACCGGGACGTGGACCTGATGGCGGAGCGCGTCAAGGCACATATCATCCAGCAGCTGGATGAGCTCGCCCAGCTGCCGATGGAAGATCTGCTGGCCAAGCGCTACCAGCGGCTGATGTCCTACGGGAACTGATGGGCCCGCCCGGGCGGGCCATGCCCGAGGCACAGCTGGTCCCGGACGCCCTCTGCGATGCCCTGTCAGGGCTCGGCAGCGCGCCGCACTGGTACGTCGCATTGAGCGGCGGCCTCGACTCCACGGTGCTGCTGCATCTGCTCATGCATTGGCGCGACACCCGTCCGGGCGCCCCGCCGCTGACTGCCATCCACATCCACCACGGCCTGCAGCGCGACGCCGACGCGTGGCAAAGCCATTGCGAGGCTCTATGCAAAAAAATGCATATACCGCTGCGCTGCCACCGGGTCCAGGTCAGGGCCGGGAGCCGGGGCCTCGAGGCGGCGGCGCGGGACGCCCGCTATCGCGTGTTCGAAGCACAACTGGGTCCCGGCGACGTGCTGTTTCTCGGCCACCACCATGACGACCAGGTAGAGACCTTCTTCCTGCGCCTGCTGCGTGGCGCCGGTGTCCGCGGACTCGCCGCCATGCCGGCGCGCCGCGCCCTGGGGGAGGGACTGCTCGCGCGGCCGTTGCTGCCTTTCGACCGCGCGCAAATCGAGGTGTACGCCGCCCGCCACAAGCTGCGCTGGGTGGAGGATCCGTCGAACCGTGACCCGAGCCTGGATCGCAACTTCCTGCGGGTAGAGGTGCTGCCCCTGCTCGCGTCGCGCTGGCCGGGCTACCGCCGAACCGTCTCCCGGACCAGCGCCCACATGGCGGCGTCCGCCTCTCTCCTGGAAACCCTGCTACCCGTGCCGGATACGGTACACAGTGTCATCGGCGATCCGGGAATCCCGCTGGCGGCGCTGGAGGAGCGCACCGGCGACGGGGCCGCCCAGACCTTGCGTCACTGGCTGCAGGCGTCGGGTCTGCCTGCGCCGGACAGCGGTCCGCTGCGGGAGTTCCTGCGCCAGCTGCGGGAGGCCGGCGCCCGGAAAAGGCCGCGCCTGCAGTGCAGTGATTACACCCTGCAGCGCTACCGCGATGCGGTCTACCTGCTGCCGGCACCCGCGGCGCCGCCCGCCGGGCCCCTCCCCCTGGTGCCCGGCGCATGCCTCGATCTCCCGGGCGTGGGCCGGGTCGCCCTCGAGCGCGCCCCGGCCGGCGGGTTGCTGCTCGGGGCGCGGGAGAAACCGCAGCTGGCCTGGCGCGGCGGGGGCGAGCGCTGCAGGCTGCGGGGGCGGGAGGGCAGCAGGAGCCTGAAGAAACTGCTGCAAGAGTGCGGCGTTCCGCCCTGGTGGCGGGCGCGCGTGCCCCTGCTTTTCCTGGGTGATGAGCTGCTTGCCGTGGGCGCGCTGGGGGTGTGCCATTCGTCCCGCTGGCGGGAGTCTCCCGGGCGTGACGGCCCGCTGTGGGAGCTCCGCTGGCAACCCGACGTCGATCCCGCATGTGATTGAGCTGGCAGAGGCTTTCTGATAGTCTGGCTTCCCATCTTTTTACAGGTCTTACACCGCTCCCGCGGGCGTCACGTGTCAGTCCTGTGTGTCTGGAAACACTGCGTAATTAAAGGCCTTTCATGACGCGTTACGTGTTCGTCACAGGTGGGGTGGTTTCGTCCCTGGGCAAGGGAATCGCGGCCGCCTCGCTCGCCGCCGTGCTGGAGGCGCGGGGGATCAAGGTCACGCTCCTCAAGCTGGATCCGTATATCAATGTCGACCCCGGGACCATGAGCCCGTTCCAGCACGGGGAGGTATTCGTCACCGAGGATGGCGCCGAGACCGACCTGGACCTCGGTCACTACGAACGCTTCACCCATACCACGATGAAGCGGAGCAACAACTTCACGACCGGTCGCGTCTACAACGCGGTCCTGCGCAAGGAGCGCCGGGGGGACTACCTGGGCGGTACCGTGCAGGTGATCCCCCATATCACCGATGAGATCAAGCGGCGGATCATTCTCGGCGCGGGGGATGCCGACGTGGCGGTGGTCGAGATCGGCGGTACCGTGGGGGACATCGAGGGACTGCCATTCCTGGAAGCCGCCCGCCAGCTCAAGGTTGAGCTGGGCCCCGGCCGCGCGCTCCTGATGCACCTGACCCTGGTGCCCTATATCGCCACTGCGGGTGAGATCAAGACCAAGCCCACCCAGCACTCGGTCAAGGAGCTGCGCTCCATCGGCCTGCAGCCTGATATTCTCCTGTGCCGCTGCTCGGTGGATATCGAGGAGAGCGCCCGCAAGAAGATCTCCCTCTTCACCAACGTGGAGGAGCGCGCGGTCATCCCCCTGCTGGACGCCGACTCCATCTACCGGATCCCCGGCAGGCTGCACGCCTTCGGCCTGGACGATTTCGTGGTGGAGCGCTTCGGCATCAGCTGCCCCGAAGCGGATCTCTCCGAGTGGGACGACGTGCTGGAGCGGGAATTCAGCGAGAGCAGCGGTTCGGTCAGGGTCGCGATGGTGGGCAAGTACACGGACCTGCTCGATGCCTACAAGTCCCTCAACGAGGCCCTCAAGCACGCTGGCCTGCAGACCCTGACCGAGGTGAAGGTGGACTATGTCGATGCCGAGGATATCGAGCGCGACGGGACCCGTGTGCTGGAGGGGGTGGACGCAATCCTCGTGCCCGGCGGCTTCGGTGATCGCGGGGTGGAGGGCAAGATAACCGCCGTGCGCTATGCGCGGGAGAACAATATTCCGTTCCTGGGCATCTGCCTGGGGATGCACATGGCGCTGGTGGAGTATGCGCGTGACGTCTGCGGCCTGGAGGGCGCGCACACCACGGAGGTGGAGCCGGCCACGCCGCACCCGATCGTCGCCCTGATTACCGAGTGGCAGAACGTCGATGGCAGCGTCGAGCAGCGGGATGCGTCCTCTGACCTGGGCGGGACCATGCGTCTCGGCGCCCAGCCCTGTCACCTGGTGGAGGGCAGCAGGGCCCGCGAGATCTATGGCACCGATGTGATTCATGAGCGTCACCGTCATCGCTATGAGGTCAATAACAACTACCTGGATACTCTTTGTGCCGCCGGCATCCGCGTCGGGGGGTGGTCCGCCGACCATTCCCTGGTCGAGATGATCGAATTGCCGGCGCATCCCTGGTTTCTGGCCTGCCAGTTCCACCCGGAATTCACTTCGCGGCCCCGCGGTGGCCACCCCCTGTTTACCAGCTATATCAAGGCCGCCATCGACCACTCCCGGCGCTGACCGGTAGTGCGCCGGTGGCGCAGTGAGAGGAAAAAGGCATGAGTGACCGCACAGTCTCCCTGGGGGAAATCACCTTCGACAACGATGCGCCCTTCGCCCTGCTTGGCGGTGTCAATGTGCTGGAGAGTCGCGATTTTGCCCTGCAGGTCGCCGAGCACTATGTGCGGGTTTGTCGCAAGCTGGGCATCCCCTACGTTTTCAAGGCCTCCTATGACAAGGCCAACCGCTCTTCCATCCACTCCTTTCGCGGGCCGGGCCTGGAAGAGGGGCTGGAGATTCTCGCGGCGGTGAAATCGACCTTCGGGGTGCCGGTGATCACCGACGTCCATGCGCCGGAGCAGGCGGCACCCGCGGCAGAGGTCTGTGACATTATCCAGCTGCCCGCCTTCCTGGCGCGGCAGACCGACCTGGTCGAGGCGATGGCGGCGACCGGCGCGGTGATCAATGTGAAGAAACCCCAGTTCCTCAGTCCCTCGCAGATGGCCAACGTGGTGGAAAAATTTGCCGAGTGCGGCAATACCCGGATCCTGCTGTGCGAGCGCGGCAGTAATTTCGGCTACGACAACCTGGTGGTCGATATGCTCGGGTTCGGGGTGATGAAAGAGGCCTGCGGTAATGCCCCGCTGGTGTTCGACGTGACCCACGCGCTGCAGTGCCGGGATCCCGCCGGGGCAGCCTCCGGCGGCCGCCGCCGGCAGGTGGCCGAGCTGGCCAGGTCCGGCATGGCGGTCGGCCTGGCGGGGCTGTTCCTCGAGGCCCACCCTGATCCCGACCAGGCGCTCTGCGACGGGCCCAGCGCACTGCCCCTGGCGCAACTCGAACCCTTCCTGGCGCAGGTCAAGGCGGTGGATGATCTGGTCAAATCGCTGCCCGGACTTGTCATCGAATAGAACGGCTGACTGATATAACGGAGTAACCCGATGAGCAAAATTGCAAACGTACAGGCCTTCGAGGTCCTGGATTCCCGCGGCAACCCCACTGTGCTGGCGGAAGTCACCGTCGAGTCGGGGGCCGTGGGCGCGGCCTGTGCCCCCTCCGGAGCCTCCACCGGTTCCCGCGAGGCACTGGAACTGCGTGACGGTGATGCCGGGCGCTATCTCGGCAAGGGCGTGCTGAACGCGGTGGCCAACGTCAACGGCCCGATCCGTGACCTGCTGCTGGGCCGGGACGCTGGGGCGCAGCGGGAACTCGACAGCGCGATGATCGAGGCCGATGGCACCGACAACAAGGCCCGCTTCGGTGCCAATGCCATCCTCGCCGTTTCCCTGGCGGCGGCGAAGGCGGCGGCCCAGGCACGGGGGATCCCCCTGTATCAGCATATCGCGGAGATCAACGGCAGTTCGTCGTTCTCCATGCCGGTGCCAATGATGAACATCCTCAACGGGGGCGAACACGCCGACAACAATGTGGATATCCAGGAGTTCATGATCCAGCCCGTGGGCGCCCCCACTTTTGCCGAAGCGCTGCGCGCCGGCGCCGAGATCTTCCACCACCTGAAAAAGGTTCTCGCCGGCCGCGGCCTCAATACGGCCGTGGGGGACGAGGGCGGTTTTGCACCGAACCTGCCCTCCAACGAGGCGGCGCTGGAGGTAATCGCCGAGGCAGTGGCACAAGCGGGATACAGCCTTGGCACCGACGTCGCCCTGGCGCTGGACTGTGCCGCATCGGAATTCTACCGGGATGGCGTGTACGACCTGGCGGGGGAGGGCAAGCAGTTCAGCAGCGAGGCCTTTGCGGACTACCTGGCGGAACTGATCGCCGCCCACCCCATTATTTCGGTGGAGGACGGACTGGACGAGTCAGACTGGGACGGCTGGAAACTCCTGACCGACAAGATCGGCAGCAAGGTGCAACTGGTGGGTGACGACCTGTTCGTGACCAATACCCGCATTCTGCAGCAGGGGATCGACCGGGGCGTCGCCAACTCCATCCTGATCAAGTTAAACCAGATCGGCAGTCTCTCCGAGACCCTCGATGCCGTCGCCCTGGCCAAGGCGGCGGGTTACAGCACGGTGATTTCGCATCGATCCGGGGAAACGGAAGACACCACGATAGCCGATCTCGCGGTGGCCACCGCTGCCGGCCAGATCAAGACGGGATCCCTGTGCCGCTCGGACCGGGTTGCCAAGTACAACCGCCTGTTGCGGATCGAGGCCGAGCTGGATGGCCGGGCCCCCTACCGGGGGCTCGCGGAGTTTGCCCGGTGATGACCCAGCCGCCGCGCTGCCCGGCCCCGGGTGCGCCCCGGCCTGCGGCACTGCCTGGCCGCTCAGGCGGCCCCTGTGCCGAAGAGGGCTGAATGCGCTGGCTGCTGGTGGGACTGCTGCTGCTCCTGGGGATCCTGCAATACCGTCTGTGGATTGCAGAGGGCAGCCTTGCCGAGCAGCGCCGCCTGCAGCGGCAGGTCGAGGAACAGACCCGGGCCAATGAGGAGCTGCGGCAGCGCAACGCCATACTGGAGCGGGAGGTGCTGGAGCTGCAGACCGGTAACGCGGGCGTCGAACAGCGGGCCAGGGAGCAGCTGGGGCTGATCCGCGAGGGCGAAACCTTCTACCAGTTCGTGGACAAGGAGGGCGCGGGATCCCGGCCGGCCGGCCCGTCTGCGCCAGCCCCGTGACACGGCCCCGGGCACGGCGCTGCGTGGCGGTCCTGCCGGCCGCGGGAAGCGGGGTGCGCATGGGTGGTGAGCTGCCCAAGCAGTACCTCGAAGTGGCCGGCGCCACCCTGCTTGAACACAGCCTGGAGGCGTTGCTCCGTTGTGAATCCCTGGGGGCGGTCGCGGTGGTGCTGCACCCGGATGACCGGCGGGCGGATGCACTGCCCGCGATGGCCAACGCCCGGGTGCGGCGGGTAGCCGGTGGTGCCGAGCGCAGCGATTCGGTCCTCGCCGGTCTGCAGGCCCTGGCGCGGGAAGCCCCGGCAGAAGCGTGGGTGCTGGTGCACGATGCCGCCCGCCCGTGCCTCCGGCTGGCGGACCTGGAGCGGCTGATCGCGGAGGTCCTGGCTGGCGGCATCGGGGGCATCCTGGCCGAACCCATCGTGGACACGGTGAAGCTGGCCGGCGACGACGGCCTGGTGGCGCGCACCCTCGACCGGAACCGTCTGTGGCGCGCCCAGACGCCGCAGATGTTCCGCCTCGGCGAACTCCGCGCTGCCCTGGAAACCGCCAGGAGCCTCGGGCTGGCCGTGACCGACGAGGCTTCGGCGATGGAAATGGCCGGGCACCCGGTGCGCCTGGTGGCGGGCTCTCCCGGAAACCTGAAGGTGACCGTGCCCGGTGACCTGCGACTCGCGGCCTGGTACCTGGCCGGTCGTTCACCCGACCCCGGGTAGGAGAACTGCCAGATGCGTATCGGCCATGGCTACGACGTACACCGGTTCGGGGCGGGTGATGCGGTGACCCTCGGGGGCGTCCGCATTCCCCACCCGCGCGGCCTGATAGCCCACTCGGACGGGGATGTGCTGGTGCACGCCGTGTGCGATGCCCTGCTCGGCGCGATCGGCGCCGGCGATATCGGCCGGCATTTTCCCGACACCGATGCGGCCAACGCGGACGTCGACAGCCGCCTGTTGCTGCGGCGGGTCATGTCCCTGGTGTCGCGGGACGGCTGGGTCGTCGCCAACCTCGACGCGACCCTGGTCGCTGAGGCGCCGCGCATGGCGGCGCATATCGGTACCATGTGCGCCAACCTGGCGGCGGACCTGCGGGTTCCCGCCGGGCAGGTGAACGTCAAGGCGACGACCACCGAGGGACTGGGCTTCACCGGTCGCGGGGAGGGCATCGCCGCCCACGCGGTCGTGCTGCTGGCAGCGGCGCCGGCATGATCCCGGAGTGGCCGCGTGCGGCAGGCCCGCCCTGTGCCAGTGCCGTGCTGCGCAGCTCCCCGGAGGACTTCCAGGTGAGCGAGGAGCTCGGTTTCGAGCCCGCCGGGGAGGGCGAACACGCGTTCCTGCACCTGCAGAAGCGCGGCCTCAATACCCTGGATCTGGTGCGGCGCCTGGCGCAGTTCAGCGGTGTGCCGCGCCGGGATATCGGTTACAGCGGGCTCAAGGATCGCAACGCGCTGACCCGGCAGTGGCTCAGTGTGCGAATGGCGGGACGGCAGGAGCCGGACTGGCAGGCGCTGGCGAGTGCCGGGGATGTCCAGGTGCTGGCTGTCAGCCGCCACCTGCGCAAACTCAGGCGCGGGGTTCACCGCCGCAACCGTTTCAGGCTGGTGCTGCGCGACCTGGCGGGTGATCGCGTCGTGCTCGAGGAACGGCTGCAGCGTGTGCGGGCGCGTGGGGTGCCCAACTACTTCGGTGAGCAGCGCTTCGGGCGCCAGGGTGCGACACTGCAGCAGGCGCGGGAGTGGATGGCGTCGGGTGGCAGCAGGGTATCGCGCGAGCGGCGCGGCCTCTACCTCTCGGCACTGCGCGCCCTGCTGTTCAACAGGCTGCTCGCCGCCCGGGTCGATTCGGGGGAGTGGGACCGACTGCTGCCCGGTGACGTCTGCATGCTGCGGGGCACCCGCAGCCTGTTCAGCTGTGAGGTGGTGGATGAAAACTTACAGGCGCGGGCCCGTCGCGGCGACGTCCATCCCGCGCTGCCGCTGGTCGGGCGGGGCGCCTCGCCCGCAGGCGCGGAACGCCTCACCTGGCAGGCCGGGGTGCTGGCCGGGGAGGAGGCCACCTGCGCATTCCTGGAGGAGGCCGGTCTGGAACTGGGCTGGCGACCGGCGCGCATGCCGGTGGATGACTTTTCCTGGCGGTTTTGTGATGATCGCAGCCTGCGGCTGGAAATGGCGCTCCCGGCAGGCGGCTATGCGACGGCAGTGCTGGCGGAGCTGGTGCGGTACCGGGAGGGCCGGCCAGGGGCGGGGTCGACGCCCGGAATCCACCCGGCGGCCATTTGGCAAGCGCCCGGCGAGGCGTGACCGTTTTAACGATTGGGGCTTTCGGTATGAACTTCACACGACAGCAGGCGGTGCCGGTACCCGTGCGGGCGCCGCATCCGGGCAGGCCGGCGGTATGCGGGGGGTGGTGACGGGAGTGAGCAGGGTCGACCTCAACGGCATCGGGATGACGTCACAGCGGACCCGGGAGCGCCTGATCCAGCGGCTCTCGGAGCAGGGTATCCGCGACCTGGCGGTGCTCGACGTGATCCGCTCCACCCCCCGCCACCTCTTCCTGGACGAGGCCATGGCGCACCGCGCCTACGAGGACGTGGCATTGCCGATCGGTTTCCAGCAAACGCTTTCGCAACCCTACATCGTCGCGCGGATGACCGAACTGCTGATGGCGGCGGGACCCCTGCGCCGGGTGCTGGAGATCGGTACCGGCTCGGGCTACCAGACCGCGATCCTGGCGCAGCTGGTCGAGGAGGTGTACAGCGTGGAGAGGATCAGGCCGCTGCAGCAGAAGGCGCGCCAGCGGATGCGCAAGCTCAAGCTGCGCAATGTCCACATGTCTCACGCGGACGGGACCCTGGGCTGGCCCGAGAAGGGGCCCTTCGACGGCATCCTGACCACGGCGGCGCCCGAGCGCATTCCCGAGAGCCTGCTGCAGCAGCTGGCGCCCGGTGGCCGGCTCGTGATTCCGGTGGGCGGCGAAAGCCAGCACCTCCAGGTGGTGACCCGCACGCATGAGGGCTTCGCAACGGACATCGTCGAAGCGGTCAACTTCGTGCCCCTGCGCCCGGGCACGGTGAAGTGACTGATTCGGACCCGCAGGAGACTGGCGGCCCGGAACCGTCCAGCCTGGGCGTTTTCCTGCGCGGCATGCTGATGGGAGCGGCGGATATCGTGCCCGGGGTCTCCGGCGGCACCATGGCGTTCATCACCGGCATCTACGACGCCCTGCTCGGCAGCATCCGGGCCTTTGACCTCGACTTGCTGCGCCGGCTTGCGCGGCTGGATATCGCCGGTGCCTGGCGGCACGTCAACGGCGGTTTCCTGCTGGCCCTCCTGCTCGGCATCGCCACCAGCATCTTCACCCTCGCGCGGCTGATCTCCTGGCTCCTCGAGCACCATCCGGTCCCGCTCTGGGGATTCTTCTTCGGGCTGATCCTGGCCTCGGCGCTGGTCCTCCTGCGTCAGGTCGAAGCCTGGAACGGGCCGCGGGCGCTCTGTCTCATTGCGGGCGCGGCGGCGGCGGGTGCGATTGCCCTGGCGCCTGCGCTGCACCTGGATATGGGGCTGGGCGGGGTGTTCCTGTCGGGTTTCCTGGCCATCTGCGCCATGATCCTGCCCGGGATTTCCGGCAGTTTCATTCTGGTACTGCTGGGCATGTATGGTACGGTGCTGGCTGCGGTCCGGTCCCTGGACCTGCTTTTCATGGCCGTATTCGCTGTCGGTGCGGGCAGCGGCCTGCTCTGCTTCTCGCGCCTGCTCTACTGGCTGCTGCATCACTTCCACCAGGGTACCATGGCGCTGCTCACCGGGTTCCTGTTCGGTTCCCTCGCGGTCGTCTGGCCCTGGAAGCGGGTGCTGCACTGGATCGAGGGGAGTCACGGGCAGCTCAAGCCGGCCCAGCAGGTGCCCGTGTCACCCGCCGAGTTTCTGGCGGTGACGGGCCAGGAACCGCAGTTGGCGCTCTGTGTGGCACTGATGGTGACGGGGTTTGCCATCGTCTGGGTGATCGACACCCGGTGGGGAAGGGTTTAGCAGCAGTTCACCGGGCAGGACACGGAAGCGGATGGATGGCTCCGTCATTCGGGGGAAGGGTGCTCAGAAACATCGCATACTGCCTGCTGCTCATCGGCCTCGTCGGTTGCGGTGGCAGTGACGCCCGGGCGCCCGTCGAGGACCGTCATGCCAGGCCCGCTCCCGCTGGCGATAGCTACACGGTGCAGCGCGGTGACACCCTCTACTCTATAGCATTCCGCTATCGACTGGACTTTCGCCGTCTGGCCGCCGCCAACGGCATTCCCGCTCCCTACACCATCTACCCGGGCCAGCGGATCCGGCTGCACGAGGGTGCCTTGCAAAAGGGCGCCTCGCAAAAGGGCGCTCTGGCGCCTCCGGCAGCCGCTGCCACGCCTCGCACACCCGCCGTGCCGCGGCCGGCCTCACCCTCCACGACTGCCCCAACCACGCCGGCGCCCGCATCCCGTCCCGCAGTTGCCACACCCTACCCGGCGCAATCACCGGCGCCTGCGCCGGTCAAAAAACCGGCACCTGTCACGAAGCCTTCACCTGGGTCTGCCATCAATAGGGGCGCGGCGGCAGTGGGCGGACCGATCAGGGCCTGGCGCTGGCCCACCGCCGGGCGCGTTACCCGGGGATATTCCGCCAGTGTCCACAAGGGCATCGACATCGATGGCAGGCGCGGCGATGCGATCCATGCCGTTGCAGACGGCGTGATCGTTTACGCTGGCACCGGCATTGTCGGCTTCGGTCAGTTGCTGATCGTCAAGCACAACGAGGAGTACCTCAGTGCCTACGGCCACAACGAGCGCCTGCTGGTGAAGGAGGGCGACCGGGTCAGGGCGGGCCAGCAGATTGCAGAGAAGGGCAGTTCGGGAACCGATACGGTCAAGCTGCACTTTGAGATAAGGCGCCGGGGCAAGCCCGTCGACCCGCAGGCCCTCCTGCCACGGCGGTAGCGCCACCGGCGCGCCTCTGGCCTGACCAGTTTGGGGCAGGGACGTGGGGTGCGATTCTGCCCGCCACGCGTACTCTGTGGGAATGCTTGTAATCGCCGATTGGTTTGAGTTAATCTGGCCGGCCCGGCGGGAAATACACTCAGTATTCACACTAAAACAAGTTGAGGTATGGCCATGGATGTGGAAGGAACAATGACAAGCTCGAAACGGATATCCAAATCGAGCGGCTCCACAGGCCCATCAGCAGAGAAGACACCCGCTGGCAAGAGCGCCGCTAAAGCCCGCAAGGCGCGCGGCTCCAAGAGCGCGGACAGCAGTGGCACGAACACGCGGGGCGCCGCAACGCGCTCGCGGCGAGTCGAGGCGAAAGAGGAGACGAGCGATTCCGAGGAGGAGCGCTTCAACCGGGCCCGCGCCAGAAACGCGCGCAAGGCAGACAAGTCACTCGATCCCACCCAACTCTACCTCAACGAAATCGGCTACTCGCCGCTGCTCACCGCGGATGAGGAAAAGCATTACGCCCGCCTTGCGCGCAAGGGTGACCAGCTCGGTCGCCAGCGCATGATCGAGAGCAACCTGCGTCTCGTGGTAAAGATTTCCCGCCGCTACATCAACCGGGGACTGACCCTGCTGGACCTCATAGAAGAGGGCAACCTGGGGCTGATCCGGGCCGTCGAAAAGTTCGATCCCGAGCGCGGTTTCCGTTTTTCCACCTACGCGACATGGTGGATCCGCCAGACCATCGAGCGGGCTATCATGAACCAGACCCGCACCATCCGGCTGCCGATCCACGTGGTCAAGGAATTGAACGTCTACCTGCGCGCGGCGCGCGAGCTGACCCAGAAACTGGACCACGAGCCGACCGCCGAGGAGATCGCCGATCTGCTGGACAAACCGGCGGCGGACGTGAAGCGCCTGCTGGGTCTCAATGAGCGGGTTGCCTCGGTGGATACGCCGGTGGGCCCCGATTCAGAGAAGGCCGTTGTCGACACTATCGCCGACGCCCAGGTGTCCGACCCCTCCCAGTTGCTGCAGGACAGTGACATCAAGGACAGCATCGCCTCCTGGCTGGAAGAGCTCTCCGAGAAGCAACGGGAAGTGGTGTCGCGCCGGTTCGGCCTTCGCGGCTATGAGAGCAGTACCCTGGAGGAGGTGGGACGCGAGATCGGCCTTACCCGGGAGCGCGTCCGGCAGATCCAGGTCGAGGCGCTCAAGCGCCTGCGCACAATCATGGAAACCCAGGGGTTGAGCGGGGAGTCCCTGTTCAGTTGATCCGAGCGGTCCCGGGAACCTGAAACGTCGCTGTGGCGTTTGCCGCGAGCCCGGCCCCCGCCGGCACGGCCCGGGGCAGGGGCGTCGCGTTCTGCGCCCTTGTCGCCATCCTGTCCGCCTGCATGGGACCCACGTTTCTTTTCGATGGCGCATCCCTGGCCGGCTGGCGGGGAATCGGGCAGGCGGACTGGTCCGTTCGGGACCATGAGATCGTCGCGGGCGGGCCCGGGGAGGGCTTCCTGGCCACTACGGGCCGGTACGGGAACTTTTACCTCCGGCTGGAATTCTGGATCGATGCCACCACCAATTCCGGCGTCTTCATCCGCTGCAGCGACTACGCGGATATCCACCCGGATACCTGCTACGAGCTCAACATCTGGGACCAGCACCCGCGACAGGAAGCCCGCACAGGGGCGATCGTCCTCCGCTTCATGCCGCCCCTGGCGCAGGTGCAGACCGTCGGACGCTGGAACACCTTGGAGGTCACCGCCCTGGGACAGCTGATCGAAGTGCGGGTCAACGGGGAGACCACCGCCGTGCTGGAGGATGCCGACCCGGCCCCGGGTTTCATCGCCCTGCAGCACTGGGGGGAGGGGACGGTGAAGTTCCGCGATATCCAGCTCTACCCGCGGTAGTGCCGGTGCACGGTGGAGTGGCGCGCCGGGTGAGCGGGTGACCGGGAACGACTCCACACCGCGCGGTATCGCCGGGGCCGTTCACGTGACTTGTGCACCGCTGATGGCAGAAAATGACCCTATTTAGACAAAAAATGACCTTAACCCCGATTGATTGACCGTTACACTTTGAACCACCCAGCAGCGAGGAAGCTTAAAGATGACGAAAATCACCCTCATCGAGTACAACGGCACAGATCACACCATCGATGCCGAACCCGGCATGTCCCTGATGCAGGCCGCCATCGACAATGGCATACCCGGCATCGACGCGGACTGTGGCGGGTCCTGCGCCTGCGGCACCTGCCACGTCTTCGTGGAGGAGGCGTGGCTGCCGGCGACCGGCGAGCGCGGTGCCATGGAGGAGGCCATGCTCTCCATCCGGCCGGATCGCAGCGAACTGTCCCGCCTCAGTTGCCAGATCGAAGTGACCGACGCACTGGATGGCCTGGTCGTGCGGCTGCCCGAATTCCAGATGTAGTGCCCCGACGAACCCAGGATGAAGCCATGAACCCTATGACACTGCCCGACCCCCACACCGTCCCGCTGGCGCAGATGGACGTCAGCGACCCGCGCCTCTACGAGCAGGATGCCTGGCGCCCCTGGTTTGCCCGGCTGCGGGAGGAGGCGCCGGTCCACTACCTGGCCGACAGCGCCTTCGGGCCGTTCTGGTCGGTCACCCGCTTCGAGGATATCGTCGCGGTGGATACCAATCACGAGGCGTTTTCTTCGGAGCCGAGCATCGTTATCGGCGACCTCGGGGACGAGGTGCCCTTCGAGAACTTCATTGCCATGGACCCCCCCAAACACGACGTGCAGCGGCGCGCCGTGCAGCCGGTGGTGGCGCCCAGGAACCTGGCGGAGATGGAGTCGCTGATCCGTGGCCGGGTGGTGGAGATCCTGGATAACCTGCCGGTGGGTGATACCTTCGACTGGGTGGAGCGGGTGTCGATCAACCTCACCACCCAGATGTTGGCCACCCTGTTCGATTTCCCCTTCGAGGAGCGCAGGAAGCTGACCTACTGGTCCGACATCGCCGCCGGCTCACCGGAGATCGCCGGCGGCGACGTCAGCCCCGAGGAGCGGGTGGCGGGCTTGCGCGACTGCCTGGAGACCTTTACCGGGATCTGGCACGAGCGCAAAGGCCGGGAGGGCGGCTTCGACCTGATCACGCTGCTGCAGCGGGATCCGCAGACGGCGGATATGGTCGAGCGGCCGATGGAGTACCTGGGCAATCTCCTGCTGCTGATCGTCGGCGGCAACGACACGACCCGCAACTCCATCAGCGGGGGGGTACTGGCACTCAATCAGAACCCGGGCGAATACGACAAGCTGCGGGCCGACCACGGCCTCATACCCGGCATGGTATCGGAGATCATCCGCTGGCAGACACCGCTGCTGCACATGCGCCGGACCGCCAAACGTGACGTGGAGTTCGGCGGCAAAACCATCCGGGCGGGGGACAAGGTGGTGATGTGGTACGTCTCGGGCAACCGGGACGAGCGCGCCATCGAAAATCCGGACAGCTTCATCATCGACCGCGCCAATCCGCGCCACCACATATCATTCGGTTTCGGCATTCACCGTTGTATGGGCAACCGCCTCGGGGAGATGCAGCTGCGCGTGCTGTGGGAGGAGATCATGCAGCGCTTCAGCTTTGTCGAGGTGGTGGGCGAACCGGAGCGGGTCAAGTCCAACTTCGTCAGGGGTTACAAGACCCTGCCGGTGCGACTCCACCCGCTGGGGTAAAGGCTGCCGGCCCGCTCAACCGCCCGGACGCACGACCCGTTCCCCTGGCACAGGCAGGTTCTTTGCAATTTGGCGGGAGTGGCTCGGTCTACCGGCCCCGGGCAGGGGATACATTTTCAGTCGCGGCCCGATATCCGCTTGGTGAAAATGTATCCCCTGCCCGGGGCCTCGATCCTGGCGCCTTATCCCTGCTTGAAAAGGCGCTGTTCGAGGTTTCGGGAGAAGGGCTGCTTTTCACCAAGCGGATATCGGGCCGCGACTGAAAAGCAGCCCTTCTCCCGGAACCGCTCGCAAGAGCGCTCCAATGCAACCGCGTTGATATGCGGACAAATAAAAAAAGGCGCGCCTTTTGGCGCGCCCTTTTTTATTGCGGTAACCGTGAACCGCTAGCTCACTCGGCGCTCTCCTGTACCGCTTCTTCTGAGGCCTCGGCTTCGTCCTCCAGCAGTTCCTTGATGGAGAGCTTGATGCGGCCGCGCTGATCCACGTCCAGCACCTTGACCCGCACCTCGTCACCCTCGGAGAGGTGGTCAGACACGCTCTCCACCCGCTCGTTGGCGATCTGGGAGATATGCACCAGGCCGTCCTTGCCGGGAAGGATATTGACGAAAGCACCAAAGTCCACGATGCGGGCGACCGTGCCGTTGTAGACCGCTCCCACCTCCGCTTCCGCAGTGATCTCCTCGATCATGGCCACGGCGGCATCGCGGGCGGTCTGGTCCTGCCCGAACACGCGCACCGTGCCATCGTCGTCGATGTCCACGGTAGCGCCGGATTCCTCGGTAATCGCACGAATCGTGGCGCCACCCTTGCCGATGATATCGCGGATCTTGTCGGAATCGACCTTCAGGGTGATCATGCTCGGGGCATTCTCGGAGGTCACCTGGCGGGGTTCGGCAAGCACCTCGTTCATCTGGCCGAGAATATGCAGGCGGGCCTGCTGCGCCTGCTCCAGGGCAACATGCATGATCTGTTCGTTGATGCCCTCGATCTTGATGTCCATCTGCAGGGCAGTGACGCCCTCGGCGGTTCCGGCCACCTTGAAATCCATGTCGCCGAGGTGATCCTCGTCGCCAAGGATATCGGTAAGCACGGCAAACTGGTTGCCCTCCTTGACCAGGCCCATGGCGATACCGGCTACCGGCGCTTTCAGGGGCACACCGGCCGCCATCAGTGCCAGCGAGCCGACACACACGGAGGCCATGGAGCTGGAACCGTTGGATTCAGTGATTTCCGAGACCACACGCACGGTATAGGGGAACTCCTCCTCACCGGGCAGAACTGCCGCCAGCCCGCGGCGCGCGAGACGGCCGTGGCCGACTTCCCGGCGTCCGGTAAAGCCGACGCGACCCGCCTCACCTACCGAGTAGGGGGGGAAGTTGTAGTGCAGCATGAAAGGATCGCGGCGCTCCCCTTCCAAAGCATCGATGATCTGGGCGTCGCGAGTGGAGCCCAGGGTGACCGCGCCAATGGCCTGGGTCTCCCCCCTGGTAAACAGGGCCGAACCGTGTGCCTTGGGCAGCAGGTCGATTTCACAGGCGATCGGCCGTACGGTGCGGTTGTCGCGTCCATCGATACGCGCCTCGCCGGCCAGGATCCGCTTGCGTACCAGGCTCTTTTCGACGCTTTTGAAAACGTCCTTCACTTCATCCGCAGAGGGACCGCCCTCGACTGCCAGCGCCGCCATGCAGGCGTCGCGAATGGCGCCGACCCGCTCGTAACGGGCGGCTTTCTCGGTGATGCGGTAGGCCTCGCCCAGCTCGGACTTCGCCTGGGCCTCGATGGCCGCCAGCAATTCCTCGTTCACAGGCGGTGCCTGCCAGTCCCACTTCGGCTTGCCGGCCTCTGCCACCAGCTCATTGATGGCCTGGATGGCCGCCTGCATCTCCTGGTGGGCATACAGCACCGCGCCCAGCATCTGGTCCTCGCTAAGCTCCTTTGCCTGCGACTCGACCATCAGCACCGCCTCGGCCGTGCCGGCGACAACCATGTCCAGCTTGCTCTCGGCCAGCTGGTCGTAGGTCGGGTTGAGCATATAACCGTGCTCTTCATTGAAACCCACTCGCGCGCCGCCGATGGGCCCGTTGAACGGGCAGCCGGAAATGGCCAGCGCGGCGGAGGTGCCGATCATTGCGGGGATATCCGGGTCGATGTGCTTGTCCGCGGACATGACGGTGCAGATAACCTGAACCTCGTTCATAAAGCCGTCGGGGAACAGCGGGCGGATAGGCCGATCGATCAGGCGTGAAGTCAGGGTTTCCTTCTCGCTGGGGCGACCCTCGCGCTTGAAGAAGCCGCCGGGAATCTTGCCCACCGCATAGGTTTTCTCGGTGTAGTGGACGGCCAGGGGAAAGAAATCCCGGCCCTCGCGCGGGCTCTTCTCCGCGACGACAGTACAGAGCACCGAGGTATTTTCGACGGTCACCATGACCGCGCCACTCGCCTGCCGGGCGATGCGGCCGGTTTCCAGGGTGACGGTCTGGCCACCGTACTGGAATGTTTTAGTCACTGGATTCACAATTATTCTCCAATTCTGTATTTGGGCACGTGTGCCCCGGCACGGCCTGAGCCGGACCGGGACGACAGACAGTGCAGTGAGAAGCTTATCGACGCAGCCCCAGGCGCTTGATCAGGTCTGAGTAGCGCGCGACATCCTTGCGCTTCAGGTAGTCGAGCAGTTTGCGGCGCTGGTTCACCATGCGGATCAGACCGCGACGCGAGTGGTGGTCGTGCTTGTGCGATTTGAAATGCCCCTGCAACTGCTCGATATTCGCGGTCAGCAGTGCTACCTGCACTTCCGGGGATCCCGTATCACCTTCACCTACCTGGTACTCTTTGACGATTTCTGCTTTTTGCTCAGCGTTCAAAGCCATTTCTGTTTCCTCTGGTTAAATCTGCCTCGGGCGGCACTACGCCACCCTTCATTGAAAAAAGAGCCTGTCCGTGCAGATTTACAGACAGGTTCGCGTCACCTTCCGGTGACTATCAGGCGACGCGGCGCGACGCGCCCGTCATCCAATATCTCTCCCACCCCCAGAAACTCGCCGGTTTCCAGGGCGATGCGCACCATACCATCACAGGGTGCGTTTGGCACCAGCACCGGCTGTCCCTGGCGCATGTAGAAGCCGCCGGACTCGGACAACCGCACCAGCGGCAGCCCGTTCAGCGCGGCGTCCGCCGGTTGCAGCAGCGCATCGAGCTCAGCCAGTTGCCCGTTTGCCTTGAGCGCCTCCAGCGTGCTCAGGCTCACGCTGTCCTCGAGCCCGAAGGGTCCCGCCCTGGTGCGCCGCAACTTCGCGACGTGGGCGCCGCAGCCCAGGACGCGGCCCAGGTCCTCGGCCAGTGAGCGAACGTAGGTGCCCTTGCTGCACTCCAGGTAGATATCCGCCTGCGCGTTCTCGCCAGCGCGAAACCCGCGCAGTTCCAGCTGTTTTATGACAACCGGGCGCGCACTGCGTTCCACCTCCTGCCCCTCGCGCGCCAGCTTGTAAAGCGGCTGGCCCTGGTGCTTGATCGCCGAGTACATGGAGGGCACCTGTTCGATCTCCCCGCGGAAGGCCTCTAGGGCCCGCTCCACATCATCCGCGGCAATCCCCGAGGCGTCCATCCGTTCCAGCACCGCGCCATCGGCGTCGCCGGTGTCCGTCGCCACCCCGAGCACGAAGGTGCTCTCATAGGCCTTGTCCGCCTCCAGCAGGAACTGCGAGAACTTGGTCGCCTCGCCGAAACAGAGCGGCAGAACGCCGGTCGCCAGTGGATCGAGGCTCCCCGTATGTCCGGCCTTGGCGGCGAAATAGAGTCGCTTCACCGCCTGCAGTGCCTGGTTGGAACTCATCCCGGACGGCTTGTCCAGCACCAGGATGCCATCCAGCGCCCTGCCGCGGCGGCGCCGGGACACTAGCTCCCCTCCCCGGTATCGTCGTCACGCAACCCCAGCTCCCGATCCGACTCCGCGGCGCGTCGGATCAGCGCCTCCAGTTCCCGCCCGCGGCCGACACTGCTGTCGAAGTAAAACCTCAGCTGGGGCACGCTGCGCATCCTGCTGTCCCGCGACAGCTCACTGCGCAGAAATCCCGCAGCGCGGTTGAGTGCCTCGGTGGAATCTCTGGCCTCTTCGCTCGAGTTGGCCTCCATGGAGGTGTAATAGACCCTGGCGTGACCGAGATCACGGCTGACCTCAACCCCGGTTATGCTGACCATGCCGATGCGGGGGTCGCGCACCTCGTGCTGGATCAACTCTGCCAGCTCGCGCTGCAGGTAATCCGCCACGCGCTGGGTGCGACTGTACTCCTTGGCCATAGCAGTGCCGCCTACAGAGAGCGGGCTACCTCCTTGACTTCGTAGACCTCGATCAGGTCGCCCACTTTCACGTCAGTGTAATTCTTGACGCCAATACCGCACTCCATGCCGTTGCGGACCTCGCTGGCGTCCTCCTTGAAGCGGCGCAGGGACTCCAGTTCACCCTCGTAGATGACGACATTGTCGCGCAGCACCCGAATCGGTTTGGAGCGGTACACCGTTCCCTCGATCACCATACAGCCGGCAATCTGGCCGAATTTCGGCGAGCGGAAGACGTCCCGGACCTCGGCGATACCCACGATCTCCTCGCGCACCTCCGGCGCCAGCATGCCGGTGAGAGCCTGCTTGACGTCATCGATCAGGTCGTAGATCACGTTGTAGTAGCGCAGGTCCACTCCCTCATCCTCGACCAGCTTGCGCGCGGCATTGTCGGCCCGCACGTTGAAGCCGAAGATCACCGCATTGGAGGTCACCGCAAGATTGACGTCGGTCTCGGTGATGCCGCCGACGCCGCCCGACACGATGTTGACCTGCACTTCCTCGTTGCCCAGGTCCACCAGCGCCGTCTGGATCGCCTCCAGGGAGCCGCGCACGTCGGCCTTGACCACCACATTGAGGGTTTTCTTTTCGCCCGCCGTCATGCTCTCGAACATGTTGTCCAGCTTGGCGGCCTGCTGCCGCTGCAATTTGGTGTCGCGGGTCTTCTCCTGGCGGAAGTCGGCAATCTCGCGGGCGCGCTTTTCGCTCTCCACCGCGGCAAACTGGTCACCGGCATCCGGGGTGCCGTCGAGGCCGAGGATTTCCACCGGGATGCTCGGCCCGGCTTCATCGATCGGCTGGCCGTTTTCATCCAGCATCGCGCGCACCCGGCCGTACTGCAGGCCCGCCAGCACGATATCGCCCCGGTGCAGGGTGCCGCTCTGGACGAGCAGCGAGGCAACGGGACCGCGCCCCTTGTCGAGCCGGGATTCTATGACGATGCCCTGGGCCGGCACGTCGCGCGGCGCTTTTAGCTCGAGCAGTTCGGCCTGCAGCAGTATCGCATCGAGCAGATCATCAATACCCTCGCCGGTGTGCGCGGAGACGTTGACGAACTGGGTATCGCCGCCCCAGTCCTCGGGAATCACACCCTTGCCCGACAACTCGTTCTTGACCCGCTCAGGGTCGGCCCCTTCCTTGTCGATCTTGTTGATCGCGACGATCAGCGGAACCTCCGCCGCCCGGGCATGCTGGATGGCCTCCTCGGTCTGCGGCATGACGCCGTCGTCGGCCGCCACCACCAGTATGACGATGTCGGTGCTTTTGGCGCCGCGCGCCCGCATGGCTGTAAAAGCGGCATGGCCGGGGGTATCGAGGAAGGAGATCATCCCGTGCCCGGTTTCCACGTGGTAGGCGCCGATATGCTGGGTAATCCCGCCCGCCTCGCCCGAGGCGACACGGCTCTCGCGGATGAAATCGAGCAGCGAGGTCTTGCCGTGGTCGACGTGACCCATGACGGTAACAACGGGTGCCCGGGGCTCGGGGGTGCCCTCCTGTTGTGACAGGGTCTCCTCCAGCTTCTCCTCGAGGGCATCGGCACTGATCAGCTTGGGCTTGTGGCCCAGCTCCTCGACGACAAGAATCGCCGTATCCTGGTCGATCATCTGGTTGATATTGGCCATCACGCCGAGCTTCATCAGCTCCTTGATGACTTCTCCGGCTTTCACCGACATCTGCTGAGCGAGACTGCCCACCGATATCATGTCAGCCAACTCGACCTCGTGGACCTTGCGTTCAGTGGGCATTTCAAATCCGTGTTTGGCGTGCTCGGCATGAGTCGCCTTCAGTTTCTTGCGGCCGCCGCGGCGCCGGGCGAACCCGGACTCCGCCGCTTCCAGGTCGGAGAGCGAGAGGTTGTGTCCCCGCTGCTTGCCACGCCCCAGGGGGGCAGCGCGATCCAGCTTTACCCGCTGCTTGCGGCGGAACTCTTCCTGGGCCACCGAGGTCGGCGCCTCGTGCAGGCGCTTGGGACGCTTCGCGCTCTCCTTGCTCTTCTCCTCGGTACGGGTTGCCGCTGTTGCAACCTTGCGCTGTGCCTCCTCGGCCTTGCGGGCGGCAATCGCTGCCTGTCGGGCGGCGGCCTCTTCCGCCTCCTGCTGCTTGCGGCGCTCTGCCGCGCGCTGGCGCAGAATCTCCGGGTCGAGATCGGCCAGATTCTCGGGCTCCGGCTCGGGCTCCGGCTCCGGGGCGGGCTCCGGCTCCGCCGGGACAGCCTGCTCCTGGGCCGCCGTCCTTTCGGCCTCTGCCGCCTCCGCTGCCGCCTGCTCCTCGCGCAGAGCCTCTTCCTGCAGCGCCTCTGCCGACACCATTTCATCGGCAGCGGCGGCCTCGGCCGCCAGCTCGGCGGGGTCGCGCTTGACGTAGGTGCGCTTCTTGCGCACCTCCACGTTCACCGTCTTCTTGCCCTGTGACCCGGGGGTCCTGAGCGTGCTGATCGTCTTGCGTTTCAGAGTGATGCGCTTGGGGGCCGCGGTGGACTCCCCATGGCTGCGTTTCAAATAGGTCAGCAGTGTCTGTTTGTCCTCATCGGACACAGCTTCCTCTGCATCGCCGTGTGGCAAGCCCGCTTCCTTCATCTGCGTCAGCAGACGTTCAACGGATGCCCCCACCACTTCTGCGAGTTGCTGTACTGTCACCTGCGCCATTCAATAATCTCCTTAGTACCCTGCCTCTGTGCCGTTTACCTTGCCATGCAGGATTACTCCTGTGCCTCGGCAAACCAGGGCGCTCTTGCGGTCATGATCAACTCACCCGCGCGTTCTTCCGTCATCTCCGGAATATCCATCAGGTCGTCCACGCCCTGCTCCGCAAGATCCTCCATGGTGACGATCTCCCGGCTGGCCAGGATGTAGGCCAGGTGCCGGTCCATGCCGTCCATCGTCAGCAGATCTTCCGCCGGCTCGTGGGCGCCGAGCTGCTCCTCCGACGCGATCGCCAGGGTGAGCAGGGCGTCCTTGGCACGCGCCCGCAGCTCCTCGGCGATATCCTCGTCGAAGCCCTCGATGGCCGTCATCTCGTCCAGCGGCACGTAAGCCACCTCCTCCAGGGTAGTGAAACCCTCCTCCACCAGGATCTCCGCGACCTCCTCGTCCACGTCGAGCTGTTCGCAGAACACCTGGATGACCTGGCCGGCCTCCGCCTCGTGTTTCTCGGCGGCCTCCTCCAGGCTCATCACGTTGATGCTCCAGCCGGTGAGTTCGCCTGCCAGGCGCACGTTCTGGCCGGAGCGCCCGATGGCCTGCGCCAGGTTGTCCTCAGACACGGCGACATCCATCGTCCCGCTGTCCTCGTCCACCACGATCGACTCCACTTCCGCGGGCGACATCGCATTGATCACCAGCTGCGCCGGATTGTCGTCCCACAGCACGATATCCACGCGCTCGTTGTCCAGTTCGTTGGAGACTGCCTGGACCCGGGAGCCGCGCATACCGACACAGGCACCCACGGGGTCGATGCGCTGGTCGTTGGTCTTCACCGCGATTTTTGCCCGGGAGCCCGGGTCACGCGCGGCCGCACGAATCTGGATAACGCCCTCGGAGATCTCCGGCACCTCGATCTTGAAGAGCTCGATCAGCATTTCCGGGCAGGCCCGGCTCAATATCAGCTGGGGGCCCCGCGACTCGGTACTGATCTCCTTCAGGATTGCGCGCACGCGGTCGTTCACCCGGAAGGTTTCGCGACCAACCAGCTGTTCGCGGGGCAGCAGGCCCTCGGCATTGTTGCCGAGATCGACGATGACATTGTCGCGCGTCACTTTCTTGACGGTGCCGGCGACCAGTTCTCCGACGCGGTCACGGTACATTTCCACCACCTGGGCGCGCTCGGCATCACGCACACGCTGGACGATCACCTGCTTGGCAGTCTGGGCGGCTATGCGGCCGAAACCGACGTTTTCCACGGTCTCTTCATAGATATCGCCGGGCTTCAGTGCCGGGTCCTTCTCTGCAGCTTCCTCGGTGGTGAGCTGAGTGCCCAGCAGCGCCATCTCGTCGTCGGGCACGACCAGCCAGCGGCGCGTGGTGACGTAGTCGCCGGTTTCGCGGTCGATCTCGACGTGGATGTCGGCATCCTCGTCGTACCGCTTTTTGGTAGCCGTTGCCAGCGCCAGCTCTATCGCCTCGAAGATGATGTCCTCGGACACGCCCTTCTCGTTGGAGACAGCCTCCGCTACCAACAGTATTTCCTTTGTCATATCCAGCCTCGCCAGTTCACTTGCCGCGCTCAGGCGACGGGTTGCAGCCGCGCCTTGTCTATCGCATCGTGGGGCAGCAGGTACTCGTGTTCGTCTACCTCGATCACGACGTCCTCGCCCTCCACGCCTTTCAAAATACCCTTGAACCTGCGCCGCCCCTCGAAGGGGCTGCGCAGGCGCAGTTCTACTCTCTCGCCGATGTAATCGGGATACTGGTCCAGCCTGAACAGCAGGCGGTCCATTCCCGGGGAGGACACCTCCAGGGTGTACTCCCCGGTGATCGGCTCTTCCACGTCGAGCACGCTGCCCACCTGTTCGCTGACGGCGGCGCAGTCATCGACGGTGACACCGTATTCCCCGTCTATATACACGCGAAGCAGGGTATGCCTGCCCTGGGACAGGTACTCAACACCCCACAGTTCGAAGCCCATCGCTTCAACCGTGGGTTCCAGCAATTGCTGTATCTGCTGCTCCCTGGTCGCCACGGAATTTTTCTCCACGTACGAAAAAGCCCCTGAAAAGGGGCTTTTTCTTGTTCACACTGCCGGTGCTGGAGCTGACAGTGCTCAAATGGTAGCGGGGGCCGGATTTGAACCGACGACCTTCGGGTTATGAGCCCGACGAGCTACCAGGCTGCTCCACCCCGCATCAAAACTCTCTCGCTGTGAAGGCCCCTTGGCACTTCACATGGCCCGGTCTCGTCGTACCCGGCCAATTCGAGGGTGTGCATTATATGTACCGGCCCCACCGTGGTCAACTGCAATGCCAGGGAAATTCGGGATTTTTCTCCGCCCCGAATCGTGACGCCCGCCGGTCTTTGGAGAGGCCGGGGTGGGGCGGCAAAAATCAGGCGTTCACGTCAACCACGACGCGCCCGCGCACCTGCCCCGCCAGTATCTGCGGGGCGAGCTGCAATACCTCCGCAAGCGAAACTTTGCGATAGATCCTGTCCAGCTGCTCGCGATCAATCATCTCGGCGAGGGCATCCCAGGCCCTCTGTCGCCGCGGCAGCGGCGCCATAACCGAGTCGATACCGCGCAGTGTGACGCTCCGCAGAATGAAAGGCATCACGGTGGTAGGCAATCCCATACCGCCGGCCAGACCACAGGCTGTGACTACACCGTCGTAGCAAGTCTGCGCGATCGCCGTTGCGAGGGTCTTGTCCCCGACCGTATCGACTACCCCCGCCCAGAGTTCCTTCTCCAGCGGTTTGCAGTCCCGTGACAGCTCCTCCCTGGCAACCAGGGCAGCCGCCCCGAGATCTCTGAGAAAATCACCTTCGGTCTCGATACGCCCGGTGCTGGCGTGGACCTCGTAGCCGAGGCCAGCCAGCAGGCTCACCGCAATGGATCCCACGCCACCTGCCGCACCTGTCACCAGTACGGCACCCGCCTCCGGCGCGAGACCCGCGTCCTGCAGGGCATGGACGCAGAGCATGGCGGTGTAGCCGGCCGTGCCGATGGCCATGCACTGTTCCAGACTGAGGCTGTCGGGGACGCGTACGATCCACTCCCCCTTTAGCCGCTGCTTCTGGCTGTAACCCCCGGGGAAGCTCTCTGACAGACCAAACCCGTTGACCAGGACCCGGTCCCCGGCACTGAACGCCGGGTCACGGGATTCGACCACGGTTCCTGCGAGGTCGATCCCGCAGGTCAGCGGCAGGGTACGACAGATAGGCGCCGCGCCGGTGAGCGCCAGACCGTCCTTATAATTGAGAGTGGAGTAACTGACATCGACGAGAACATCCTCGTCCGGCAGGTCGCCAAGTTGCAGTTCCCGGATGGACGCGGCGACACCGCCATCGCTTTTGTCCGCCACAATTGCCCTGAATGTATCCGCCATGGTTTCCTCCTCCAAATCTGACGCTTGCGCACAACCGGAGAGCTTACCGCAGCGGCGGGCGGTGCGAAAGCGGGCAACGTGGCACCCGCGTGCCCGCCGGTGCTCAGCCTCCTGTGCTGACGATCGTGACAGCCTGGTCAATCGCCCCGAAAATGGAAGCCCCCCGGGAATCCCGCATTGCCATCCGCACCGTATCACCGTCCTGCATGAAAGCGGTCGAGGGCTTGCCTGCCTGGATCGTCTCGATCATGCGGATCTCGGCAATGCAGCTGTAACCGAGGCCACCCTCGGCAACGGGCTTGCCCGGAGAGCCATCGGAATCCTTGTTGGAGACCGTGCCGGAACCGATGATCGCGCCGGCGCCCAGCGGGCGGGTCTTCGCGGCGTGGGCCACGAGGGTGGGAAAATCGAAGGTCATGTCGACGCCGGCATTGGCCCTGCCAAATGGCTCGCCGTTGTAATCCACCTCCAGCGGCAGGTGCAGGCGCCCCCCGTCCCAGGCGTCGCCCAGCTCGTCGGGGGTGACGCAGACCGGGCTGAAGGCGCTGGAGGGCTTGGACTGAAAAAAGCCGAAGCCCTTGGCCAGCTCGTTCGGTATCAGGTTGCGCAGGGAGACGTCGTTGACCAGCATCACCAGGCGGATGAGACCGGCCGCCTGCTCCGGCGTCGCGCCCATCGGCACATCGCCGGTGACCACCGCCACCTCGCCCTCGAAATCGATCCCCCAGCCGGCATCGGCCATAACGATCGGGTCGCGCGGACCCAGGAAGGTATCCGATCCGCCCTGGTACATCAGCGGATCGGTCCAGAAGCTTTCCGGCATCTCGGCGCCGCGGGCCCTGCGCACCAGCTCCACGTGATTGACGTAGGCGGACCCGTCCGCCCACTGGTAGGCCCGGGGCAACGGGGAGGCGCACAGCGACTCGTCGAAAGCCTCTCCTTCTCCGCTGTTCACCTTGACGAAGAGCGCCTCGAGCATGGGCCTGACCTGCTCCCAGTCATCCAGCGCCT
The DNA here is from genome assembly GCA_037382865.1 of Halioglobus sp. Classification (GTDB taxonomy): domain Bacteria; phylum Pseudomonadota; class Gammaproteobacteria; order Pseudomonadales; family Halieaceae; genus JARRPM01. The sequence continues at coordinate 3,064 of JARRPM010000012.1, read as the reverse complement.
GCTGCAGGGTCATGCCGGCCCGCAGGGCGCGCTGAAGGTCCGTGGAGACCACGGCCAGCGTGCCGTCCCGCCCGGATTTGAGTGATGCCAGCTTCATTGCTTTTCTCCGAATTCCCGCTCGTGCAACCAGGCCGCATGGCGCGGGGCCCGCTTGGTTTTAGACCACTCCTCGATCATCGCCGGTGCCACCTCATGCAGCCTCTCGAGATCGCCCGGCTGGTCTATATTGGCCGCCAGTTCCAGACGGTGACCATTGGGGTCGAAAAAGTAGATCGACTTGAAAATGCCGTGGTGGGTCGGCCCCAGCACCTCCAGCCCGCAGGACTCGACCTGGGCTTTCGCTGCCATCAGGGCCTCCTCGCTCTCCAACTCGAAGGCGATGTGCTGCACCCAGTCCGGGGTGTTCCGGTCGCGGTCCATCTCCGGCGAGTTGGGCAATTCGAAAAAGGCCAGGATGTTGCCCATGCCCGCGTCGAGGAAGATGTGCATATAGGGATCGGGCGCCTTGGTGGAGGGAACCTGGTCCTCGGCAATGGCCAGCACCAGATCCATATCCATGACCTTCCTGTAAAAATCGACGGTTTCCTTGGCATCGCGACAGCGATAGGCCACGTGGTGAATCTTCTGGATATTCATAACGTTACGCTCCCGGTTCAGCCTGCTTCTACTGCCGCGGCAAACTGCGTCGCAGGCGGGATTCATGGGGTGCCGGAGCGGACCGCAACTGCAGTCCACCTCTCTTCCTCTGGAGTCCGAAGTATAGCGGACGCCCGATATAGTTTCAATTGAAACTATATCGCCGGTCTCAGACAGGTCAGCAGCGTGGAAACGGGGAACGACCTCACGTTCTACCTGCCTACTTCAATTTCGCCTGTCATTCTGAGGCGCGGAGGCAGTCAGGCATCCCTGCTGGTTGCGCCCCTCTCAGCCTGCCCTACTCCAACTACAAATTCCTGTTCCAGAGGAAGGTCGGGGACCTGCCCGGTGAGAAGTTCCTGAAACCCGAGCACGTGCGGTGGGAGAAGCACCGGGTATGGGTTGAAGAGGGCAACCTGAAAGAGGGGGTACGCCATCTCTGCGGCAAGCGGCGTTTCTATTTCGACGAAGACAGCTGGTCAGCCTACGCTGGGGAGATGTACGACGGTCGCGGCAACCTCTGACGGCTGCAGTTCAACTACGGGGCCGAGCTGTACGATCGCAGGACCGGATACAACGCCTCTTACGGCGCCTATAATCTGTTGCAGGACATCTACAATCTGAACGCCAAGCCCATCCCCGGGAAATTCAAGCTCGGCGTAGCCAGGGCGACAAGTACTTCACTTCGAAGGGTATGGCGCGCAGTGGCGTCAGATAAACAGGGCGCAGCGGCCTGAGGCGGCCCGCAGGGGCCGCGCAAAACTCCGCAAGAGAGGGGCAGGAGAGGTCAACGCTTCCAGTTGCTCCCCTGCACAACATCTATACTTTTTCACAATCTGGCTTTCAGTTTAAGTGACACCGGGGGGAGATATGGAAATGCGCACCACTTATAGATGGCTTACCGCATGCTTGGTCATCGCTGTGCTCCCCGTCATGGTCGGGGCGGAAGAGCCGGGGAATACCGTGCCCCGCATACCCACCGTGGGTGAAGGCACGCTGATCCCGGTGAGAACCCCGGAAGGGACTTTTAATGTCTGGACCAGGAAGGTGGGTGAAAACCCGGCCATCAAGGTGCTGTTGCTCCACGGGGGCCCCGGCGCCACCCACGAACAGTGGGAATCGGTTGAAAGGTACCTGACTCCCGCGGGCATTGAGTTCTATTACTACGACCAGCTTGGCTCCTATTTCTCAGACCAGCCTGATAAACCCGCCCTGTGGACATTGGAGCGTTTCGTCGAAGAGGTGGAACAGGTACGCCAGGCACTCGGCCTTGGGCCGGAGAACTTCTATCTTGTGGGCCAGTCCTGGGGTGGCATGCTGGCCATCGAGTATGCGCTGAAGTATCAGGAGAATTTAAAGGGCCTTGTGATCTCCAATATGATGGCCAGCATCCCCGCCTACAACCGTTATGCGGCAGACGTCCTGATGGCCGATATGGACCCGGCGGTGCTTGAGGAACTCAAGGCCTTCGAAGCAGCAGGGGATTACAACAACGAGCGCTACATGGACCTGTTGATCGAACACCACTACGTAGACCATATTCTGCGCATGCCTGTCGACCAGTGGCCGGACGCAATCAACAGGACCTTCGCCCACATCAACCCCGACGTCTACATTCCCATGCAGGGTCCCAGCGAGCTGGGCGCCAGCGGCTTACTCGAGCAGTGGGACCGCACCGCCGATCTGCAGCAGATCACCGTGCCTACCCTGGTCATCGGCGCGACCCACGATACGATGGACCCGGCGCACATGCAGTGGATGGCGGAACAGATTCCAGACGGTCGTTTCCTGCTTTGTCCCAACGGCTCCCACCTGTCCCAGTGGGACGATCAGGAGACCTATTACCCCGGTCTCATTAAATTTCTGAAGGACGTGGATTCTGGCGCGTTGTAGGCCCAATCGAAGCGCGTATTGGTGTGCTTGCGTCACTCGATGTCACCGCCGGGTGTACCTCCCCCCAGAGCCGAGTGACTGCCTTTCCTGGAAGCCGGCATCGGACAGCGCCGAGAAGCCGACTACAGACAGATTGCAGTCGCCTATACGGCAACCTGTTCCTCGCTAAAACTCCCATTGCCTGTCGACCGATCCTGCCCGAACTGGCTCACGAAACCTGTCGTTGCAACCCCCGCCCCGGCAGCGGAAAGGCCTAGTGGCAAACGAGACCCACTTGGTGTTCAGGCGCTGTATTTCACGATCAGGTCGTTTGTACCGGTTATTTCCGTATACTCGGTCAATACGCCAGTCCACAGGATGGGGCGAAAGCCGGACTTAACGCGACCGGCCAGGCCCGCACGAGCACTCAGCGGCAGCGGAGCCTGGGAATACGATTAACGTTAGAAAAAGATGGTGCCGAAGGCGTCACCCATTTCGCAGCAAAGCCTCATTAAGTACCACAAGGATAAACCCTATATTTACAGCGTTTCCGGCA
>JARRPM010000011.1:113310-117125 GCA_037382865.1 Halioglobus sp. | reverse complement strand
GAAAAGTATAGGAACTAATGAAGGGATCTGAGAAGAGTTTTTTCAAGCGGCTGCATGGTTCCTGAAGCCGCGCCGCCTGCTATCCCTGCCAGTGGGAGATCCGGGGGAGATCCGGGGACAGTTCACTTATCTGAGATCCGCGCGATCCGGGGACAGTTCACTTATCTGCCTCGCGGGTTTCCAGATTCCGCGCAGTAGCAGGAATTAGGTAAACTGTCCCCGTTTTCCAAGGATTGCAGCCGGCACGGCGTCTTACCCTCACAGAGGAGCTCCGGTGGCAGACGACGACTTGATTCGCGCCGCGCAATCGGGTGACGCCGACGCCTTCGAGCGACTGCTCGAGGCTTACTACGACACTCTCTACCGCTTCGCCTACAAGTGGAGCGGCAACCGCGCCGACGCAGAGGATATTACCCAGCAGGCCTGCCTGAAGCTGGCCCGGGCCCTGTCGTCCTATCGCTTCGAATCGGCTTTTGCCAGCTGGCTCTACCGAGTGGTGGTCAACTGCGCAAAGGACTGGGCTAGGTCCCAGGGTCGCCACCGTGCTGCTGAACTGGAGTTGGCGGAGCAGGCCGGTGATACCGGGTCGGAGCGCAATGGTCCAGAGGACCAAGCTTTCCTCTGGCAGCTACTGCGCAGGCTGGAGGAACTGCCCGAGGGCATCCGGGAGACCCTGCTGCTGGTACACGCCGAGGGACTGACCCATGCGGAGGCCGCCCGGGTGCTGGAGGTGAAAGAGAGCACCGTCTCCTGGCGCCTGCACGAATTCAGGAAGCACTACCGCCTCGCGCTCGAGGAAGGAGGCATCCGTGCCAGATAGCGACGAGCAACTCGAGAAACGGCTACGCGACGCGCTCGACGGGCTCGACATCCCGCCGCCGGACCCGGCGGCAAGGCGCCGGGCGATCGCCATGGCGCGCTCAACGTTCGCGGCGGAACACGCGGAAAGCGCCCGGCCGGCCAGCAACGAATCGGAAAAAACGTCCAAAGGAATGGCGGGATGGCGGCGTCTCATTATCGGCAACAGAGCTGATAAGGAGAGCGCCATGCATACGTCCACTTCGTCAAGGTTCAACCAGCGGCTTGTTTTCTCAGGCGTCGCCGCAGCCGCCGTCGCCGCGGTAGCCGTGGGCGTCGGGCTGCAATACCAGGCGCACCACCACGGCCCCGAGCTACCCGTATTTCCGGACGCCGCAGAGCAGGCCGGCCGCGGTTATAACTCAACGGGCGGCCAGGTCGGTACTGTCGTGACCGAGGCCCGCGAGGCGGCTGCGGTGAGTCACGGGGCAGTCGAGGAAGTCGCCCGGCAGGCAGCGGGGAAATCGCTCTATGACGGCGGGGCCGACCGGGACGCCGGCACCCCCGCCCCGCCGCCGGCGGAACAGTTTGCAGCAGCCGACGCGATTGCCTCCGCGCCGGCCACCGGCATCGCCCGGGACGAGTCAATCAGTCGCGTGCTGATGGAGAGCGAGGTCGCTCCGGTGTCGCCCTACTACCGGGACGCGGGACGCGACAGCTTCGCGGCGTTCGAGCAGAACCCGGTGAAGCTGGTGGCCGAGGAGCCGGTCTCCACCTTCTCGGTGGATGTGGACACCGCGTCGTACAGCTTTGTCCGCCGCATGCTCGACAACGGGGTCCTGCCGCAGCCCGACGCGGTCCGGGCGGAGGAGCTGATCAACTATTTCGACTACGACTACCCGTTGCCGGAGAGCAGGTCCCAGCCGTTTGCGCCATCGGTCGCCGTGGTGGACTCCCCCTGGGCAGAGGGGCGCCGGCTGATGCACATCGGTATCAAGGGCTATGACATCGCCCCCGGCGCCAGACCCCGGTCGAACCTGGTGTTCCTGCTGGACGTGTCGGGTTCCATGAACAGCCCGGACAAGCTGCCGCTGGTGAAGCAGTCCATGGAGATGCTGCTGTCCACGCTAGCGCCAGACGACACCGTGGCCATTGCGGTCTACGCCGGCGCCGCCGGCACCGTGCTCGCGCCGACGCCGGTGAGGGAGAAGCAGAAAATCCTGGACGCCATGCGGGCGCTGTCGGCGGGCGGCTCCACCGCCGGGGCCCAGGGCATCCGCCTGGCCTACGAGCTGGCCGAGAGCCAGTTCGACAGGGATGCCGTCAACCGGGTGATCCTGGCCACCGACGGCGACTTCAACGTCGGTATCACCAGCCAGCGCGAGCTGCAGGGCTTCGTCGAGCGTAAACGCGACCAGGGGATTTTCCTCTCGGTGCTCGGCTTCGGCCAGGGGAACTACCAGGACGCCCTGATGCAGAGTCTCGCGCAGAACGGCAACGGGGTGGCCGCCTACATCGACACGCTGTCTGAGGCGCAGAAGGTGCTGGTGGACGAGGCCACCTCCACGCTGTTCCCGATTGCGAAAGACGTGAAAATCCAGGTGGAGTTCAACCCCGCCACGGTGGCCGAATACCGGCTGATCGGTTACGAGACACGCCGCCTCAACCGCGAGGACTTCAACAACGACGCGGTGGACGCCGGGGACATCGGGGCCGGCCATACGGTGACCGCCATCTACGAGTTCACGCCAGCGGGCAGCGATGCGCGGCAGATCGAGGAGCGCCGGTATGCGCCGACACTGACCCGGCCGGAGGGTAGCGGCAGCGAATACGCCTTCGTCAAGATCCGCTACAAGCTGCCGCAGGAAGAGGATTCCAGGCTGATCACGCGGCCGGTCACGACCGGCGACGTGACCACGAACGACGGCGAGACCGGCTTCGCCACCGCGGTGGCCGGCTTCGCCCAGCTCCTCAAGGGCGGCAGGGATACGGGCGACTTCGACTACGACGACGTGATCAAGCTGGCGCAGCAGACGAAGGGACCGGACCGGTTCGGCTACCGGACGGAATTCATCCAGCTCGTCCGCAAAGCCAAAACCGCCGCCGCCATGCAGGTGCGCTGATCGGACAAAACGCTACCCGGCACACGGGGCTCCACAGGCTATACTGAACATCGAGAGATCTGGGGACAGTTCACTTATCTGCCTCGCCGGCTTCCAGATTCCGCGCATTAACAGGAATTAAGTAAACTGTCCCCCTTTCCGTGCCAAAGGTGTTCGTACATGGAAACCCCGAGAACAGTACCCTGTGGAGCGTGCTGTTCGATGAGCTCGGGAAACGGGGCGTCAGTGATGTCGTCGCCCTGTCCCCACCGGGATTCGGTGCGCCGGTCCCGGAGGGTTTCGACGCTACCCGCACCGGTTACCGCGCCTGGCTGATCGATCAACTCGAGCAACTGGGCGGGAACATCGACCTGGTCGGCCACGACTGGGGCGCGTTGCACGTCTATGGGGTGCTGGCCGAGCGCCCGGACCTGCTGCGGAGCTGGGCGGCCGACGTGGCGGGCATTCTCCACCCGGATTACAGCTGGCATGACCACGCCCAGGCCTGGCAGACGCCGGGCGTGGGCGAGGAGGCCGTCAAGGGCATGTTCGGGCTACCCCCGGAGGAGACCGCCGAGCTGCTCACGGAGTTCGATATCCCGCTCGAACACGCGCGGGCACTGGCCGCCGACATGAACGAGGCCATGGGGGCCTGCGTGCTGACCCTGTACCGCTCCGCCGCCCAGCCGGAAATGGCCAGGCTGGGCCAGCGGCTGGCGACCACGGAGCGACGCCCCGGCCTGGTATTCCTGGCCACGGAGGACCCCTTCACGGGGTCCCACGCCATGTGTGAAGCGGTGGCAGACTCACTGGGCGCACCGATCTGTCGCCTGGAGGGACTGGGGCACTGGTGGATGTTTGCCGGCGCCGCGGCAGCGGCAGACGCCTTGGTCGCCCATTGGGCCGAACATTGAA
>JARRPM010000011.1:0-113260 GCA_037382865.1 Halioglobus sp. | reverse complement strand
CGGCGGCAGACGCCCTGGTCGCCCACTGGGCCGAACATTGAACCCCGCCGGCTTCGGCGCAGCTAGCGGTCCGCCGCGCGGCGCCGGCCCCAGCTGAAGAGCGGTGTACCGGAGATGTCGTTGCCATCGACATCGCGGATGGGTTGCGGCGGGCAGGAGCGCTGCGTGCCCATGGACACGGTCACCATGGCCAGCAGGCTGCACAGGAATGCCGGCACCGAGGCGATGTAGATGGCATCCCAGATCTCGCCGTCGACATGGGGCATCACCACGAAGACCAGCACCACCCAACTGACTGCGCCGGTCAGGATCGAGGCCCAGGCGCCGGTGACGTTCGCCTTCTTCCACACGATGCCGCAAACCAGAGTGACCGACATCACCGGGAAGGAGACGGCCCCCGCGAAGACCAGCAGCTTGTAGAGATTGCCCACGGCGAGGCCGAACAGCAGGCCAGCACCGGCTATGGCCAGCATGGCGATACGGGTGGCCACCAGGCACTGCCCGTCGGTCGCCGTCGGCCTCACGATCCTGAATGCGGTATATCCCAGCAAGGCACCGGACGTCAGGACGGTGTCCCCGGCGGTGCTGACGATCGCCGAGCACACCGCGACCACGAACAGCAGGGCGAGCCACTGCGGGGCGTGGCTGTGCAGGAACGACGGGAAGATGTCGTCCAGCTGCGCCTCGGGAAGCGCCGGGTTTAGGATGAACACGCACATCCCGACGATGACCGGAATCATACCGAGCGCGAGATAAATAAAACCGCCGAAGACGAACCCGCGGGTGGCGGACTTCTCGTCTTTGGCTGCGAGGGCACGGGCCATGAGTACCGATCCCCCGAGATCGCCAATCGCCACAGAAAACCAGGCGGCCAGCATGTAGAAGATACCCAGCAGGCCGAGGTAACCGCTGAAGCCCGTCGGTTCACCCTGCTCGTTGAGCTCGGTGGTGTAAAACAGGCTGAAGGGCTGGGCGCCATCGAACGTACCCGCGTTCTCGACGAAGGCGCCAATGCCGCCGACCGCCGCGAAGGCGAAAGGCAGGATCGCCAGCAGTACAAAGGTGAGTATGATGAACGCCAGCATGTCCGAGCGCGACAGCGCCCAAAGCCCGCCGGTGCCGGAAATCGCCAGGATGATACCCGCGCCCACTATGGTGGCGGTGACATTGTCCAGCCCCGAGGCGAGGCTGATCAGTACGCCGAGGGAGAGGAACTGCGCCGACAGCCATGAGATATAGGCCAGTATGGCGACGACCATGTTCACCATGCCCACACCGGTGTTGTAGCGCGACCTGTAGAAGTCGATCGCCGTGACCTGGCGCGAGCGCCTGAACATGCCCACGAAAAAGAAGCCGCAGAGCAGCAGGGTGATGACCGGCGACCAGGGATCCCACACGATGGACTGAAAGCCACCCAGATAGGCTTCCCGGGCACCCCCCAGCACGACGGCGCCGCCCAGCCAGGTGGCGACGACCGAGCCGGTCACGAACGGGGTGGAGAGACTGTGTCCGGCGAGAATGAAATCCTCGGTCGAGTCGTTGCGCCTGGAATAGAAAATGCCGATACAGACGACCACGGCAAAGTAGGCCACCAGCGCATAGAGGGAGAAATTGGCGCCCTGCCCCGCATCCATCAGGTGAGGCGCTGTCCGAGCCATGAGGAGAGCGGTTCGAGGTCGAACTCCGCCAGCGCCTCGCGAGCCAGATGCGCGTGCGGGCCGGCGAACAGCGGCTGGGCCCAGGCATACCGGTACATCAGCCCGCCCAGGACAAGGGCCAGCAGGCCTGCGCTGGCGTGAACGACGGCTCCGACATCCAGCGCTTTTCTGGTCATTGTGCCTGCTCCTCCCCACACCGGTCATACCGATCGGCGTGTCGCCACTTCCCTGCAAACAACCCGTCGACGGCAGACAGGCTCAGAATCCTGCAAGCGTTCAATACCCGATCGCCCCCGATCCCTGAACAGCACCGCCAATGCCGCATCGCCCATGGCAGATCCACACGACGTGAGATCCGGCGATCCCGTTAAAGCCATGTCACTGACAGCTTCTGATATTACGTCGTCATGGCAGGTCGTGCATCATTATGACTCCCTGCGGCAGCCGGCGGCAGACAGGTCCCGGACCGGTCGGTCATGGCCGCCGGACTCAATCGCGCGGTACTGTCATCATGCCCGCTCGCGCAGCCGCATCGAGCGTGCCCTCGAGGTCGACGACGCGGGGGCCAGCCTGAGAGAGTCTGACGAAAAAGGGCGCGTCACCGGACAAGACGATCTCCCGCTCGCCGTCCAGCGCCAGCACGCCCCGATCCTGTTCGATTGCCCTGGCTTTGCCCTGCTCCAGTGGCTGGTGACTGACTACCCTCACCGGTTCGATCAGCCCAGGCGCGATGGGCGCCGAGACCGGGCTACCCTCCTGACCCAGCACCAGATGCAGGCCTTGTCCCGGCTCCACTGACCGCAACCACCCACCGATGGAGGAGAGGCCGATCTGTGTCGGGCGCGCCCGGGCCAGAAACAGTTCGCGGATGCTCTCGGGCCGCCATACAGCCCGCGAACCGATATCCTCTGCGTCGATGACCGCCAGGTCCACCAGGGCGATATCCGCCACCTCGCCGTCACTCCCGAGCAGTTCCAGCAGGGGCACCTGCTCGCAGCAGCCCATCGGATCGACCAGTTCAAGGGCCAGCGCGGCGGCGGCAAGACCGAGCAGCGTCCCCTCCACGAACTGTGGAAAGACATTATTGGTGCCGCTGGATACGGGCAAAAGGGGCACGTCGCCACAGCCTTTGCTCACCACGCGGCACGTGCCGTCACCGCCCATCACCACCACCAGTGCACAGCCCATCGCACGCATGGCCTCGGCTGAGCGGATCGAGTCCCGGAAGTTGCCCTCCGGGCGATCCAGGGCAAGCGTTTCGAGCCTCGTTGCCGTGAGCTCGCCGCGCAACCCCTCGGCGACTTGCAGGGCGATACCATTGGGATCGGGCATGAACACCGCCCGTTCGATCCCGAGAGCATCCAATGCCCGCACCATGCGCACCAGAATCGAGACCTTGTCGCTGATCGGGGCCGCATCGGCACTGGACACCAGGCGACGGATATCACGCCCGGAGGCGGGATTGGCGATGATGCCGACGGGTTTCACCAGGGTTGACCTGCCGCATGCGCCACGGATATTTCCCGGCCCTACTCAGATCGCGCTGAGCGCCGGGGACTCGCTGCCCGCTTGCGCGAGTTCTGTTTCCTGCCGCTCGCCTTGCTGCGTGATGCCGGTTTCTTGCCGGCAGCCTTCTTTCCAGCGACGGCGCCGGCTCGCGGACCGAGCACCTCCTGCTCCAGTTCCGCGAACGCCTGTTGGATCAGTTCCGTCAGGCGGAACGGGTTGCCCATGGCCTCGGGCAGGGCACCGACTCCGAGGCATATATCCCTGTTGACGCTGGAGAAGGTCACGTTCAGACCGACACCGGGGGGCACGATGGGCAGGCCGTGGAAGGCCACCAGCCGCGCCCCGCCGAGGTACAACTGCTCCTGGGGACCGGCCATATTGGATATCAGCAGGTTGGCGACGGGCACCTCGTTGAACAGCGGCGACAGATCCGGCAGCAGTGTCGCCCGACCGGCGATGAAGACAGAGTAGAGTTGCCGCAGGGCGATAGGCAGTTGGCGGGTGCGGGCTTTCACCGCGCGAGCGGCCGCGTGAACCTGCTGCAGCCGCTGCAACAGGTCGGCGCCCGGGTCGCCGAGGGTCACCACGTCGAGAGATACCTGATTGCCGCCGCTGCCGTGCTCCTCGGTGCGAAAGGAGAGCGGCATGAGCACGGAAAGGGGTTCGCCAGCCGCTTCACCCACTTCCCGCAGATACTGGTGAAGTGCGTGATCGATGACGGTCATGGCGACATCGTTAACGGTGGATTGAGAGGCCTTCGCCACCGCCTTGATGCTGTCCAGCGGCAGCTCGCAGTTGGCGTAACGCCTGGCCGATGAGCGGGTGGAAGTATTGAAGACGGTCTTTGCCGCCACCCCCGTCAGGCCGCTCGCCCCCTGCCCTTTTTTGAGGGAATCGGCGCCAAACCTGACCATACCGGTGGCCAGGTCGACCGCGCCGGAGGAGAGGTCGCTGAGCCGGGACAACAGCTTGGTGGCCTGTGGCTGGGTGACGCGGGCGCGCTGTTTGCGCGGTTTCTCCGCCTGGGGTTGCCACACTGTCCGGATCGACCGGTCCGCCGGGTCGTCGCTCATGGCGTCGCGGAAGCGTTTCAGCCCCCCCTGCCCGTCCATCAAAGCGTGGTGGACCCGGATCATCACCGCAAAGCGGTCATCCTCAAGCCCCTCGATGACGTAGCAGTCCCACAGGGGGTAGGCGCGATCCAGCAGCGGCGTGTTGAGAAAGGAGACCAGATCGTAGAACTGTTGCATGGTGCCCGGTGGCCCCACCGCCAGGTGCCGCACGTGGTAGTGCATGTCGGGCTCGACGGTTTCCCACTCGGCCGAGGTCCGCCCCTTCCAGACCAGGCGCTGGTTGAAGGGCGGCGCCACTTCGCTGTTGCGGAATACTTCCAGCAGTCGCGGTACGAAAGTCTTGCGCTGCCTGGCTGGCTTCTCAAACAGCATCCAGGCCGTCATGTGAAACTGCCGGTTACTGTTTTCCAGCGCAACCATGGCGAGATCCAGCGGATTTACCTTGCTCATCTTTCACTCCTGGCCATGTTCGCTTCGCAATGGATTACAGGCAAAAGCGCTTTGCCGCCCCTGCCCCGGGGCTCTTCAGGTCACAGCGGACTGTACCAGATCGGGGAGGTCCACGCTCTCTCCTGAATCGACACCGGCAGGTCTTCCCGGGGAGGCACTCCCAGCGTTCTGGCTTCATAGGTGGACCAGCGGGGCGTGGGAATTTCCAGCACGCGGGCGTAGTAGACGGCGTGTTGGGAGGGATCGAAGTCCGGGTCGGTCCACACGGCCTGCAGTTGGGGCGCACCGATGCTGTTGGCGTAGCTGGCAGCGGCCGCGTTCACCGTATTGCCCACGGGCGGCAGGTCGCCCGAGTCATCCAGCGCGCGCTCGCCGGACCAGGCCACATTGTAGATTTTCTCCATTTCTTTTCCGTCCTCCACCCAGCCCTTGATCAACTGGATGCGATCGAGATGAGCACCGTCCGGCTCCATGGCGGCCATGACCAGGAACGTAGGCGAGCGGTTTTCACCATCAGGGCCGAGGCTGCCACCCATGGGAACGCCGCCCTTATAAGCTCTCTGCACCCAGTCCTTCGACGTCAGGGAGTCGCTGCTGAATCCATACCCGCCAAAGAAACGCACCTTCATGCGCGTGCCGGAGGTGGCGAACGTCTCCTTGCGCATGACGGCGTCGAACAGCGCTTCCCGGGTATTGGACGGCGCCCAGATAGCCGCCAGGCCACCGGAGCTGAACTCGCGGATCTGCCGCTTGTTGCCCTCTGGAAAACCCGGGGGACCGTTAAGACGGTGAGCGGGATCGTTCTCCATGCCGAACTTGCCCCGGTAGTTGTTCTCCTCGACCATGGCGGCGGAATTGTGGCTGTCCGAGTCGCCGATCAGGCCGAACCGGTAGGGATTGCCCCTGCCCGCCACCGCCAATCGAAGGCCGGTAAGGTAGGCGTCCCGGGCGTAGCCCCCCTTCTTGTGCTCCGGCGGCTTGGCGTCGGGCGAGAGCGTGTAATCCCAGATTTCGAAGCCGCTGAACTCATCGTTGGGCGACAGCAGCGGGTGGGTCTCCGAGGTACCCTTGATCTGGGACACTTCATACACTGGCTCGTTGCGCATGCGCGTTTCCGCATACCCGGCATTGACTTCACTGCCCCCATAGGATGTCGACTCGGGAAACATCAGGCCGTTACTGGCATTGCCGTTATGGGCAATGGCGAGCACCTCGGCCCCCCTGCCACGCTGTTCATCCATCCACCGCCAGAGGTCCTCAGGCCGGTCGGAATCGATGGCCGAGAAGGGCAGGGCCGGCACCCCCGCCGAATCCCGGAAGACCACGACCCGGTGCAGGTTCTGCTTGCCGGGGTTGGAGGTCCATTCGAAGCCGGGAAAGGTAGTGAATGTTCCCGGTGCATAGTGCTTGTCAGCGGTTGCCACCACTTCCTGCCAGATGGTGCCGATGACGCCCGGGTCGACCAGGGCGGAATCAACCTTGCCTGCACTCATGTTGTTGAGGACTTCCGAGTAGGCCTGAAAGGCCACGACCTGATCGTCGGATGTCACCCGGGCGGCGATTTTCAGCTTGCTCAGGGGGCTGGACGGATCCGCCATTTTCGGGAATACACCGAGAAATTCCGCATGATCCGATACCATGTACCAGTCCAGCGGTCGCAGAATTTTCAACTCGGTGCCATTCCCGCCACCCGGAATCGCCTCTCCCCTGGCCCAGCGATAGGCGTCATCCGGACCGGTGACCGCGCCATTGGCATAGCCGTCGAAAGAGTAGCGGGTGTGGATATGAAAGTTCCCGAAGTAGGCGTCTTTCAGCGGATTGATGGCTACCTCTGGAGCGGCACCTTGCGGAGACACACTGGCGTGGTCAGCCTCCTCCTGCGCCGCTACGGCACCTTCAGGTTTTTGCGCCACCGCTTTCAGCTGAAAGCCGGCAAGCAGGGCGGCAACCATCACGCTGCGGAGCAGCGCTCCCGGAACTTCTGAATTCAACATGGTCCTCTCCAATGATTCAGATCATTGGTGTATCGCCCGCCCCAGAGCATCCAGCACCGCCTCGTGCATCGCCTCGGACAGGGTCGGGTGGGCGAACACCGTGTGGGCCAGGTCCGAGTCGGTGGCTTCCAGTGACTGGGCCAGGCCGAAGCCCTGGATCTGCTCGGTCATTTCCGGGCCCACCATGTGCGCCCCCAGCAACTCGCCACTGGCGGCGTCGAACACGGTCTTGACGAAGCCGGTGGCGTCGCCGATAGCCAGCGCCTTGCCGTTGGCCTGCAGGTTGAAGCGCCCGACGTTCACGGACCGGCCGGCCGCGCGCGCCTGCGCCTCGGTCATGCCCACGCTGGCCACTTGAGGCCGGCAATAGGTACAGCCGGGCACGCGCTCCCTGTCCAGGGGCCGCACATCCGCTACCCCGGCCAGCTTCTCTACACAGACAACGCCCTCGTGACTGGCCTTGTGGGCCAGGCAGGGCGGGCCGCTTACGTCGCCGATAGCGTAGAGCCCGGCCACATTGGTCCGGCACCAGGCGTCGGTCCGGATAAAACTCCCCGCGGTCTCGACACCGAGTTCTTCCAGGCCGATATTCTCAATATTGCCCCGTATGCCGGCGGACAGGATCACCCGCTCCACGGTGATGGACTCGGTGCTGCCATCGGCGCCTTCGAGGTGGCAGGTGACGCTGTCGGCGTGCCTGTCGATGGCGGTCACCCGGGTCGAGGTGCGCACCCTGATCCCGCGGCGCTCGAACAGCTGCCGGACAAAGGCGGAGACCTCCGCATCCTCCACCGGCATGATCTGGTCCAGCACTTCCACCAGGGTGACCTCGACGCCGAGGTCGTTGTAGAGGCTGGAGAACTCAACGCCGATGGCGCCGGAGCCGATGACCAAAAGGGACTGCGGCAACGCATCGGGCACCATGGCCTCGAAGTAGGTCCACACCCGGTCGCCGTCGGGCTCGATGCCCGGCAGCGCTCTCGGCCGCGCGCCCGTGGCGAGGATGATGTGGTCGGCGCGGTACTCCACCGTCCTCCCATCGTTATCGACGGACAGCCTGCCCTTGCCGGCAAGCCGCGCCACCCCGTCCACCACGGTGATGCCGTTCTTTTTCATCAGGTAGCCGACGCCGCCGGCCAGCCGGCCGGAGACATCCCGGCTGTGCTTGACCAGCCGTTTGAGGTCGAAACTGATATCGCCGGTGGTAAAGCCGAAATCCGCCGCGTGGGCCAGGGTGTGGGCCACTTCGGCTCCCTTCAGCAGCGCCTTGGTGGGGATGCAGCCCCAGTTGAGGCAGATACCCCCGAGGTGCTGCTTCTCCACCAGGGCAGTGCTGAGGCCGAGCTGCGCGGCGCGGATGGCGGCCACGTAACCGCCCGGCCCGCCGCCTACCACGATCACATCGAAGGAGGTCGACATGGCCTGTCCCTCACGCCAGCATCAGTGACGGCGTTTCCATGAAGCGCTTCACCACCTGCAGGAACTGCGCCGCCACCGCGCCGTCGATCACCCGGTGATCGGAGGAGAGCGATACGGTCATCGCGGTGGCTACCGTCAGTTCGCCGTTCTCCACCACCGGCCGCTGTTCGCCGCCCGCCACCGCCAGGATGGCGGCCTGGGGCGGGTTGATGATGGCATCGAACTGGCGCACGCCGAACATGCCCAGGTTGGAGATGCTGAAGCTGCCCCCCTGGAACTCCTCCGCTTTGAGGGTGCCCGCCTTGGCCCTCGTCGCCAGCTCGCGCACCTCAGCGGAGATCTCGGTGAGAGTCTTGCTGTTGGCCGCCTTGACGATGGGCGTGATCAGGCCGTCATCTATCGCAACCGCCACGGAAATGTCCGCGTCCCGAAAGCGCCGAATGGTCTGGCTCGCCTCGTCGAACTGCACGTTGACCTCGGGCATCTTCACCAGGGCCATCGCCACGGCCTTGACCACACAGTCGTTGACCGAGACGTTGACACCGGGGTCCCCGTCGTTGACCTGTTTGCGCAGGGCCAGCAGCGCATCCAGTTTGATGTCCATGCTCACCCGGTAGTGGGGGATGGTCTGCTTGGAGGCCTGCAGGCGGCCGGCGATGGTCCGGCGCATACCGCTCATGGGTACGGCCTCCACCTCGGGTGCCGTTTCTGCGGCGAGCTCCGGGGTGGGTGCCGCGGGGGCTGGAGCCCCGCCCTGCAGGGCGTGCGCCGCTTCCACGTCGTATTTACAGACCTTGCCGTGGCGGCCGGTGGCGCGACAACTGTGAAGGTTGACCCCCAGGCTCTTCGCCAGGCGCCGCGCCACGGAGGTGGCGGCCACACCGCTGTCATCGGCCGGCACCGCATCGACCTCGGGCACACGCTCGACCGGACCCCTGGCCGGCAGGCTGCCGCCGGCGCCGGTGACGGCCTCCTCCACGTCGGCCACGCTGACCCGGCCATTGCGGCCGGTGCCGCTGACGTTGTTGAGGTTGACGCCGAGCGTCGCCGCGAGCTTGCGGGCATGCACGGTGGCGTGCACCGCGCTGTCGTCATCGCCGCTTTTCAGGGCCTCGGGTACCGATGGTGTCCCCGTCCGGGCGGGAGCCGGAGCAGGTGCAGCTGCCGGAGTCGCGGCCGTTGGGGCCGGCTCGTGCACAGCTGCGGTGGCAGGCGTCGGCTCCGGCGGCGCAGCGGGTGCCGCCCCTTCCGCGGCAGCACCGGTTGGCGCGCCGGAAACGCTCTCGTCAATCACAAAGGTGTCAATGAATTCGTCAATCTCGGCATCAGTGACGTCGGCCTCGGCGACCACGCCCATCAGCGCCGCCACCGGCAGGACGTCACCCGGCTGCGCCACCTTGCGCCGCAGGGTGCCGGCCACGATGGATTCGACCACGTTGACGATCTTGCTGGTCTCCATGTCCATGATGGGATCGCCGATATTGATGGTGTCGCCCTCGTCGACCAGCCACTCGCTGACCGTGCCCTCGGTCATGGTCAGGCCCCACTTGGGGACGGTAATTGCCTGTATCCGGGCCATGGTTGCAACCTCCCCTATGCTGCCGCCAGAGCAGCACTGATGGCAGCCCCATCGAGACCCATGGTCTCCAGGATTGCGGTGGCGACGCGCTCGCCGCTGGGTATCCACGCCTGCTCCAGGGGCGGCGAGAAGGGGGTCGGGCAGTGGGGGGGTGTCACCAGTTTGATGGGGGCCTTCAGCGCGTGGAAGCCGCGCTGCGCCACCAGCGCTGCCACGTCGTGGCCGAAGCCGCAACGGGCCGCGCTCTCGTCCAGGATCACCAGGCGGCCGGTGCTCTGGACACTTTCCAGGATACTCTCTTCGTCCAGGGGGGAGGTGGTGCGCGGGTCGATCACCTCCACGGAGATGCCCTTCTCCGCCATGGCCGCAGCCACGCCGGCGGCAATGTGCGTCATCAGGCCGAGGGCGACCACGGTGACATCACTCCCCTCGGTCACGAAGTTGGCCTCGCCAAAGGGAATCGTATAGTCGCCCTCGGGCACTTCCGTCTTCGCCGAGGGAAAGTCGTAGAGCGCCTTGTGCTCGCAGAAGATTACCGGATCGTCGTCGCGGATTGCCGTGGCCAGCAGACCCTTGGCGTCGTAGGCGTTGGAGGGCACCACGACCTTCAGGCCCGGTACCGCGGTCACCCAGTGATACAGGCTCTGCGAGTGCTGGGCCGCCGCGTTGGCCCCGGCGCCGATCATGGTGCGCACCACCAGCGGACAGGTGGACTTGCCCCCGAACATGAAGCGTATTTTGGCCGCCTGGTTGAGCAGCATGTCGCCGCAGCAACCGATGAAATCTATGAACATCAGCTCTGCCACCGGGCGCAGGCCGGTCGCTGCCGCACCCACTGCCATGCCCATGTAACCCATCTCTGCGATGGGGGTATCGATCACCCGTCCCGCGCCGAACCGGGGAAGCAGACCCTTGGTGATCCCCAGTACGCCGCCCGCCACATCTTCCTGCCCGCTGCTGCCGGCGTGGCCGCCGGAAATATCGGTTCCGATCATGATGACCCGCTCGTCACGGTCCATCTCTTGAGCCAACGCGCTATTGATCGCGTCTCGCATTGCCATCTCAGCCATGATCCATTCCTCCTCAATAGCTCACGTAGGTATTATTAGTGACCGTGGCGGGATCGGGGTACGCCGCCGCCTTGGCCGCCTCACGGCAGGTTTTGATCAGCTCGACGGCCTCCCCGTCGATGGCGTCCAGTTCCTTCGCGGTGGCCTTCTTGCCCTTGACCAGCTTGTTGCGCAGGATCTTGAGACAGTCCTTGTTCTCCCGGACATCCGCCAGTTCCTCCTTGCTGCGGTAGGCCTGGGGGTCCCCCTCGAAGTGGCCGTAAAAACGCACCGCCTGCGCCTCGATCACCGAGGGTCCCTTGCCGGCGCGGGCCCGCTTGAGCGCCGCACCGAAGGCCTCGTGCACCTCGAAGAAATCGGTGCCGTCAATTTTGACCGCCGGCAGGCCGAAACTGGCGGCGCGGCCGGCGATATCCTTGCAACCCACCACGTAGTCATGGCCGGTGAACTCACCGTAACCGTTGTTCTCGAAATAGAAGATCATGGGCAGCTGGTAAATCACCGCCAGGTTGATGGCCTCGAACACGTAGCCCTCGTTGGAGGCGCCGTCACCCTGAAAGCTCACGGCCACGCCCCCGGTACCCAGGGTCTTCGCCGTCAGGGCCGCGCCGGTGGCCAGCGGTGCGCCGGCACCGACGATCCCGTTGGCGCCGAGAATCCCTTTCGAGACATCCGCGATATGCATGGAACCGCCCCGCCCGCCGCAGAGCCCGTCTGCCTTGCCATACAGCTCCAGCATCATCCCCTTGACGTCTGCCCCCTTGGCCAGACAGTGTCCGTGGCCACGGTGATTGCTGGCGATGTAGTCGGTGTCTTCCAGTTGCATGCAGACCGCGACGGCGTTGGCTTCCTGCCCGCAATAGAGGTGCAGGAACCCCGGGATTTCGCCAGTTGTGTTTTCGCGGTGGATGTTTTCCTCGAACTCGCGGATGGTGCGCATCCGGCGATAGGCTTCCAGCAGTTCAGCTTTGGTCAGGGCCATCTGAGTTTCTCCTGAGCGTGTTATCGATTTGCGGCAGTGGCGATGAAAGAGCATAGTACATCCCGGTCCGGGCCACAGGTCTTGACTATTGAAGACGATATTTTGATACTTCGGGACAATTCGACGGAGGATCAACTGCAGGTGACGGCCAAGGTCAGAGTCGGCGGGCTGCGCGGATACACCGAGCTGGTGCGGCAATTCGGCGAGGATCCACTGCGCCTGACGAGAGCATGCGGCATCAGCGATGGCGTTCTGGATGACGAGGACTCGCTGATACCCTATCGCCAGCTGATTCACCTGATGGAAAAGACGGCCGCGGAGCTGGCGCAGCCGGATTTCGGCCTGCAACTGGCCGCATCCCAGGATATCGGCGTACTGGGCCCGCTGGCGGTGGCCATGCAGAACTCCTCCACCGTGGAAAAAGCCATGCGTTGCGCCACCACCTACCTGTTTATCCAGAGCCCCGCACTGGCACTGGATATCGAGCCGCTGACCCGGGTCACCCGCCTGAGCTTGAACATCAATCTGAGCCAGATGCCCCGTCGCGCCATGAGCCAGGCGGAAGACCTGGCCATCGGGGTGACACATGGGGTGCTGGGGCTGCTGGCACAGGAGCGCTACAAGCTGATCCGGGTGGAACTTCCCCACGAGCCGCTGGCTGCCGAAGCGGATTATGAAAAGTACTTCGGGGCGCCGGTGGAATATAACTGCAACCGGAACGCCTTGTACGTGTCCCCTGACACGATGAACACCTGCCTGCTCCATCGCAGCGAACAAATGCATCGCATCGCCGCCGCCTACATGAACGTGCAGTTTCCATCGGTGGATGGACTGTATGCCAGCCGCGTGGAGGCCGCGATCCGCAAGACCCTGGGAACCGACAGCTGCAACCGTGAGTCGGTGGCGCGGGCGATGGCCATGCATCCCCGCACCCTGCAGCGGCGCCTGCAGCAGGAAGGCACCAGCTTCGATGAGCTCCGTGACCATATCCGCCGGGAGACGGCGGAACACTACCTGTGCCACACCAACATGCCCATCTCTCAGGTGGCGGGCATGGTCGGCTACAGCGAGCAGGCTATCCTCAGTCGCAGCTGCCGGCGCTGGTTCGGCCAGTCGCCACGGGCTGTCCGCAATATGCACTGATCTCACGCGCCGCCCGTCTGTCTCCAGATATCAAAAATAAGTCCTGGAAAGCCAAGAACTTGCGCCGCCGCGGGTCTACACTTCCTGCACTCGAAAATGACGCGAGGGTAGTACGATGGAAACGATGAAAGCTGCAGTGCTGTACGATGTGCGCGACCTCCGCACGGTTGACGTGCCCAAGCCCGACACCGGCGACAACGGCGTCCTGGTGAGAGTCAACACCGTGGGGGTCTGCGGTACCGACCTGCATACCTACAAGAAAGGCATGTTCAAGGAGATGTCCCTGCCGCAGGAAGAAGGTGTCCTGTTCGGCCACGAGTTCGCCGGGGAGGTGGCGGCCATTGCGCCCAACGCCAACGTCGAGGGGATCCGGGTCGGCGACCGTGTCGTCGGCATGGCCCTGGGAGCCTACGCGGAATTCTGCAACGTCACCCCGATTCTGGGTGACAAACCGCTGATAATGAAACTTCCCGACACCGTCTCCTACGAAGAAGCGGCCACGGTCGAGCCGCTAGTGGTGTCGCTGTCAGCGGTCCAGCGGGCCAACCTGCAGCCGGGGGAGCGGGTGCTGATCACCGGCGCCGGCATGATCGGGCTGGGCTGTGTGCAGGTCATCAAGGCCCTGCATCCGGATTGCGAGGTGATCATTACCGACGTGGCCGAGAAACGCCTGGAGATGGCCAGGGTGTTCGGCGCGGACCGGACCCTCAACGTGCTGGAAGAGGACCTGATCGCTGAAATGAAAGCCCTGGCGGGGGAAGACTTCGTGCTCTACGGCCCCACCTCCACCGGCAATATCGATGTCGCCATCGAGGCCTCGGGGCTGGCCGGGCCCCTCAACCAGGCCCTGGAGCTGGTGAAGCCCGTGACCGGCCGCCTGATCTGCGTCGCACTTTACGAGGACAAACCCGAGATGGACGTCAACCAGATCGTGTCCAAGAACCTCAGCTTCCTTGGGGTTCTCGGCTACACCGAGGAAGACGTGTCCCGGGCGTTGCACCTGATCGCCGATGGCAAGGTGGACCGCAAGCCGCTGATCACCCACCGCTACGCGCTGGCGGAGGCCTCCGAGGCGTTCGAGGCACAGATCGACACCTCTGAAACACTCAAGGCAGTGATCAAACCCTGAATTCAATTAACCGGAGAAAGCGAAAATGGCAGAGAGTAAAGTAGCCCTGGTAACCGGGGCAGGTATGGGCATTGGCAAGGCGATCGCGGAGCGCCTCGCCCGGGACGGCTTTGCCGTGGCGGTCAACGACATCAGCGCCGATATCGCCGAGGCCACTGCAGCGGAACTCAAAGCCGCAGGCGCCGAGGCCACTCCAGCACAGGCGGATGTCAGCAACCGCGAGCAGGTCTTCGCGATGGTCGAAAAGGTCGTATCAGACCTTGGCCGCCTGGATGTCCTGGTCTCCAATGCCGGGATCGTACAGGTCGACCCGATCCTGGCCATTACCGAGGCCGACTTCGACAAGCTCTTCGCGATCAACGTCAAGGGGGTGCTGTGGTGCGCCCAGGCGGCGGCACAGCAGATGATCGCCCAGGGCGGCGGCGGCAAGATCATCAACGCCGCCAGTTCGGCTGCCCATCTGAGCCATGCGGTGCTCGGTACCTACGGCGCCTCCAAGTTCAGCGTGCGGGCACTGACCCACGTGATGGCTCAGGAATTTGCGCAACACGGTATCACCGTCAATTCCTACTGTCCCGGCATCGTCGATACCGGCATGTGGGATACCATCGACAGCCGGGCCGCCGAATTGCTGCAGATCCCCGAAGGCGCCATGAAACAGAAGGCGCTGGAGGGCATCGTGCTGGGACGGCTGCAGACGCCGGTAGACGTCGCCAACTTCGTATCTTTCCTGGCCTCTGAAGATGCAGACTACATCACCGGCCAGAACATGCTGACCGACGGCGGCATGGTAATGATCTAGACCCCGCCCTGCGCAGGTGCCTTATCCGGGTTGAACGGCTCTCACAGCTCACACCTCGTTGCAACCGCCCCGCCAGTGGCGGGATAGGCGCAGCAAGCGTGTGCTGATGCCGGAGCGTCTGTTTACCCGTTTCCGGGACAGCGGCACAATCTTCGATACAATGGGCGGTCGCGTCGCCTGGCGCGGGGATAACCCCCTGGAAGCGTGGCAGGCGACCAATCCCGAACCGACCGGCGGCCATGCGGTAAATCCATGAACGACAACCTTCCCCTGATCCACGTAAAGGGCTCTCCAGCGGTGCGCGGCAGGGCCTACGGCTCGCAGGCCGCACGGCGCATCCAGAATACCTTCGCGTTCTACGACCGGCACCTGTTTGCCGCGAGCCCGCTGACATCGGCGCAGATCCGCGATCGCGCAGCGCGTGTAGCCGATGTGATCGATGCCTTCGATCCGCACTACACGGCAGAGATCCACAGTATCGCCCGGGGAGCCGCGCTGGAGCCCTGGCAGATTTATGCGCTGAATGCGCGCACCGAGATTCTCAACGCGCGGGCACTCGAATGCACGGCCCTCTATTTTCAGGAGAGCGCCGTGCTGGGACAGACCTGGGACTGGGTGCGGGAACTGGAGCAGCTGATGGTGCTTTTGCAGGTGGACTACCCCGACGGGCGCACACTGCTGACGCTGACCGAGCCGGGCATGCTGGCGAAGGTGGGTCTCAACAACGCCGGCCTGGGAGTGTGTCTCAATATCCTGCTGGCACCCCATCCGCTGGACGGGGTGCCGGTGCATGTGCTGCTGCGTGCCATCCTGGAGTGCCCGGACATCCCGGCGGCGCGCGACGTCATCGGGCGGGCGGGCAGCGGCAGGTCCAGCCATTTCATGATCGGGGACGATTCCGGCAGGTGTCTCGGCCTGGAGTTCGCCGGTGCCGCCCGGCGTGAACTGCACCCGCAAGACGGTGTCCTGCTGCATACCAACCACTGTCTGGCGCCGGACCTGAACAGCGATGTAATGCCCACGTCCCTGCAGCGTTATGACCGGGCAGAGGAGTGGCTCCGGAAGACAGGCGGGCGCGACCACGACGCACTGCTGATGATTCTCTCTGATCAGAGTGAGGGCAATAACTCGATCCTGTGTCCCTACCACCCGGACGCAACACTGGGTGATCAGCAGGTGGGCACCTGTGCCACGATTGTGATGGATCTGCCGGCGCGGACACTGGCCCTGCGCCGCGGGCCCCACCCCGACGCCCCTTTTTATCGCTATACACTCGACTGACCCGACGCGGAACCGGTGACGGCGCCAACACCCTGGTAGCTGCCGCCAGGCTACCGATTCTGTCTAGAGGCCAATAAAACAGGGCACTAGTGTCCTGTATCTGGCCCAACGCCGTCCTGCGAATGCGGTTGCAGGCGCTGCACTTCACCTCCACGAAGGTAAGTCGACCATGCCGATATAGGTCGACTCGTTACCGGGAATAAAAAAGGCCCCTCGCGGGGCCCTTCAAAATGCGGGTTTCGCGCCTGCGCTACTTCACGGCGTGAACTTTTCCACCCTGGACGCACCCTGATTCACATCTCCGCTCTTGAAGCGAATCGGCTTGGCATCGTTGGTCAGCCAGCGTGGTAGCATGGGGTAGATATAAAAAGCATCCCCGGGCACGGCGCTGGTACCCCCCGGCCAGACGGACTGGGAATACGGCCCCTGGCGGGGCACGTCGGATACCCAGCGATTGGTGGGGCCGCTGCTGAACATAAAGCCGTTCACCCCTGCTGCCCGCGCACCGTGGGAGGAGGCGTCAACGGTGCCAAAACCGCCATCCGTTGGAATACCGCGCAACCCGGGCAGGGGGGCGGGGAAGGCACCGAATGCCTCAGGGACGCTGAACGGCCCACCGAGGGGGGAGTCCATGACTATCCGGTGCAGCAGTCCCCAGCGGTAGTCTTCCTGGACCGCGCTGTTATCGAACGCTGCCGCGTATTCATCGCTGGCCAGTCGGTCGAGCGCATCACTGAGGCTTTGCAGCATCAGCACCTGCACGTCCGTTGCCTTGTCACCGGAGCCGGCGGCGAAAAAATCCACACCGGAAGCAGACACGCCGCCATTTTCGACGAGCTGTCGCAGAGCGCTCACCGCGAGGGCTGAGCCGGGCCTGTAATCAAGCAAGCCTTTGGCCTGCAGACCCGCATCGATGGTTGACGAGATGAAGCTTGATCGCCACACACTGTAAATCGTGGTCGCGACACTCGCGGCAATTTCGTCAGCGTCCAGGCTGCCAGAGGGTTCGCCGTCGACATCCTCGGAGTCGTAACCCTCGGGGATGCCGGTTTTCGCCTGATAATCCAGATCGGCCCACGCTGCCAGGCGGCTGGTGGCTTCAGACAGGCGCGAGTCCTGGACAGCGCCTGCCAGCAGAGGGTCTGCGCCGGCGGACTGCCCGGCCTCATAGGCCGCGACAATCAGTGGCGCGAAGAATTCCGCATCCAGCAGCCCCACATCGGCCTGGATTTCGGCCATTTCGGCCACCGACATCTTCTGGTCCCCGGTACTCAAAACGCGCTGCACCCGCTCGGTGATGCTACCGGCACGGAAACCCGATGCATAACCGGGGTTGAGGTAGAAGACACCGCCGCCGGGCCGCATCTCGTTGAGCACGTCGTTGTCCAGGGTATTGCCTGCCGGATCGTTGTTGGCATTGACGAAATAGCCATTGGCGGGGTTGACGACCTGTGGCATCTCTTCAGGAGAGAGGATCTCATAGGGCGTCACCTGCCCCGGGTAGGGATTGCTTACCGGCAGCCACTGGTGCAGATCGAGACTCCCCAGACGGATAAAATACGGCGGCACCCCGCCGGCCGGCTCGCCCAGCACCTGCAGGTCGGTCCTGATCGGCATTTCAGCGCTGGTAAAGTAGCCGAGATTGCCCCACTTGTCCGCGTAGGCCCAGTTCTGCGAGCCAAAGTCGAACTTCTCCAGGCCGCGCCTGAAATCCGATAGGTTGCGCGCGGAGTTCCAGATGTAGAAGCTCTCCAGTTCCCTCGTCGGGCCAAATCCAGTGAACTGCGCGGTCAAGGCGCTGCCGCCAGTCTGAAAATCACCGTCAAAATTGATGATCACACCGTGGTAGCGTGCAGGGACAGTCAGCGTGAAGGGGGGAATAGATGGATCCTGGATCGGCACCACGCTGCCCCCAACGTTAGCGAAATACGATTCCGGGACAGGCACGATCGGGCCGAGTTCGCCACCCGGCAATTCGACGCTTATTCCGCTGGGAGAGCCGGGATCGGGCACCACAGTGTCCAGAAATATGTCGGTCACATCCATGGGGTTGGTTGTCGGCCCCCAGGCAATGTAACGGTTCTGCCCGGTGATCACGAACGGTGTGCCGGCGAAGCCGTTACCCACCGCGTCGTAATTCGGGGAGCTGAGTTGCATCGGGTAGAACGTGGTCGGGTGATCCAGCGCCAGATGGGGATCATTGGCGATAATTGGATTGCCGGTGCTTGAGGCGCCGCGCGTCACGCCCCAGTTATTGGACCCACGCGACGCCCGATCATTTTCCAGGATGGTTTTCAACAACGGCACCTTACCAGCCCTGGCCAGATAGGATTTACCCATCGACACGGCCTGCCCATTGACGGCGGGTATGGTCGCCGAGCGCTTGCCCTGTGGGCCATTACCTTTAGGCGGCTTGACCTCGCCATTGCCACCCGAGTCCGGCACGGTGGAGGCCGGGTCAAAAGGCTGGGAACGATAGAGGTCCTCGGCAAATAACAGGTAACCGTTTTGCGGCCCCAGCACTGCCTGGAAAGCACCCAGGGTCATCGTGTTCTGAATATCATCCAGGTCGAAGGACAAGCCAAATGCGATCAGCTTCCCGATAACGATGCTGTCCACAGGCGTCCAGGGTTCCACCGAGGTCAGCCCGAGTGCGCCATATTCCGGCGGCAGCGCGGCCCCCAGCGCATCGACATGCGCATTGAACCCCTCCGCGTAGGCCTCCAGTGCCTCCTTGGCTCCGCGCGCCACAGGGTCGCCGTCAGCGGCATCCGCCTTGATGGCGGCCCAGCTCAACTCAGCGGAGCGGCGCAGGCCCAGCGTGCGCAGTTCGACATCACTGCCGAGGGCTTCAGGGCCGAGCAGCTCGGCCAGCGTCCCGCTGGGTTGTCGACGGTTGACGTCAGCCTGAAACAGGCGATCCTGGACGTGCACCCACCCCTGCAGGAAAAACATGTCCCGTTCGTTGCCTGCCCTGACGTGGGCTATGCCATCCACATCGCGAGTAATGCTTGCTGCAGATTTCAGCTGGGGTAGTTTTGTGGGTTTGGCCGCATTCGCGGCAGTCACGCCCAGCGCCAATGCCAGAGCGGCCGTGCCAAATACTGTTGTTCTCATTCCGGGTTAACCTCTTTTTGTGACGACCGTAGTTTATAGACGAACAGCATCTGGCTGTAAAGCGACAGACCCGCGAGAAGTCATATCCGCATGCAACGACAGGCCCCCCCGGGTCAAGAGACTATTCCAGGCGATGTCATCAGACTATCCTGAGAGCGGCCCCCCTGGCGATCAGGCCTCCCGCTTTTATATCATGCGCTTTCGTTTGCGATACCATGTCGGTTTCTTGGCGCAGGAGAGCCCACAGCGAGCGCTGCGAGCCGCCATTGTCTACTCAGTAGTGGAGGAACCCCCCTTGGGATCAGAGAGGATGACGATGGCCGCCAACGAGAGCGATTTGCGCCGGTTCTGGCTCAAGCAGAATGTGATGCGCGATGTGGACGGCATTTCCACCGGCACCACCCTGGCCGGCCGCGAGTTCAGCATGCCGGTCGCTCTGGCGCCGGTGGGCATGGCGGGCATGTACCGGCGCCGGGGCGAGGTCCAGGGCGCCCGCGCCGCACAGACCGCCGGGGTCCCCTTCACCCTGTCGACCGTGGGGATCTGCCCCCCGGAGGAGGTTGCCGCCGCCACGGATGTACCTTTCTGGTTCCAGCTTTATATGCTGCGTGACCGGGACCTGATTGCGCGCCTGCTGGAGCGCGCCGCTGCTGCCGGCTGCGACAACCTGCTGTTCACCGTCGACCTGCCTGTCGCCGGCATGCGCCTGCGGGACTATCGAAACGGCATGCTCGGCGGCGGCCTCCCGGGCAAGCTGTCGCAGCTGGCTCAGGTGGCGAGCAGTCCCCTCTGGGCGGTGGACGTGGGGCTGCGTGGCAAGCCCCACAATTTCGGCTGCCTGCGTGAGGTCGTGGCAAATCCCGACGACCTCAACTCCTACAAGGCGCTGGTCGACTCGCAGTTCGATCCCACCGTGACCTGGAAGGACATCGAGTGGGTGCGCTCCGTATGGAAGGGCAAGCTCATGATCAAGGGCGTGATGGAGGCGGACGATGCCATCGCGGCGATCGATGCCGGGGCCGACGGCTTGATTGTCTCCAACCACGGCGGGCGCCAGCTCGACGGCATCGCATCCAGCATCGCCAAGCTGCCCGACATCGTCCAGGCGGTGGGCGATCGCGGCGAGGTACTGCTGGACGGCGGCATTCGAAGCGGCATCGATGTCGCCAAAGCGCTGGCGCTCGGTGCACGCGGGGTACTGATCGGCCGGCCGTGGGTCTACGCCAATGCCGCCCGCGGCGAGCAGGGCGTTGCCAACCTGCTGGACGTTTTCCAGCGAGAACTTGCCGTCGCCATGGCGCTGATGGGAATTACAAAGGTCGAGGAGTTTTCCCCCGACCTGATCGAACCGGCGTGGTGAGCAGGAATAGCGGTCACGGGCGGCCGCCATGAGGCGATACTTCATGCCCTGCTGATACGTCAGTGCGGGGTCGCCGGGCGCTGACGTGACGGGAACTGAAGCAGGCGATCGTGGGACTGAGCGGCGCCGACCCGTGCCCGGTGGTTATGGGCTTACAAGAGAGAGCGCATCGACGTCCCGCTCGACAACAAAAGCAGATATGCGCGACAGGCAGAGGTTCAGCGCGGCTTTGTTCCTGATCAATCCGGACACACCGTTGATCCGGTTCCCCGATATAGGTAATGTTGATTCTGCACTATTTCAAAATCGCACGATCGTATCCAGGCTTCTAACAGGCAGCGGAAAACCCACAGACTAGCGAGTACATGCGCAATGAAACTCGAACATCTCATGGACTACCACGCCTCTCTCAAGCCGGCCGTTGACGTCGGTATCGGTCCGTTTGGCGCTCGCTCTTTCGGGGAAGTCAGCGGCGGCGAATTCGAGGGGCCTCGGCTCAAAGGCAGGCTCCTGCCAGGCGGCGGCGACTGGATATTGGTCGACGGCAACGGCGTCGGCCATATCGACGTCCGCGCTATCTTCGAAACCGATGATGGCGCCCGCATCTACGCGCAGTACTACGGCACGCTCGAGATGAACGAGAGGGTAATGACTGCGCTCGCCACCGGTGGCGACACCGAATTCGGCGATGCCTATTTCATGGTTGCGCCGCGGTTCGAGACCGGCGACGAGCGCTACGCCTGGCTGAACGACAAAGTCTGCGTGGGGGAAGGCCGCATTCGCCAGGGCGGCGTCGCCTATCGCGCCTATTGCGTGGAGAACGGGTAGGAGCGATCACAACGCTCACCTGAACTCCGGCCGCTTCGAAGGGGCACACTTTCAATTCAACCGGATCTTCGATGAGATGATTGCCTGAAGGGCCTGTAGCAAACGCTTGCGTCGCCACGCCAGGTGGATTCCGGGGACAGGGATTCCGCGGAGAGATTTTTGTTTCCCTCGCGGAAATCCCGGTGCCTTCTGTTACCTGAAATTAAGTAAACTGTCCCTGGAATTCCCTAATTCTCAGTTGTGACGAACTATGGCATACAAAATTTACATGGACAGACCCCTCGAAGAAGAGCGGAAGCGGATAACCTTTGAGCAGATCGACAAGTCGCTCGAGGAGTTACAGGACGATGCGCTCGATGTGCATGCGCGAGTACACCAGTTTCGGAAACGGGCCAAAAAAATCCGTGCCCTACTCCGCCTTTACCGACCCGTTGACGAGCAATGGTATCAAAGGGAGAACGCCCGCTTCAGGGACCTGGCGGCGCGATACGGCGCATTGCGCGACTCAGACGCGGCAATCGACACCCTGAACAAGGTCAGGCAGCACTTCAGTGAACAGCTGGATCCTGCCGCGTTCGCCGGGCTGACTGACTCCCTGTCGGACCACAGAAGCGTCCGGATGGCCCGGGATGTTTCCGACGCGCACCTTGCGACGCTGCAATCGGAGCTGAAGACAGCGCGGCTCGAAATCGTTGGCTGGACCGACCATGCGATCACGGCTGACACCCTGATCGCGGGCCTCGAAAAGACCTACCGACGGGGCCGCAAGGCGATGCGCAAATGCCTGGAAACAGACGACCCGGTAACGTGGCACGAGTGGCGTAAACGCACGAAATACCAGCGCTACCAGTGGAAGCTGCTGCGCCGCCTGTGGCCGGACGTCATCGACTGCTGGCGTGACCAACTCCATGAGCTCACCGATCTGCTCGGAGATGATCACGACCTGGTCGTGTTGCACCAGATGCTGCGCTCGAAGGATGCACCACAGTGCGATGAGACCACCCTGGAGGCCCTGGAAGGTCTGATGAGCGAACGCAGCGCATCCCTGCGCACGGCGTCCAGATCACTCGGCGCCAAACTCTTTCACGATAAACCTGTCGCGGTCACAGACAGGCTGCAGTGTTGGCTGAACGCCTGACCGTCCAGGCGCACAGACCCCGGATAAACCAGAGACCTGACAGCGCTCGATGGTGTCTGAACAGATCGGTGCGGTGGCGGCGATCAGTGCACCGCGCAAATCGCCAAGCACCTTTCGATAGCCGATGGCTCGGCGTGTCAGGCGCCCGGAGCGGCGCATAAGCCATCCATCAGAGCCTGACCCGTGTGCTGGCCTGACTTCACTGTCCGGGAGCTATGTCCCCGTGGCGCTATTCCCCGCTGTCCTCGTCGCCACCGCCGTGCTCCTCTCTGATCTCCTTGAGGGTACGACCACTGAGCACGCTGCGGGGCTCGGTACTGACGGGGTTGCGGCGGGCGTCGGCTGCATCGTCCCGCTCCTTGATCAGCAGCCACTGGTCTTTGTCATTGTCGCCACCGCGCTCCATCCTGATCAGCGCCCACCGACCGCCGAGTTTTCTGCCCCACAGCTCGATGCTGAGCTTACCGGCAGCAATGGCCCGCTCGGCGGACATCGGTCGATTGTGGTCGTCGCGCGAGCAGTTTTTATAGGTACCGGCATCCCATACCAGCACTGTGCCGCCCCCATACTCTCCCTCAGGTATGACCCCTTCGAAATCTGCGTAGTCCAGGGGGTGATCCTCGGTCGCCACGGCCAGACGCTTTACACCGGGATCCAGCGAGGGCCCCTTGGGTACTGCCCAGGATTTGAGAACGCCATCCACCGCGAGCCGAAAATCATAGTGCATACGAGAGGCGTCGTGCTTCTGAATAACGAAAATGGTCCGGTTTTCCGGCTTGCGTCCGCTCCGCCCATCCGGCTCCGGAGAGCGCTTGAAGTCACGTCGGTCGCGGTAACACTGCAGTTTGTCCCGGGTCACGGCTCAACTCCTTCAAACCGCTGCTGAAGCATGTTCCCTGCGGATACAGCAGCTATCTGCAAGGCGGTCTTTTCAACGGTACTTCAACAATAGCATGTAAGCGATTCTTATCGAGGCCGGTCAATGGCCTGGGAACGTGGCACAAAGAATGCTTGATGCTTGAGTAGTAGATGAAATGCAAACAAGGAAGCGGCAAGGACAAGCGAGATGGTTGAGAGCAGCTGGGTGTCGGGTGTGATCTTCGCGATCATCATGTTCGCGGCACTACCCTACATCAGGCATATACGTCACCCCGCACAGAAGCTGGTGGCAGCTTACCTGATATTCCTCATTGTATTCCTGACCTCCTCGATCGTTATATTCACTGCGCTGACGTTCCTGCTGGGCGAGTTGAACCTGCGCCACACTCTGAATCAGCCACTGCCGGCAGTACTGTTTCTGGCAGCGGTTCTGGTGCCGTCATTTGTGCTCGGCACATGGCAGGCCCGCAAACCACCCCAACGGCGTGGGCCTCCACATTAAGTTGGCCGGCAATGCCCTGCATTCCCGTATTCGATTCCACCATTTCTCATCCAATGGCTGTCACGGGCCTGACGTCGTCCCCTGCGGGGAGGGGGACATCATGTCACAAACAGGCCTGACGGCCATGGTGCTGCCAGGAGTAATCCCGGCGGGAAAATCAGGAGAGCGACATCGGAGGCGACTTGGCACTCGCCGCGCATCGCTGGCGCGCTGTCTGTGCAAGCTGAGGGAGCGCGCGTCTCTGCAAAGACCAGGGCTTCCGGAACAGGCGACTGAAGAATCTGAGGCGCTTCATTGTCCCGAATGAGTGCTAACAGGCCCCGGCGCCTCTAGAGCGTCTGGGCGGAGTGCTCCATGGTGCGCTTCGCTCGATCTTTCTCATCGTTGTCCGTGCAGTGAACCACAACGGTCCAACGTCCTTCACCCGCAGCCTTCCGGGCTTTCGCGACAACCAGATCATGATCAGGTCGCAGGGAGATAGCGCCGGCCAGCAGCAGGCCCAGGAAAGGAAAGATGATACCCAGTGCCACGTAGTTCAGCAGAGGACTTGCCTGGGTAATGGTGGGGCCGTACGTGGTCAGCCTCCATCCGACTTTCTGTCGACGGAGCGCGACACCGGCTTGTTCTGTAAGCCTGGCGGCAGGCTTTTGAAGGCAGATTTTTTGTAAACTTTATTATCGTGTTGCAATGTTTACACGATCTGGTGATTCACCTGCGAAGAGGGCCTTGCGGCGGGCCTCAAGCGCTTCGGCGCGGCGCCGGTCTTCTGCAATCTCTCCACGGGTTCTCAACTCCGGATCACGGGTCAACTGTCCTTCCCGCATCACCCGCATCCAATGGGTCTTGTCCATTGGAGGGCGCTCAGGCGTGATAGCTACTGCACGTTCGCTGCGAATCCCGCCGTTACCCGCATCGTCGCTAGGGAAGCCTTTGGTTCTTTCAATTCGATTCATAAAAGATGTGCTGCAAAATCTGTACCGGAACGAGATACGTAACCGTGCCCTTGCGAGCCGTGTTGATCGAACGCGCCGTAGTCGCATGGATTTCAGGCAAGGAAGCGCAGCCACAGATATCCACAGACCCCCGCCAGCATAGAAGCCGTCAGAATCGCCAGCTTCGCCACATGAAGCTGTGCGTCCGTCGAAAAACTGAGACCGGAAATAAACACTGACATGGTAAAACCCATTCCCCCCAGAAGCGCCACCCCCACAATATGGCGCATGGTAATCGCCCTGCCAAGCTGGCCTTGTGTGAACCGGATGGTCAACCACGTCATAACGCTGATACCCAGGACCTTGCCCGGCACGAGGCCCAGCAGAATCCCCCAGGCGACAGGACTTCTCAGGGCATCGTCCACGAGGTCGTAGGAGATGGGTATACCCGCGTTTGTCAGGGCAAACAGGGGCAGAATAAGGAGTAACACCGGACGTTCCAGCGCCCGTTCCCAACGGCGCAGTGGTGTGGTGGCGGATCTGACCACATCCTGCATCGTCTCCACCGTTGCGTGCTGGTCCAGGTCGCTCAGAATCCCCTGATCCCTCCGCTGCCTGTGCAGTGTTTCCAGCCGGCCGATGAGATTACGGCTGCTGCGAACAAACCAGGCGCGACCGTGCTGCGGTCTGGCAGGCACCGTCATCGCAACGATGACACCTGCGATCGTACCGTGGATACCTGCACCGAGCGTGAATAGCCAGAGCACAAAGCCTATCGCCAGGTAAACGACAATGTGACGCAACCCCGCCGCATTGCACACCAGGAGAACCATGGTGCATACGACAGCTCCGGCGAGATACCAGTAGTCCAGGGATGCCGTATAGAAAATCGCAATCACAACTATGGCGCCCAGGTCGTCAATCACCGCGAAGGCCACCACAAAGCATTTCAGAGCCCGAGACGCTCGATCACCCAGAAGCATTAGGACGCCGAGCGCGAAGGCGGTATCCGTCGCCATCGGTATACCCCAGCCACGTGATGTGGAAACGCCGGCATTGAAGATGCCATAGATCGCAGCCGGAGCGAGCATGCCCCCCAGAGCAGCCGCCAATACGGTAACCGAAATCCGCGGGTCCCGGAGTTCGCCCACCAGCAGTTCCCTCTTGATCTCCATTCCCAGAAACAGGAAAAACAGCACCATCAGACAATCGTTGATCAGGAACCGCAGGTCTGTCTTCAGCTCAATTTCACCAAATCGCAGGTCTATTGGTGCGTGCAGCAAACCCAGATACTGCTCAGCATAAACCGAATTGGCAAGCACAAGTGCCACCACGGTGGCGATAAACAGTATGCCGCTGGATACCGATTCATCGCCGACGAACTTCTGGATCGGTGTGATGACAGCTCGTACCTTATGCTCCACCTGTTTCAATGACATCACCAATTCTGGGCGATTGATCCTCTGTCAACCCATGCGCCCGCAATCCAAAGCTGCAGCTTACTATCGCACCTGCATCCTATTGTTAGACCGATCGTACGCGGTTACATTCCTGGCAGACGACACACTCAGGTCAGCGTCGCGAAGCTCTTTGTGACTTGCTACCGGGTTCGCTCAACCGACGACAGGTTCAGGGGGACCGCTTTCTCCAGCAGGAACGGAAATTGCAGAAACAACTGAGTCAGCCCAGTGCTGACAATTCAATGATCTGGCAATTACAGACTGTAAAAACGGAGGAAACGTTATGAGCATCGCCAAGACAATAGAGGTATCTGCCGATTCAACCAAAGGGTTCGATGCTGCTGTCGAGGAAGGGATCGCGAAAGCGAGCGAGACCGTTGAGCATATAGAACGTGCCTGGATCAAGGATCAGATCGTTCTCATCAAGGACGGCAAGGTGCAGAGCTATCGTGTGCACATGAACCTTACGTTCGCCCTCAAGTAGCGGGCGGAGCGCTGACGGTGGCGGCGAGCGGTCAACTGTGGACCGCAGCCACCGTTACCCTCCCTGTCTGTTCAGCACTTCTCCGCAGGCGGTATGGCATCCGTCGAAAACGCGGCTCACCGGCTGTCGATGAGCGTTTCCCCCTCTTCGCTAAATCGGTCAATCGCGGGTTCCAACGCATAGAACGCGTAGAACGCGTAGAACGCGTAGAACGCGTAGACAGCTGGATCTGATCGGCGCGCAGGCCCGCAAACCACCCCGACGGCGTGGCCCACCGCAATGAATTTGCGGAGCTGCCCGGTGGCCGGATGCCGGCTCTCAAACCCGCCTACTCCGGCAGCAACCGCTGTATCGCGATTCACCCGGGCACGGCCGCCGGCCACTGACTGACCCATCGCCTCGCCGCACTGTTACGCTAACCAGGATCACCGCAGGCGTGCCGGCCGGCGCTACCGGGTCATCCGCTTCCCGCACCCGGGTGGCAATACAGTATCGCCGCTTATTGATGAGGCACTGGAGTAATCTAGATAAAGAAGGGTTTTTCGGCCCATCTTCGATGGGCGCTGTATACCCGTGCCGTACCCGAAGCCCTTCGCAGTGATGACATTAGCCCGCTATCTGGTATCGCCCTTCCGATAACGGATAATTGCGTGTAGGCTGATATTTACATTTATTCAAAACACGGTATGCATGAACAACAATACCCTGCTGGATGAAAGCTTTTCGGCCGGCTCGCGGGCGGTGTGCCACAACCGTTGCACCGCGATGTGGCGACTCAAGCGACTGTTTGAAATTCATCCTGCCACGTACGATGCCGGGCGCACGGCCGGGCATGAGTTGGCTGGCCGCCGATACAGCCAGGCTGCATCCGCACCGCGGACTCACTGTAACAGCTGGCGAGGCCGCAAGCTGTGCGGCTCATGACACCCGGTAGTCGGGGAAGGATATCGGCCCGACCACTGGCCTGGCTGGTGTTGCCCCTGGCGGTCATCGTCGCTGTGCTTATCCTGTTTTTTGGCCGCGGGAATGTCGATCAGGATCTTCCCCCTTTGGTCAGCGGCGGCGAGCAGGGCCGCGATGAGGTGGTTCTCCGTGGCCCCACCGGAAACGGCGATAGCACGAACTATCGACCGATCACACCGGCGAAACGGGAGACCGCGCTGCAGCGGCTCGCCGAGTTCCGGGCCAGATACCGCCAGTCGCAACCTTTCATCGTGGTCACCTCTGCTGCAAGTCCACAGTCATTGAGCAGCCTGGCACGGGAGATCGGATCCGCACTGTCGACTCACGGACTGGGCACCTATCAGGAGGAAAAACCTGACTCCCACAATGCTCCGGGTTTGCCGACGCAGCCCGTGATGCGCCTCGCTCCGCGTGATTCCCGGATCGTCCGTGAGCTGCTGTGGGCCCTGGAGCCCTATCTTGCGGGCCACATTACGCTGGTTTACCAAGCGGATCTGCGCACTGATCAGATCCAGCTTCATATGCGGGGGAACCCACGCTTTTCCGGGGAGGGAGAAGCGCGCTTCGACACCCCGTGAGCGGTCTTCCCGGCGGATGCCGCCTGCGGCGATGTGTTGACCA
This sequence comes from Halioglobus sp., assembly GCA_037382865.1. Classification (GTDB taxonomy): domain Bacteria; phylum Pseudomonadota; class Gammaproteobacteria; order Pseudomonadales; family Halieaceae; genus JARRPM01. Next base: position 84,887 of record JARRPM010000011.1, on the reverse strand, counting down.
GACAGCCAGGGTAACAATGGCAGGTGCCCGCGGGGCACCGGTAGTCGCCACCGTCAGCGCTATGCGCGTTTACTGAAAGCGTAAAGCTATTGACTGAAAGTGGCACAAAGCAGGCTAAATAAGGTTTGAATCAATCTCCAGTCTTGTCTCCGCTGTGGTGTAAGCGGACTTCATGCAACTCTCAGCTACCCGCTAATAAGACGTCGGCTTTGTGCTAACTTCAGACAAGCTGGCCCCGGTGGGGTGATGACTGCTACCGACGCGTTGCTGCCCTCGGGTAGCTCAGTTATCCTGAAAGCGGTCAGCCCGCTTTTTGCTCAGAGCAGACAACTGTGGAAACAGGGAATCCGGTATTTTTTGCAACGGGGTAAGTGAATATACACGGCTGTTATGTGTTCCAGATAGCTCGCGCTAACACTGAACTTTGAGAAATACGATATGGCAGAGAATTTAGCGAATTGGGGAGAATTTGTAAGTGCTATCGCTGTTGTTATATCGCTTATTTATGTAGGCATGCAGTTGAAAGCAACAGTCGCTCAAGCCAGAGTAGACAGCTATACCAAGAGCACTGAACTATGGTCTCAATTTACATCAGCAGTGGCAGGTGATGGAGAAACATGGAGAGTTTTTTACCAAGGATCTCACGATTACGACTCTTTAGATCAGGCTGAAAAATCAAGATTTAGCTTCATTGTCTCTATGTATTTTGGAATCATTGACACAATCATGACGCATGAAAAAGCTGGTGTATATCCGAATATTGAAACCTATCAGCGCGCTTTAGACCAAGCTTATGCTGTGTTCTCTATGCCGGGAACCCAACAATGGTTTCTTCGTTCCAAAGGCAAAATTTTCGCGCCAACTCTGGAAGATTACCTGGTAACCAGGCGAAAGAACGAAGATGAGGGCACATAACACCAAGTCAAGATCGAAGCGGCAAGCTGCACACCTTACCATTTGAATCCACAGCACAAAGCGGACTAAATAGGATTTGGAATCAAGCTCCAGTCTTGTCTCCGTTGCGGTGCGATCTCAAGCGGCGCGGCCCCACGGTGCAGGCGGCTTTGGCGTTGTTGGCAGTCAGTCGCGCGCGGTCGCAACCGATGCTGAATCCACCTCCACCACGACTTCATTGCGCCGCAGGAACGGCAGTGTCCAGGGCGGGTTGTATTGATTCAGGGCAAGCTCGCCGGTGGGCTGGATTCCGTGCGCGGCCAGGGTGGCCAGCAGTTCCTCGCGCTTGTTCGCTACCCGCGAACCGGTGGCCCAGCCGGAAAAACGGATGACCGCAAGGGTTCTCGCAGGCACTTCTCGCAGTGCGATACGCCGGTCGTTGGGCCGGGGCAGATCCTGCATCGAGTAGGAAGCGGGCATGGTGAACGCCATCACAGGTTGTCGCTCCGTCAGGGTTTCCGTCACCGGGGCCGTCATGGCGATTTTGGCCGATTCGTCGTTCTCCCCGAAGATGAATGCCGCCAGGCGGCGAAAACCCGAACTGGTTTCGTTGCTGCTGCCCAGGACGGTCTGGGCCTGGATGGTGGGCTCATAGCGTCGCAGCTCCACCGGCCCGATGGTTTCAATGAGCCGGTAGGCCGGTTCTTCGATGTCAGCCGCCACGGACGCCGTACTCCAGAGCCAGATGAGTGAACTCGCGATAATTTTCCACACTGTGACCGTTTCCCGTTGTGTCACCGTCGCGGTGACTTCTATCCGATCTGTACGGTGGCCGGAGCCGGGCGGTTCAGCGAGGGTGTGCCAGTAGCTCTCACCTCATCCGGTCAAGGTGCGGAGGTGTTTTCGGAATGGGACGCGGAGCCCGGCTGGCGTTCTCGGGAGATGTATTGCCCGATCCGGCGGCAGATTACATAGAACACCGGCGTAAATAGCAATCCGAAGACGGTAACGCCGATCATCCCAGAAAATACCGTGATGCCAAGGGCCTGGCGCATCTCGGCGCCCGGGCCGACTGCGAATACCAGCGGGACCACGCCGAGGATAAAGGCCAGCGAAGTCATCAGGATGGGCCGCAACCGCAGCCGCGCTGCATTGCTCGCGGCGTCGAAGCGGCTCCTGCCGGCCGCCTCTTCCTGCCTGGCGAATTCCACGATCAGGATGGCATTCTTCGCCGCCAGGCCGACCAGCACGATCAGGCCGACCTGTACCAGCACATTGTTATCCCAACCCGTGATCCAGATGCCAAACAACGCCGACAGGACGCACATGGGCACGATCAGCACGATCGCCAGTGGTAACATCCAGCTTTCATATTGCGCGGCGAGTACCAGGAAGACGAACAGCACCGCCAGCGCGAAGACTCCCATCCCGACATTTCCCGCGGTCTTTTGCTGGTAGGCGAGAGCCGTCCACTCGAATCCCAGACCATAGGGCAGCTGTTCGGCGGCCAGGGTCTCCATCGCCGCCAGCGCATCGCCGGAACCCGCCCCGGGTGCCGTGCTGCCGAAAATGGATACGGCGGGATAGAGGTTGTAGCGCTCCACGCGGTAGGGTGCGGTGCGGTATTCCGCGGTGGCGACGGAGCCCAGCGGTACCGGCTCTCCCGCATTGTTGCGCGTGCGCAGGCTGAGCAGGTCATCGGGCGAGCGACGGAAGTCCGCATCTGCCTGGGCCGTCACCTGAAAGGTGCGGCCGAGGAAATTGAATTCGTTGATGAAGGCGGAACCGAAGTAGACCTCCAGTGCCTCGAATACGTTTTCCACGGGAACGCCCAGCTGTTCCGCGCGAACGCGGTCCACATCGAGATAGAGCTGTGGCGTGCGCGTTTCAAAAAGCGAAAATACCCGCGACAAACCCGGCGTTTGATTTGCGGTGCGCGCCATATCGTCGGCGGCGGCAGCAAGGGTATTGAGCCCGCGGCCGCTCTTGTCCTGGAGCATCATGCGGAAGCCTCCGGAGTAGCCCAGCCCGCGAACCGGCGGAGGGTTGATGACCAGCAGGGAAGCATCATCGATGCTCGCCAGGGTGGCTCGCAGTCGCGCCAGCAGTTGCTCGAAGTGAATCCCCTTCGCCTCGCGTTCATCGTGAGGTGCAAAGGAGGAAAACAGGGTCGCTACGTTGGGACCGGTGGAGGACGTCAGCGCGGAGAAGCCCACGAAGGCGACGGTATTCTCCACCCCCTCGACCGACAGCAGCTTGTCGATCACTTTTGTCACGGTGCGCTCGGTCCGCTCGAACTCGGCTCCGGGGGGCAGTTGCACGGCTACCATTGCAAAGCCCTGATCGAGGGTCGGGATAAAGCCTCTGGGTACCAGCGAGAACTGGACACCGGCCAGGCCTATCAGCAGGAGATAGATCGCCCCGACGATCGCCCCGCGCCGCACCAGCGCGGCGACCAGGCGGGCATAGCGCCCCGCCACCCGCTCCAGGCCGCGATTGAACCCGCCGGAGGCGCGTTGTGCCAGGCGCATGAGCGATGAGCGCGGCGGCGTTGCCGCGACATGCGGCTTCAGGATCAGGGCGGCAAGCGCCGGGCTCAGGGTAAGCGAGACGATGGCCGAGATGATGGTTGCCGAGGCGATAGTAAGCGCAAACTGCTTGAAAAACTGCCCGGTGATACCGGAAACGAAGGCGGCCGGGATGAATACCGCGGACAGCACCAGGGCGATGGCCACCAGGGCGGTCCCCACCTCGTCCATTGTGCGGTGCGCCGCCTCGCGCGGGGCGAGGCCCTCGCGCAGATTCCGCTCGATATTCTCGACCACCACGATGGCGTCGTCGACGACGATACCGATGGCCAGGACCAGTCCGAACAGGGTCAGGTTGTTCAGGCTGAAGCCGAATGTCGCCATCACCGCGAAGGTGCCCACCAGGGACACGGGAATCGCCAGGATGGGAATCAACGCCGTGCGGAAGTTTTGCAGGAAGAGAAAAACGACCAGCACCACCAGGGCGATGGCCTCGAAAATGGTCACTTTAACGGCATCGACCGAGGCCTGCACAAAACTGGTGGGGTTGTAGCCGATTTCATACGTCATCCCCTCCGGGAAATCCAGCGCCAGCCGCTCGATGGTTTCCCGCAGCGTGCTCGCGGTTGCCAGGGCATTGGTCCCGGGTCGCTGGTCGATCGCCAGCGCGACCGCCTCCTGCCGGCGCAGGTATCCGCTGGTAGAATAACTCTGCGCGCCCAGCTCAATGCGGGCGACATCACGCAGTCGCACGATACTGCCGTCCTCGGTCGCGCGGATCACGATCTCTCCGAATTCCTCCGGCCGCCTCAGGCGGCCCTGGGTCTGAACGCCGATCTCGAAGGCCTCCGGGCCGCTGTTGGGAGGCTGGTTGATCACCCCTGCCGCCACCTGCAGGTTCTGGCCGCGCAGGGCGCGCACCACCTCACCCGCGGTGAGGCCGACCGCATCGACCCGGTCCGGATCCAGCCAGACCCGCATGGCATACTCGCTGGCGCCCAGCAGGCGCACCCGGCCCACGCCGTCCAGGCGGGCCAGGGTATCGCGCAGCCGCAGCACGGCGTAGTTGGCGATATAAAGCCGGTCGTAGGTATCTTCCGGGGAGTACAGGTTGATGACCATCAGGATGTCGGGTGAATTTTTCTGGGCGCTTACCCCCAGCCTGCGAACGGCCTCCGGCAGGCGGGGCTCCGCCAGGGCGATTCGGTTCTGTACCTGGACCTGTGCGTCGTCGAGGTCGGTGCCCAGGGCGAAGGTGATGGTGATGCTGAGGTGGCCGTCACCGGTGGACTGGGAATGCATGTACAGCATGTTCTCGACGCCATTGATCTCCTGCTCCAGGGGAGCCGCCACGGAGTCCGCTACGATCTCCGCACTGGCGCCGGGATAGGACGCCCGTACCTGCACGGTAGGCGGCGCCACCTCGGGATATTGGGAAACGGGCAGGGAGCGGTAGGCCAGGGCGCCCATCAGGGTGATGAAAATCGACAGCACGGCGGCGAAAATCGGCCGATCCACGAAAAAATGGGTAAAGCCCATGGTCAGTCTGCCAGTTCAGATGATGCGGCTAGCTGCGGTGCGACCTGCAGGCCGGCCCGCATGCGGTGAAACCCGCCCGCCGCCACCAGTTCCGAGCCATCCAGCCCCTCGCGAATGATGCGCAGGCCCTCAGCCATCGGCCCGATGGTGACCCATCTGCGCTCGACTATGCCGTCGGGGTTGATTACGAACACGAACTGCCTTGACTGGTCGAACTGAATCACCTGGTCAGGTACCAGCACCGCCTGATGCAGTCCACTGCCGGGCAGCCTGACCCGTCCGAACAACCCCGGCTGCAGCAGGCCCTTGGGGTTCGGCAGCAGTGCGCGACAGCGCACCGTGCCGGTGCTGGGATGGAGCTCATTGTCGACAAAATCCATCACCCCGTGGTGCACAAACTCCTGCTCATCGAGCAACTTGATGCTGATTTCATTGGCTTTGTACCGCGACGCGATTCTGGCTCCTGACACGTGCAGCCGGGCGTAGCGCAGGAAGTCGGCCTCGCTGACCTCAAAGTCAAAATGAATGGGGTCCTCCTGCACGATGGTGGTGAGCAGGGTGCCCTGAACATCGCCGCCGATGACCATATTGCCCACGTCCAGCAGGCGGCGCCCGATACGGCCATTGATAGGGGCGCGTATTTCGGTGAACTCCAGGTTAAGCTCGGCGCGGGCGAAGGCGGCCTGCGCCTTTGACAGTCTCGAGGCGGCAACCACTTCGGCCTGCACACGCTGGTCGAGGTCCTCCTGTGAGATGACCAGATCCTTGCGCAGCGCTCGCGCCCGATCGGCTTCCGTTCTGGCGAGGTCGAGGCCCGCCCGCATCTCCTCCAGCTCGGCCTGTGCCGCGGTTACGGCGATCTTGAAAGGACGCTGGTCGATGACAAACAGCAGGTCACCGGCCTCGACCAGCTGCCCTTCGGTAAATTCGGCAGCCGACAGGTAGCCGCTGACCCGGGCGCGCACATCGACCCGATTCATGGCTGTAAAGCGCCCGGTGTACTCATCGTATTCAATCAGTTCCCTGACCATCGGCCGAACAGCGGCGACCGGTAAGGCCTCGCTGCCAGTGCCCGACTGGGCCTGGGCGGTCTCCGGCGCCAGCCACAGTATGGCCAGGCCCAGGACCAACACGACGACGGTGCGGCCGCAGCGGGATATTGCAGTGCTTGGCTGGTTTGCGGTGACCATACTCATGGGGGCTCACTGTTTGCTGCAAATCGACACTTCCCTGGATATGCAATTTGGGGGTATCGAGTTGCGAAGGTTGCAAAATACCCCGCAAGAATACCCCCATTTGAGGTGCCATGGCCAAGCACGCACAGGTATGGGACCGGAGGTGTGTCAAAAGTCCTTGATAATCAGGGACTTTTGAGAAGACTTGGGAAGAATTGAGAAATACAGATGGTCGGTGTGAGAGGATTCGAACCTCCGACCCCTTCCTCCCGAAGGAAGTGCGCTACCAGGCTGCGCTACACACCGATTTTGAGGGCCGCAAATATACCAGAATGAATTGCGATAACCAATGGCTCCTGCCGACCTGCGCGACGCCTAGTAGACGCCCGCCCAGCGCGCCAGCAGTTGGCTCAGCACGCTGAGGCCCACCACGACAACGACCAGCATGATCATCAGGCGCAGCGGCCGGAAGGGTTTGCGCTCCACGGCGTTGACGCCGCGCTTGATGAACTCGTCGACCTTGGCCTGATCCTCGGGGTAGAGGCGATTCTGGTAGCTGCGGTCGGTTTTATCGGGATTCTGTTCGGTCATATAAAAAACGGGGGAGAGAACACCTGTGTGCATTCTCTCCCCTCAGGGCGGGAAAGTCACCCCCGTGGAGGGCTTTCCCGAGCAGCAACCGGTTCCGCCTAGAGGCTGAACATCTCCTCCGGCATCGCCATCAGGTTGTCGGCGCCGGAGAGAATCGCCTGCATGTGGGCCTGGGTGCGCGGCAACAGGCGGTCAAAGTAAAAACGCGCAGTCATCAACTTGGCTTCGTAGAAAGCGGTATCGCCCTCGCCTGCCGCGATCTTCTGCTGCGCCAGCACCGCCATGCGCGCCCAGAAGTAGGCCAGCGCCACATAGCCGCTGTACATGAGGTAATCCACAGCGGCAGCGCCCGCTTCGTCCGGATTCTCCATGGCCTTCTCGCCAATCTTCATGGACAGGCCGACCCACTCGTCATTGTAGGTGGCGAGTGTCTTGATGAAATCGGCGCTGGCGCCGCCTTCATTCGCCTGGCAGAACTGGTCGATCATCGCGGTGAAGCCCGTCAGCAGCTTGCCGCCGCTGCCCAGTACCTTGCGCCCGATCAGGTCCATCGCCTGGATCCCGGTGGTGCCCTCGTACAGCATGGCGATACGGGCGTCGCGCACGATCTGCTCCATGCCCCACTCCCGGATGTAGCCGTGGCCGCCGAACACCTGGACACCGTGATTGGCCGCCTCGAAGCCGGTTTCGGTCACGAAAGCCTTGCCGATCGGAGTCAGCAGCGCCATCAGGTCGTCCGCCGCCTTGGCCTGCTCCTCGTCGCCGCGATCCACGATATCGCCCTGCATCGCGAGGAAGTAGAGAAAGGCCCGGCTGCCCTCGACCAGCGCCTTCTGGGTGAGCAGCATCCGGCGCACGTCCGGGTGCACGATGATCGCATCCGCGGGCCCGTCGGGATTCTTGGGTCCCGTCAACGAGCGCATCGCCAGGCGCTCCTTGGCGTAGGCGAGCGCTCCCTGGTAGGAGAGTTCGCCGTGGGCCAGTCCCTGGATGGCGGTGCCGATACGCGCGGTGTTCATGAAGGTGAACATGCAGGCGAGGCCCTTGTTGGGCGGGCCGATCAGGTAGCCTCTGGCGCCGTCGAAATTCATCACGCAGGTGGCAGAGGCCTTGATGCCCATCTTATTTTCGATCGAGGCACAGTGCACGGCGTTGCGCTCACCGAGAGTGCCGTCGTCGTTGACGTTGAACTTAGGCACGATAAAGAGGGAGATGCCCTTGGTTCCCTCGGGGGCATCGGGCAGGCGGGCGAGCACGATGTGGACGATATTCTCCGCCATGTCGTGGTCCCCGGCGCTGATGAATATCTTGGTCCCGGTCACGGCGTAGGAGCCGTCCGCCTGGGGCTCCGCCTTGGTGCGCAGCAGGCCGAGGTCGCTGCCGCAATGGGCCTCGGTCAGACACATGGTGCCCGTCCAGGTGCCATCCACCAGCTTCTTCAGGTATTTCTCTTTCTGTCCGGCGTCGCCGTGTTCCTCGATGGTCTTGACCGCCCCATGGCTCAGGCCCGGGTACATCAGCCAGGACCAGTTGGCGGTCCCGGCCAGCTCATTCATGATGCTGCCGAGCAGGTTGGGCATGCCCTGGCCGCCCGCCTCCACCGGCGCGCTGAGGGCGGGCCAGCCGTTCTCCACATACTGCTGGTAGGCCGCCGGGAAGCCCTTGGGGGTTGTGACCCCGTCCTCGCTCCAGTGACAGCCCTCTTCGTCACCGGACTGGTTGAGGGGTGCCAGCACGTTTTCCGCGAACTTGGCGCCCTCTTCGACGATGGCGTTCATGAGGTCGGTGGTCGCCTCCTCACAGCCGGGCAGGGTCTGGTAAAGCTTCTCCGCCTCCAGCAGTTCGTTCATGACAAATTGGATGTCGCGCAGGGGTGCCTTGAACTCCGGCATGGTCACTACCTCTCGGTTGTTGCGGCCCATGTTTTTGCCACAGCGGCTTGTGGGCCATGTGTTCGGTGCTTACATTTTGCGCAAAACCGGGTGCAAGTCAACTACAATTTTAGATTGAAAATTCTAAATACTGACCTGAATCAATTATATGGATCGAGGGCAGTGACACCCCGATTCGGGGCTCAGAAACCGGGAAGCCCCGGCAGGGAAAGCCCCCTGGCGGCCACCACGGGATCAAAGGGTGCAAGCCGCGGCACCTCTCCCAGCAGCGGTGCCGGCAACAGAGCCCGCAATGTGTCCAGGTTTTCCCCGTAGCACGCCATGCGCCCACCGGGTTCGTTCGCCACCCACCCCGCGAGGGTCAGGCCGTCGTGACGGATCGCCTCCGCCGTGAGCAGGGCGTGGTTGATGCAGCCCAGGCGCATGCCCACCACGAGAATCACCTCCAGCTGCAGCGCCACTGCCAGGTCCGCGAGCGTTTCCCGGGGGCCGACCGGCACCCGCCAGCCCCCGGCGCCCTCGACCAGGACCAGGTCGGCATCAACGGCCATGCCATCCCGGCACAGGTCCGCCAGCGCGTCGACCCGGAGGTTCCTGCCCTCGTGGGCGGCTGCGATGTGGGGGGCGACCGCCTCGGCCAGCGCCACCGGATTGACCCGGTCATAGGCCATCCACTCCGTCATGCTGGCCTGCAGCTGCAGGGCGTCCTCGTTGTGGCCGCGCTCGTCACACCCGGCCGCCACCGGCTTGACAGCCGCCGTGCGCAGTCCGGCGGCCCGGGCCGCTTCCAGCAGCGCGCAGCAGACGGCGGTCTTGCCCACCTCGGTATCGGTCCCCGTCACAAAAAATGCCCTGCTCATCGTTTCTCCAGCACGCCGAACAAAACGTCGTAGGTGGCCGGCAGCACGCCGTTTTCGCGCCAGACCTCGTAGGCCGCCAGCATCCCCTGCAGGGCGCGCCGGCTGGTCAGCCCGGTGGGTCGTGACCGGTTCATGTTGTGCGCACCCAGTGTTTTGAGTTCCGCCAGCAGGTCCCGGACCCGCTGGTACTCCATGCGAAAGGATTCCTGGCCCAGCCCCAGTTGCAGGCCCGGGACTGCCCTGGCCGCGCTGGCCAGTGACTCCGGGGGCAGGAAGTCGTTGACGTGCTGGCGGTCGTCCACCGCCGCCCAGGCCGCCCGCAATTCACACAGGGTGTGCGGGCCGAGGGAGGTGAAGACGCAGCGCCCACCCGGGCGCAGCACCCTGGCCAGCTCGGCAAACAGGTGGGCCGGGCGGAAACACCACTGCAGTGCCAGGCTGCTGAAGACCAGGTCCACGGAGTCCGCCGCCAGGGGCAGCGCCTCCGCGTCCCCCACCAGCCACTCTCCCGCGTCGGGGTAGTGCTCGCGGGCATACTCGACCATGCCCTGCGCCAGGTCCAGCCCGATGTAACGGGCCCCGGGGAAACGGCGCCGCAGTTCCGGGTAGAAGTAGCCGGTGCCGCAGCCGAGGTCGAGCACCGTGGCGGGACTGACTGTCAGCTGGTCGAGATTCGTGAGCAGGCGCGATCCCACGTCGCGCTGCAGGGTCGCCACCGAGTCGTAGGCGCGGGCGGCGCGGCTGAAGGACGCCGCCACATCCCGCTTCGCCAGGGCGCTTGTCACAGCGGGGGCGGGGTGCAGCAGGGCCTCCCGCTGCAGGAACCGCCTGAGCGAACCTGCGAGGGGCCCGCTGGCCTCGAGGGGAAGCACATGGCTGCAGCCGGGCACCAGCTCGACCGTCGCCCGGGGCGCATCCGCCAGCAGCTCCTCCAGCGACCGGGCCAGGGAGGGAGGCACCAGCCTGTCGCACCCGGCCAGCAGGTGCAGCTGGGGCTGCGCCAGGGTCGGCAGCAGGGCCCGCTGGTCCAGGCTCTCCAGCCACGCCAGGCCCGCTGCGAGCTGCCGGCCCGGACGCCCGCGGCGCAGGGACCGCAACTGGCGCAGCAGCGGGCGCGGCTGCGCTGCGCCGGCCACCTGGAGGGCGTCGAAGCGGCCCAGGGCAGCACCGGGATCGGCCTCCAGGGCCGCGCTGAAGCGGGCGAACTCCGCAGGATTCATGCCGGGCCAGCCTTCCCCCGACCGGAATTTAGGATTGCTGCAGACGGTCACGACCGCCGCCACCCTGTCGGGCTCGCGCGCGGCAAGCTCCAGCGCCAGCTGCCCGCCGAGGGACCAGCCGACATAGACGGCCCGCGCTGGCGCCCCCGCCAGCACCGCGGCCAGGACCTGTTCGAGTTGCGGCGCGTCGCCGCCGTCGGTACCCGGGGCACAGCCCGGCAGGTCCAGCAGGGTGATATTGGCCCAGGGGCGCAGCAGCGGCAGCAGGGGGCGCCAGATCCCGCGGTCGCTACCCCAGCCGTGGAACAGAACGAGCTCCTGCTGCGCGGCAGCCGTGGCCGGCAGGTATTCGCCGGAGAGCGCCATGTCAGGTGGCCGCATGGCAGTCCGCCAGTTCCGCCAACAGCCGGTCCACCTGCGCCTCACTGTGCGCCGCACTGAGAGTGATGCGCAGGCGCGAGGTGCCCCGCGGGACGGTGGGAGGTCGGATCGCGCTGACCAGCAGGCCCCGCTCCCTGAGCCGATCGCTCAGGGCCACGGCCCGCCCGGCATCACCCACCAGCAGCGGCTGCACGGCGCTGGCCGACTCCAGCAGCGGAAGGTCCAGCTGCGCCGCCCCGCGCCGGAAACGCGCAACAAGGGCCGCGAGATGCCCGCGGCGCCAGGACTCGGTCTGCAGCAGCTGCAGCGAGGCCAGGCTGGCGACCGCCACCGCCGGGGGCAGGGCCGTCGTGTAGATATAGTTGCGGGCCTGCTGCACCAGGCTCTCGATCAGCAGCTCACTGCCGGCGACGAAGGCACCGGCAGTGCCCAGCGCCTTGCCCAGGGTGGCCATCAGCACCGGCACCGCCGTCTCGTCCAGGCCCGCCGCCTCGGTGCTGCCGGCACCGCGCTCGCCCAGCACACCGAAGCCGTGGGCATCGTCCACCATCAGCCAGGCGTCGTGCCGGGCGCAGCTGGCGGCCAGTCGGGCCAGGGGTGCGGTGTCGCCGTCCATGCTGAAGACGCCATCGACCACCACCAGCCGGAGACCGCTCGCCCCCGCGAGTTTTCGCTCCAGCGCCCCGACGTCGTTGTGGGCGAAACGGTGGAAACGGGCGCCGCTGTGCAGTCCGCCGTCGAGCAGGGAGGCGTGGTTGAGTCGGTCCTCGAACACCGAGTCGCCCCGCTGCAGCAGGGTCGTCAGGATGCCGGTATTGGCCATGTAGCCACTGGAAAACAGCAGGGCCCTCGGCCTGCCGGTGAAAGCGGCGAGCGCCTCCTCCAGCTGGTGGTGCGGTCGACTGTGGCCGCAGACCAGGTGTGAGGCCCCGCTGCCGACACCATAATCGGCGGCCCCACGGCGCAGGGCCTCGATCACCGCCGGATGGGCGGCGAGCCCCAGGTAGTCGTTGCTGCAGAAGTTCAGGTACTCCCGCCCGCCTGTCCGGACCAGGGGGCCCTGGGCCGACTCGAGGGTCAGGCGCCGGCGCAACAGTCCCTGAGCGCGGCGCTCGTCCAGGGCGGCGCTGAGACGCTGCGGAAAGCTCTCCACATCAGCCGGCGGTTGCGGCGGCGTCGTAGAAACGGGGGTCGGGATTATCCGGCGCCCGTTCCACCTGCCGCTCCTCGGGCTGGATACCGAGGCGTGCGAACAGGGCCATGTCGGCGTTGGCGCGGGGGTTCGGGGTGGTCAGCAGCTTCTCCCCGTAGAAAATGGAGTTGGCCCCGGCGAAATAGGCCAGGGCGTGCATCTGCTCGTTCATCTCCTCGCGCCCCGCGGAGAGGCGCACGTGGGAGGCGGGCATCAGGATGCGCGCCACGGCGATGGTGCGGATGAACTCGAAGGGATCGAGGTCCTCCTGGTCCGCCAGGGGGGTGCCCTCGACCCGCACCAGCATGTTGATCGGCACGCTCTCCGGGTGCTGCGGCAGGTTCGCCAGCTGCTGCAGCAGGCCGGCCCGGTCACCCTGGGCCTCGCCCATACCGACGATGCCGCCGCTGCAGATCTTCATGCCGGCGTCGCGCACGTGCCCGAGGGTATCCAGCCGGTCCCGGTAGGTCCGCGTGGTGATGATGTCGCCGTAGAACTCCGGCGAGGTGTCGAGGTTGTGGTTGTAGTAGTCCAGCCCGGCGTCGGCCAGCTCCTGCGCCTGCTCCCGGGTCAGCATGCCCAGGGTCATGCAGCTCTCGAGGCCCAGTTCGCGCACCCCTTTCACCATGGCCACGACATAGGGCATGTCGCGCTGCTTCGGGGAACGCCAGGCGGCTCCCATGCAGAACCGGGTGGCACCGCTGTTGCGGGCGGCCCGCGCCTGTTCCAGCACTTTCTCCACCTCCATCAGTTTTTCCGCCTCGAGACCGGTGTCGTAGCGGGTGCTCTGGGGGCAGTAGGCGCAGTCCTCGGGGCAGGCGCCGGTTTTGATGGAAAGCAGCGTGCTGACCTGCACCCGATTCGGGTCAAAATAGTGGCGATGGAGGGAATGCGCCCGGAACAGGAGATCGTTGAAGGGCAGCGCGAACAGCGCCTCGACCTCCTCCCGGGTCCAGTCGTGCCGGATGTCACCCGGCTGCGCAACAGCCGGAGAAGGAGTGGCGGCGGTAGCTGGGGACATGGGGCACCTGTGCTGGAAATGTGAAAGCCGGGTGGCCAATGATACTGTCAGCCCCCTTGCTGTCAACCAGGATGAAGCCGAATGGTTAACAGGATTCCGATACGCCAAACGGCCTCGAGGTTGCTGGAGGGCCTCTTCCCCCACACCTGCTGCCTGTGCCGGCTGCCCGCCGCCGACCGCTGGCCCCTGTGCCGGCCCTGCCTTGCCGACCTGCAGGCCAACGCCAGCTGCTGTGTGCGCTGCGCCATTCCCCTCCCCCCGGCGATGGGAGCGGAGCCGTCGCGGCAGTGCGGCGCCTGCCTGAGCGCGCCGCCACCGTTCCAGCGGGTCGTCGCGCCCTGGCTGTACAGCGAGGAGCTCGCCTACCTCATTCACCGCTGGAAATACGATGGCGAACGCCGGCTCACCGCGCTGCTGGCGGACCTCTGGCTGCAGCGGGTGCCCGAGCCGGGCGGGGTGGACGTGATGGTGCCGGTCCCTCTCCACTGGCGCCGCCTATGGCACCGCGGATTCAACCAGTCCGGGTTGCTCTGCGACCGCTTGCGCCGGGCAAGCCCCGCCCTCGCCACCGTCCCCGTCGATCACCGCCTGGTGCGCCGCCAGCGGGCAACCACCCCCCAGTCCGGCCTGCCGGCGGGCCGGCGCGCGGGCAACCTGCGCCGCGCCTTTACAGTACAGGGAGCGTGTGCCAACCTGCGCATCGCCATCGTGGACGATGTGCTCACCACGGGAGCAACCGCCGCGGCCCTGGCCGGCGCACTGCGGGAAGCCGGCGCCGGCCACGTCGAGGTCTGGTGCCTGGCGCGCACGCCCGCTCCCGGTGAATGACGACGACGGCCACCGGGCCCGGGACCACTGCCATGCGCCATTGTGCCCTCCTGCTGCTTCTGCTGGCCTGCCCCCTGTGGGCGGGGGAGCCGCTGCGGATTGCCGTGGCTGCGAACTTCCGGCCTGTCCTGGAACAGGTCAATGCCGGGTTCCGGGAAGAGACCGGCAGGGAGGTCGTCCTGAGCAGCGCCTCCACCGGCGTGCTGTTCAGCCAGATCGCCCATGGCGCGCCTTTCGATATCTTTTTTGCCGCCGACGAGGAGTCCCCGGCAAGGTTGTTTGCCGCCGGGCGCGGAGCTCGGCCTTTCTGCTATGCCGTCGGCAGCCTGGTGCTGGCGGGCGGTGAGCTGGTCCGTCTGCAGGATCCGCAGCAGAGCCTGGCCATCGCCAACCCCGCCACCGCCCCCTATGGCCGGGCCGCCCTGGAAGTGCTGGCCCGGGAGGCGTTCAAGTCCGGCGGCGACCGTCGCCTGGTGCGCGGCAGCAACGTCGCCCAGGCCTACCAGTTCTGGCACAGCGGCGCCGTCGACCTGGCGCTGGTCGCGGCCGCTCTGGCGCCGCCCGGCGCGACCCCGGTGCCTGCGCAGTGGCATCGACCCCTGGTGCAGCATGCCATCGTCCTCGAGGCAGGCGCGGGGGTGGACGCCTACCTGAAGTGGCTGGGAAGTGATAGGGTGCGCGCATTGATAACCGATGCCGGCTACCGACCTTGCCCCTGAGCGCCGCCGAACTGGACGCGATCTACCTGACCATCGTCCTGGCCACGATCACCACCGTCCTGCTGCTGTTACTGGGCACTCCCCTGGCATGGTGGCTGTCCCGGCGGCGCGGGACCGTGCCGGCGCTGGTCGAGTCCGTGGTGGCGCTGCCGCTGATCCTGCCCCCGACCGTGATGGGCTTCTACCTGCTGCTGATGCTCGCGCCGGACACCGCGGTGGGACGGCTCTGGCAGCAGGTTACCGGTACCCAGCTGGCCTTCAGCTTCAGCGCCCTGGTCATCGGCTCGGTGGCCTACTCGCTGCCCTTCGTCGTCCAGCCCCTGCAGTCCGCGTTTCAGAGGATCCCGGAGGGGCTGCTCCAGGCAGCCGCCACGCTCGGCGCCGGCCCCCTCGACCAGTTCCGGTCGGTGGCCCTGCCCCTGGCCCGGCGCAGTTTTCTCACCGCCGCCAGCCTGGGTTTCGCCCACACCGTGGGCGAGTTCGGCGTGGTCCTGATGATCGGGGGCAACATTCCCGGGGAGACCCGCGTGGTCTCGATCGCGCTTTACGATCTGGTCGAATCCCTGCGCTTCGCCGAGGCCCATCGCCTGGCGGCCGGCCTGGTCCTGTTTTCGCTCGTGCTGCTGTTCCTGCTCTACCGCGGCGACCCGCGCCACAACTGGCGGGTGCGGGCGTGAGCGGCCTGGCCCTGCGGCTCGACTGCCCCGGTGAGCGGGGTTTCCGGCTCTCGCTGGACACCGTCCTGTCCGATCGCGGCATCACCGCCATCTACGGGCCCAGCGGCAGCGGCAAGAGCACGCTGCTGGACTGCATCGCCGGCCTGCGCCGCCCCCTGCCCGGCAGTACCGTGCGTTTCCGCGACCAGCGCTGGCAGGAGGATTCAGCCTTCGTACCGCCCTGGCAACGCCGTATCGCCTACGTGTTCCAGGACGCCCGCCTCTTTCCCCACCTGGACGTCGCCGGCAACCTGGACTATGCGCGCAGGCGGTGCCGCGCCCCCGGCAGCCCGACCGGGGCGCAGGTCATCGACTGGCTGGACCTGCAGGACCTGCTGGACCGGGCCCCCGACACGCTCTCGGCCGGCCAGGGCCAGCGGGTGGCGATCGCCCGCGCCCTGCTGTCCGCGCCGCGTCTGCTGCTGCTGGACGAGCCCCTCGCCAACCTCGACCACGCCGCCAGCCAGCAGTGCCTGGGTTGCCTGCAGCGCCTGGCAGGGGAGCTGGAACTGCCGATGCTCTATGTCAGCCACGCGATCGAGGAGGTCAGCCAGCTGGCGGACCACATCGTACTGCTGGAGCAGGGGCGCGTGGTCGGCCAGGGTCCCCTTCTGGAGCTCTGCAGCCGGCTGGACACCCGTCTCTCCAGCGAGGAGCAGGCCGCGGCCATTGCCCGGGGCACGGTGCGGCGCCACGATCCCGAGTTCGACCTCACCGAGATCGACGTGGCGGGCCACACGCTGTTCGTCAATCGCCTGGTGCAGGCCGCGGGGCGGCCCTGCAGGCTGCGCATTCCCGCCCGCGACGTGAGCGTCTGCCGGCAGCAACCCGCGGACAGCAGCATACTGAACATCCTGCCTGTCACACTGGCCGGGATCGGGCGGGAGGACGGGGCCAGGGTGATGCTGCGCCTCGCCCTGGGTTCCCAGTTCCTGCTGGCCAGAATAACCCGCAAGTCCGCCGCCCGGCTGCGGCTGCAGGTCGGCGACCGCCTGTATGCCCAGATCAAGAGCGCCGCCCTGCTGATGGAGTCGATCGATCGCCTATGAATACCCACCCCTATGACCTGCTCACGCCGGACCTGGTAATCGACGCGGTGGAATCGGTCGGCTACCTGAGCGATGCGCGCCTGCTGGCGCTGAACAGCTATGAAAACAGGGTCTACCAGGTCGGCCTCGAGGAGGGTGAACCCCTGATCGCCAAGTTCTACCGACCGGAACGCTGGAGCGACGAACAGATCCTGGAGGAGCACCGCTTCAGCCTGGAGCTGCAGGCAGCGGAAATCTCGGTGATCGCGCCGCTCCTGGACAGCGACGGGCAGTCACTGCACAGCTTCCAGGACTTCCGCTTCGCCCTGTTTCCCCGCCGCGGCGGCTACCCGCCGGAGCTGGACAATCCCGATAACCTGCTGGTGCTGGGCCGGACCCTGGGCCGGATCCACGCGGTGGGGCGCGCCGGCAGCTTCCGGGTGCGCCCGCAGCTGAGCGTGGAGCGCATGCTGGTCCAGAGCCGGGAGTTCCTGCTGGACGGTTTCATCCCGCAGGAACTGGTGCCCGCCTACGACTCCCTCACCGCCGACCTGCTCGGTGTGGTCAACACGGTGATGGGCGAAATCAGGCCCGGCGACATGGGCCGCATCCACGGCGACTGTCACGTGGGCAACATCCTCTGGCGCGACGACACTGCCCACTTCGTGGACCTGGACGACTGCTGTACCGCGCCCGCCGTACAGGACCTGTGGATGTTCCTCAGCGGTGAGCGGCACGAGCGGGAGCTGCAGCTGGCGGAGCTGATCGAGGGCTACCGCGAATTCTGCGACTTCGACCCGCGCCAGTTGCGCTGGATCGAGGCCCTGCGCACCATGCGGCTCACCCACTACGCCGCCTGGCTGGCCCGTCGCTGGGAGGACCCGGCCTTCCCGCGCAGCTTCACCTGGTTCAATACGGGGCGCTACTGGGCAGACCACATCCTGGAGTTGCGGGAACAGCTCTCCGCCCTGCAGGAGGAGCCCCTGCGATTGCTTTGAGCCTGGACCGGGCACCGTTATCCCGGCCGCCTCCCGGTGGGCGATCAGGAGAGGCGGGAGGGGGGATAGACGACGGACCAGAGCCAGCGCCACAGGGTGTTATCGGCCAGGACCTCCCGGTTGATCGCCTCGATGAATCGCTCCAGTTCCGCGGGGTTGGCAAAGTAATCCATACGGGTGGTGAAACCGCGCTCCGGGTCCAGCTCCCTGATGATCTTCGCCGGGTTGCCGGCCACCACGACGTTGGCCGGCACGTCGCGGGTGACGACCGCGCGCGCCGCGACCACCGAGTTCTGGCCGATGGTGACGCCCTTCAGCACCGTCGCGTGGTCGCCGAGCCAGACGTTGTCGCCGATGCGCACCGGCGTCACCCGCTCGTCCCGCCTGGTGCGATCGTAGAGGGTGTGCCAGTCGGAGTCGGTCACATAGGCACCGTTGGCCATCATCACCCCGTTGCCGATGATGATCTCGTCGCTGGCGCTGAGCCGCGAGCCGGGACTCATCAGCACGCAGTCACCGATCTCGATGCGCCCCTGGCCCTCTTCCCGGCCCCAGACGCCGATCTCCACCTGGTGCATCCGCTCCCCGATGGCAGTGAAACATTTGCCGATGCGGATGTTGTTGCCGGAGATGTTCACGTACCAGGGCTTCATCACCGTGTGCCAGGGGCCGAGGGACTCGCACTCCGGGCGCAGGAAATACTCCGTATACCAGTGCCTGAATCGCAGGTAGCCCTTTTTGACCCACCAGGGTCGGAGATCTTGCCGCATGCAGTGGCCCTGTGCCGTCGTTCGGGTGGTTTCTGACGGGCTTTATGATCGCAACGGGAGCGCATAACATCAAACCCCGTCGAACCGTTCCCTACCGGGAGTCCTGATCCTTGCCAGCCCAATCCCGCGCGGTCAGCAGCAACCAGTGCGGCCTCCATCCCCGGCTCTGCACCGTGGTCAACCGCCACCTGCACAGCAGCTACCGCAGGCCGGCGGCGCCGCACAGCGTCAGCGCGTACCGGCTGCTGCTGGCGCGACTGGCGCAGGATCCGCGCCCCCTGGTGCTGGACTCCTTCTGCGGCACCGGGCAGAGCACCGCGATCCTGGCCGGGCGACACCCCGGGCACCTGGTGGTGGGTATCGACAAGTCCGGTCATCGACTGGGGCGGCATGTGGGCGCCCCGGCGGACAACTACCTGCTGCTGCAGGCCGACTGCGGGGACCTCTGGCAGCTGCTCCTGCGCGAGGGCCTGACCGTGGACCGTCACTACCTGCTCTACCCCAACCCGTGGCCCAAGGCCCGGCACCTGCAGCGACGGATTCACGGCCACGCCAGCTTCCCCTGGCTGCTGCAGCTCGGCGGCCACATCGAGCTGCGCTCCAACTGGCAGCTGTACGTGGAGGAGTTCGGGGTGGCAATGCACCTTGCAGGCCATCCCGGTGTCGTCGCCAGATTGCCGGAAGCCCCGGCCATCACCCTGTTCGAGGAAAAATACCGGCGCAGCGGCCACCCGCTGTGGTGCTTCCGCGGGCGCATCCAGCCGGGGCCCGCCGTGACGTAATGCCGGTTATAGGCTACAGTGACCCTTCTTTTGCGAGGTCTGATCATGTCGCCCAAAAAACCGGACATCGTGTGGGAAAGGATCCGCGCGGAAACGGAAAAGCACGCCGCAGACGAGCCCATCCTGGCGAGTTTCCTCCATGCCACCATTCGCAACCACGCCAAACTGGAACGGGCCCTGAGTTTTCACCTGGCCAACCAGCTGGGCAACCCCACCATATCCTCCCTGTTACTGCGTGAGGTCATGCTGGATGCGTTCAAGGCGGATCCGTCGATCCGCAGGGCGGTGCGCGAGGACCTGCTCGCGGTCGTCGACCGGGACTCCGCCTGCCAGGAGCTTTACATCCCGTTCCTCTATTTCAAGGGCTTTCACGCACTGCAGACCCACCGGGTGGCGCACTGGCTCTGGAAGCAGGGCCGCGAGTCCCTGGCGCTGTTCTTCCAGAACCGCGTCTCCTCGGAGTTCGGGGTGGATATCCACCCCGCCGCCCGCATGGGTCACGGCATCATGCTGGACCACGCCACCGGGCTGGTCATCGGCGAGACCGCGGTGGTCGGCAACAACGTCTCCATCCTGCAGTCGGTCACCCTCGGGGGAACCGGCAAGGAGGAGGGCGATCGCCACCCGAAGATCGGCGACGGCGTGCTGATCAGTGCCGGTGCCAAGATTCTCGGCAATATCCGGGTGGGCGAAGGCGCCAAGGTCGGTGCCGGCAGCGTGGTCCTCGAGGATGTACCGCCGCATACCACGGTGGCGGGCGTGCCGGCAAAGGTGGTGGGCCGACCGGCCTCAGACCAGCCCGCCCTGGATATGAATCACGATTTCTGCTGTGACGAGGAGGCTGCTCGCGCGGTGGCCCGGGCGAAACCGGATTAGTTGGAGTGGTACTGGGGTGAGAGCTCCTGTACCGCGTCCACAAACGCCGTCACGTGATCGGGATTCACGCCCGGGGTAATCCCGTGACCCAGGTTGAAGACGTGGCCGCTGCCGTGGCCATAACCCGCCAGAATCGCGGCCACCTCCTCGCGAATCCGCTCCGGTGACGCGTACAGCATTGCCGGGTCCATGTTGCCCTGCAGCGCGACGCGGTCACCGACCTGGGCCCGCGCCGTACCGATATCGGTAGTCCAGTCGATCCCCACCGCCTGGGCGCCACTGTCCGCAATGGCCCCCAGCCACTGTCCGCCACCCTTGGTAAAGACGATGACCGGTACCTTGCGGCCCTCGGCCTCGGCGGGCAGCCGGGAAATCACCCGCTGCATATACTTCAGGGAGAACTCCTTGTACCCGGCGGCGCTGAGGCTGCCGCCCCAGGTGTCGAAAATCTGCAGGGCCTGGGCACCGGCCTCAACCTGTGCGGTGAGGTAGTCGGCGACGGCGTCCGCCAGCACGGAGAGCAGCTGGTGCATCAGCTCCGGCGTGTCATACGCCATGGTCTTGATGCGGGTAAAATCCTTCGAGGAGCCGCCCTCGACCATGTAAGTGGCCAGGGTCCACGGACTGCCCGAGAAGCCGATGAGCGGCACCTGGCCGTTGAGTTCACTGCGGATGGTGCGCACCGCGGCCATGACATAGCCGAGATCATCCGCCGCATCGATGCCGTCCAGCGCCGCAAGGTCCGCCTCGGTGCGCACGGTCTTGCGAAAGCGCGGTCCCTCGCCCTCCTCGAAATAGAGCCCGAGACCCATGGCATCGGGCACGGTGAGGATGTCGGAAAAAAGAATGGCCGCGTCCATGGGGTACCGGCGCAGAGGCTGCATCGTGACTTCACAGGCCAGCTCTGCATTCTTGCACAGGTCCAGGAAGGACCCGGCCTGCTGCCGGGTTGCCCGGTATTCCGGCAGGTAGCGGCCCGCCTGGCGCATCATCCAGACAGGGGTCCTGTCCACCGGCTGGCGCAGGAGCGCACGCAGCAGGCGGTCGTTTTTCAGTTCAGTCATTGTCACCCTTCGAGGTTGTCACAGTTCCAGGTAGTCGAGTATGCCCTCCGCCGCCTGGCGGCCCTCCCAGATAGCGGTGACGACCAGATCCGAACCGCGCACCATGTCGCCGCCCGCAAACACCTTGGGATTGGAGGTCTGGAACTTGCGAGACTGGAACTCCTCGGCGATCACGCCGCCCCAGTCATTGATATCGACGCCGGCGGTCGCCAGCCACTCGGGCGGGTTGGGCTGGAAGCCGAAGGCAATGATCACCGCGTCGGCCTCCAGCACCTGCTCGCTGCCGGGGATCGGCTGCGGCCGCCGCCGCCCGTCGGCATCGGGCTCACCGAGCTCGGTCTGGATCATCTTGACGCCACAGGCCTGACCGAAGTACTCCACGACCTCGATCGGCTGGCGGTTGAACAGGAACTGCACCCCCTCCTCCCGCGCGTTCTTCACCTCGCGCCGGGAGCCCGGCATGTTCTCCTGGTCGCGGCGGTAGGCGCAGGTCACCGATTCCGCCTGCTGCCGCACCGCAGTGCGTACGCAGTCCATGGCGGTATCGCCGCCACCGAGCACGACGACCCGCTTGCCCTTGAGGTTGACGTAGGCCTCGGGGTCCTGCTCGAACCCGAGGTTGTGGTTCACGTTGCCAATCAGGTAGGGCAGCGCCTCGTAGACGCCGGGGAGGTTTTCCCCCGGGAAATTGCCGCGCATATAGGTGTAGGTGCCCATGCCGAGAAATACGGCGTCGTACTCCTGGAGAATCTCGTCGATGGTGATATCCCTGCCCACTTCGGTATTGAGGCAGAACTCGATACCCATGCCCTCAAACACCTCGCGACGCCGGCTCATCACCTGCTTTTCCAGCTTGAACTCCGGGATGCCGAAGGTCAGCAGCCCCCCGATCTCGGGATAGCGATCGAACACCACCGGCTTGACCCCGTTGCGCGCGAGGATGTCGGCGCACCCCAGCCCCGCGGGGCCCGCGCCGATAATCGCCACCTGCCTGCCGGTAGGCTCTACCCCGGACATATCCGGACGCCAGCCCATGGCGAGGGCGGTGTCAGCGATATACTTCTCCGAGGCGCCGATGGTCACGGCCCCGAAGCCGTCTTCAAGGGTGCAGGCGCCCTCGCAAAGGCGGTCCTGGGGACAGACCCGCCCGCAGACCTCCGGCAGGGTATTGGTCTGGTGACTGAGCTCGGCCGCCTCGAACAGATTGCCCTCCGCCACCAGTTTCAGCCAGTTGGGGATGTAATTGTGCACCGGGCACTTCCACTCGCAGTAGGGGTTCCCGCACTCCAGGCAGCGGTGGGACTGCTCCGCGACCTGGTCCCGGGTGAACTGCTTGTAGATCTCCCTGTACTCGGTCTTGCGCGATCGCAGGAGCCGCTTGTCCGGATCGTTGCGCCCGACATCGATGAACTGGAAGTTGTTTGCCAAACGGTTGCTCATAGCTATTTCCTGCGGCTAGTCGGTATTGCGCAAGCGCGACAGCAGACGATCGAGATCCGCTGCCTTGGGCTTGACCAGCCAGAACTTGCCCACGTAATCCTCGAAATTTTCCAGCAGGTGCGCGCCCCACTGGGATTCGGTCTCCCCGACAAACTCCCTGATCCTGCCCCGCAGGTGATTGCGGTACGGCTCCATGTACTCCGAGTTGACCCGGTGTATCTCCACCAGCTCACTGTTGTACTTGTCGATAAAACTGCGGTCCTGGTCCAGCACGTAGGCGAACCCGCCGGTCATGCCCGCACCGAAGTTGACCCCGGTGGAGCCGAGCACCGCGACGGTACCGCCGGTCATGTATTCGCAGCAGTGGTCCCCCGCGCCCTCTACCACGGCGTGGGCCCCGCTGTTGCGCACCCCGAAGCGCTCGCCGGCAATGCCCGCCGCGAACAGTTGGCCACCCGTTGCGCCGTAGAGGCAGGTGTTGCCGATGATGGCGGTCTCCTGGGACTTGTATTGGCTATCGCGGGGTGGGTAGATGACCAGTTTGCCGCCGGCCATGCCCTTGCCCACGTAATCATTGCTGTCGCCTTCGAGGTACATGTGCAGGCCGCCCGCGTTCCAGACGCCGAAGCTCTGCCCGGCGGTTCCCTTGAGGCGCAGAACGAGGGGGTTGGTCTCCATTGCGGTGTTGCCATAGCGCCGGGCGATCTCGCCGGAGAGCCGCGCGCCGATAGAGCGGTCACAGTTGGTCACGTCGAAACCGAATTCGCCGCCGGTGCCGGCCTCGATCGATGCAATCGTCGCGGCGACCATCTGTTCGGCCTTCTCTCCCCGGTCAAAGGGCCGGTTCGCCGGCACCTGGCAGAACTCGGGCTCTTCCGAGGCGTCCGGGTCCTTGTACAGGATCGGTTTCAGGTCCAGTCTGGCGTGCTTCTCGGTGGATCCGGGCAGGCACTCCAGCAGGTCGGTCCGGCCGATCAGCGCCTCGAGAGAGGGCACGCCGAGGCGCGCCAGCCATTCCCGCGTCTCGGTCGCGATGAAATTGAAGAAGTTCACCACCATCTCAACCGTGCCGTTGAAGTGCTCGTCCCGGAGTTTCTGGTGCTGCGTCGCCACCCCGGTGGCACAATTGTTGAGGTGGCAGATGCGCAGGTACTTGCAGCCCAGCGCCACCATCGGCGCCGTGCCGAAACCGAAGCTCTCGGCCCCGAGGATCGCCGCCTTGATCACATCGAGGCCCGTTTTCATGCCGCCGTCCGCCTGCAGCCGGATGAAACCGCGCAGGCTGTTGCCGCGCAGGGTCTGCTGAACCTCGGCCAGCCCGAGCTCCCAGGGGGAGCCCGCATAGCGTATCGACGTGAGCGGGCTGGCCGCGGTACCGCCGTCGTAGCCACTGATGGTGATCAGGTCGGCGTAGGCCTTGGTGACACCGGCGGCGATGGTCCCGACACCCGGTTCAGACACCAGCTTTACCGATACCAGCGCCTGCGGGTTCACCTGTTTCAGGTCGAAGATGAGCTGGGCCAGGTCCTCGATGGAATAGATGTCGTGGTGCGGCGGCGGAGAAATCAGGGTCACCCCCGGCACCGAGTAGCGCAGGCGGGCAATCAGGTCGTTGACCTTGCCGCCGGGGAGCTGACCGCCCTCGCCGGGCTTGGCTCCCTGGGCCACCTTGATCTGCAGGACCTCGGCGTTCACCAGGTAGTGGGGGGTTACCCCGAACCGGCCGGAGGCGATCTGCTTTATCTTGGACACCCGGTCGGTGCCGAATCGCTCAGGATCCTCGCCGCCCTCACCGGAGTTGGAGCGCGCACCGATGCGATTCATGGCCGCGGCCAGGGCCTCGTGCGCTTCCGGGCTGAGGGCGCCCAGCGACATGCCCGCGGAGTCGAAGCGCGGCAGGATACGCTCGATCGGCTCCACCTCCTCGAGGGAGAGCGGGCGCTCCACCGGCACCGGCCGCAACAGGTCCCGGATGGTGGCCACGGGGCGCTCGTTCACCAGCGCCGCATAGCGCTGGTAGATCGCGTAATCGCCACTGGCAACCGCCTGCTGCAGGGTCATCACCACGTCCGGGTTGAACGCGTGGTATTCCTGGCCGTGGATATACTTCAGCAGGCCGCCGGGTTCCACTGTCTTGCGGTGCGACCAGGCGCGGGTGGCCAGATTTTTCTGGTCCTGCTCCAGCTCGGTGAAACCGGCACCCTCTATCCGCGAAGTGACGCCGCAGAAGGCCAGGTCGACCACCTCTCGCGCCAGGCCCACGGCTTCGAACAGCTGGGCGCCACGATAGGAACTGACCGCGGAGATGCCCATCTTGGACATGATCTTGAGCAGCCCCTTGTTGATTCCCTTGCGGTAGTTCTTGTAGCAGGCGCTGGGCTCGCCGAGTATCTCCCCGTGCCGGATCAACTCCTCCAGCACACTGTAGGCCAGGTAGGGGTAGATGGCCGTGGCGCCGAAGCCGAGCAGGCAGGCAATCTGGTGCGAGTCGCGTGCGCT
This sequence comes from Halioglobus sp., assembly GCA_037382865.1. Classification (GTDB taxonomy): domain Bacteria; phylum Pseudomonadota; class Gammaproteobacteria; order Pseudomonadales; family Halieaceae; genus JARRPM01. The sequence continues at coordinate 59,874 of JARRPM010000011.1, read as the reverse complement.
GGCGGTCTCGACCACGATGTTGGCATCGATGCGCAGGCCGCAGCCGATGAGGTGGTGGTGCACCGCGCCGGTCGCGAGCAGGCTGTGGATCGGGAGGAGTTCACGGCCTATCGCACGGTCAGACAGCACGAGAATGGTCGCCCCCCTGCGCACGGCCTGCTCAGCCGCCGCCACCATGTCCCGGACGGCCTGCTGCAGGCCCTTTTCCCGCGGGTCGTAGGTACAATCGATCCGCTCCACCAGGAACCCGGGCCGGTCGAGCTGCATCATGGTGGTGAATTTGCCCTGGGAGAGGACCGGCGAGCTCAGGATGACCCGGTCAGCGTGCTCCGGGCCCTCGATGAACACATTCTTCTCCCCGCCCAGATCGGTCTCCAGGGACATCACGATCGTCTCCCGCAGGGGGTCGATCGGGGGATTGGTAACCTGGGCGAATTTCTGCCGGAAGTAGTCGTAGAGAGAACGTTCCTTGCGGGAGAGCACCGCCATCGGCGTATCGTCGCCCATGGAGCCGACCGCCTCGTTGCCGGACTCGGCCAGCGGGCGCAGAACCTGGTCACGCTCCTCGAAGGTCACCTGGAACATCTTCATAAAGGTGTCGAGCTCCCCCGCGTCGATGCCCGCGGCCACCTCCCCGCCGAACGTGCCCTCGATGCGGTGCGCCTTCTCCTTGAGCCAGCGCTTGTAGGGCTGGCGGGACTTGAGCCGGTTGTCGATCTCCTCGGTCTGCAGCAACTCGCCGGTATGGGTATCGACCATCAGGATCTGGCCCGGTCCCACCCGGCCCTTGGCCAGCACATCTTCGTTTTTGTAGCCGTGGGTCCCGACCTCGGACGCCAGGGTGATGAAGCCGTCCTTGGTCCTGACCCACCGCGCGGGGCGCAGGCCGTTGCGGTCCAGCAGGCATACCGCATAGCGCCCGTCGGTGAGCACGATGCCGGCAGGGCCGTCCCAGGGCTCCATATGCATGGAGTGGTATTCGTAGAAGGCTTTCAGGTCCGGGTCCATCAGCTCCATGTTCTGCCAGGCCGGTGGTATCAGCATGCGCAGGGCGCGCGGCATGTCGACGCCGCCGGTAAGCAGCACGTCCAGCATGTTGTCGAGGCTGGATGAGTCGGAGCCGGTGCGGTTGACCAGCGGCGCGATCTCCTGGATGTTGGGCAGCCGGTCGGTCTCGAAGCGCGCGGTGCGGGCATTCGCCCAGTTCCGGTTACCCTCGATGGTGTTGATCTCGCCGTTGTGGGCCAGCAGACGGAACGGCTGCGCCAGCGGCCAGCGCGGCATGGTGTTGGTGGAGAAGCGCTGGTGGAAGACGCAGATGGCGGTCGTCAGGCGTTCGTCCCCGAGATCCAGGTAAAAGCGCGGCAGGTCCACCGGCATGACCAGCCCCTTGTAGGCGATGACACGCCCGGACAGGCTGCAGATATAGAAGTCGGGATCCCCCTCGTTGGCCATCTCGGCCTTGCGCCGCGCCACGAACAGTTTCGTGGCCAGGTCCTGCTCGGAGAGACCCGGGGCATCTACGAAGACCTGCTCGATACCGGGCAGGGAGGCCAGTGCGATCTCGCCGCAAACCGTGCTGTCCGTGGGAACGACACGCCAGCCAAGCACCTTCAGCCCCTGGTCAGTGAGCACTCGCTCCGTCGCTTCCCGGGCGGCGGCGGCCCTTTCCGGATCCGTGCCCAGGAAAATCTGGCCCACCCCGTAGTGGTCGGCCAGTTCCGCGTCGAACTGCTCTCGGGCAACGGTGCGCATGAACTGGTGGGGCATCTGCATCAGCAGGCCGCAGCCGTCCCCTGTCTTGCCATCCGCCGCAATACCGCCCCGGTGGGTCATACAGGTGAGAGACTCGATGGCCGTCTGCAACAGGCGATGGCTGGCATCACCCGAAGTGTGTGCGATCAGCCCGAAACCACAATTGTCGCGGAATTCTTCAGGTCTGTAGAGGCCTGCGCTCATAGTCAGTCCAAAATGATCAATTAAAACAATGTATTACGCCGGAAGGCCCGCGTCCCTCAAAGCACTCGGGCAAAAAGGACGGACATTTTACACAGTAGGCGGGTACTGAACAAACAGCCCGCTGGCTGTCACTCAGGTACCCCCGACAGCCTCTTCCAGCAGGCTGACCAGCTCCTCCCTGGCGACATCATCCACCGTACGCGCCTCGCCGATGGCGCGCAACAGCACCAGGCGCAGGCGCCCGTCCACCACTTTCTTGTCCCGCTGCATCAGCTCGAGGAATGTCCCCGGCGCCATCCCCCCAGGGGGCTCCACCGGCAGGTGCAGGCCCTGCAGCAGGCCCTTCAGGTCGGCCAGCTCGGTGTCCGGCACCCAGCCGCGGCCCACCGAGAGCTGCAGCGCCAGTACCATCCCCGCGGCCACGGCCTCGCCGTGCAGCCACTCGCCGTAGCCCTGGGCGGTCTCGATCGCGTGGCCGAAGGTATGGCCGAAATTGAGGATCGCCCGAATGCCGCCCTCCCGCTCGTCCTCCGCCACGATCCGCGCCTTGTTCGAGCAGCTGCGCTCGACCGCCTCGGCCAGCGCCGCCTCCTCCCGCGCCAGCAGCTTCGGCATCTGCGCCTGCAGCCAGCGGTAGAAGGGTTCATCGGCGATGAGGCCGTACTTCACCACCTCCGCGAGCCCCGCGGCGAACTCCCGGGCGGGCAGCGTCTGCAGGGTACTGGTATCGATCAGTACCGCCTGTGGCTGGTGGAAAGCGCCGATCATGTTCTTGCCGAGGGGGTGGTTGACGGCGGTCTTGCCGCCCACGGAGGAGTCAACCTGGGCCAGCAGGGTCGTGGGAAGCTGGATGAAATTGACCCCGCGCTGGTAACAGGCGGCCGCAAACCCGGTGATATCACCCACCACACCCCCGCCGAGCGCGACAAAGGTCGTGGTGCGATTGTGGCCATCGGCCATGACCTGGTCGAAAATGCGCGACAGGGTCTCGAGGCTCTTGTGGCGCTCGCCATCGGGCAGAATCACCTCGGTGACCTTGCGCCGCTCGCCGAGTGCCTGGCGGACGCGGTCGAGGTAGAGCGGCGCGACAAGGTCGTTGCTCACCACCACGACCTGGGAACCGCCCACGTGCTGCGCCAGCAGCTGCGGGTCCGTCAGCAGGTCGCGGCCGATGTAGACGGGGTAGCTGCGCTCCCCCAGCTCCACGTGCAGGGTGTGCATCAGAAGGGACAAGTGAAATCCTCGGACTGGCTGTACTCAGCGCCTATCATACGTCCCACGGGGGGGCGCTGTCTTCAGGCGGGTGAGCCGTCCTCCTGCAGCTCCCGGACCAGGCGCTGGGCCACCGTGCGCGGGCTGCAACCGTCGGTCTCGATGATGTGGTCGGCGATTTCGCGGTAGAGGGGATCGCGGACGCTCATCAGACCGCGCAACACCTCTTCCGGATCGCCTGTCTGCAGCAGCGGCCGGCGGCGGTCGCGGCGGGTGCGCCGCACCTGTTCGTCCACCGTCGCATACAGGTAGATCACGAAGCCGCGGGCGGACAGCGCCCGGCGGTTTTCCGGCCGCAGCACCACGCCGCCGCCGGTGGCGAGCACGATATTGTCCCGGGCTGTCAGTTCCTCGACCACCTGCTGCTCGCGGTCCCGGAAGCCCTCCTCCCCTTCAACGTCGAATATCCAGGGAATGTCGGCGCCGGTGCGCTCCTCGATTTCAGTATCACTGTCGACGAACTCCAGCCCCAGATGTCTGGCCAGGTACTTGCCAATCGTGGACTTGCCGGCCCCCATGGGGCCGACAAGGAAAACGCGGTTGAGAACGGGCATCAGGCGGATAGCGAGCCCTAGTCGAGGAGAGTATCCGCGAGGATCCTCGGCGTGATGAAGATCAGCGTCTCGGTCTTGGTCTTCGAGTTGGTCTCGTTGCGGAACAGGGCACCGATATAGGGAATATCCCCGAAGAAGGGCACCTTGTTGATCGTCTCGATGTCCTCGGTGCGGAACACGCCCCCGAGCACCACCGTCTCGCCGTTGCCCACCAGCACGTTGGTGGTGAGCTCCGTGGTGTCGATGGAGGGGATAAAGCCACCCGTGCCGCTGGGCACCAGGTCGCCGACCGAGTCCTGGGTGATGACGAGGTCGAGCAGGATGCGGTCATCCGGCGTGATGTTCGGCGTCACATCCAGCTGCAGCACGGCCTCCTTGAACGAGGTGGTGTTCTGACCGCTCAGCGAACCCTGCTGGTAGGGGATCTCCGATCCGGACTTGATCGTGGCCTGCTGCTTGTCGCCGGTGATCACCTTCGGCTGCGACACGACCTCACCGTCGCCCGCCGCTTCGAGAGCGGAGAGCTCCGCCGTCAGGAACAGGTCCTCACTGGTAAAGCCGACGGCAAAACCGCTGTTGCGCGTCACGCCCAGATCCACCAGCAGCGCACCGGGGTAGGACACCGCGGGCTGGGTCCCGTTGATGACCGCCTCGTTGAGCCCCACCACGTTATCGGTATCACCCGAGATGGAGAGCGCGTTGCTGTTGAAATCGTCGTCCAGGAAGCCGCCGCCCCACTCGATGCCGAGGTTCTTGGTCAGGTCCGACTGGGCGATCACGATACGCGCCTCGATCATGACCTGGCGGACGGGGATGTCCACCCGCTCCACCAGCTCCCGGATCTCGGCGAGCTTGGCCGCGGTGTCAGTGACAATCAGGGAGTTGGTGCGTGGGTCCACCACCACCGAGCCGCGCGGCGAAATCATGCTGCCGCCCTCTTCGGAGCCGGCCTTGAACAGGGCCACCATATCGGCGGCCTTCGCGTAGCGGACCCGGAGGAACTCGGACTGCAGCGGCGCGAGCTCCGCGATCTGCTTGTTGGCCTCGATCTCCTGGCGTTCGCGCTCGGCGATCTCCGCCGCCGGGGCCACCATCAGGACGTTGCCCACCTGCCGTTTGTCCAGGCCCTTGGTGCGCAGCACCAGTTCCAGCGCCTGGTCCCAGGGCACGTTCTGCAGGCGCAGGGTGATCCGGCCGCTCACGGTGTCACTGGCCACGAGGTTGAGATCGGTGAAGTCCGCGATCAGCTGCAGGACCGCGCGCACCTCGATGTCCTGGAAATTGAGCGAGATCCTGTCGCCGACGTAGGTGAATTCGTTCCTGCGCTCCTCGACCTCGCGCTTGCTCAATGGCTTGACGCTGAGGACATACTCGCCGCCGGTCTGGTAGGCGAGATAGTCGAAGTCCCCGCTGGTCTTGAGGGTCAGGGTGGCGCCGCGCTCCGTGGTCTTGACCTCCACGCTGTTGACCGGCGTGGCGAAATCGGTCACATCGTAACGCCGCATGAGGCGCTCGGGCACGGTCGTGTCGATAAACTGCACCTTGATATCCCCGGCCTCGCTGAACACGTTGACGTCCACGGTGGGATCGGTCAACTGGAGGGTGAGCTTGCCCTCTCCCTCGCCGGTGCGCTGGAACTGCAGGTCGGAGATCTCGGACTTGACCTCCGTCACCTCCTCGACGCCGCTGGCGATCCGGTTGGGATCGCTGGTCGGCTTGATATAGTCGCTGCTGTCCTCGCCCACCGTGAGGTAGAGGCTGTTGCCAGCCACGCGCGTGTCATAGGGGACCAGCTTCACCAGGTTTACTACCAGACGGGTGCGGTCGCCGGACTCGAGCACGACCACGCCGGTGGCGTTGCCGTAGGGCAGTGAGTAGCGCTTCTGGTCGAGGGCACTGGCGGTGTCCGGGAAATCGATGGCGATCCGGGCCGGCTTTTCGATGGTATAGGCTTTCAGCTCCGGCGGCGGCTCGTTGAAGTCGACCCGTATCTCGAACTTGCTGCCAGGGCGCGAGCTGAATTCGATGTCCGTGACCGTCGGCCCGGCCTGCACGGCCATCGCCCACATGGTCGCCGCCAATCCGGCGCCGACAGCACGCAACCATTTACCCAAGCTGTCTCTCTGATTCCCCACGGCCTTGTTCCCCAGATTATGTTTTTTACTTGGCATGCCAGTTCCCCGAAGCTTTGACTTACATGCCGCTTAATTTGATGGTACGCGGGCGTTCCACCCACCCGTCTTCTGTTCCGTCGCTCACGATCTCTGTCACGGCCACATAGTTATCGGTCATTTCCACGATCTTGCCGTGGTGGCGACCCAGGTAGTTGCCGATCGTGACGCGGTGTATCCCGCCCTCGGGATCCTTTATCAGCGTCCAGCTGCCCTGGCCCCGTTCCAGGCTGCCCACCATGCGCAGCGAGTCGAAGGTGAACTGCTCGAGGAACTCCTTGGCCCGGTTTTCGTCGGGCTTGACCGCGCTGATCGCCTGCAACTGGGCGAGCTCTCGCACCTCGATCGGGCGCTCGAAGGGGCTGCGCAGCGTGGTGGCACTGTAGGAGAAAGCCTCATAGGCCTTGAAGGTCGGAATCGGCGCAATGATGCCCCCCGGGCGCGCGCGCTTCTCCGCCATGAAGGCATCGAGGTCCGAGAAGTCCCGGCTGCCACAGGCGGAGAGCAGGCCGACGGCCATGATGGTCATGATTATGCGAGGAAGACTGTTCATGGCTCAGGCATCCCCATCCTTGTAGCGATAGGTCTTCGCGGTGATATTCATCTGCAGGGCATTGGCATTGTCGCCCTTGGCGGTGATATTGAAGTCGTGCAGAGTCACGATCCGCGGCAGGCCCGCCATGCCGCTTACGAAGGCGCCCAGGTCGTGGTAGGAGCCGGACGCCGAGATGGCGATCGGCAGCTCCACGTAAAACTCCCGCGCCTGCTCGCCCTTGAGGTCGATGCTGGCAATCGTGAGGCCGTTCAACAGGCCCTTGTTGGTGATATCCTCGAGCAGCCCGGGCACCTCGGTGTCACTGGGCAACTGGCTCACCAGCGCGCCGAAAGACTCTTCCATCTCCTTCAACTGCTGCCGGTAGGCGTCCAGGTTGGCCGCCTCGAACGCCTTCTTCTCGAACTCTTTCTTCAGCGTCTCTTCCTTGGCCTCCACCTGCGTGAGCTGCAGCTGCAGATCCTTGACATGGTAGTAGTAGCCCGCCACCAGGACGGCCACCAGCAGCGCGATCCAGATGAACAGCTTGATCGGCAGCGGCCAGGAGCCGACGTTATCGAAATCCAGATCACTCAGGTCGAAATCGCGCAGGGAGCGCATTGTGTCTTCAAGTGCCATTCTTCACCCCTCTCCCGCTTCTTCTTCGCCCGAATCAGGCGCACGGATATTGACCGTGAGGTTGAACGTGGTGGCCTGGTCGCCGTACTGCGGGGCCGCACGCACCTTGTCGAGATTCGGGTTGGCGAGCCAGTCAGAGGCGTCGAGCTGGCGCATCAGGCTGGATACCCGGTTGTTCGATTCGGCGACACCGGTGATGGATATCTTCTTGTTCTTGGACGAGACGCTGTTATAGAAGACGCCGTCGGGCAGCGTGCGGACCAGCTGGTCCAGCACCCGGACGATGACCGGCCGGTTGCCCTGCAGCTCCTGGATCACCCGCATGCGATCGATCAACTGGTTGCGCCGGCGCTGCAGGTCCTTGATCTCCGCCACCTTCTTGTCCAGTTCCTTGATATTCTCGGTGAGGTACTGGTTGCGCGCATTCTGGTTGTCGATCTGGCTGTTGACGACCCGGTCTGCGAGCACTACCAGGCCGACGCCCAGCAGGGCCACCAGGCCGAGGATGACGAGGAACTCCCGCTTGAGTTCCTGGCGGCGCTCCTCCCGCCACGGAAGTAGGTTAATCTGCGCCATCAGTCAAAACTCCGAAGGGCCAAGCCGCAGGCAATCATCATTGCCGGGGCGTCACTGCTCAGCGCAACCGCATTGACCCGGGATGATATGGACATCTCGGCGAAGGGGTTGGCGACAGCCGTGGGCGTACCCAGTTTCTCCTGCACCAGCTCAGGCAGTCCCTCCATCGAGGAGACGCCGCCGGCGAGGATAATGTAATCCACGTCGTTGTACTGGCTGGAGGAGAAAAAGAACTGCAGGGAGCGGGCTACCTGCTGAACCACCGCCTCCTTGAAAGGCTCCAGCACCTCGGGTTCGTAGTCATCGGGCAGGCCGCCCTGCTTCTTGGCGAGTCCCGCCTCTTCCAGGGGAAGGCCGTAGCGACGCATGATTTCGTCAGTGAGCTGCTTGCCACCGAACAGCTGTTCGCGGGTATAGATGGTATGGCCGTTGTTGAGCACGCTGAGGGTTGTCATGGTGGCGCCGATATCCACCACCGCCACCGTGCTGTCCTCGTCGAGGTTCAATTGGCTCTGGATCAGCGAGAAGGCGCGCTCCATGGCGTAGGCCTCCACGTCCATGATCTTGGCCGTCAGCTCCGCGGCCTCGATCGCCTCGACCCGGGCGTCGATCGTCTCCCGGCGGCACGCCGCCAGCAGAACCTCGACCTGGTTGTCCCGTTCCGGAGAGGGCCCCTGGATTTCGAAGTCGATGGCGACTTCCTCCAGAGGGTATGGAATGTACTGGTCCGCCTCGAGCGTGAGCTGGGTCTCCAGCTCATCCTCATTCAATCCCTCCGGCATGTCGATCATCTTGGTGATGACCGACGAGCCAGCGACCGCCGCCGCGACGTTTTTCAGTTTGGTTCTGGACTGAGCGACCACGCTGCGGATGGCATTTGCGACGCCGTCCACATCGTTGACGTTCTTTTCAATCACCGCATCCTGCGGCAGCGAAGTTACCGCGTAACTCTCTACGCGGTAGCGGTCCCCTGAGTAACTCAACTCCAGCAGCTTCACTGTCGTCGAGCTGACATCCAGCCCCAAAACAGGCGTCGCCTTTCTTTTCCCTATTAGCCCCAGCAATTTTTTTCCCTATCAGTATCACTAACTTAGGATATTTTTATGCACCGATACATTAATTCTAGTTGTAACACAGACCCGCATATATCAAAACCCAAAAAAAGCTTATAATTACCAAACGCTGCCCCCACCCCTGCTTGATAGCCAGTCAAGCTACTGTTTTGATACGGAACCAATGATAGTCCTTCGCTTCTTTCTGCGCTGCGCTTTTCTCGCCTTTTTTGGATTTTTTTGGCTTTTGGCCGGCGTCTACCTCTACCTCAGTCCCAATCTGCCCGATGTGGAGACCCTGCGCGATGTAAAATTACAGACACCCATGCGGGTCTATACCCGCGAGGGTGATCTGATCGGCCAGTTCGGCGAGCAGAAGCGGAGCCCCCTTACCTTCGACGAGATCCCGCCGCAATTCATCAATGCCCTGCTCGCGGCGGAGGACGACAACTTTTTCCGGCACCGGGGCATCGATCTCATGGGGTTGATGCGCGCGGCTTCGGAGCTGGTCCTGACCGGCCAGAAAGTGTCCGGGGGCAGCACCCTGACGATGCAGGTGGCGCGCAACTACTTCCTGAGCCAGGAGCGCACCTTCATGCGCAAATTCAACGAGATCCTGCTGGCGATCGAGATCGAGCGCGCTCTCGACAAGGAGGAGATCTTCGAGCTCTACTTCAACCGGGTATTTCTCGGCCACCGGGCCTACGGTTTTGAGGCGGCATCCCAGGTCTACTACGGAAAGAGCATCAGGGAACTCAACCTGGCCCAGCACGCCATGCTGGCGGGCATACCCAAGGCACCCTCCCGCAACAACCCCATCAGCGGCCCGGAGGCGGGACTGGAGCGCCGCAACTGGATAATCGGACGAATGCTGTCACTGGGGTATATCGACCAGGCCGCCTACGGCGATGCGGTGAAACAGCCCATCACCGCCAGGCACCACGGCGCGCAGATCCGCTTCGCCGCCCATTACGCTGCGGAGATGGCCCGCCAGGAGATGCTGGACCGCTATGGGATTGCGGCCTACAGCGACGGCTACCACGTCTACACCACGATCAGCAGTACGCTGCAGCAGACCGCGCGGCGGGCCGTCATCGACGGCCTCATCACCTATGACCAGCGGCACGGCTACCGCGGCCCCGAGCGACGCCTGCCCCCCGGGGAAGGAGAGAGTGATCCCCGCCAGCTGTGGCTGGAGGCCCTGGCTGAGACTGCCGTGATTGCCGATCTGCAGCCGGCTGTCGTCACCGGTGTGAGCGACGAGGGCGCTGCGATCCTGTTCGCGGATGGCGGCACCGCAGAGGTCCTCTGGGATGACGGTATCCGCCAGGCCCGCCCCTATCGGACCGAGGACTACGTCGGCAGCGCACCTGAGACGGTGGGCGATGTCCTGGCCGTGGGGGACCTGATCCGCACCACCAGGCTCGAGGACGCCAGGTGGCACCTCGCCCAGGTGCCCGCCGCCCAGGCTGCGCTGGTCTCCCTCGATCCCGACGACGGCGCCATCGTCAGTATCGTGGGCGGCATGGGCTTCGAACTCAGCAAGTTCAACCGGGCCACCCAGGCCCAGCGCCAGCCGGGCTCGAATTTCAAACCCTTCCTTTATAGCGCGGCGCTGGAAGCCGGGTTCACCGCGGCTAGCATTATCAATGACGCGCCGGTAGTACTGGCGGACAGCTCCCTGGAGGATATCTGGCGGCCCGAAAACGACAGCGGCAAATTTTTCGGCCCCACCCGCCTGCGCTGGGCACTGACCAAGTCCCGCAACCTGGTGTCGATCCGCCTGCTGCAACAGCTCGGGGTGAGAAACCTGGTCGCCTATGCGGAACAGCTGGGCATGGACACCTCCGGATTTTCACCCGACCTGTCCCTGGCCCTCGGCACCCACCTGATGACGCCGCTGCAGGTGGCCACCGGGTACGCCATACTGGCCAACGGCGGGTTCCGGGTGGAGCCCTATCTCATCGGGCGAATCGATAACCTGGCCGGCGAGACCGTATACACGGCCGCGCCGTTGACCGTCTGCAGGGATTGCGAGAGCGCCGAGGCGGCGGCCGCATCGATCGCCAGTGCCGACGAAGAGGGGACTGCCGCAGAGGCGGACACTGCCGGGTCCGGGCCACCCAGGGCGCCCCGCGTCATGGATGAGCGGGTGGCCTTTATCATCGACAGCATCCTGCAGGACGTCATCACCCGGGGCACCGGCCGCCGCGCTCGGGTCCTTGAGCGCAGCGACATCGCGGGCAAGACCGGCACCACCAACGGCCCCATGGATGCGTGGTTCTCCGGCTATAACCCGGATCTCGTCACCACGACCTGGGTGGGATTCGACAACTACACGCCCCTCGGCCGCAGAGAGTTCGGCGGCACCGCATCGCTGCCGATCTGGATAGACTTCATGCGCGTCGCACTGAGTGACAAGCCGGTCAGGGAGCGGCCCGTGCCGCCCGGCATCGTCCACGTCCGGATCGACCCGGACACCGGCGACCTGGCCGCCTCGGGGCAGCGCAACGCGATCTTCGAGTACTTCCGCGTTGAAAATGCGCCCAAAAAGTCTGCCGGCAACAACCGCCCCGCCAATGGCGCCACATCTGACGGCGACGAGCTGCTGCGGGATATCTTCTAGCGAAGGCGGGCCGGCTGCCGCCTAGGCGGCCCCACCCAGGGAGAGGCCGTAGTTCTCGGGGTAGGGCAGGCGGGCGACACCGCTGTCTACCGCGGCCCGCGCCACCGCCGTGGCGAGGTGGCTGAGCAGCCTTTCGTCCATCGGCTTGGGGATGATGTATTGGGGGCCGAAGGCCAGCGCATCCACCCCGCAGGCGGAGAGCACCGCGGCGGGCACCTCTTCCCTGGTCAGGTCGCACAGCGCCCGCACCGCGGCAATCTTCATCTCCTCGTTGATGCAGGACGCACGCACGTCCAGCGCGCCTCTGAATATAAAGGGAAAGCCCAAAACGTTGTTGACCTGGTTGGGATAATCGGAGCGCCCGGTAGCGATGATGAGATCGTCCCGGGTTTCCAGCGCCAGTTCCGGCCTGATCTCGGGATCGGGGTTGGAGCAGGCGAACACCACCGGCCGGTCGGCCATGGACAGCAGCATTTCCGCACTCAGCAGGTTGGCGCCGGACAGTCCGATGAACACGTCGGCGCCATTGATCGCATCCGACAGGCTGCGCTTGTCCGTATGATTGGCGAACTCCTGCTTGTAGGCATTGACGCCTTCGCGGCCGGCATAGATCACGCCGCGGCGATCCAGCATGAAGATGTTTTCCCTCCGCACGCCTATGCTCACCAGCAGGCGCATGCAGGCGATGGCTGCCGCGCCCGCACCGAGACAGGTGATCACCGCCTCCTCCAGGCGTTTGCCCTGGATTTCCAGTGCATTCACCAGGCCTGCGGCGGTGACGATTGCCGTGCCGTGCTGGTCGTCGTGGAAGATGGGTATATCGCACTGCTCCACGAGTGCCGCCTCGATCTCGAAGCACTCGGGCGCCTTGATATCCTCCAGGTTGATGCCGCCGAAGGTGCCGGCTATGCGCGCTACCGTGGCAATGAATTCGCCGGAATCCTCGGTATCCACCTCTATATCGATGGAGTTGATGCCGGCAAAACGCTTGAACAGCAGCGCCTTCCCCTCCATCACGGGCTTGCTGGCCAGCGGACCGAGGTTGCCGAGGCCGAGCACCGCCGTGCCGTTACTGATGACGGCGACGAGATTGCCCTTGCCCGTATAGCGGTAGGCGTTGTCCCGATCCGCGGCGATTTCGCGGCAGGGTTCGGCGACCCCGGGGCTGTAGGCGAGGGCAAGATCCTGCTGCGTTTCGGCGGGCTTGGTCAACTCCACGCTGATTTTCCCGGGCAAAGGCTCGGCGTGATAGGCCAACGCAGCTTGCTTCGGATCGTCGAGCATGGAAATCACCTGCTTAAAAAGGGTCGAAAAGGATATAGAAAAGGCAACGGGGTAACAAGGCGACAAAGTGGCGCTTTCAGCGTCCCGGTGCCAGCATGGCCGGGTGTCCCAGGTTCATCATCCACCAATCGCCCGGCATCGATACCAGCCAGCCCCTGGCCTCCACTTCACGTCCCTCCAGGGCCAGCAGCGCGGGCCGCCCGAAGCGGTGCTGGTCAGCGGGTTTGATGCGCAGCCCGACCTTGCCCCCGAGCTGCACCCACCAGCCATTGTCCTTGAAAGAGACGTGTGTGACCCGGTCGCGAATGCGGGCGAAACCGCGCTGCCCAGGCGCGAGCCGCGCCGCCGGCAAAGCATCGTAAACGGCCAGGGACCAGACCCCCCGGCCCGCCGTCGCGGCCTCCCGCTCCGCCGCCTGCAGACAGTCCAGCCAGCCGAAATTGGGGGAGACCGCAACCTGAAAGCCCAGGCCACGACGCAACAGTTCAGCCGCGATATTGCGGCCTTCCGGATCGAAGGCATGGGCCAGGCGCCGGTCGTGACGATCCCGTGGATCGACACCCGCCTGCAACAGCACCCGGTCGCCGCGCCCCATCAGCGAGGCCAGGACCGCTGCGGCCTCCTCCGCCAGCGGCTCAGCGGGCAGCTCCTGCCCGCCTTTTTCAGGCGTATTGATACCTATCAGGCGCACCTTGTCCCCTCCCGCCAGGCGCAGGGTGTCGCCATCGATCACCGACTTCACCCGGGCGGATTCCAGCCCGACCGGGTCGACGCGGCACCCGGGTTCCGCCTCTGTGTGCCTGGCGCTTTCCCGGGACTGCGGTGGCCCGCAGCACGGTGGTGCTAACGCTTGGCGCCGCGGGAGCCGAAGCGCTTCTTGAAGCGGTCGACGCGGCCGCCGCTGTCCACGATCTTCTGCTTGCCGGTAAAGAAGGGATGGCACTGGGAGCAGACGTCGATCTGGATATCCTCGCACAGGGTGGAGCGGGTGTTTATCTGGTTGCCGCAACTGCAGGTCGCGGTAATCGATTCGTATTGCGGATGAGTATCTGCTTTCATGATTGAGCTCCTTGTCGTGGATGCCGCCACCTGATCACTGTCGGGCACCGCATCCTGGCCGGCGCACCGGTCAAAAAAATAGGCGCGCATACTACCAGAACGCCGCGGATAAGCAAGCATATCGCCCGGCAGGACCTCGCCGGGAAGACAGGGGCCCGTCGCCCCGCGCCCGCCTGGAACGGTTACCCGCGAGCCGATGAGCGGATTGCGGGGCGCAGGGGGAACACCTTTTGCTACAATTGCGCGCTCTCTCCCGCCCCACCCCGACAAGAGGCGCAATGTCTGTACTCCGCCTGGCCATTCCCTCCCCCCTGCGGCGCCCTTTCGACTACCTTCCCCCCGAGGGCTGGGAGGCGAGCGGCATCGCCGCGCTGCAACCCGGCGTGCGGGTGCGCGTGCCCTTCGGACGCCGGGTGGTCACAGGCTACCTGCTGGAGGTGGCAGGCTCGAGCGACGTTGATCCCGCTGCACTCAAACGGGCCCAGGCGATCCTCGATCCGGCACCCCTGCTGACCCCGACACTCATGGCCCTGTGCCTCTGGTCGGCGGCGTACTACCACCACCCGGCCGGAGAGGTGCTGAACGCGGCGTTCCCGAAAGTGCTGCGGGAGGGCAAGCCGCACCGCCCCCCGGGCACGCCCGGCTGGCGCCTGACCGGCCGGGGCCGCGGGCTGCCGCGCGGTGCCCTGGCAAGGTCGCCAAAGCAGGCCGCCGCCCTCGCCCTGCTGCAGGAGAACGGAACGGTGGCGGCCGCGCTTTTTGCCGAACGGGGTATCAGCGCCGCCGTTCTGCGCAGTCTCGGCGACAAGGGGCTGGCAGAACGCTGCAACGTGCCGCCGGCGCGGAGCCATTCAGCGGCCGCGCCGGGGCTGGCGCTCAACCCCGAGCAGGCGGCCGCCGTGGACGCGGTGGCGGCGACGGCGGGCGGGTTCAGCTGCCATCTCCTCGAGGGCGTCACGGGCAGCGGCAAGACCGAGGTCTACCTGCAGCTGATCGCAGCCTGCCTGGGCCGCGACGAACAGGCCCTGGTCCTGATACCGGAGATCGGCCTGACACCACAGACGCTCGCCCGGTTCGAGCGGCGATTCTCCGCGAACATCGCGGTGCTGCACTCCGGCCTTGGCGACGCCCGGCGTTATCGCGCCTGGGAGGCGGCGCGCGACGGCACGGCGCAGATCGTCATCGGCACCCGCTCCGCCGTTTTCACGCCGCTGTGCCGTCCCGGCCTGATCGTGGTGGACGAGGAGCACGACGCCTCCTATAAACAGCAGGACGGTTTTCGCTATTCCGCACGGGATGTTGCGATCAAGCGCGCCCAACTGGAAAACTGCCCCGTGGTGCTCGGCAGTGCCACACCCTCACTGGAGAGCATCGCTAACGCCCTCGCCGGCCGCTACCGGCACCACCGGCTGACCCGGCGTGCCGGGCAGGGAGAGATGCCCCGGATAGAGACCCTGGATATCCGGGAGCAGGCGCTGCGCTCCGGGCTCGCGCCCGCCCTGGTGGAAGCCGTGGAGACGACCCTGCGCGCCGGCCACCAGGTCCTGCTGTTCCTCAATCGCCGGGGCTACGCGCCGACCCTGCAGTGCCAGGACTGCGGCTGGCTGGCCGGGTGTGATGCCTGCGACGCCCGGCTCACGGTACATCGGCGCCAGGGCCGCCTGCGCTGTCACCACTGCGGTGCCTCGCACCGCCTGCCGCGGCAATGCCCGCAGTGTCACGGCCGCGCCCTGGTGACCGCCGGGCTCGGCACGGAGCAATCGGAGGAGTTCCTGCGCGAGCACTTCAAAACCTGGCCGGTGTACCGGGTGGACAGCGACTCCATGCAGTCCCGGGACGCGATGCAGGAACTGGTGGAACAGATCAACCGGGGGGAACCCTGTATCCTGCTGGGAACCCAGATGCTGACCAAGGGCCACCATTTTCCCGCGGTCGCCCTGGTTGCGGTGATCGATACCGACGCCATGCTGTTCAGCGCCGATTTCCGCGGGGAGGAGCGCACGGCCCAGCTGCTGACTCAGGTGGCGGGACGCGCCGGGCGGTCGGGGATTCCCGGCCGGGTGATCCTGCAGACCCGTTATCCCGACCACCCCGCCATGCGCGCCATGCTGAGCGCCACCTACGCGGAGCAGGCTGCCATTCTTCTCCGGGGGCGCGAGGCCGCCGGCCTGCCACCGGCGGGGCAGCTGGTGATTGTGCGCAGCGACTGTGCCGACGCAGCCTGCGGCGAGCAGTTCCTGCAGGAGTTGCGCGCGGCGGTCGAATCCCGCCTGCCGCCGGGGGCGGCCCTCATCGGGCCGCTGCCCTCGCCCATGCAGCGACGGGCCGGAAAGTTCCGCAGCCAGTTGCTGCTCACCGCCCACAGCAGGGGCGCGGCCCAGCGCGCGGCGGCTCTCCTGGTGCACGCCGCCGACGGCATGCGAGCGGCGCATAGCCGGTCCTGGCGCGACCTGAAATGGACGATCGATATTGACCCTCTCGAGGTATTCTGAGGGCGCCTGGCATACGCTGGCCATCGGCCATGGTTACGGGGATAATACGCCGTTTCCGGGCCCGCCGCCCCGCCAACCCCATGACACAGACCAGGTGTAACCCCTCATAATGAAGGAACAACTTAGCCAGCTTATCCACCAGGCCCTGGATTCGCTGGTCGCCCAGGGCAAACTGCCCGATACCATCGAGCCCCGGATCCAGATAGACCGCACCCGCGACAGGAACCACGGAGACCTCGCCAGCAATATCGCCCTGACCCTGGCCGGCGCCGCCGGCCAGAAACCGCGCGAACTCGCGGCATTGATCTGCAACGCCCTGCCGCCCAGCCCGTATGTTGCGCGCACCGAGGTGGCGGGGCCGGGCTTCATCAACTTCTTCCTCTCCGCGGCCACCAGCCATGCCGTGGTGCGGACCGTCCTGGAACAGCGCGAGGCCTTCGGCACCTCGGGTGCAGGTCAGGGGCAGAAGGTACAGGTCGAGTTCGTTTCGGCCAACCCGACCGGTCCCCTGCATGTCGGTCACGGGCGGGGCGCAGCGGTGGGAGACAGCATCTGTCGCCTGCTGGCCGCCACCGGCTGGGAGGTTTCCCGGGAGTTCTACTACAACGATGCCGGCGCCCAGATCGACAACCTGGCACTCTCCGTACAGGCGCGCTGCAGGGGCGTGGACCCGGATGGTTCCGAATGGCCCGCGGACGGCTATCGCGGCGACTATATCGTGGATGTCGCCCGCGCCTACCTGCACGGGGACAGAGTCGACGCGGAAGACCAGCATGTCACCGGCGCTGGCGATCCCGGCGACCTGGAGAGCATCCGCAAATTTGCGGTCGCCTATCTGCGGCGCGAACAGGACCTCGACCTGAAAGCCTTTGGCGTCCATTTCGACGTCTATTTTCTCGAATCGTCGCTGTACCAGACCGGGGCGGTCGACACTGCCGTCAAGAGCCTGGTCGAGAACGGCCATACCTACGAGAAGGATGGAGCCCTCTGGCTGCGCACCACCGATTTCGGCGACGACAAGGATCGGGTGATGCGCAAGAGCGATGGCAGTTACACCTATTTCCTGCCGGACGTCGCCTACCACCTCAACAAGTGGCAACGCGGTTTCCACCGGGTCATCAACGAGCAGGGGGCCGACCATCACAGCACGGTCACCCGGGTGCGGGCCGGACTGCAGGCCCTGCATGCCGACATTCCCCAGGGGTGGCCCGACTATGTCCTGCACCAGATGGTTACGGTGATGCGCGAGGGCGAGGAGGTGAAGATCTCCAAGCGCGCGGGCAGCTATGTGACCCTGCGCGATCTCATCGACGAGGTTGGCCGCGACGCGACCCGCTATTTCCTCGCCGCCCGCGCTCCCACCTCGCAACTGACATTTGATATCGACCTGGCCCTTTCCCAGAGCAACGACAACCCTGTCTACTATATCCAGTACGCCCACGCCCGCGCCTGCAGCGTGATGCGCAAACTGGCGGACCAGGGCGGGACATGGGACACGGAGACCGGCCTTCAAAACCTCGACAGGCTGGGCGAGGAACACGAGCAGACACTGCTGCGGCGGCTTGATCGCTATCCGGAAACGGTTTCCACCGCAGCCGACAACAGCGAGCCCCACGTCGTCGCGACCTACCTTCGGGAACTGGCCGGCGACTTTCACGCCTGGTACAACGCCCACAAGATGCTGGTGGACGACCCCGCGGTGCGCAGCGCACGCCTTGCACTGAGCGAGGCGGTCCGCCAGGTGATCGCCAACGGTCTCGACCTGCTCGGTGTTTCCGCGCCGGAGGCGATGTAGGGCGTGGCCCGGGATTTCGCCAAACACAGGCGCCGGCCCGGCCCGCCCGGCAAGAAAGCACCGGGACCCCGGAGGGCGCAGAACAGGCCGGCGGTCAGCCAGGGCAACCCTGCCGGCCCGGCCTGGCGCGCCTACTTCGCCGGGGTTCTGACCGGTGGCGTACTGAGTTTCCTGGTCTACCTGACGACGCTGCCTCCCGAGAACGCAGGTCCGGCAGAGACGGCAGCACCGGAAGTGGCCGCAACGCCCCCCAAGCCCCGCTTCGACTTCTACAAGCTGTTGCCGGAACAGACCATAGAGGTCGACGCCGCGCCGGCGGAGGTCGCCCGGCCGCGCGCCGAGACCACTCCCGGCGAGCTCTACCTGCTGCAGGCTGGATCCTTCCGTCAGCGCGAGGACGCAGACCGGCGGCGGGCGGAGCTGCTGCTGCTTGGCCTGGAACCGCGGGTCGAGGAGACCACCGGTGACAACGGGCGCTGGTTCAGGGTCTACCTGGGACCCTTCGAGGCGCGTTCCCAGGTGGCCCGGGCCCGCAGCCTCACCGCCGCGCAGGATATCGACACGCTGCTGCTGAAGCGCGGCAACCCCTGAGCCCCCACCTTGAATTCCGGGGGGCGCCCCCCAATATCAGCCTGACTGAGGCAGGAGAACAACCGTGGAGCAATTCAGAGGGACGACCATTCTCTCGGTGCGCCGGGGAAACACCGTGGTCATCGGCGGCGACGGCCAGGTTTCCATGGGCAACACCGTCATGAAGGGCAATGCGCGCAAGGTCCGCAGGCTCTACAAGGATCAGGTGCTGGCGGGTTTTGCCGGCGGAACGGCCGACGCTTTCACCCTTTTCGAGCTGTTTGAAGCCCAGCTGGACAAGCACCAGGGCCACCTGGTCCGCGCCGCTGTCGAGCTCGCCAAGGCGTGGCGTACGGAACGGGCACTGCGTCAGCTCGAGGCGCTGCTGGCGGTGGCCGACAAGGACACCTCGCTGGTCATCACCGGCAACGGTGACGTGATCGAGCCGGAGGACAACCTCATCGCCATCGGTTCCGGCGGGCCCTATGCCCAGGCAGCGGCGCGGGCGCTGCTCGAAAACACAGACCTGGACGCCCCCACCATCGTGGAGAAAGGGCTGGGCATCGCCGGTGATATCTGCATCTACACCAACCACAATCGCACTATCGAGCAACTGGGATACTAGGCCGCAGCATGTCCAATATGACGCCCCGTGAGATCGTTCACGAACTCGACAAGCACATCATCGGCCAGGACGAGGCGAAGCGTGCGGTGGCCATTGCCCTCCGTAATCGCTGGCGCCGCATGCAACTGCCCGAGGAACTCCGCGCCGAGATCACTCCCAAGAACATCCTGATGATCGGGCCTACCGGGGTCGGCAAGACCGAGATCGCGCGCCGACTCGCCAGGCTCGCCAACGCCCCCTTCGTGAAGGTGGAGGCGACCAAGTTCACCGAGGTGGGTTATGTGGGCCGGGACGTGGAGTCCATCATCCGCGACCTGGTGGACGTCGCGGTCAAGATGTTCCGTGAACAGGAGATGAGCCGGGTGCGCTTTCGCGCGGAGGAGGCGGCCGAGGAGCGCATCCTCGACGTCCTGCTGCCGCCGGCCAGGGACGCCACGGCCGAGACAGGTTCCGGCACCCGCCAGTTGCTGCGCAAGAAGCTGCGCGAGGGGGAGCTGGACGAAAAGGAGATTGAGGTGGAGATCAGCACCGGCAACGCCGGCCTGGAGATCATGGCGCCACCGGGCATGGAGGAGATGACCAGCCAGCTGCAGAGCATGTTTTCCAACCTTTCACGCCAGCAGCGCAAGACACGCAAAATGCCCGTCAAGGCCGCCTTCGCCGCACTGTGCGACGAGGAGGCCGCCAAAATGGTCAACGAGGACGAGCTGAAGCAGAAGGCGGTCGCCGCCGCGGAACAGAACGGGATCGTCTTTCTCGATGAGCTCGACAAGGTCGCCAAGCGCAGCGAGGGTGCCGGCGCGGATGTCTCCCGGGAGGGTGTCCAGCGGGACCTGCTGCCGCTGATCGAGGGGTCTACCGTCAGCACCAAGCACGGCGTGATCAAGACCGACCATATCCTGTTCATCGCCTCCGGCGCCTTTCACCTGGCAAAACCCTCCGACCTGATACCGGAGCTGCAGGGTCGCCTGCCGATCCGGGTGGAACTGGCGGCGCTGACCCCGGAGGAGTTCGAGCGCATACTGACCGAGCCGAACGCCTCTCTCACCGAGCAGTACCAGGCACTGCTCGCCACCGAGGGCCTCGAGGTGACCTTCACCGAGGAGGGGCTCCGGCGCATCGCGGAGATCGCCTGGCAGGTCAACGAAAAGACCGAAAACATCGGTGCCCGCAGGCTGCACACGGTGATGGAACGCCTGCTGGACGAGGCCTCCTTCGGCGCAGCGGATGCCGGCCTCCAGCGCCAGCCGCTGCGGGTGGACGCGGAATATGTCAACCGGCAGCTGCAGGACCTGAGCGCGGACGAGGATCTGTCGCGCTTCATCCTGTAACGGTCTCCTCCCTGTCCGGCGCAAGTCCTCATGTCCAGCGATAAGAAACCCGAATCCATCCGCCTTCACAAGCGCTCCAGGGAACTGGAGCTGACCTACGCCGGCGGGGAGCGCTATACGCTCAGCTGCGAATACCTGCGCGTCTGCTCACCTTCCGCCGAGACCCGGGGACACGGTCCCGGCCAGGAGGTCCTGCAGACCGGCAAAATGAACGTGGGCATCAGTGCCATCAACCCCGTCGGTCACTACGCTCTGCAGCTGGTATTCGACGACGGCCACGATACCGGCCTCTACTCCTGGGATTACCTCTACGCCCTGTGCGTCAACCGGGACGCCTGGTGGCAGGACTACCTGGAGCGACTGGCCGCCGCCGGAGCCAGTCGCGACCCCGAGGTGCAGGTCGTCAGATTCGATCCACAGTAGCCATAATGGCCAGCCCTGACCCCGCGCGCGGGCTGCGCTACAATAGCAGGTCGAACGCCACCCGGACGGGAAACCCATGAGCGAGAAAGACACGACCGACTTCGGCTACCGGGAAGTGGACAAGGATGCCAAGGCGGAAATGGTAGCGGACGTCTTCCACTCCGTGGCTGCGCGCTACGACCTGATGAACGACCTGATGTCCGGCGGCATCCACCGGATCTGGAAGCGCTTCACCATCGAACTGAGCGGTGTGCGCAGGGGCAACGCCGTGCTGGATATCGCCGGAGGAACCGGCGATCTCGCCGCGCGGTTTTCCGACATCGTGGGTGCGGAGGGGAGGGTCGTGCTGGCCGACATCAACGAGTCAATGCTCCAGGTCGGGCGCGACAAACTGCTCGACAGCGGGCGCCACGCCAACATCGAGTTCGTCCAGGCGGACGCCCAGAATCTGCCTTTCCCGGACGACAGCTTCGACTGCATCACCATCGCCTTCGGACTGCGCAACGTGACCGACAAGGACGCTGCCCTGCGGTCCATGC
The DNA here is from genome assembly GCA_037382865.1 of Halioglobus sp. Lineage (GTDB taxonomy): Bacteria > Pseudomonadota > Gammaproteobacteria > Pseudomonadales > Halieaceae > JARRPM01. The sequence continues at coordinate 38,375 of JARRPM010000011.1, read as the reverse complement.
TGCGCGTATTGAAGCCGGGGGGCAGGCTGCTGGTGCTGGAGTTCTCGAAACCGCGCAACAGCCTGCTCAGCAGGGCCTATGACGCCTACTCATTCCGCGTGCTGCCGCTGATGGGACGGCTGGTCGCCAACGACGGTGACAGCTACCAGTACCTGGCGGAATCGATCCGTATGCACCCAAACCAGGAAACGCTCCGGGACATGATGGAGGATGCGGGGTTTATCCGCTGCGAATACCACGACATGACCGGCGGCATCGTCGCACTGCACCGGGGCGTCAAAGCCTGACATGGCCGAAAAGATCGATCCGGCCCTGCAGACAGCGGTTCTGGCGGCGGTCGAGGCCGGCCTGAATCGGGCCCTGCAGCTCTCCCAGGAGGGCCGGCACGAGCTGGGCGAGCTGCGGGACTGTGTCTTTGCGCTCCACTGCACAGCGCCCGTTATGGACGTCTACCTGCAGCCCGGGGCGGACAGGATCCGCCTGATGGGAACCTATGAGGGGCCGGTGACCACCAGCGTGCGCGGCTCCGCCTCCGACTTTGCGGAGGTGCTTACCGCCGCGGATACCACCGCCGCCCTTATCAACGGCCAGCTGGAGCTGGAGGGTGACAGCGCCCCCCTGGTCCGGCTTCAGCAGATCGTGGCAGGACTGGAGATGGACTGGGAGGCCCCGCTGGTGGAGGCCCTGGGCGATGTCGCCGGCCATCAGCTGGCGCAGTCGCTGCGGGCCGCTTACGGCTGGGGCAGCCAGGCCTCCTCGAGCCTGACCCGGCAGGTGGGCGAATTCATCCACGAGGAGGCCCGCCTGTGCCCCCCGAGGCTGGAACTGGAGGATTTCTATCGCGACGTGCGGGAACTGAGCCTGCGGGTCGAACGCCTGGAATCCCGTCTGCGGCGTGCGCGCAAGCGTCTCCAGGCCCTGCAGCAACACTGACATGTCCCGTGCCCTGCGCCTCGCCAGAATCCTGCGGATTGTCGGCCGCTACCGCCTCGATGAGCTGGTCGACACCAGCCTGCTCCCGACCCTGCCGCGCCTGGCCCTGGCCGTGTCGCCACTGCGGCTGCATCGCGCACCAGACCTGGCGCGGGGGGTGCGCCTGCGCAAGGCACTGGAGGAACTGGGCCCGGTTTTCATCAAGTTCGGCCAGATGCTCTCGACCCGGCGCGACCTGTTGCCCCGGGACATCGCCGATGAGCTGGCCAAACTGCAGGACGAGGTGCCGCCGTTCCCGGAGGCACAATCCCTCGCGATCATCGAGAAGGCCCTCGGCAAGCCCGTCGGGGAACTCTTCGCGAGCTTCGAGGCCACGCCGATGGCATCCGCTTCGGTGGCCCAGGTCCACGCCGCAGAGCTGCACGGGGGCGATCGGGTAGTGGTCAAGGTGGTCCGGCCCGATATCGAGCCGGTCATCCGCCAGGACCTGGCCCTGATGTTCACCCTGGCGCGGCTGGTGGCCAGGTACCTGCCCGACGGCAGGCGGCTGCGGCCGGCGGAAGTGGTGGCGGACTACGAGCTGATCATTCTCGATGAGCTGGACCTGGCCCGGGAGGCGGCTAACGCCTCACAGCTGCGGCGCAATTTCGACGGCAGCAAGCTGGTCTATGTGCCCCGCGTGTACTGGGACTTTACCTCCCGCAGCGTCTTCACCATGGAGCGCATTGAGGGGATCCCGGTCACCGACATGGAGGCGCTGCGGGCCAGGGGAACCGACCTGAAACTGCTGGCCGAGCGCGGGGTCGAGATCTTTTTCACCCAGGTCTTCCGCGACAGCTTTTTCCATGCGGACATGCACCCGGGCAACATCTTCGTCGATGCCAGCGACCCGGCGGATCCGGGCTATATCGCGGTGGACTGCGCAATTATCGGGAGCCTGAGCGACTCCGACCAGTACTATCTTGCGCGCAACCTGCTGGCTATCTTCCACCGCGACTATCGCGAGGTCGCCGAGCTGCACGTGGAGTGCGGGTGGGTGGGACCGACGACCCGGGTGCAGGATTTCGAATTCGCCATGCGCGCCGTGTGCGAGCCGGTCTTCGAGAAGCCCCTCGGGGAGATCTCCTTTGGGCAGCTGCTGATCTACCTGTTCCGGACGGCCCGGCGGTTCGACATGCAGGTGCAGCCCTCGCTGGTGCTGCTGCAGAAGACCCTGCTCAATATCGAGGGGCTGGGACGTGAACTCTACCCTGATCTGAACCTGTGGGAGACGGCCCAGCCCTTCCTGGAGCAGTGGGTGCAGGAGCGCTACTCCCCCCAGACACTGTGGCGCCGCCTGCAGCGCCAGGCGCCCTCGTGGCTGGAGCAGTTGCCGATGCTGCCCGATGCGGTGCTGGAGAACCTGCAGGCGCCACGCGACATGGCGCTGCAGGCTGAGCGGGAGCAGCGCCTGGAGCAGGAGGCTGAGGCGCTGGCGCAAAAGCGGCTGTGGCAGCGGCGGCGCCAACTGCTGGCGGCGGCGGCTCTCGCCTGCGCCGCGGTGATCGCCGCGCCCGGCGCCCGGGATGCGCTCCGGGATGCGCCGGCCCTCACCTGGTTGCTGGCGGCGGCAGCCGCGGTGCTGCTCTGGCCGCGCCGCCAGGGAGGATAGGTATAGTGTACCTGTGCCATAATGCATGACAACGTGGATACTGACATGACCTTCGCCCAACAGATCAACTGGAACGAGCAGGGACTGGTCCCGGCCATCGCCCAGGACTGGCAGACCGGGGAGGTGCTGATGCTGGCCTGGATGAACCGCGAAGCGCTCGAGCTGACAGTGCGGGAGGAGCGGGCCGTCTACTGGTCCCGTTCACGCGGCGCCCTGTGGCGCAAGGGCGAGGAGTCCGGACACGTGCAGAAGCTCAGGGAGTTGCGCCTCGATTGCGACGCGGATACGGTGCTGATGAAGGTCGAGCAGGTCGGCGGCATCGCCTGCCACACCGGGCGGCGCAGCTGCTTTTACCGGAGGCTCGAGGGGCATGACTGGCGGATCACCGACGATGTCCTGCGCGAGCCCGGCGATATCTACCGGAAACGGCCGTGAGCGGGCAACCTGAACAGCCCCCGAGGGGGGCAACGGAAACAAACCATGAGCGTTTGCCGAACACAGCAATGAGCGACGTCCTGGAGCAGCTCGGCCAGACCCTGGAGGCCCGCAAGCAGGCGGATCCCGAGGAGTCCTACGTGGCCAGCCTTCATCGCAAGGGGCTGAACAAGATACTGGAGAAGGTCGGGGAGGAGGCCACCGAGGTCGTTCTCGCCGCCAAGGACCTGCAGGCGGGTGGTGAGCGCGACGCGCTGGTCGGGGAGGTGGCCGACCTCTGGTTCCACAGCATGGTCATGCTGTCACACCTGGATGTCGACGTCAGTGAAGTCACGGAGTGCCTGGCCCGGCGCTTCGGTGTATCCGGTCTGCGGGAAAAGGCCAGCCGTGATGGCTGAAAACAGAATCTCGAGGAGAGTGGTATGGGTATCGGTGGTATAAGTATCTGGCAGTTACTGATCATATTGGCGATCGTCATCATGCTGTTCGGCACCAAGCGACTGCGCACCCTGGGCAGCGACCTGGGCAGTGCGGTCAAGGGTTTCCGCAAGAGCATCCAGGACGACGACAGCGCGGACAAGCCGGGGGAGGGAAATCCGGCCGAGGAAGCCGCCGGGGCAGACAAGGACAAGTAGCGCCCTGAATGTTCGACATCGGATTTGCCGAGCTCGTCATTATCGCGGTGGTGAGCCTGCTGGTGTTGGGGCCCGAGCGACTGCCAGAGGCAGTGCGCACCGCAAGCCTCTGGCTGAACCGGATCAGGCGCGGCTTCAACGATATCAAGCGGGAGGTGCAACAGGAACTGCACAACGACGCCGTCATGCAGGAGCTGCGCAAGACCGGCGATCAGCTCAGGCAGGAGGCCAACGGCGTGAGCCGCGACGTCAGGCGATCCCTCGAGCCGCCCGGCAAACCCGCCCCTGAATCCGCGCCGGAGGGCGGCACCCCGGGGGAGGATGCCGCCACGCCTGCAGAGGCCGCGGTCCCGGTTCAGCCCACCTCACCGGATCAACAGGACGGCGGCGATACGACCGCCGAAGTGCCAGCGGAAAGAAAGCCGGAATGAACGAGCCGGATTCCGTCGACCAGCCACTGCCGCTGGTCACTCATCTCGCCGAACTCCGGGACAAGCTGCTGCGCTCACTGCTGGCGGTGCTTATCGTCTTTATCGGCCTGTTCCCCTTTGCCAATGAGATCTACGCTTTCGTCTCCAAGCCCCTGCGCGCGCTGCTTCCGGAAGGCTCGACCATGATCGCCACCGAGGTCGCCTCACCCTTCCTGACCCCCTTCAAACTGACCATGGTGGCGGCGATTTTCCTGGCCATACCCTACATCCTGTACCAGGCCTGGAGTTTTATAGCGCCTGGCATGTACCGACACGAAAAGCGCCTCGCGATCCCGCTGCTGGTATCCAGTGTCATGCTGTTCTACCTGGGGGCCGCCTTCGCCTATTACGTTGTGTTTCCCCTTATTTTCGCGTTTTTTACCAGCGTCGGTCCGGAAGACATCACCATGATGACGGACATCAACCGCTACCTGGACTTTGTTCTGAAGCTGTTTTTCGCCTTCGGTCTCGCCTTCGAAATCCCCATCGCCGCCGTCCTGATGATCTGGGCCGGCATCACCACCCCGGAGAACCTGGCCAGAAAGCGGCCCTACATCATCGTCGGCTGTTTTGTGCTGGGGATGCTGCTGACACCGCCGGATATCATTTCCCAGTCGCTGCTGGCCATTCCCATGTGGATTCTCTTCGAGTTCGGCGTATTCTTCGGGCGCTTTTTCCAGCGCGGAGGCGACAGCACGGAACAGGCGCCATGATTCACTCCGGAGCAGGCCGCGACCGGACGTCCGGCTCTGACTGATGGCGGGCGGCCTTCCCTCCCTGGTGCCGGTACTCGGCTTCCTGCGCCCCTACAAAGCGCGCCTGGCGGCCGCCAGCGCGGCGCTGGTGTTCACGGCTGCGGCCACGCTCTCGCTGGGGCGGGGGCTGCAGATACTCATTGACCAGGGATTCGGCGGTGGCACCAGGGGAGACCTGCGCAGCGCCATCGGCCTGCTCGTCGCCATTGCGGCGGCGATGGCCCTGGGCACGTTCATCCGCTTCTACCTGGTCTCCTGGCTGGGTGAACGGGTCAGCGCCGACATCCGCAAGGCCGTGTTCGACAATATCGTCAGGCTTCATCCCGGGTTTTTCGAAAGCAACCGCAGCGGCGAAATCATGTCCCGTCTCACCACCGACACGACCCTGCTGCAGACCATCATCGGCTCCTCCTTCAGCATGGCGCTGCGCAGCAGCCTGACACTGACCGGCGCCCTGGTCATGATGTTCGTCACCAATCTGAAGCTCAGCCTGATCATCGCGGTCGGTGTGCCCCTCATCCTGCTGCCGATACTGGTGTTTGGACGCCGCGTGCGGCGCCTCTCCAACCAGAGCCAGGACAGCATTGCCAGCGTCGGCACCTACGCCGGCGAGATCATCCAGCATATCCGCGTGGTCCAGAGCTATACCCAGGAACAGTTCGAATCGGCGGCCTTCGCCCGGGAGGTGGAGCGGGCTTTCGCCATCGCCAGGCGCAGGATCTGGCAGCGCTCGCTGCTCATCTGCGGCGCCATCCTGCTGCTGTTCGTCGGGATGGCGGGTATGCTGTGGGAGGGCGGGCAGGATGTACTCAGCGGCCGGATGAGCGGCGGCGAACTAGGCGCCTTTGTCTTTTACGCCATCATGGTGGGCAGTGGTGTCGCCACCATCTCCGAGGTCTGGGGCGAGCTGCAACGCGCCGCCGGCGCCGCGGAACGCCTGGTGGAACTGCTCAACACCCGCAGCCTGATCGACGACCCCGGCCCCCGGCAACTGCCCCGGGGCGCGGGCATGCCCCTGCTCCGGCTGGAGCGCGTCACCTTCGCCTACCCGACGCGACCGGAGCAGCCGGCACTGCAGGACTTCACCCTCGCCATCGAAGCGGGAAGGTGCCTGGCCCTGGTCGGGCCGTCCGGGGCGGGCAAATCCACCGTATTCGAGCTGCTGCAGCGGTTTTACGACCCGCAGGAAGGCCGCATCCTGCTCGATGGCACGAACATCCGTGAACTGGGGCTGCAACAGCTGCGCGAACACATTGCACTGGTGCCGCAACAGCCCGCGCTGTTCACCGGCGACGTCCGTTACAATATCGCCTACGGCAGGCCCGAGGCCAGCGACGACGAGGTGGTCGCGGCCGCCCGCGCAGCCCATGCTGACGACTTCATCTCTAACCTTCCGGAGGGTTATGCCAGCCACCTGGGAGAACAGGGCGTGCGTCTGTCGGGGGGGCAGCGCCAGCGTATTGCGCTGGCGAGGGCATTCCTCAACGATCCTGAGATACTGTTGCTGGATGAGGCGACCAGCGCGCTGGATACGGAGAGTGAGTACCAGGTACAGCAGGCGCTGCATGAGATGATGAAGGGGCGGACCACCGTCATCATCGCGCACCGGCTCTCCACGATCCTGCACGCGGACACCATCGCGGTGCTCGATGGCGGGCGCCTGGTCGCCACCGGAACCCATTCGGAACTGCTGGCCCACAGCGAACTCTACGCGCGGTTGGCACGCCTGCAGTTCCGCGATACCGAGGCGTCCGTCGCCGGTTAGCTGCGCAGCAGCCTCATCCGGTCCTTGCGCTCCTGATTTACCCGGGCCAGGTCGTCCATCGTATCCCGGGAGATATCCGCGACATTTTCCAGCAGCCGGGCAGTGAGCCTGGCGTTGTTGACCGCGCACCGCAGGGGCGCACTCAGTGGCGATTCCCTGAACAGGTCCCTGGAGTCATCGAGGGCGGCGCGAATATGGTCGACGGCCGTATCCCGGGCCGACTCATAGGCCATGGAGACGACCTCGAGCGACTCCATGAGCGCCTCGATGCTGATCCACTCCACCATGGTGCCCTGTTCGACGCCCCGACGCACGTTGCGTCGCAGCTTGCGCGCCAGGTTGCGGAACTCGCGCTGGACGCGAGTGCCGAACACCGGATCCGGCAGCGGTCGCAGCTGGTCGTCCGCCGCCAGGTCCCGCCAGTCGTCGCTGCCGAGCACGGCCTCAATCTGGGGAAATACGAGGCGCTCCTCGTTGTTCATGTGCTGGTAGAGGTGCTCCACGTAGGCCCGCCCCCCTTCGACCACGGCCCTGCCGTCGACTTCTCCCCGGCGCCAGCGCTCTATATCCCTGAGCACCTCGCGTCCTTTGCCGGCCATCTGGTCGTGATCGCGCTGCAGGGTATCCACATTGTCGGCGGCGGCCGCATCGATCTCGGCCACGCGACCGTAGATCAGGTCCTCGCGGGGGTGGTGAAAGCGGTCCGGCCAGTTGACCATGTAGTCCATGATCTCGTACACCACATGGGTATCCACCAGCTGACCCTGTTCGATCGCCTCGAGCTGGTCGCCGAACAGTTCGAGTACTCGCGCGATATGGCGATGTTCCGCGCGCAGCGTCTTCATCAGCGGCTGCTCGGGCGCTCTAGACGAGGCGCTGTCACTGCGCTTGCCGGTCCGGGCAGAGCGGTCGTAACCGGCATCGCTCCCGCCGCGGCCCGGTGATTTTTTCACGGCGGCGCGCTGCTGTGCAGCCGCCTTCCCGGGAGCGGGGCGCTTTTTGGCAGCAGTGGCGCTGCGCCTGGCGGCGGCGGTCTTGCGCCGGGCCTTGGACTTCGTCCCGGATGCAGCTTTTCTGTCAGCTCCATCCGGCGATCCGGCGCCCTTTTCAGCTTTCGTTCTGGTGGCCATTGCCTGCCCTCCCTCTTGCAATTCTCCCAGCATAAAGCCACAGGCTACCCTGTCCACCCCCCACCCGACATTGATCCCGCTCATTAATCAGGCAATCCGCTGCCAGGCCGATTTTCTGAACCGCCACGTGCCGGCCTCGACGGCAGGGACAAAAACGCCGGCGCGACGGCCGGCGTTTTCAGGTGACAGGCGTGATCAGCTGAACTCGCGGATCAGGCCGGTGATGGACTCTTTGGCGTCCCCGAACAGCATCCGCGTGTTGTCCTTGTAAAACAGCGGGTTTTCGATGCCGGCAAAGCCGGAGGCCATGGAACGCTTCAGTACGAACACCGTGCGCGCACTGTCGACATTGATCACGGGCATGCCATAGATCGGTGAGGTCTCCACTTCCCGCGCCGCGGGATTCACCACGTCGTTGGCGCCGATGACGATGGCCACATCGACATTTTCCATACGGGGGTTGATGTCGTCCATCTCGAGCAGCTGGTCATAGGGCACGTCGGCCTCCGCCAGCAGGACGTTCATGTGGCCAGGCATACGACCGGCCACCGGGTGGATGCCGAAGTTGACTTCCGCCCCGTTCTCCTCGAGCAGTTCCATCAGTTCTTTCACCACGTGCTGCGCCTGGGCCACCGCCATACCGTAGCCGGGAATAATGGCCACATTGGTGGCGGCTTCCAGCACATAGTAGGCGTCTTCCACGGAGATAGGCTTGATTTCGCCTTCTACCACAGCAGACTCGACCTTGCCGCTGCCGAACCCGCTGAACAGGACATTGGCCAGGGAGCGGTTCATCGCCTTGCACATGATCTGGGTCAGGATGATACCCGACGCCCCGACCAGAGAGCCGGCCACGATCAGGATATTGTTGTCCACAGCGAAACCCGCGGCACAGGCGGCCAGGCCGGAATAGGAGTTGAGCAGTGATATGACCACCGGCATGTCGGCGCCGCCGATGGGAATGACCGCCATCACGCCAAAAACCAGGGAAAGCCCGACCACGATGAAGAGCCAGTGGCTGCTGGCGGGCTCGATGCAGAACATCACCGCGCTGAGGAGGATACCCAGCACGATCAGACTGTTGACGATCTGCTGGCCGCGGAACAGCACGGACCCGCTGCCGATGGTCTCGCTGAGCTTGCCGTAGGCCACCAGGCTGCCGGTGAAGGTCACGCCACCGATCAGGATCGACAGCACGATGGTGACGAGGGTGAAGGTGCTTGCGCCGGGGCTGAGAGCCGCCCAGCCCACCAGCAGGCTGGCGAGTCCGCCGAAGCCATTGAACAGCGCCACCATCTCCGGCATCGCCGTCATCTGCACCAGGCGCGCCGCCGCGGCGCCGATGGCCCCCCCGGCCACAAAGCCGATAGCGATCCACTTGTAGTCGACGATTCCCTGGTCCAGGAGTGCCGCCACGATCGCAATCAGCATCCCGAGGGAGGAGATCATGTTGCCGCGACGGGCAGTCCCGGGCGAGCTCAGTTGTTTCAGCCCGTAGATGAAGAGCGCTGCAGCGACAACGTAGCTGAACTGGATGAAAGTCCCCATCGCGCCTAGCCCTCCTTTTTCTTGAACATGCCGAGCATGCGATCGGTGACCAGGTAGCCGCCTACCACGTTGATCGAGGCGAGGGCCACCGCGGCGACGCCCAGCCAGTTGGCCAGATCCTCCTGCCCACTCCCCGCGAGGCTGATGGCGCCCACCACGGTGATACCGGAAATCGCGTTCGCACCCGACATCAGCGGCGTGTGCAGAGTCGCCGGCACTTTGTTGATCAGCTCGAAGCCCAGGAAAATGGACAGCATGAGAATGAAAGTAAGAAATACTACTGCAGGTACCATCTTATGCTCCCCCTTCCAGAATGTTCCTGATTGTATCGTTTATCACCTCTCCCCCGTGGGTGATGACGCACCCCGCCAGGATATCGTCATCGAAATCCACCGCGAAGAGCTTGCGCTCCGCGTCCCAGTTGTCCTCGACGAGATTGAACAGGTTCGAGGCGTACATCTGGCTGGCGTCTGCAGGGACCTCGCCGGCCAGGTTGCCCTTGCCGATGATGGTCACGCCGGCCCACTCGACGACCTCGTTGGGCACGGAACCCTCGACATTACCGCCCGTCTCTGCCGCCATATCGACGATGACCGACCCCGGGGCCATTCCTTCCACCATGTCCCGGGTCACGAGAACAGGCGGCTTGCGCCCGAATACCTGGGCCGTGGTGATCACGACGTCGGAGTCCGCGATCACCGCTTTCTGCGCCTGGCGCTGCTTCTCGACCTGTTCCGGCGTCAGCTCTTTGGCGTAACCGCCGGCGGTCTCCCCGGTCTCGCCCAGGTCGATCTCCAGAAACTTTGCGCCGAGCGACTTCACCTGCTCCGCGGTGACGGGGCGGGTATCAAAGGCGATGACCTTGGCGCCAAGGCGTTTGGCGGTGGCAATGGCCTGGAGGCCGGCGACCCCGGCCCCAATGACAAAGACCTTGGCCGGTTTCAGGGTACCTGCGGGCGTCATCATCATGGGGAAGATGCGCGGCAGGTGGGTGGCCGCCTGCATCACCATGACGTATCCCGCCAGGTTGGCCTGGGAACTCAGCGCGTCCATCTTCTGGCTGCGGGTGGTGCGCGGGATCATTTCCATGCTGATCGAGGTAACGCCCTGCTCCTTGAGTGCCTTGACCAGTTCGTGCTCGTTGAACGGATCGAGGAAGCTGATATGGATGCAGCCGCGCCGCATCAGTTTTACCTCGTCCATCGACGGCTTGCGGATACGCAGCAGTATGTCAGCGCTGCTGAAGAGCTCATTGCGGTCGGAGGAGACAGTGGCTCCCACGTCGGTGTATTCGGAATCGGCGAAACCGGCGCTGACGCCCATCCCTGATTCGATAACGATTGTTGCACCCATCCGACACAGCTTTTTGGCGATGTCGGGTGTGATCGGCACCCGGCTCTCTCCCGGGTGTGTCTCCTTGGGAATGGCGATGCGCATAGCGGTGTAACCCCGTACCTAGTCAGTCGTTTTTTAGTTGCGGCCGGAAGCCGGTTGCTGCCGTTTGTTCTCTTCTGGGCACTGCACACAGCCCTCCACAATATGGCCGGGAACAGGCAGCCGCTCACTCTAGCACAGCTCCCCTGCCGCTGGAATTATCCCCGCCATTCACCTGCTGAATTTTTAACCGGCACCAACGCGGCCATCCAGACCGTAAAACCATGATGCGGCCAGTGCGGGGTCCCCCGCTGGGTGCACCGGGCGCATGAAGAGGAAGAGGGCGGAACTCGGAGGGTAGGGCCCGGTCGACACCGGGCCCGGAATCAGTGCCGCTAGCCCGCCTGCAGCTGCAGGAACGGGTTCATCCAACGGTGTTTCCAGCTGGTGAACTTCAGGGGTGCATCCAGTACCGCCAGGCAGATACAATCCTCGGACTGCAGGGCCGTCGGGGCATGGACGTCGCTGGCTTCGCGAAACAGGAAGTCGCCCTGATGGTAACTGCCGTCGGCATCCGAGAAGCCACCCTCCAGCACCAGCGTCATTTCGCAACCGCGGTGGGTATGCTCGGGTATCCTGCCGCCCGCCTTGATATGATAGAGGGCGAACTCGTATCCGGGATCCCCGGTCTTGAGGTAGCTGATGCGAAGGGCCTTGGTGATCTTTTTCCACACCAGGTCGGTGTAGTCCCCGTTCATCAGACGCTGCAGAATCGCCGGCGTCCTCCCTATCGCCGCGGTGCCGGCAGTCCTCGAATAACTCAGTGGCGGCTCATCGTCCAGTCGCGCCAGCACCGCGTCCAGCTGGGACTCGCTGACCAGAGACGGCTCCAGACTGCCGAACAGCACGGCGCCCAGGTCCTGCAGCCGGCTGGCAGTGCGCCGGCACTGGTCGCAATAGTTCATGTGCGCCGAAATGCAGGCCGACTGGGCCAGGGGAAGGTTGCCCGCTGCATGCTCGGTGAGAAGATATAATTCCGGATGAAATTTAGCCATGTCTGTCAACTTTCTATCTGTAATTGCAGTTTCTGGATGGCAAGCCGCACCCGCGACTTGACCGTACCGAGGGGGAGATCAAGCTCGGCGGCAGCCTCGGCATGAGACTTCCCCTCCATATAAACCTTCGCGAGAATCTGTACCTGGTCCGGGGGCAGGCTCTTCATGAGCTCAGTGACGCGCTCACGACTGCGTCTGCCCTGCAGCAAGGTAAACGGCTCTTCGCCCTCCTGATCCGGGCAGACGTCCTCTGCCGCCAGCGGTGTATCGAATTTCTGGAGGCGCCGGAACATATCGGTCCTGCAGTTCCGCGCAATGGTGTACACCCAGGTACTCGCCGCCGCTTTGTCGGGATTGAAAGCGCCCGCCTTCTGCCAGACCTTCAGCATCACCTCCTGCACCAGTTCGTCAGCCAGGGTGGCGGACAAATTGGAGCCGGCGAGCGCAAAGGCCTTGATGAGGGGCGCAAAATGCCGGAAGAATCGGGTAAACGCCGCCCTGTCCTCGTTTTGCGCAATCAGCGTCAGGCATTCACTCCACTCGTCCGTCCGTCGTCCCGCAAACGCCGCTGCTGCGCCGCCTGCCTGGCTTTTCGACTCTGCACCGGATATATCCGTCTGCTCTATCACGCGTTTCCCCGCTTTCCCTTTGATTCGACCAGTATACGCCCCTGTAGCGCGAGCGGATCACCCGGCATGAGATGTGGGTATACCTGATCCGGAGATGCACCCTCGCCGTACTTTGCGTAGGATTGAACCAACCCGCCTCACCGCGGGTCCCCAGGGAGAACTCTACCTTGAACATTGCTGTCATCGGCTCAGGCATCTCGGGACTCAGCTGCGCCCACTACCTGAGCGCGGCTCACGAGGTTTCGGTCTTCGAGGCCGGCAGGCATGTGGGCGGACACACCGCAACCGTTGACGTCAAGCTCGGGACGCGACGCTATTCCATCGATACCGGCTTTATTGTTTTCAACGACTGGACCTATCCCAATTTCATCGCCCTCCTCGCGGAACTGGGGGTGAGCAGTAAGCCCACGACAATGGGTTTCTCGGTTCACGACACCCAGAGCGGCCTGGAATACTCCGGCACCAGCGTGAACACTCTGTTCGCCCAGCGGCGCAACCTGGTGTCCTGGCGCTTCATCAACATGGTCCGGGACATTCTCCGCTTCAACCGGCAGGCCGTAGCCGACCTCGATGCCGGCCGTGCCACCGACACCGTGACGCTGGGGGACTACCTGGCACGCAACAATTACAGCGAGAGTTTCAAAAGGGATTACCTGATCGCCATGGGCTCCGCCATCTGGTCTGCGGACTGCGAGACCATTCTCGACTTTCCCCTGAGTTTCTTCCTGCGATTCTTCCGGAACCACGGGCTTCTGTCGGTCAATGATCGCCCCCAGTGGCGGGTGATCGAGGGCGGTTCCAGGGAGTACCTGAGGCCCCTCTGCCAGCGTTTCGAACAGCGCATCCATACCGGCTGCCCGGTGCTGCGCGTCAAGCGGCACGCCAACGGCGTGACGCTTGAACTCGCCGACGGACGCAGCCTGGCATTCGACCAGGTGGTGATCGCCACCCATTCAGACCAGGCGTTGGCCATGCTGGACGAGCCTAGCAGGGCAGAACGGGAGATTCTCGGCGCTCTGCCCTATCAGGCGAACGATGTGGTTCTGCACACCGACACAAGAATGCTCCCCCGCAACCGCAGGACCTGGTCAAGCTGGAACTACCTGCTCGGGGTAGATCAGAGCAGGGCGGTCGTCACCTACAACATGAACATCCTGCAGGGCATCGAAGCGCCGGAAACCTTCTGTGTGACGCTCAACAACACCGCCGCCATCAACCCCCACAAGATTCTCGGGCGCTTTACCTACGATCACCCGGTTTTCTCCCTGCATGGCATGAAGGCCCAGGGCCGATGGGACGAGATCAACGGGCAGCGCAACACCTGGTTCTGCGGTGCCTACTGGCACAATGGCTTTCACGAGGACGGCGTGGTCAGCGCCCTGCGGGTGGCGAGATCCCTGCAGCAGAACGCGCAGGCTGCCGCATGAGATCGAGGCTCTACGAGGGCCTGGTCCGCCATCGTCGCCTGCACCCGAGGCAGCACGCATTCAGTTACCGGGTCTTCATGCCCTATCTCTGCCTGGAGGAGCTGCCCGAATTGTTTGACGAAAACCGGCTCTGGTCGGCACGCGGTCGCGCGATCGCCGAGTTCAGGCGCAGCGACTTCCTCGGCGACCCGCAAAAGCCCCTGCAGGACGAGGTTCGCAGGCGCATCCACGAGGAGACCGGGGCCACTCACCGGGGGCCGGTCTTCCTGCTGGCAAACCTGCGCTACTTCGGGTTTTCCATGAATCCCGTGGCCTGCTACTACTGTTTCGACGAGGGGGGCACACAGTTGCAATACCTGGTGGCGGAGGTCACCAATACCCCCTGGGACGAGCGCCACAGCTACGTCCTCGAGGCGCCCCCCGACGGGCAGTGGCTGCAGACCCGATTCGCCAAACAGTTCCACGTCTCGCCGTTCAACCCGATGGACATGCAGTACCACTGGCGCAGCAACAGCCCGGGATCGCGCCTGGTATTACATCTCGAGAACCACCGGCAGGGAGAGAAAATATTCGATGCGACGCTCTCCCTGAGCGAACGTGCACTGACGCCGGCCAGCCTGAATGGCATTCTCTTGCGCTTCCCGTTCATGACGGCTCGCGTGGGGCTCGCCATCTACTGGCAGGCCCTGCGCCTGTTTCTCAAGCGCACCCCGTTTTATCCCCACCCACAAACAAAGGACTCTGGAGTGTTCAATGAGTAATACCAGCATAAGCCGTATCAGCCTTCCCGAGGTACGCAGCTTCCGCTTGAACGGAGATTTCTCCCGCAGGGTACTCCTGCGGGTGATGGCGAACATGGAAGTCGGCAGCCTGACCATACACGAGGGCGGCGAGGTCATCCGCCTGGGAGAGACGGGCAATCCCGAAGAGCCTCACGCGGAGGTGCACGTGCACGATACACTCGCCTACCGCCGGATCCTTACGGGCGGTTCGATCGCAGCGGGCGAATCGTACATGCTGGGTCACTGGTCCACGCCGGACCTGACCGAGGTCACGCGCCTCTTCAGCGCCAACATGGCCATGATGGATCAGATGGAGGCCGGCCAGTCCTGGCTGGTCAGAATGGGCCTGAAAATCGCCCACGGATTCAACAGAAACACCCGTGACGGCTCGCGCAAGAACATCTCCGCCCACTACGACCTGGGCAATGATTTCTTCCGGCTGTTCCTCGATCCCACCATGATGTACTCCTCTGCCCTGTTCCGGGACGCGACGGTGTCGCTCGAGGAGGCCTCGATCGCCAAGCTCGACGAAATCTGCCGGCAACTGGAACTGCAAAGCGGCGACCACCTGCTCGAGATCGGCACCGGCTGGGGCGGGATGGCCATTCATGCGGCAAAAAATTTCGGCTGCCGGGTGACGACCACCACCATATCCCGGGAGCAGTTCGACTATGCCACGGCGCGCGTGCGGGAGGAGGGCCTCGAGGAAAGAGTGACCGTGCTGTGCGAGGATTACCGCAATCTCCGCGGGAGCTTCGACAAGCTGGTCTCGATCGAAATGATCGAGGCCGTGGGGCACCACTTCTACAGTGACTACTTCCGGCGCTGCAGCGCGCTGCTCAAGCCGGAGGGCAGAATGGTCATCCAGGCCATCACGATTACCGACCAGCGCTACATCCAGGCCAGGGATTCAGTGGATTTCATCAAGCGCTACATCTTTCCGGGGGGATGCCTGCCCTCCATAGCGGTGATCGCCGACCATCTCGCGAAAGACACGGACATGCAGATGGTGCACCTGCGCGATATTACCGACGATTACGCCCGCACCCTGGCGCACTGGCGTGAGCGCTTCATGGCCCAGCTCGACGCGGTGCGGCGCCAGGGGTTCGACAGCCGCTTCATCCGCATGTGGGAGTTCTACCTGAGTTACTGTGAAGGGGGCTTCCGCGAGCGCATCATCGGCACCGTGCAGCTGGCTTTCGCCAAGCCGGGCTACCGCACTGCATGCCCGACAGGCAACTGAACTGCCCCGTCAATCGTCGGCCTCGCGCTGATAGGTCCACCAGGGAGGCAGAAGGGCCCGGTACTCCCCGCGCGCGTAGCGGCTGTCGATCAGCAGCGCCGTGCCCGTGTCCTCCGGCGTGCGCACCACCCTGCCCAGGGCCTGGTCGACCTTCTGCAGCCCGGGGTATAGGTAGGCGTACTCGAAACCGGCCCCGTAACGGCTGTGGAACCAGCTCCGCAGCTGTTCCGTCGAGCGGTTGACCTGGGGCAGTCCCACCCCCACCACCACGACGCTTGCAAGCTGCTCACCGGGCAGGTCCACGCCCTCCCCGAACACCCCGCCGAGAATGCAGAAGGCCGCCACGTCGCGGTGCGCCTGCAACAGCGGAAGCAGTGCTTCCCGCACCGCCTCCTCCTGGTCCGGACTCTGTATCCACAGGCGCCGGCCTCCAGGCCAATTGCTGCCCGCCTCCAGCTGAGCCAGGCAGGATGCCATGTAGGCATAGGACGGGAAGTAGACAATGCAGTTTCCGGGCGACTCCCGCAGCCAGCGGGCAATGCGCCCGGCCAGTTGCGCCAGGGA
The DNA here is from genome assembly GCA_037382865.1 of Halioglobus sp. Lineage (GTDB taxonomy): Bacteria > Pseudomonadota > Gammaproteobacteria > Pseudomonadales > Halieaceae > JARRPM01. Next base: position 21,979 of record JARRPM010000011.1, on the reverse strand, counting down.
GGCGGCACGCTGTCGATACCGGGTGTCCACGCCGGTGGCCAGGGAGACCTGCAGCTGCTGCGCCGCGAAGGGAGAAGCCATGCGCCGGCACACGGCGGTCTCCTCCAGGCCCAGCATGGCCCTGCTCCAGTGCGCCGGGGAGAGCGTTGCGGAAAACGTGACCACCGCGTGCAGCCGCGCCTGCCGTTCCCGCAACAGGCGCGCAGGATCCAGGCAGTTGAGGGTGAGGCGCAGGCTCTGCCGGCCCCTGCCCCGGGTCATCTCGAGTCGGAACTCATCGCCCCAGTGCTCCGCCACCCGCAGAAACTGCAGGACCTCGAAGTAGAACTCACGCAGCGGCGGCAGGCGCTGCAGAAGGGTCGCCTGGGCCGCCAGCTGCTCGCCGACCTCGGCGACGAACCGGTGCAATCCCGCCAGCAGATCCCGGGGCAGACTGTCCAGGCTGTGGTACCCCTCCTCCTGCCACGCCTCCCGCTGCAGCACCAGCAGCTGCCTGTTGACCCGCTCCAGCGCTGTTGCGACCGCGCGGGGCGCCACCGCCCTGGCCGCCATCAGCGCCGCCTTGGCGAGGCTGGCGCGGTACATGCCGCGGGCCCGGTCCGGCAGGTTGTGCGCTTCATCCACCAGCGCAGTCCAGCGCTGCTCCCCCCCGTCCATGAGGCTGCCGAGGGTGGCGGTCAGGCTGTAGACGTAGTGCAGGTCAGCCACCACCACATCCACCCAGGGCAGAAGATCGAGGCCCAGCTGGTAGGGGCAGACCGTGAACCGGCGCGCCAGCGCCTCGATGTCGGCGCGCTCCAGTGAATGGAGGCTCATGGCCGCGGCCAGGGCCCGGGGCAGGCGGTCGTAGTAACCCCGCGCGTAGGGGCAGTCGTCACCGTGACAGGCGCTGCCGGGGGAGAGGCAGATCCTCTCCCGCGCCGTGAGACTAAGCGCTGCACAGCGCATCCCGGCAGCGCGGAATGCCGCCAGGGTCTGCTCCGCCGCGTGGCGGCCCACGCTTTTTGCCGTGGCGAACACGATACGATCGTGCTTTCCGGTGGCCAGCGCCTTGAGCGCGGGGTAAAGCACCGCAGCTGTCTTGCCGCTGCCGGTGGGAGCCTCGACCAGCAGCTGTCCCGCCTGGTCGACGCACTTGTAAACGGTCTCGGCGACCTCCCGCTGCCCGGGCCGGAACTCCCCGTGCGGGAAAGCCAGGCCCGCCAGACTCCGGTCGCGCTCGCTGCGCAGCGTGGCAAGGGTCTGTAGCCAGGATGAAAACCGCTCCAGGGACTCCTGCAGGAAACCGGTGAGCTCCTCGCGGGAGCAGTCCTGCGCCAGCGTAGACTCCTCTCCGGTATCGATATTGAACCAGGTCAGATGCACGGCTACCGCCGGCAGCGCCTCCCGGTGGGCAATGATGGCCGCGTAGAGTCGCGCCTGGGCCAGGTGCAGTCGGGTGACCGCCTCCGGGATGGTGCCGGCCTGTACCCGGCAGGTCTTGATCTCCTCGACGAGGCCCGCGGCCGGGTCATAGCCGTCGGCGCGACCGCGCAGGATCAAGGGCAGGCGGCCATCGCCGTGGCGGTACTCGACCGGGTATTCGCTGCGGTAACTGTCCGGCCTGCGCCGGTAGACAGCCTGGTGGCCCCGCACCCCCTGCAGGCCGGTTGGCGAGGGGGAAAAGCGGTGATCGATATCCCCGCTGCGGTGGCAGAAGGCGGCGAGATCGCGCACCGCAACGGTCAGCTCAGTCATCGCGCCACACCACCCGGGCCACGCTGGCGGGAATGCCGTGCTTCCCGAAAAAACGGAGCCATCGCTTCTGGCTCTCCTGCAGCGCATCGCCCGGTGCTTTCACCTCGATGAGGCAGTAGCGGCCCGGGACGTCGCCCAGGGCGAGGAGGTCGGGGAAACCCCGGCGGTTCTCGCCGGGATCGAACAGCATACGATCCCAGATGGCGACCAGGTCCGTGGCCGGCATCACCGCGGTTGCGGCGTCGACAAGTGCCGCGTCGACGCGCCGCCAGTTTACCCAGCGGCACTGGAAATCCCGGTAGCGTTGATGCGCGTGCAGCAACTCCCCGCGCAGATCCGCATCCCGCAGCACCTCAAGCCGGGCCGCCAGGCGCTTTTGGCGGCGCAACCTGAACTCCCGGGCATACATGTCGTTCGGCACACTCTGGAACGGGTTGTTGAAAGCGCCCGGGACCGGCGCAAAGATCTCCTCCCAGAACGCCAGGCCGAACAGGGCGTTCATCAGCTGGTTCTCGACGTAGTGAACGGCCCGCCACTCCCGGCCCAGGTGCCCGGCGACCTGCACCTCCACCGGCCCGGGCTCGCGCGGCAGCTGCAGCTCGATCTCAGCGAACCGGTCCCGGCGCCGCGTTGCCGGCGTGCCGTGCAGCTTGCGCCGAACCCGCGGCAGGATGCGCGCCGCTGCCTCCCGCTCCTCCTCGCACCAGGGGGCCCCCGCTATCGATTCGCAGAGCGCCTCCGCCCCGGCCCAGTCACCGCAGCGCTCCAGGATACGGGCACGCCGCTCCCGGGCCGGGTGCAACCGGCTGCCGCCATAGACCGCCAGGGCCAGTGCCTCCTCGCCACGACGCTCCAGCTCCCGGGCGACCCCGTTGCAGAGCCGGTACCAGCGCCGCTCACTGGACGGCCACGCCACCTGCCGCGCGGCAATCTCCCCGGCAAGCCCCACCAGCGCCTCGTCATCGCCGGTCTCGCGCAGCTCGAACCAGAGGTCACCCAGAGCCGCACAGGCCAGATACTCGTCGAGGGCCTCCCGGGTGGGAAAAAGACGATGCTCACGGTCCAGTGGATACGGGTAGTAGCGTGCGATACCGAGGTCACTCAGCACGAACTCCAGCAGGCTCTGGCGCCGGTTACCGAAGAACAGCAGCTGCAGCAGTTCCACCCAGTCAAGCGCCAGCGGCGCCACGATCCTGCCGTCCTCCGCCGCCGCGACCCGCTGCAGCAATGCCGCCTCCCCGAGCCCCAGTCCCGAGATGGCATCCAGCAGCACCGGCTTGCCGGACGGCTTGAGGCCCGGCAGGTCCCCGGCAAGGGCATGGAGCAGTTCCGCCCGGGTGTAGAGCCGCCCGAGCTCCTCTACCGCCAGTCCCTCCGCTGACATCACCCACCCCTGGTCCAGCAGGATGTCGAGCAGTGGGCCTGCCTGACCCAGTTCCGGGTAGTCGAGCCGACTCTCCCGGAACCAGGGCCCGACCCGGGAGACCAGGCGCAGGTAGAGGCACTGGGCATGAAAATCGAGGGCGCGAAACTCATCCAGCAGGGCCTGCTCAGCGGGCTTCAGCAGGTCCGCATACTGCGCCTCCACGGTGTCGCACAGGCACAGGAAATTGTCCCGGTAGTAGTACGGCGAGAGTTCGGCCGCCACTTCACCCATGTGCCGCCTCCGGTGACGAGGGGCCCTGCTGCAGCAACAGCCCTCCTATGACCAGGGCGAGCCCCACCGGCGTGGCCGGGTGAATTGGCTCTCGCAGGATCGTAGCGATAAACACCAGCGACAGCAGCGGTGAAAGGAATATCAGGTTGCCCACCCGGGATACACCGCTTGCCAGCCGCAGCGCGGTGGACCACAGCGCAAAGGTCACGCCCATCTCGAAAACACCGATCCAGGCGGCGCCGGCAACAGCGCGCCAGCCTGGCAGGGACAGGCTCGAAAAGAGTGCGCAGGACGACAGGGTGAACGGGAGAGCCGCCAGGAAAGTGAGGCAGAGGGAGGCGACCGGATCCCGTTCGTTGCGCACCGAGGCGAGCCAGTAGAGGGCCCAGACCAGGGTGCTGGCCAGGGCGCAGGCGACACCCTCCACACTGGAGACCTGCAACGACGCCAGGCGGCCCTCGGTGGCGATAATCACCACACCCACGTACCCGAGACAGACTGCGGCCAGATCGCGCCAACCCAGGCGATGGCCCAGTATCGGCACCGCCAGCAGGGCCAGGGCGATCGCCCAGGTATAGTTGATCGCCTGGGCCTGCTGGGCGGGCAGCAACTGGTAGGCGCGCAGCAGCAACAGGTAGTACAGCAACGGATTGACCAGCCCCAGGAGGAGAAAATAGGCCGGGCTCTCCAGCGCGTAGGCGCGCAGCAGATGCAGCCCGCCCTGCCACCACAACAGCGCGAGCAGGGAGGCGGCCGAGAATGCCGAGGCAAAAGCCAACAGCTGCCAGACATCCAGCTCACGCAGGGCCAGTTTGAAGGCCGTGGCCACGGTGGACCAGAGCAGGACCGCGCCGAGCCCGCAGGCCAGGGCCCTGCGGTCCCGGTCCGTCATGGGAATGCCCGCGCGCAGATGATGCCGCGGCCTGCTGGATTCGCCGGAGAGGTTCGCACCCGCGCAATGTTACGTGATCCGCGCACCAAAGCCAGCATCGGTAGCGGCCGGCGCTGTACCGGTCAGAACAATTAGGGCATTCTGGCGCCACGCACATCCGGCGCAGAGCACCCGGGAGCACGCCTCACTTGAGCCCAGCACGACAGCAACCGCCAGTATTGTCGCCCGCCATGGCCCTGACACCGATCATTTTTCTGGTCCTCCTCCTGGGCTGCTCCGTCTTCCTGTTCGGCGCCGATTCATCCTACGGCGCCAACCAGATCGCCCTGGTACTGGCGACCTGCGTCGCCGCACTTAGCGGTCGTCGCGCAGGTATCTCCTGGCTGGAGGCCCAGCAGGGTATCGTGCACGGCATCGGCGTGGGACTGGGCCCGATACTCATCCTGCTGGCCGTCGGCATGCTCATCGGGACCTGGATCCTGAGCGGTACAGTGCCTGCCATGATCTACTACGGCGTGCAGGTATTGAACCCTGGCATTTTCTATGCTGCCAGTGCCGTCATCTGCGCTATCGTCGCCGTCAGTATCGGCAGTTCCTGGACCGTTGCCGGCACCCTGGGTATCGGCCTGATGGGTATCGCCGCCAGTTTCGAACTGTCACCGGCCATTACCGCGGGCGCAATCATCTCCGGCGCCTATTTCGGTGACAAACTTTCGCCCCTCTCCGACACCACCAACCTCGCCGCCGCGGCCACCGGCGTCGACCTCTTCGAGCACATCCGTCACATGCTGTGGACGACCATTCCCAGCTTCACCATCGCCCTCATACTGTTCGCGCTGATCGGCAGCGCCCAGGCCACCGCGCCCCAGGAGATTGCGGCACTGCAGGCGGGCCTGGAAGCGGAGTTCAGGATCGGCCTGCACCTGCTGCTGCCGCTCGCCCTGATGCTGGCAATGGTTTTCAAGCGGGTTCCCGCCTACCCCGCCATCGTAATCAGCGCACTCACCGGCGCTCTGTTCGCCCTCATATTCCAGCCGCAGGCGGTGATCCGGCTGGCCGACAGCCCCGATTCGGGTTACGGCTTCGCCCTGCTGCGAGGGGTCTGGATCAGCCTCTTTGACGGCTACGTCTCTGCCAGCGGCAACCCGTTTCTCGACGAGCTGCTCAGCAAGGGAGGCATGAGCAGCATGCTCAATACGGTCTGGCTGATCATCTGCGCCCTCGGGTTCGGCGGGGTGCTGGAGCGCACCGGCATTCTCCAGTACCTGCTGTGGCTGACCCTGAAGGGCGTCGCCAGTACGGGGTCGCTCATCAGTCGCACGGTCCTCACCTGTATCGGCACCAACGCCCTGGCCGCAGACCAGTTCATCGCCATTGCGCTGCCGGGCCGCATGTACCGCGATGCGTACGTCCATCGGGGCCTGTCGCGCCTCAACCTGTCCCGGTTTAACCTGCTCTGTCCGCTTGTCGCGGTCTGTTACGGTTACCTGAACGTCGCCCAGAAGCCGGCGGCGGAAGGGGAGATGGAACAACTGCCGGCCACGGAGACCGCCTGACATGCTCGAACTCGCTGCCCTCTGGGACTATCCCGGCCCCTACACCCTGCGCACCCGGGTGGGTGCCGAAGACATCGACGGGCTCCGGCATACCAACAACGCGGTTTACGTGAAATGGTGCGAGCAGGTCGCCTGGGCCCACTCCGTTGCCCTCGGCCTCGACCTCGAGCGCTACCGCGCCCTGGATCGCGCCATGGCCATCACCCACAGCGAGTACCACTACCTGCAGGCGTCCCGCGAGGGAGAGGAGATCGTGATCGGGACATGGATCGTGGGCTGGGATCGCAGGCTGACCATGCGGCGTGAGTTCCAGGCGATCCGCACGGGGGATGGCGTCACCCTGCTGCGCGGCGCCATGCGCTTCGCCTGCATCGAAATAAGCACGGGCCGTCCCCGGCGGCTGCCGCCGGAATTCATCGCCGGTTACGGGCCAGCTGTCCTGGCCGGGGAGAACGGCCAGACATCGGGTGGGTGAGAGGGCCCTGCATGCCCGGGCCCGCCCGGGGGCCACGCTTAACTGCGGGACCAGTCGAATGCCAGCACGTCGCGGATGTCGCCGGCCCCGGTCGCCAGCATCAGCAGCCGGTCGACCCCCAGCGCCACGCCGCTGCTCCGGGGCAGGCCGTGCGCCAGCGCGGCCAGCAGGTTTTCGTCGAGGGGACGCTCCGGCAGTCCGTATTCCCGTCGTCGCGCGTTGTCCCGCTCGAAGCGGCGGCGCTGCTCCGCTGAGTCGGTGAGCTCGTGATAGCCATTGGCAAGCTCCATCCCGTCCACGTAGAGTTCGAAGCGCTGCCCCACCGCCGCCCCCTCTGACCCGACGATACGCGCCAGCGCCGCCTGCGAGGCGGGGTAATCGTAAACAAAGCAGATGCCCCGCTGCGCCAGCTGCGGTTCTATCAGGTGACTGAGCAACAGGTCGAGCCAGAGATCCCGGTCACCCGCCAGCGCGCCGACGTCGATCCGCTCCCGGGCGATCGCCTGCAGCTCCCCGACGGGTGCGGTCAGCGGATCGACCCCGAGGCAGTCGCGAAACAGCTGGCGGTAGGTGACGCGCTGCTCGGGCCGATCACCGAGGCAGTGGCACAGGAGCGCCGCTACTTCATCCATCAGGCGGTGGTGGTCATAGCCGGGGCGATACCACTCGAGCAGGGTGAATTCCGGATTGTGGCGGGCCCCCGCCTCGCCGTCGCGAAAGGCCTTCGTGATCTGGAAGATCGGGCCGCTGCCAGCGGCGAGCAGGCGCTTCATGGCGTACTCCGGCGAGGTCTGGAGATAACGCGGCCGGGACACTGATGCACCGCGCTCCACCAGCAGCGGTTCGATAGCGGGATCGGTGACGCCGGTGCGGCAGAGCAGGGGCGTCTCTACCTCGAGCACGCCGCGCGCCCGGAAAAAGGCGCGGATCGACGCCAGCAACTCCGCCCGCGCCCGCAGCCGGCCGGCAGCCGCGGAGGGGCGCCAGGCCATCAGTGTGACTCAGGCGGACAGGACACTAGGACTTCGAGGCCCGCCCCTGGTATTCGCCGGTGCGGGTATCGACCCGGATGACCTCTCCCTGGCTCAGGAACAGGGGCACCTTGACCACTGCCCCGGTGCTGAGGGTGGCAGGTTTGCTGCCCCCGCTGGCGGTATCGCCCTTGAGGCCCGGGTCGGTCTCGACGATTTCCAGTTCGACGAAATTGGGGGGCGCCACCGACAGCGGGGTGCCGTTGTAGAGAGTGACTTCGCAGGGAGCCTGTTCCTTCAGCCAGAGGTGGGCATCGCCCATCGCCTTGGCGTCAGCCTGGTACTGCTCAAAACTGTCCGGGTCCATGAAATACCAGAATTCACCGTCGGTGTAGAGATACTCCATGGTGCGATCCATCACGTCCGCCCCTTCGAGCGAATCGCCTGACTTGAAGGTGCGCTCCCAGACCCTGCCGGTCTTGAGGTTGCGAAGCTTCACCCGGTTGAAGGCCTGGCCCTTGCCCGGTTTCACGAACTCGTTCTCCAGGATGCTGCAGGGATCACCGTCCAGCATGACTTTCAGGCCCGAGCGGAATTCGTTGGTGGAGTAGTTGGCCATGGTGCTTTCGTTCCATTGTCTCAAAAGGCGCCCATGATACCTCAGCGGGTTTGCCAATGGCAGTCGCGGCGGTGGCGAACAACCTTGATATTGCGGGATATTACCGTGGCAGCCGCCCGGCAATATAAGCTAACCTACTGTCATGTCCCGCCTTTCCGGCGTCTCTGCAATGACACCTGGACAGGGGACGGGACAATGAAAGCTGGTTCCTGCACAGCAACAAAAAAAGGGGACGGGGACGTGAGTAGCGATACACCGATCAAGCTGAGGATTCCGCGGCAGGACCTGCAGGCCTTCGCCCATTTCGAGCCGGATGAGGACGCCGCCCTCACCTGGTCCCAGGGATTGCCCATTACCGATACCCGCTCGGTCGTGCATCAGCTGATCCATGCGGTGGGCGATCTCAACCGGTTCAGGCTGGCGCCGGAAGTGCGCTTTCGGATCATGGAGGCGCTGCGGCCGAACCTGCAGATCACGCTCGCCAACCTGTCCCGCCGCTTCGTCAATCAGCCGCTGATCATGCCGGAGGAACCGCGGCAGATGGCCGAGCTCTCCGATCAGCTGCACAGCCTGGCCTCCACCGCGTATACGATCATCGCGATCGAGGTCCTGCAGCATCGCGAAGCGGTCCGCGAAATGAATCCCGCGCGCCTGGTATGCGCCGCCGTCCAGCGCGCCCTGGACTTTGCGGGGCGCAAGCTGCTGCAGACCTTCCAGCTGTACCGCCCGGTGGAGTACGGCGGCTGGCTGGCGCTGCACCAGCTTTATGCGCTGGCCGAGCATCAGCGCCTGGCCACACTGCCGGTGGAGGACACCCCGGGCAATGAGACGACGATCGTCGCGACCTACCTGCAGGCGCTGATTATGGGCTGCTGCAAGCCCAACCAGCTGCGCCACAGCGACCTGGGCGCCATCTACCGCGGGCTGCAGGAGTGGAGCGCATTTATCACGCTCGCGCCGCCGGAATCAGGCAGCGGCCTGTTTCTGGTCGACCTCGACAGCGACCAGCCGCCGCTCTACAGCTCGCTGTACGAAAAACGCCCGGGGGCGCACTGTCGCTACCTGGACACCGCGCCGCTCATCGCGCATCTGCGGAAACTGCAGGCCGAAGACGACAGGCACGGCAAGCCGGGCCTCGTCTTCGACAAGGACACACGACTGCCCTCCAACATTCTGACCCACCTGATCACAGCGCTGGGGAGCATGAGCCTGCGCAATTTTGCCCGAACCGCCTCGGACAACAGACTGGCCGTCTGTATCGGGCTGAGCGCCGCCCACTATCATGTGGCGGGTGAAAAGTCCTTCCAGCAGCTGCTCTTCGGCGACGATTACCTGCCGCCGCCCGCCGACCGCCTGCCCGGGAATCCCTTCATCCATCCCGAGGAAAAAGAGGACGAGTGGGCAGAGGCAAACCCCGACGAGGATTACCTGGTGGAGGAGATCCCGCCCTCGACGGAAATCGCCCGCCTCGAGCATGAGATTGCGCTTGACCAGGTGACCCTGGCGGCAATCGAGGGAGAGGACCTGGAACTCACCCCAGAGCAACGCTACCCGATCCACCAGGTGCGCATGGTCAATGCGAGCCCGGGCGGCTACTGCCTCGAATGGACGACGGATCTGCCAGGGGAGATCAGGACCGGCGACATTGTCAGCGTTCGCGAACAACGCGACCGCGACTGGGCGATCGCCGTCATCCGCTGGGTGAGCAACCTGGAGGACTCGCGCACCCTGGTCGGGCTGGAACTTCTCAGCCCCCGGGCGATGCCCTTCGGGGCCCGCATCCAGAAAAAAACCGGCGAACAGACCGTGCCGATGCGGGTGCTGCTGCTGCCGGAGATCAAGCTGGTGGGTCAGGCGCACACGCTGATCACGCCCCGCGCCGCTTTCCGGGAGCGTCAGAAAATCACCCTGATGAGCGCGGGCGAGGAGTTCTACGTGCAGTTACTGCGCCAGGTGGCGGCAACCGGGAGCTTCTCCCAGTTCGACTTTCAATACATCAAACGCCTGGGCGAGGTGTTGGCCGAGGACAAGAGCAGCCACGTGGACTCGTCCTTCGACTCGGTGTGGAACAAAATCTGATCGATAGCCGTCGCGCCCTGACGCCTCAGGCAGGATTCTGGTAGCGATCGGAAAAACCGAGCAGATAGAGGATTGCGTCCAGTCCCAGCGTGGAGATTGACTGCTCCGCCGACTGTTTCACCAGTGGCTTGGCGCGAAAGGCAATGCCCAGGCCGGCGATGCTCAGCATGGGCAGGTCGTTTGCGCCGTCGCCCACGGCAATGACCTGCTGCAGGTCGATGCCCTCCTCCCCGGCGAGTTGCTGCAAAAGCTCCGCCTTGCGGGCGCCGTCGACGATGGCGCCCCTGATTTTTCCGGTCACCTCGCCGCCGACGATGTCCAGTTCATTGGCATAGACGTAATCGATGCCCAGCCGCTCCTGCAGGTGGCGGGCAAAATAGGTGAATCCGCCGGAGAGAATAGCCGTCTTGTAGCCAAGCGTGCGCAGGGTCGCGATCAGGTGCTCAGCGCCTTCCGTGATCCGCAGTTCCGCGGCCACGCGGGCCAGCGCCGCCTCCTCCAGGCCCTTCAGCAACGCCACCCGCGCCCTGAAACTCTCGGCGAAATCGATCTCGCCGCGCATGGCTTGCTCGGTGATTGCGCTGACCTGCTCACCCACCCCGGCCAGCAGTGCCAGCTCGTCGATGACCTCTGCCTCGATCAGGGTGGAGTCCATGTCGAAGGCCACAAGACGGCGGTTGCGGCGGTACATGTTGTCCTGCTGGAACGCCAGGTCCACCTCGTGGTCGGCGGCTATTTCGAGAAGATCCCGGCGAAAAACGGCCGGGTCCCGCAATGGCCCGCGCACGGAGAATTCGACACAGGCCTTGCTCAGGGCCGGGAGTTCCCCCAGCGGTATGCGCCCGGAGAGCCGGGTGATGCCGTCGATATTGAGACCGTGACGGAACACCACAGCGGAGACCTCCGCGATCTGCTCCGCGGTGATCTTGCGAGCCAGAAGCGTAATGATATAGCGGGCGCGGCCCTGCCCCTGCACCCACTGCGCGTAGCTTTCGGCGGAGACGGAGCTGATCCGGGCCCGCATACCGTGGGCGGCGGCGTGGGCCTCTACCGCCGCGCTGATCCGCTCCGCGTCATCGGCTCGCGGAATCTCCACCAGCATCCCCATGGAAAGTGTGGCGTGGATCACGGCCTGGCCGATGTCGAGTATGTTGGCCCCGTGTTCGGCGAGGACGGCGGTGATACCGGCGGTCAGTCCGGACTGGTCCTCACCGGAAATGGTAATCAGAAGGATCTCGTTCAAGCGGGATGTCCCGGGCGTGTCGACAGACCGGTATTCTACCTGCGGGACGTACAAAATGGCCATTTGCCCGCGCGACTGGTTTATACTGCCCGCGTCCCGCAACGAGGTAACCTGCCTGCACCCCGTGAATATCCGCATGGAAAACAGCCGCCTCGGCCAGCAACTGGCTCTCGTCGCCGCCTCCCTCTGCCTGCTGGTCAGCCTGGCGCTGGTGGCTCTGGCCACAATATCCAGCCGCCACATGCAGCTGCAACAGCAGGAGGAGTACGGCACTGCACTCGCCCACCAGATCGCCCGTCGCATCGGCACGGCGCTGGAGACCGGTGATTTACTGAGCGTCGCCGCTTCACTGCAGCGTTTTGTGGAAACCTCCTCCGCGGGGGCGGTCGCCATTTTCGACGTGGAGGGCAAGGCGCTGGGACAGGCGGGCAGTGCCCTGGGGCAGCGCCTCAACCGGTACCGGGCGCCGGTACGCATCGAGTCGGATATCGCCGGCCAGGTGGTCATAACGACGAGCAGCGATGCCGCCGACGCCGCACACCGGCGCTTCGTCCTGAGCCTGCTGGGGCTGGCGATACTGTTGAGCCTGGCGGTCTACGGGACGACCCGCCACCTGGGGCAGCGCCTCGGCAACCGCATCGCCGCCCTGGCCGGCGCGATAACCCTGGAAGACGACAGCGAGGAGGCCGCGCCTGTAAACGAGCTGAGCAGGCTCAGCCGGCGCATAGAGGCGCTGCCCATGGACCTGTTGCGCACGCGCAGCGAGGCTGCCCCCCGGGACGAAAACTACCGCACAACCGCGGTGCTCTACCTCCACCTGACGAGCCTGTCCGGTTACGTGGACACCCTCGACGAGCAGTCCCTGCACCGCTATACGGACCGCTTACACCAGGTCGTCTACGCCGCCGCGGGTTTTTATGCCGGGGAACTCCAGGTTGCCCGGCAGTTCGGCCTGGCCGTCTATTTCAGCGGGCCAAACAGTGCCGGAAGTGCGGCATTCCGGGCGGCCTCCTGCGCCTGGCTGATACAGGCGGCCAGCCGTGCCCTGCAGGAGCAGATTCCCCTCTCGATGAACATCGCCATGGCGATCTCCCAGAGCGAACTCGGCGTGGGGGACGGCTCGGACATTTACCCGGGACTCTACATGCAGCACACCCTGGACGAGTTGCAGGCGATCTGCGCGAGCAAACCGCCGAAGATCCTGCTGTCGCCGGTGGTCTGTGAGGACACGGATGTGGCCGGCCGCCTGCAGCACCAGGAGACGGAGGTGAGTGACTACGCGATGCTGGATGAGTTCGCGGGCCCCTATCGGGACCTGCTGGAGCGACAGCTGCGCCTGATCCTCAACCGCCTCTCCGAGCCCTCCCGGCTCTGATCCGCGCTCAGCTCTCCACGCGCATTCCGTCGACCTTCTGGAAGCCCCGGGGCAGCTTGTTGCCGCGGCGGCCGCGCTCTCCACGGTAGTGTTCCAGCTCGGCAAACTTCAGCTTCAGATGGCGCTTGCCCGCGTAGATGGCCAGCACATCCCGCTCGGTCAGCACCTCGACCGCCACCACGAATTCTTCCCGGCTCTGCACCCGCGCCGAGGGAATACCGATGATCTTGTTGCCCTTGCCCCTGGCCATCTGCGGCAGGTCTGCCAGCGGAAACACCAGCAGCCTGCCCTCATTGGACAGCGCCGCCACCCAGGCACTGTCCGCGTCTGTCACCGCCGCGGGCTGCAGCACCCGGCCGCCTTTGGGCAGGCTCAGGGCAGCCTTGCCGGCACGGTTCTTGGTCTGAAGATCGCCCAGCCGGGCGACGAAGCCGTAGCCGGCATCGCTGGCCAGGAGATAGAGCTGCTCCTCCGGGCCCATCATCAGCCCCTCGAAGCTGGCCCCCGAGGGCGGGTTGATGCGTCCCGTCACAGGCTCCCCCTGTCCCCGCGCGGAAGGCAGGTTGTGAGAGGGCACGGTGTAGGCGCGCCCGGTCGAGTCGAGGATGATCACCGGCTGGTTGTTACGCCCGTGCACCGCCATCTTGAAACTGTCCCCGGACTTGTAGCTGAGGGCAGCCGGGTCGATGTCGTGCCCTTTGGCGGCGCGGATCCAGCCCTTCTCTGACATCACCACGGTCACCGGGTCGGCGCTCATCAGCTCGACTTCGCTGAAGGCCCGGGCTTCCTCGCGCTGGACGAGCGGCGAGCGGCGCTCGTCACCGTAGGCTTCCGCGACCGCCAGCAGCTCCTTCTTGATCAGGGTCTTCAACCGGGCGGCGCTGCCGAGGATCTTCTCCAGCTGGTCCCGCTCCGCCTCCAGGTCGTCCTGCTCCCCGCGGATCTTCATCTCCTCCAGCTTGGCCAGGTTGCGCAGTTTCAGCTCGAGGATGGCCTCGGCCTGCACGTCGGTAATGCCGAAGCGTTCCATCAGCGCCGGTTTGGGCTTGTCCTCGGTGCGGATGATGTGGATGACCTCGTCGATATTGAGGTAGGCGACCAGGTAACCCTCGAGGATATGCAGGCGCTTCACGACCCGTTCCAGCCGGTGCTCCAGCCGCCGCCGCACGGTGTCGGTGCGGAACCTGAGCCACTCCTTCAGGAGGCGGTCCAGCCCCTTGACCCCCGGGCGCCCGTCGATACCGATCATGTTGAGGTTGATCCGGTAGCTGCGTTCGAGGTCCGTGGTGGCAAACAGGTGCCCCATCAGGGCATCCAGGTCCACCCGGTTGGAGCGGGGGACCACGACCAGGCGGGTCGGATTCTCGTGGTCCGACTCGTCCCGCAGATCTGCCACCATGGGCAGCTTGCGAGCCTGCATCTGCTGTGCGATCTGCTCCAGCACCCGGGAACCGGATACCTGGTAGGGCAGCGCGGTGACCACGATGTCGCCGCCCTCCCTGACCCAAACCGCGCGCATGCGCAGGGCGCCCCGACCGCTCTGGTACATCGCCAGAATCTCTTCCCGGGGGGTGATGATCTCCGCCTCAGTGGGAAAGTCCGGACCCTGCACATGCTCGCACAGCTCGGCCACGCTGGCGCCGGGCGATTCGAGCATGCGGACCGCCGCGCCCACGACCTCGCGCAGGTTGTGCGGCGGGATATCCGTCGCCATGCCGACCGCGATGCCCGTGGTGCCGTTGAGCAGGACATTGGGCACCTGCGCCGGCAGTACCGCCGGCTCTTCCAGGGTGCCGTCGAAGTTGGGTATCCAGTCCACCGTGCCCTGTGCCAGTTCGCCCAGCAATACCTCGGCATAGTTGGTGAGACGCGACTCGGTGTAGCGCATGGCGGCAAAGGACTTGGGATCATCGGGTGACCCCCAGTTGCCCTGGCCGTCCACCAGCGGGTAGCGGTAACTGAAATTCTGCGCCATCAGCACCATGGCCTCGTAGGCCGCGCTGTCCCCGTGGGGGTGGAACTTGCCGATGACGTCGCCCACCGTGCGGGCGGACTTCTTGAACTTGGCGGTGGCCTTGAGTCCCAGCTCGCTCATGGCATAGATGATGCGGCGCTGGACCGGTTTCAGACCGTCGCCGACATGCGGCAGCGCCCGGTCGAGGATCACGTACATGGCATAATCCAGGTACGCTTTTTCGGTATAGGTCTGGAGCGACACCTGTTCGATGCCGTCGTTGTCGAGTTCGAGAATGTCAGACATTAACTACTGGCCTGTGATATGTATTGCCGCCCCGGGCGGAACGTCCCTGAGGGCACGCCGGAGCCAGTTAAACGGGAATGATCAGTCCATTTCCTGGGTGCCGCGCAGTCCGACCAGCTGCTCGTTGAGATTGACGATGGAGTTCGCCATATCGATCAACAGGCTGTGAATGGTGGCCGGGTTGCTCTTGATCAGTTCCGTGAACTGCTCCTTGGGCACCTTTACCACGGAGCAGGTCGTCCTGGCCCGCACCGTGGCGCTGCGGTCGGCATGGGTCAGGGCCGCCATGGCGCCGAAGATTTCGCCCTCGCCGATACTGCCCACGATGACGTCGTCGACCAGCACCTCAGCCATACCGGACGACATGTTGAACACGTAGTCTGCACGGTCGCCCTGGCGAATGATGATGTCGCCGGGCTGGTAGATCTCAAAACCGGGAGTGGCGGCGTTGTCCTCGGGCGTGTTGGCTGCGGTAATTCTCAGCATCAGCCCCGCATAGGTCACCAGCACCCGGGTCCACAATTTGGTGGCCGCGGGCTCATCGAGGACCCGAAGCATGAATTCGAGTGCGGGATAGCTGTCCAGCCTTGCACCGGCATCGCTGCCGTAGAAGACGGCGGCCTCCTCGGCGACCGTTCCGGCGATGTCGGGCAGCAGGAGATCGCCCTCCTCCAGCACGAACACGGTTTTGCCCTGGTACCGCGCGGTGAGAGTGCCGCTCCGGACCACATAGAACTGGCTGGCATCAAAACCACGAAAATTGCCCTGCTCAGTGACGCCGGTCTCCAGCGCTATGGCCGGCATGTTGACCACGCCGAGCAACGCCTCGACCAGTTTGCGATACTGCTGGTTAAGAATCGTGAAATCCTGCGCGAGTTCAGCATTCGCCAACATCGGCAAACCTCTGTTCGACGCCGCGACCCGGCCCTGCCGTCCGCCGCCGTCCCCGTGATTGTTATGAAGGCTTCCAGCCGCCGACTGCCTGTTCCCGAGGCTGGATCCACCCTATAGTAGCAACTAATCTGCCAGGGGAGAACGCTGGCGGGAAACATTTCCGAAAACCGGGCAACGGCATGAATTACCAGTGGCGAACAGCGCGATTCGAAGAGCTCAGCGGGCCAGAGCTCTATGCCATCCTGCGCCTGCGCCAAATCGTCTTCGTGGTCGAGCAGCGCTGCATCTACCTCGACCTGGACGACCTGGACCAGGCTGCAATCCACCTCCTCTGCCGGAAGGGGGACCGGCTGCTGGGCTATCTGCGCTGCCTGCCCCCCGGCCTGCACTATCCAGAGAGCTCCCTGGGCAGAATCGTGGTGGACCCGGCGGCGCGTGGCCGGTACCTGGGCCGCGAGCTGGTGAAGCGCGGGCTGCGCTACAACCTGGAAAAGTGGCCGGACAGCGACATCCTTATCAACGCCCAGGCCTACCTGCGCGACTACTACACCGGGCTGGGTTTTGCCGCCGAGGGCGACGAATACGACGAGGACGGCATCCTCCACGTGCGGATGCGCTTTGATCGCGGACGCTCCGGCGATATCCCGGTCAACCCTCCAGGATGAACGTTACCGGCCCGTCGTTGACCAGGCTGACCTGCATGTCGGCCCCGAAAACCCCGGCCGCCACCGGCCCGTGGCGGCGCCGCAGTTCATCGAGTGTGAACTGGTAGAGCTCCCGGGCCTCCTCCGGCGGCATCGCGCGGGAAAAACCCGGCCGCAGGCCCTTTCCGGTATCCGCCGACAGAGTGAACTGCGAGACCAGCAGGACACCGCCCCCGATATCGGTGACCGAGCGATTCATCCTGCCGGCGTCGTCGGCAAACAGCCGGTAGGCCAGCAGCCGCTCCAGCATGCGCTGCGCCGCCGCCCGGTCGTCTCCCCGGTCCAGGCCCAGCAGAGCCAGCAATCCGGTACCGATCTCCCCGACGCATTCGCCGGCGACCCGGACAGAAGCGCTGCTCACGCGCTGGACGACGACCTTCACGACGACACGCCTTACAGGCGCCCGGCCCGGCGCCGCTCGTGTTCCTGCAGCAGCTTCTTGCGCAGGCGGATGCTCTGCGGGGTGACCTCCACCAGTTCGTCATCCTCGATGAACTCCAGCGCCTGCTCCAGGGTGTGGAGCACGGGCGGGGTGAGAATCAGCGCCTCGTCGGTACCGGAGGCGCGGACATTGGTCAGCTGCTTCGCCTTGGTGGGATTGACCACCAGGTCATTGCCGCGGCTGTGCAGGCCCACGATCTGGCCCTCGTAGACGTCGACGTTGGGACCGATGAACAGGCGCCCCCGGTCCTGCAGGTTGTAGAGCGCATAGGCGAGGCTCTTTCCCTTCACCATGGAGACCAGCACGCCGTTGGTGCGGTGCACGATCTCGGCGCCCTTCACCGGCCCGTAGTGGTCGAAGACGTGGGTCAGTATGCCGCTCCCGGAGGTCATGGTCAGGAACTGGGAACGGAAGCCGATCAGCCCCCGAGCCGGAATCATGAACTCCAGCCGCACTCGCCCCTTGCCGTCGGGCACCATGTTTTCCAGCTCCGCCCGGCGCAGCCCCAGCTCTTCCATGATCGAACCCTGGTGCTGCTCCTCGCAGTCCACCACCAGCTGCTCGTAGGGCTCCTGCAGCTCCCCGTCTATCTCTTTCTGAATCACGGACGGCCGCGAAACACCCAGCTCGAACCCCTCCCGGCGCATGGACTCGATCAACACAGACAGGTGCAGCTCGCCGCGGCCCGACACCACGAAACGGTCGGGGCTGTCGCCCTGCTCCACCCGCAGCGCCACGTTGTGAATCAGTTCCCGCTCGAGCCGCTCCTTCAGGTTGCGGGAGGTCACGAACTTGCCCTCTTTCCCCGCAAACGGGGAGTCGTTGACCTGGAAAGTCATGCTGACGGTGGGTTCGTCCACCGTCAGGGGGGGCAGCGCCTCTATCGCCGCGGGGTCGCACAGGGTATCGGAGATGTTGAGGCCGTCGATGCCGGTGATGCAGACGATGTCACCGGCCTCCGCGGCAGCCACATCCGTGCGCTCGAGGCCGGCATAACCCATGACCTGCAACACCCTTCCGGCCCGCGTTGCGCCCACCCGGTCCACCACGGTGACCTGGGTATTGGGTTTCAGGCGGCCGCGGGTGATGCGCCCGATCCCGATCACGCCCACATAGCTGCTGTAGTCGAGGGCACTGATCTGCATCTGCAGGGGCCCATCGGCGTTGACGGCGGGCGCCGGCACCTTGTCCACGATCGTCTCGAACAGCGCCTGCATGTCGCTGCCCATGTGAGCGTGGTCCAGCCCTGCTATTCCCTCGATAGCGGAAGTGAATACCACCGGGAAATCCAGCTGCTCCTCGGTGGCGCCGAGCCGGTCGAACAGGTCGAACACCTGGTCGACCACCCAGTCGGGCCTCGCCCCCGGGCGGTCCACCTTGTTGACCACCACGATGGGGTGCAGGCCCTGCTCGAAGGCCTTGGCGGTCACGAACCGGGTCTGCGGCATCGGCCCGTCGACCGCGTCCACCAGCAACAGCACTGAATCGACCATCGAGAGGACCCGCTCCACTTCGCCGCCGAAATCGGCGTGCCCGGGGGTGTCGACGATGTTGATCCGGTACTCCTGCCACTTGATCGCGGTGTTCTTGGCAAGGATGGTGATTCCCCGCTCCCGTTCCTGGTCGCTGGAATCCATGATCCGCTCAGCGCCCTCGGACCGGCGATCGAGGGTGCCCGACTGCTGCAACAGGCAATCCACCAGGGTGGTCTTGCCGTGGTCGACGTGGGCAATGATCGCGATATTGCGCAAGTTATCTATCAAGGGGAGACCTCAGCCGCTCGGGCGTGTGCAAAAAGGCGCCGGATTATACCCGAACCGCGGTTCCGGCGCCCCCGTTGCCGCAGCGTGAAAAAGTCACGGGGCGTAGACCTTGACGTCCAGGCCCGACGACGCCAGCAGGTGACTGGCATGCAGGCGGCTCATGACTCCCCGGCCACAGTACAGCATATAGGTCCTGTCTGCCGGGAGTTGCGGGCCCCGGCTGTGCAACTCGTAAAACGGGATGGCCTGGACCGGGGCGTGCACCCTCAGCGGTGCCAGCTCTACCTCGTCCGGGTGGCGGATGTCGATAATGGTGGCGCCGGCCAGCGGCACTGAAAGCACCTCCACGTCACTCCGCGACAGCTCCTCTTCGTGGAGCCGGTCGATGCGGGTGCGACGGGCGCCGGCAATGGCGCGCTCCAGGATCGCCATGTCGAATTTCGCCTCTTCCGCCACTACCCGGTCCAGGCGGGCGCGGGTGGTGGGATTGACGGAGATCACCCCGCAGTATTCCGGCATGTTGGCGGCGAATGCCTCGGTGCCGATCCGCGCGGCCTTACGGACGATCTCCTCCTTGTCGGTGGCGATGAGAGGACGCAGTACGAGCCGGTCGGTGACCCGATCGATCACGGCCAGGTTGCGCAGGGTCTGGCTGCTCACCTGGGCGACACACTCACCGGTAACCAGGGCATCGATCTCCAGGTCCTCCGCTAGGCGATCCCCCACGCGCAACATCATGCGCTTGAGGATGACGCCCATCTGGCTGTCCCGGATATTGCGCAACAGCTCCGCCACGACCTCCTCGAAGGGAACGCTGATAAACAGTACCCGCTGGTGGCACCCGTATTTCTGCCACAGGTAGAGGGCGACCTCCTTCACCGCGATCTCGTGGTCCCGACCTCCGAGGTTGAAAAAGAGGAAGTGGGTGCGCATACCCCGTTTCATGGTCAGGTAGCTCGCGACGGGTGAGTCGAAGCCCCCGGAGATGAGTGACAGCACGGGGTCGACGCTGCCCACCGGATAGCCCCCGGGCCCGCGATGGCGCCCCCCGACCACATAGAGGTCGCGGTGGCTGATCTCCAGGTCCACCGTCACCTGGGGATGGCGCAGATCGACACCTGCGGCGCCGGATCGCTCGAGCAGGGCGGCGCCCACCTCCCGCTCCACGTCCACCGAGGTGAAATCGTGCTGCCCCGTGCGCTTGCAGCGCACCGCAAATGTCCGCCCCCGGAGACGCCCGGCGTAGACCGGCAGCACTGCGCCGGCGATCTCGGCAAGCTCGCATAGTGGGTGCTTACTTACCTCAAGAACGTAGGTAATACCCGGTGTGTTGCGCATTGCCTCCACCATGCAGGCGAGCACTTCGGGGTCGGTCCGGGCCGTCTCCACCCGCAACTTGTCCCAGCCCCGGTGGACCACCACCGCGGGATCGATTTCACGCAACACCGCGCGCAGGTTCTCGGTGAGCTGGCCCACGAAGCGGCGCCTGACGGGTTTGCTCTTGATGGCGATCTCGGAGAAGTACTTGACAAGAAATTGCATAGGGGCGTTAACGGCGGCGTCGGATCCGGCCGCGTATTATACGGCTATCGTTGCGGAATGCCCGCGCAGCCCCCGGACCCCGACAGACGCGCAACTGTGCACCAAAAGCGATCACAGTCGCACTAATATAGTGCACGGATTCCATCAGGCTCCCTGTCAGTACCGAAATACCGCTGATTATCAGTAAGTTGTACCCGGCACTCTTTTGGCACAGCTCTTGCTAACAGAGGTATTGCCGAGAACGTCTGGCCTTTCTTGCAGAGCGAGCGCCGGAAGAACGAACGCAGGCCGGCCCAGCCGGCCCGATTTAAATCCCATGGAGGAAACACGATGTCAGAGCAAACTCTGAACCTGATCAAAGAAAATGAAGCGCGCTGGGTCGACCTGCGCTTCACCGACACCCGCGGCAAGGAGCAACACGTCACCATCCCGTCCACCGAGGTTGATGACGACTTTTTCGAAGACGGCAAGATGTTCGACGGCTCATCCATTGCCGGCTGGAAAGGGATCAACGAGTCCGACATGATCCTGATGCCGGACGACAGCACCTCGATGCTGGACCCCTTCACCGACGACGCCACCGTCATCCTGCGCTGCAACGTGGTAGAGCCCACCACCATGCTCGGCTATGACCGGGACCCCCGCTCCGTCGCCCAGCGCGCCGAGGAGTACCTCAAGTCCACCGGGATCGGCGACACCGCGTTCTTCGGTCCGGAGCCCGAATTCTTCATCTTCGACGACATCAAGTGGCACGTGGAGATGAGCGGGGCCGGCTACCAGATCCACTCCCAGGAAGCCGCCTGGGTTTCCAACCACACCTTCGAAGAGGGAAACATCGGCCACCGCCCGGGCATCAAGGGCGGCTATTTCCCGGTGCCGCCAGTGGATTCCCTGCACGACATCCGGGCCGCCATGTGCGATGCCATGGCCCAGATGGGCCTGCCTATCGAAGTGCACCACCACGAGGTGGGTACCGCCGGCCAGTGTGAGATCGGCGTCAAGTTCAACACCCTGGTAAAGAAGGGCGACGAGACGCAGATCTTGAAGTACTGCGTCCACAATGTGGCCCACGCCTACGGCAAGACCGCCACCTTCATGCCCAAGCCCGTGGTCGGCGACAACGGCTCGGGGATGCACGTACACCAGTCCATCTCCAAGGACGGTGAAAACATCTTCGCCGGAGACGGCTACGCCGGGCTCTCCGAGACCGCACTCTACTATATCGGCGGCATCATCAAGCACGCTCGTGCGCTGAATGCCTTCACCAACGCCTCCACCAACTCCTACAAGCGCCTGGTACCCGGCTTCGAAGCACCCGTCATGCTGGCCTATTCGGCCCGCAACCGCTCCGCTTCCATCCGTATTCCGTATGAGCCGAGCCCCAAGGGCAAGCGCGTGGAGGTTCGCTTCCCGGACCCCAGCGGCAACCCCTACCTGGCCTTTGCCGCCATGCTGATGGCCGGACTCGACGGCATCCAGAACAAGATTCACCCGGGCGATGCCGCGGACAAGGACCTGTATGACCTGCCCCCGGAGGAAGGCAAGGCGATACCGACGGTTGCGTCCAGCCTCGAGATGGCCATGAATGCCCTGGATGAGGACCGGGCTTTCCTCACCGCCGGCGGCGTCTTCTCCGACGACATGATCGATGCCTACATCGAACTGAAAGCCGGCGAGATCGACCGCCTGCGGATCAACACCCACCCGGTCGAGTTCGATATGTACTATTCCGTGTAGGCGACCAGTCGTCTTCTACCGGCCCGCTCCCGG
>JARRPM010000010.1:0-81560 GCA_037382865.1 Halioglobus sp. | reverse complement strand
ACGTGGGCGATCGCGTCGGTCTCGCGGATATTGGCCAGGAACTGGTTGCCCAGGCCCTCGCCCCTGGAGGCGCCGGCGACCAGGCCCGCAATATCGACGAACTCCATGGTGGTGGGGACCACCCGCTGGGGCTTTACGATGTCCGCGATCCTGGTCTGGCGCGGATCCGGCACCGGCACCACGCCGGCGTTGGGCTCTATGGTGCAGAAGGGGAAATTCTCGGCATCGATACCGGCCCGCGTCAGGGCGTTGAACAGGGTGGATTTGCCGACATTCGGCAGGCCCACGATTCCGCAATTGAAACCCATCTGTGTGTCCTTATCGCATTGGGCAGCTCAGGCTGCGCTGAAACTGTGAAGGCGGGTCATCGCCCTGGCCTCGTCCCCGTCCAGCAGCAGGGAAAGGGCGGCGATCGCCTCCTCGATACTGGCGTCGATGCGCTCACGGTCAGCGGCCGACGGGGCGCCCAGCACATAGCCGGTGACCCCCGCCGCGTGACCGGGATGCCCGATGCCGATGCGCAGCCGATAAAAATCCCTGTTGTTGCCGAGCGCCGGCAGGATATCCCGCAGGCCGTTGTGGCCACCGTGGCCGCCGCCGCGCTTGAAGCGGGCGCTTCCCGCTGGAATGTCCAGCTCGTCGTGGGCGACGAGAATCTCCTCGGGGGGAATCCTGTAGAACGAGGCCATGGCCGCAACGGCCTTGCCGCTGCGGTTCATGAACGTGGTGGGTATCAGCAGGCGCAGGTCATGACCCGCCAGGGAAACCCTGCCGGACTGCCCGAAAAATTTGGCATCTGTCTGCAGTGACGCCCCGCATTGGCGGGCCAGTGTCTCGACAAAATCGGCACCCGCGTTGTGGCGGGTGCCCCGGTACTGCGTACCGGGGTTGCCCAGGCCGACGATCAATCTGATAGCGGTCAATGGGGGTGCCGACGAGCGGCGAGGGATCAGTCCTCGCTCTCGTCTTCCTCCGGAGCCTCTTCCTCAACCTCGATGGCTTCCTCTTCCTCCACCTCGGCGCCACCCTTCGGTGCGATGACCGAGGCGATGGCCAGGTCATGGTCCTCGCCCAGGGCCAGCGCGACGGAGGTCACGCCTTCGGGGAGGGCGATGTCGGAGAGGTGAATGATGTCGCCGGTGTGCACGTCTAGCATATCCACTTCGATATACTCGGGTATGGCGGAGGGCAGGCATTGGACCTCGATATCGGTCGCCTGGTGCTGGATGATGCCTCCCTCGATCTTGACCCCGTGACACTTTTTCTCGTTGATGAAGTGAATCGGCACGTTCACCTTGATCGCCTTGTTCTCATCGATGCGCAGGAAGTCCGCGTGGGTCACGGTCTCCTTCGCGGGGTGTCGCTGCAGGTCCTTGAGAATCGCCTTCTGTTTGTCGCTGCCGACGTGGATGGTGAGGACGTGGGAAAAAAATGCCTCGTTCTCCAGTGCCTTCTCCAGGTCCTTGCGAACGAGGGTCAGCGGTTGTGGGTCCTTGTCGCCACCGTAGATGATGGCCGGTACCTTGTCAGCGAGACGACGCAGGCGGCGGCTCGCACCTTTCCCCAGGTCCTCTCGCACTTCTGCGCTCAGTTCAAAATGGTCAGACATCGTCGTGACTCCTTTGATAATCCGCCGCGGCGCCTGCGACCGGCGCGATGACGGGGTTCAAGTAAGCGCCGCCCCTACTGGAACAGCGCGCTGATGGATTCCTCGTTGCTCACCCGGCGCATGGACTCTGCCAGCAGGGTGGAGAGGGTGAGTTGGCGGATCTTGTCGATGCCTCTCGCCTCCTCGCTCAGGGGAATCGTGTCGGTGACCACCAGCTGGTCGAGCTGGGATTTCCGAATATTGTTGAGGGCGCTGCCGGACAGCACCGCATGGGTGCAGTAGGCAACGACCTTCGCGGCGCCGCGCTCCTTCAGGGCGTCGGCAGCCTTGCACAGGGTACCGGCGGTGTCGACCATGTCGTCCACCAGCAGGCAGGTGCGGCTGTCGACCTCGCCGATCAGGTTCATCACCTGCGCTTCATTGGCCCGCGGCCGCCGCTTGTCGATGATCGCCAGGTCGGCATCATCCAGCTGTTTAGCGATGGCCCTGGCCCGGACAACCCCGCCGATATCCGGCGATACGACGATCAGGTTCTCGTAATGGCAGTCGAGGATGTCGTCGTTGAGCACCGGCGAGGCGTAGACGTTGTCCACCGGGCAGGCGAAGAAGCCCTGAATCTGTTCTGCGTGCAGGTCCACGGTCAGAACCCGGTCCACGCCGACGTTCACCATCATGTCCGCGACCACCTTGGCGGTGATCGGCACCCGGGCTGAACGCACGCGGCGGTCCTGGCGGGAGTAGCCGAAGTAGGGAACCACCGCGGTGATGCGCGCCGCAGAGGCCCGGCGCAGTGCATCGATCATCACGATCAGTTCCATCAGGTTGTCATTGGTCGGCGCGCAGGTCGATTGCACCACGAAGACGTCCTTGCCCCGCACGTTCTCGTTCAGCTCGACGGCGATCTCGCCATCGCTGAACTTACCGACGTCCGCCTTGCCCAGCGACAGATTCAGCTTGGTAGCCACCTTCTGGGCCAGTTCCGGGTTGGCGTTACCCGTAAAGACCATCATTTTCGAGGACATGGTGCTCTACCCCTGGCGGTCCGATCGAAATCACTGCGCAAAAAAATAATGCCATACACCACAGGATGCATGGCACCGGTTGAATGGCTGGGGTGGGAGGATTCGAACCTCCGAATGCCGGGATCAAAACCCGGTGCCTTGCCGCTTGGCGACACCCCAAACAATCTGTCGGGTCAACCCAGAGCTGTCAGGACGGGCGACTCATTCAACCCCCGGGCCACGGTGCCTTTCCAGGTCCCTGGCATCTGGCGCAGCGCTGTTTCGGCTTCAGCTCTGGATCCGAAGCTGGCGAAAACGGATGCCCCGGTTCCTGTCAATCTGGCCTGTCCGAAATTAGCCAGCCAGATCAACGCGTTATCCACCTCAGGATAGAGTCGCCGCACCAGGTCCTGGCAGTCGTTTCGGGAGGTACCCGCAAAAAAGGCCGCTATTTTGATGGGAGAGGTGTTGCGTGTCAATTCCCGGTGGGAAAAAATTTCCCCGGTGGCGACATGGCAATCAGGGGTGATGACCAGGTACCAGGCGGGCGGCAGATCCACTGGCGTCAGTATCTCGCCGACGCCCTCCGCCCAGGCCGTGTGGCCGCCGACGAAGACCGGCACATCGGCGCCCAGTCCACCCCCCAGCTGCATCAGTTCGGTGCGGGAAAGGCCCAGCTCCCAGAGGTGGTTGAGGGCGAGCAGGGTAGTGGCGGCGTTGGAGCTGCCGCCGCCGAGTCCCCCGCCGGCGGGTATGCGCTTGGCCAGGGTGATGCGCGCCCCCAGCGATCCGCGCTGCAGCAGCCGCGCGGCCCGCACGATGAGATTGTCCTCGGGCGGGATGTCCAGAGCGCCGCTGTCCAGGGTAATGGCGCCGCTCCCGTCGAACTCGAACCGGAGGCTGTCCCCCCAGTCGAGCAGCTGGAACAGGGTCTGCAGCCGGTGGTAGCCGTCCGGTCGCCGACCCAGGATGTGCAGGAACAGGTTCAGCTTGGCCGGCGACAGCAGGGTGATGGGCGGTTTTGTCATGGTCCCGGAATCTGCCAGTCGCGGATGATCACCCGGGCGCTGGTGGTCCCGCGCTGAATCCGCAGCCGGGTCGGCAGCGTATAGCGGGAGAAGCTGGCGTAGTCCTCATAGTGCACTTCCCAGTCATCCTGCCGCAGGCTCCGCAGCAGCGCCCGGTCGGCGTCGAGTTCCAGCAGTTGCACCTCCAGCCCCGGCGCGGGCACCCCTTTCAGCCAGTGGGGCAGGGCGGTTACCGGCAACTCCCAGCCGGTATCCCGCGCCAGCGCACTCGTCGAGGAGACGTCCCAGCTGCGTTGTTCATCGCCCCGGGTCAGGGCCAGCCGGCGGCCATCGCTCTCGATAATGGTGGCGTTGATCCCGACAGGACCGCTCAGCTGTATCGTGGTGTGCTGGCCGCGCTGGCGCCACTGCATGCTCGCGGATTCGGCATAGTCGCTGGTGCGCAGGCCCAGTTTGCCGCTAGCCGTCCAAGCCTGCAGTACCGCGAGCGCCGCGGCGTGATTTGCCCAGGTCCCCGGCTCGACATCCGGCGGCCGGGCTGTCGGTCCGGCGCAGGCCGCCAGCAGCGCCAGCGCACCCGCCAGGAGCAGGCGATACACTAGTCCCCGAACTCCAGTGGCTCGCCGTTCAGTGAGGTCACGCCGAGCCGTTTCAGGGTGCTGACCAGCACCTCATGATCGGGATCCTTGCGCAGGGCGCCCTGCCAGACGGTGGAGGCGGCCCCCGTTTTACCGCTGACCCAGAGTACTTCGCCCAGGTGGGCCGCGACCTCGGGATCGGGGAAGGCGGCGTAGGCGCGCGTGAGGTAGTCCAGCGCCTCTTCATAGCGGCCCTTGCGATAGAGAACCCAGCCCATACTGTCGAGGATCGCCGGCTCGTCGGGACTCAGTGCGAGGGCGCGGGAAATCAGTTGGTAGGCCTCGCCGTAGCGATCCGTGCGGTTGGCCAGGCTGTAGCCCAGCGCGTTGAGCGCGGTGGCGTTGTCCGGGTCCCGGGCGATAATGGCGCGCAGGTCGCGCTCCATGAGGGCGAGGTCATTCTGCTGTTCGCCCAGCATGGATCGGGCATACCGCAGGGAAGCCGATTCCGGCATCTCCGACAGGGCGGCATTGAGGACCGCCATGCTGGCCTCCAGCGCTCCCGCCTCACGCAGGAGCTCGGCCTCGATGCCGTACAGCTGCTCCCGCTGGCGGGGATACCTCTCCCGCTGCCGGGCGAACCACTCCCTGCTCTCCTCGATCTCCCCCGCGCTGATGAGGATCCGGCCCAGGCGGTTGCTGGCGCTGGCGAACTCCCGGCTCTCGCCGACCCGCATGTAGTGGGAAGCGGCTGTCTCCACGTCCCCCGCATCCTCGGCGATGCGTCCCAGAAAGTAGTGGGCCTCATCCTGCCGCTGGCCGAGCTCCAGCAGCTGGCGCAGGTAAGTCTCCGCCCGCGCGTCGTCGCCGATCTCGCGATTGATGAGCGCCAGGGACATCAGCAGGTCGTCATCCCGGGGCGACTGCGCGGAGAGGATTTCAAACTGCTCCCGGGCCGCCGCCATGTCGGTGCTGGTCAGCAGGCGCCCGTACTGCAGTCGCAGCCGGGTGTCCTCCGGGTCGGCAGCGAGGGCGAGCTCGACGCGCCTGAAAGGGTCCCGGGCGCCCTGGCGAAGGAGGATTCGCGCCTCCAGCAGCAGAGCCTGCTGCTGGAAGGGCTCCTCCTCAAACAGCACATCGAGCAACTCGAGCGCCCGGTCGAACTGTTCGGTCTCGGCGAGAACCAGCGCCCGGGTAAGCAGCAGGGCGGGATCGTCGGGGAACTCCAGGGCGAGTTCCTCGATGGCGGCCTGCAGCCGGGCCTGTTTGTCGGGCGCCATGTCAGCGAAATCGCTCAGCAGCATCGGGAAGTTCGCCTGCTTCGCGTGGCGCGCTACCACAGCAAGGTGGGGGACTGCCTCTATATTGCGACCCTGTCGCACCAGCAGGGTGGCCAGGGTGTTGTTGGCCTCGACGCTGCCGGGTTCCAGCTGGACCCACAGCTGCACGGCCTCCAGTGCCTCCGTCTCACGCTGCATGAACTGGGCCAGATGGGTGGTGTGCGCGCTGACCCCCGGGTCGCGCAGGCGCGGCGCCTGCTCCAGATAGTTGTCGAGGGCCACATCGTAGGCCTGCCGCCGGAGGGCGAATTCAGCCACCAGCAGCGGATAGAGGCTCTCGTCCGGGAAATGTCGCTCCGCAGGCTCTGCCTTCTCCTCGGGCGTCGGCTGTTCCGGCGTCGCGACCTCCTCGACAGGGGGCGTGCTGGCACAGGCCGCGAGCAGCGCAGCGAGAATCGCGGGGGCGAGGGTACGGAACATAGTGAAATACAGCGAACGGATCCGGCGGAATGACATGGGATATGATGACACAGACCGCCGCCGAAACCCACATGGCGATTCCACTGTGCAACCCCGCGCTGTTATTTGGGCGTCATCTTGCTAGAATTATCCGGTAACTCGTCCGGATATGCTATGGAGCGCCGGTTTCGAAAGGGCCGTCGCAATGGCGGCGGCTGGCTGGGAGCCAACAGACACGCATGAACCTGATTGCCCTTGGCATCAACCACAACTCCGCCGCCGTCGAGGTGCGCGAGCGCGTGGCATTTGCGCCGGAGCAGGTCACCGAGGCGCTCACCGATGCCTGCCAGGTCTCGGGGGTAGAGGAGGTGGTGATTCTCTCCACCTGCAATCGCACCGAGTTGTACGCCATCGCCCCTGAAGGTGCCCCGCTGGCCGAAAAGGCGACACAGCTGATCGACTGGGTGGCGAACTATCATCATCTCTCTGCCGAGGAGCTGCGGCGCTCCGCCTACCACTACGAGTCTGCGCAGGCCCTGCAGCACATCGTCCAGGTCGCCAGCGGGCTGGATTCCATGGTGCTGGGCGAGCCGCAGATATTTGGCCAGATAAAATCGGCCTACGCGGTGGCGACCGATGCGGGCACCGTCGGCGCGGAGCTGGGCCGGCTGTTCCCCCGGGCATTCGCGATCGCCAAACGGGTGCGCACGGATACCGCCATCGGCGAGAACCCGGTGTCCGTGGCCTATGCCGCCGTGGATCTGGCGGGCCACATTTTCGCCGACCTGACCCGCTGCAACGCACTGCTGGTCGGAGCCGGCGAGACCGTCGAACTGGTGGCCCGCCACCTGGTAGAGGCGGGTGTCAGCGGCATCGTCATCGCCAACCGCACCCTCGGCAGGGCCCGCGAGCTGGCCCAGAAGTTCGGCGCCGAGGCGGTCTTGCTCGCGGAGATCCCGGACCAGCTGCGGGAGGCCGATATCGTCATCACCTCCACCGCCAGCCAGCTGCCTATTCTCGGCAAGGGCGCCGTGGAAGAGGCGATCAGGGCGCGCAAGCACCGTCCCGTCCTGATGGTGGACATCGCGGTACCCAGGGATATCGAGCCCCAGGTGGGCGACCTGCGGGACGTCTATCTCTACAGCGTGGATGACCTGCGCGAGATCGTCGATCGCAACATGCGCAGCCGCCGCAACGAGGCGCGCAAGGCCGACCAGATTATCGCCGACGGGGTGCAGCAGTACCTGGACGAGGTGCGCAGCCTGGTGGCGGTGGACGCCGTGAAAGAGTACCGGCAGATGGCGGAACAGCTGCGCGAGCAGGAATTGCAGCGTGCCCTGCGGGGCCTGGCGCGCGGTGACGACCCGCAGCAGGTCGTGGCGCAGCTGGCCCGCACCATCACCAACAAGCTGATTCACGCGCCGACTGCCGGGCTCAAGCAGGCCAGCGCCGAGGGCCGTCACGACCTGCTGGCGAGCGCATGCAGGCTGCTCGGCCTGCCCGTGGTGGGAGCCGCGGCACAACCCTCGACGGGCGATGGCGACGGCGAGATGAGCGCGCCACAGCCCGAATTCGACCTGGACAGCGATGCGGCGGAGCGCTCGAGACACACCCTGCAATGAAAGCCTCCCTGCTGAGCAAGCTGGAGAACCTCACCGACCGGCACGAGGAGGTATCGGCCCTGCTGGGCGACAGCGAAATCATCGCTGACCAGAACCGGTTTCGCGACCTGTCCCGGGAGTACGCCGAGCTGGAGGCGATCGTCCACTGCTATGAAGAGTTCCGGCGCCTCCAGGACGATCTCGAGGCGGCCCGCCAGATGCTGGAGGATGCCGACCCCGACCTGCGGGAGATGGCCAGGGATGAGCTGGAAACCGGCGGCGCGCGGCTCGCGGAAGTCGAGGCCGAGTTGCAGACGCTGTTGCTGCCGCGCGACCCGCGGGATTCGCACAACGTCTTCCTGGAGATTCGCGCCGGAACCGGCGGCGACGAGGCGGCCATATTCGCCGGTGACCTGTTTCGCATGTATTCCCGATACGCGGAGCAGATGGGCTGGAAACTCGAGGTGCTGTCGGAGCGCCCCGGCGAGCACGGTGGTTTCAAGGAGATCATCACCCGGGTAGAGGGGCGGGACGTATACGCCCACCTCAAGTTCGAGTCAGGCGCACACCGGGTGCAACGGGTGCCCGAGACCGAATCCCAGGGCCGGATCCACACCTCGGCCTGCACTGTCGCGGTGATGCCCGAGGCGGAGGACGTCGACGAGGTGGAGATCAACAAGGGGGACCTCAGGATCGATACCTACCGCGCTTCCGGCGCGGGCGGACAGCACGTCAACAAGACTGACTCGGCGGTGCGCATTACCCACCTGCCGAGCGGTATCGTGGTGGAGTGCCAGGACGAGCGCTCCCAGCACAAGAACCGGGCGCGCGCCATGTCCCTGCTGCAGGCGAAGCTGCTCAGCAGCGCACAGGACAAGCAGGCGGAGGAACAGGCCGAACAGCGCCGCAACCTGGTGGGCAGCGGCGACCGGTCCGACCGTATCCGCACCTATAATTTCCCCCAGGGCCGGCTCACCGACCATCGCATCAACCTCACCCTCTACAAATTGCCGGAAATCATGGAGGGCGAGCTGGGCGCGGTCATCGGCCCCCTGCGCCAGGAATACCAGGCAGACCAGCTGGCGGCCCTGGCCGAGCACTGATGGCCACCGTGCAGGAACTCCTGCGCCGAGCGGGTGAACTGCCGGGGGACGAGCCACGCCGGGATGGGGAGATTCTTCTCGGCCATTGCCTCGAGCGGTCGCGGACCTGGCTGTATGCCTGGCCAGATGCGGAAGTCACCGAGCAGCAGGCTGCGCGTTTCCGGCAGCTGCTGGCGCTGCGCCGGAGCGGTACGCCCGTCGCCTACCTCATCGGCCGCCGGGAGTTCTGGTCGCTAGATCTCGAAGTCAACCCGCAGACCCTGATTCCCCGGCCCGAGACGGAGACCCTGGTGGAGTGGGCGCTGTCACTGCCGCTGCCGGCCGCGGCCGAGGTCCTCGATCTGGGAACCGGCAGCGGCGCGATCGCTTTGGCGCTGGCCAGCGAGCGGCCCCGCTGGCGGGTGTCTGCGGTGGACGCCAGCGCCGGCGCGCTGCAGGTTGCCCGCGCCAATGCCCGGCGGCTCGGCCTCCAGCGGGTCACCTTCCTGGCGTCCGACTGGTACGCGGCGCTGGCTGGACGGCGCTTCGACCTGCTGGTGAGCAATCCACCCTATATCGACCCCGACGATCCACACCTCGCCCGCGGAGACCTGCGCTTTGAGCCGCGCGCGGCCCTGGTGGCGCCCGTATCCGGCATGGCCGATCTGGCCCGCCTGGCGGCGGGTGCGCCGGCGCACCTGCGGGCCGGCGGTTGGCTGTTGCTGGAGCACGGTTACGGGCAGGGGGCGCCGGTCCGCGCGCTGCTCGCGGAGGCAGGCTTTCTCGCAGTCCAGACGCGTCGGGACCTGGCGGGGCGGGAACGGGTCAGCGGGGGGTGTGCGGATGCTGAGTGATGCGCAACTGCTGCGTTACAGTCGCCAGATCCTGATCAACGAGTTCGATGTGCAGAGCCAGGAGCGGCTGCTCCGCTCGGCGGTGCTGATCGTCGGCCTGGGTGGTCTGGGGTGCCCGGCGGCCCTTTACCTCGCCGCCGCGGGCGTGGGCAGGCTGGTGCTCGCGGATGGCGATGTGGTCGAACCCGGCAACCTGCAGCGCCAGATCGCCCATGGTGTAGCGGACCTCGGCACCAACAAGGCCGAGTCTGCTGCTGCGGCGGTCGCGGCCATCGACCCCGAAGTGGCCGTGGAGGTCCATCCGCGCATCCTGGACGAGGCGGCGATGGCGGACCTGGCCGGGCGAGCGGATCTGGTAATCGATGCCACCGACAACTACCCCGCGCGCTTTGCCCTCAATCGCGCCTGTATCAACGCCGGGGTGCCCCTGGTGTCCGCCGCCGCAGTGCGCAGCGAGGGCCAGCTGGCCGTGTTCGATCCCCGGCGCGGCGGCCCCTGCTACCGTTGCCTCTACGCAGAGAGCGAGGAGGAGACTGCTCTCGGGTGTAGCGAGAGCGGCGTGCTGGCGCCACTGGTCGGGGTGCTGGGGTCTCTGCAGGCCATGGAGGCCCTGAAACTGCTCTCGGGCTTCGGCGAGCCGATGCGGGGGCGGCTGCTGCTGGCCGACCTGCGCACCCTGGAGTTCCGCCAGCTGGCGCTGCCGCGGCGCCGGGACTGCCCGGACTGCGGGCACCTGGCAACGGACCCCGCTGACAGGCCCTAGGGCAGCGCGCCCGTGGAGCCTCCGCCGGGCCCTGCCGCCAGTTGCAGCGGCCTCTGCAGGGTGCGGTAGAGGCGCGCGACCACCAGCACCGAACTGAGGGCGATCCCCAGTATCATGCTCTTCCAGAAGCCGGCGGTACCGCTCAGTGCATCATCCGCGGTGACGATACCCAGCCAGTAACCGAGCGGCAGGGTGATCAGCCAGTAGACGACGCACATGACCACGAAGGGAAAGCGGGTGTCCTTGAAGGCGCGCAGGCAGAAAGAGGCCGCCACCTGGACCGAGTCGATGATGATGAATACCGCCGCGAGGCGGATGAGGTTGATCGCAATCTGGTTGATCGCCGGGTCGCCGGTGTAGGCGCTGATGATGAGCCCGGGCGCAGCCAGCAGCACCAGCATGCAGGCGAAACCGACCGCAAGCGTGATGCTGGTCCCGCACCAGACCGCCAGCGCCACCCGTTCGCGGTCCCCGCTGCCGATCGCATGTCCCACCCGGGTGGCCATCGCCGAGCCGATGCTGATGAGGGGCATGTAGACCACGTCCCAGATATTGATGGCGATCTGGTGGGCCGCCATGGCCGTGTTGCCGAGGGTGGCTATCAGCAGGGCAATGACGGAAAAGAGGCCTATTTCGAGGAAAAAGGTGCAGCCGATAGGGAGGCCGAGGCGGCAGATCTCGCCGATCACAGCCAGATCCGGTGCCACCAGCCGCAGCGGCGGCAGGTAGGGCCTCAGGCTCCCCGAACGCGCCATGTAGAAGGCGATCAGCACCGGGCCCAGCCACATGGAGATGGCGGTTGCCCACCCGCAGCCCGCTGCGCCCAGCTCGGGCGCACCCCACCTGCCATAGATCAGGGCATAGTTGAGTGGAATATTGGCGCAGAAGCCGATGACGCTGGCCAGGGCGAAGGGGTGCATGATGCCGATTCCCTGGGTGTGGCAGCGCAGCGACTGGAATAGCACGGCGGCGGGCAGGCCGAAGGCCACCGCCTGCAGGTAGGCTAGGCTCTTGTCGCGGGTCAGTTCGTCCAGACCGAGAATACCCAGCAGCGGGTCCGTGCCGTAGCAGAGAGGACCCACCACCGCGCCCAGCATCGACGCCAGCCACAGCGACTGTGGCAGTATGTCCCGGATGCGCTGCCAGCGCCCGGCGCCGAAATCCTGGGCGACGATGGCGGAGGCGGCGAGCATGATGCCCAGCGTGAACAGGAACAGCGGCAGCCAGATGTTGTAGCCGATGGCGATGGCGGCGAGGTCGGTGGCGCTGTAGCGGCCCGCCATCACCGTATCGACGACGCCGGTGCCCATCTGCGCCAGTTGTGCGATGATCATCGGCCAGGCGATGGCCAGCAGAGCGCGGCTCTCGGCGAGCCAGGCGGACGGCGGCTTCAGCACCACGGTGCTGGCTTCCGAAGATCGCCGCAGCTTCCGTCGCGATGAATCTGCGGGCGCGGAAACATTTTAGACATTATTGTTGTCACAGCTAGGGAAAACCTGACGGGAGTTGGTACATGGATGGACTAGCAGGCTGGTATTACAGCATACACAACGCCATTTTTCCGCGCCTGCAGCACCTGTCATGGTTGGCTCCCCTGGCCATGCGTCTTTACCTGGCCCCGGTGTTCTGGATGGCCGGGACCCAGAAGCTCGCCGACATCGACAACACCATCGAGTGGTTCGGCAACCCCGAGTGGGGCCTGGGGCTGCCCTTCCCCGCGCTGCTCGCCCACCTCGCCGCCTACAGTGAGGCGATCGGCGCACTTCTGCTGCTCATCGGCTTCGCCACCCGGTGGATCTCCATTCCCCTGATGATCACAATGCTGGTCGCCGCATTCGCGGTGCACTGGGATCACGGCTGGGCCGCGATTGCCGATTCCAGCGCCAGGGAGGTGGCGGTGCGGCTGGGGACCGCCAAGGACA
Organism: Halioglobus sp.; assembly: GCA_037382865.1. GTDB lineage: Bacteria > Pseudomonadota > Gammaproteobacteria > Pseudomonadales > Halieaceae > JARRPM01. Next base: position 69,383 of record JARRPM010000010.1, on the reverse strand, counting down.
TCCTGCAGGAGCACGGCAATTACGCCTGGATGACGGAACTGGGTAATTTTGTGATCCTCAACAATGGTATCGAATTCGCCGTCACCTATTTCATCATGCTGCTCAGCCTGCTGTTCACCGGCGGCGGCCGGTATGTCAGCGTCGATTATTACCTCTCACGCCTGTTTCCCAACCGCGGATGAGCGGCGGCAGCGGCCCAGGGGCGACCTGGGTGCCAATACCGCCCCCGGAAATGGTAAACTAGTGTGTTTATCCGCCAGTCAAGGGAAGTACGACATTGATCAAGAACCTGGTCGGGCGCCGTTCCAAAGAAAACGGCGCCGCCAATGACCCCATTTCCGCCACCGCCGGTCACGGCAACCCGGAGCCTTCACCGCAGGCAACAAAGGAGGAGCGCCAGCCCGCAGAGGGGCAGGGCGGCTCGCGGAGCAGGGGAGGCAAACGCGGCCGTCGCAATCGCAAATCCGAGGACCCGCAGCAGCCCTGGTCGCTGGATGATTTCGCGGTGGCCCCGAAAGAGGGCGAAACCCGCTTTCACGATCTCGGCCTGCGCGACGAGCTGATGCACGCCATCGCCGACCTGGGCTTCGAGTACTGCTCTCCCATCCAGGGGGCGGTGCTGCCGCATACCCTGCAGGGCCATGATGCCATCGGCAAGGCCCAGACCGGAACCGGCAAGACCGCGGCGTTCCTGATCACGATATTCAATGACCTGTTGTGCCACCCGCTGGAGGGGGAGCGCTTCCTGGGGGAGCCGCGGGCGCTGGTGATCGCCCCCACCCGGGAACTGGTGATGCAGATCGCGGCGGATGCCGCGGACCTGGTAAAACATACCGACATCAAGGTAGTCACCCTGATCGGCGGCATGGACTACCAGAAGCAGCTCAACCGCCTCAACAGCGACGTGGTCGACCTGGTCGTGGCGACCCCCGGCCGCCTGCTGGATTTCATGGGACGGCGGGACCTCTACCTGGATCATGTGGAAATCCTGGTGCTGGACGAGGCCGACCGCATGCTGGACATGGGTTTCATCCCCCAGGTCAAGCGGATCGTGCGCGCCACGCCGCGCAAGGAGAACCGCCAGACACTGCTCTTCTCCGCCACCTTCACCCAGGACATCATCAACCTCTCCCAGCAGTGGACCTACGAGCCGATCAGCGTCGAGATCGAGCCGGAACACGTCGCCACCGAATCCGTGGACCAGAAGATCTACCTCGTGAGCAGCAAGGAGCGCTACCGGGTGCTCACCAACCTGCTGCGCAGCGAGGATGCCACCAGCGTCATCGTCTTCGCCAATCGTCGCGACCAGGTCCGGCGCCTGCACGAGCGGCTGCGCAAGTCAGGGATTGCCTGCGGCGTGCTCTCCGGGGAAATTCCCCAGGCGAAGCGCACGCGCACCCTGGAGCAGTTCAAGAACGGCGATATCAAGGTCCTTGTGGCCACCGATGTGGCCGGGCGCGGGATCCACGTGGAGGGCGTCAGTCACGTGGTGAATTACAACCTGCCCGAGGATCCGGAGGATTATGTGCACCGGATCGGCCGCACGGGGCGCGCCGGTGCCAGCGGCATCTCGATCAGTTTTGCCAGCGAGGACGACGCCTTCCTGCTCCCCGACCTGGAAGCACTGCTGGGCACCCGGCTGGAATGCACCCACCCGCCGAAGGAGCTACTGGCTTAACCTGCGAATTCGCCGCCCTCCCGCAGCGACGGCCCGACCGCGCGCCCTGCCTGGCGTTCCCCCGGTCAGAGTGCTCGACATAGGGCCGGCTGTGCCTGCGCGCTGTTCGGTCGCGAACGCCCGCCATGACGCACCTGTGAATCATCTCGCTACGCAGGGCGGTGGGATTCGCAGGTCAACTCCTCGCACCACAGCAGGGTGGCACCCACCACCGCCGAGGGCACGACGAAAAAGTTGATGACCGGGATGCCGGTGCAGAGGGCCACCAGCCCGCCGAAGCCGAGGCTGCTCAGGCGCCTGCGCCGCACCGCCGCTTTCACATCCCGGAACCTGAGCTGGTGGTTGTCCATCGGGTAATCCACGAACTGGATGCTCATCATCCAGGCCCCCAGCATGAACCAGAGCACCGGTGAGATGGCGTTGAGGCCCGGTATAAACGTGAGCAGCAGCACCAGCAGTGCCATGGGCACATAGTAAAGCAGCTTGGCGATCTCCCGCAGGACGCCCCGCGGCACGCCCATCAATGCGGCCCCGAGCCCCTCCAGTCCCGCGACTTCCCGCCCGGTGATCAGCTCCTCCGCTTTCTCGGCGAGCAGGGCGTTGAAGGGGGAGGCGATAAGCACCGCGACCGCGGTAAACAGGTAGCCCGTTATCAAACCGAGGGTCAGGGCGATCAGTGGCCAGAGAATCCAGCGAATGAAATCCAGCCACTGGGGGATGCCGGCGAGCCACCGATCCATCAGTCCCCCCAGGTAGGTGATGCCGAAGCCGACAAACGAGCCGAAGATGAGGATGTTGACCAGCAGCGGAATGATCACGAACAGGCGCAGGGCTGGGTGGGTCAGCAGTTTAGCGCCCCGGACCAGGTAGCCCGCTCCCAGCATCAGGTTACCCTGCATCGGTCGTCTCCTCACCCCGGGCGGCACAACCCGGGCAAATGCAGCGCCGCCCCCTGTCCCGCGGCGGTATCGCCGCCAAAGTGGCGGCGCTGATCGTCACACTCGCACACCAGCACCTCGCTACCGGATGATCCGCGCTCATGGCGCACTGATTGTCTGCGCCGCACAGCGGGCAGATTTTTTCGTCCGATTCGGTGTCCAAATGGGGGTCCGTCCCTGTTTCTGGATGAGGCGTTATAATAGCGGACTGGCGGGGGGGTGTAAGTATGACCAGTGACGAGGAGAATCTGTTTCTCGAGGAGATGGCCGACGTGGTGCCCCTCAGGAGAGAGCCCCGGGTCCGCAAGCCCGGTGCCGGCCCGGCCCCGGAAGACCCCTCTCTAGAGCGGCGGCGGCTCGCCGCGGTGCAGGGGGAGGCGCGCGATCGCAACATCCTCACGGAGGAGGGCATCACGCCGCTGGATCCGTGGTATGTGCTGGCGTTCAAGCGACCCGGCGTCCAGAACGGCGTCTTCCGCAAGCTGAAACAGGGCCGCTACGAGGCGGAGGCCAGGCTGGACCTGCATCGCATGACCGCGGCAAAGGCCCGCCGGGAATTGTTCGAATTCGTGGAGGAGTCCTATCAGCTGGGTATCCGCAGCGCACTGATCATCCACGGCAAGGGGGAGAGCAAGGCGGAGCGGGAACGCAGCTCCATCCTCAAGGGCTGCACCGACCACTGGCTGCGCCAACTGGACACGGTGCAGGCCTTCCACAGCGCCCAGCCCCGCCACGGCGGCACCGGCGCGGTCTATGTCCTGCTGCGCAAGAGCGAGGAGAAAAAACGCGAGAACCGTGAGCGGTTCATGAAGGGGCGGGTGCCTTACGATCCGGTTTGAGCGTTGGATTCCTCGTTTCCTATGGAGTTTTCTGTTGCCAACGTCGGCCACTGCCTGGCCTTTATCCCGAAAGGGCCTCAGCTCCGGCAACCGATTCGGCTGCTGCGCAACTCGACCATTTTTCGCTGCGCGAAAAATTGATTCGAACACGCTGAGGCGTGTTCTCACCCTTCGGGCGACCTAAAGGTCGTCCAAAATGCTGTCGCATTTTGTGGGACTCGGACAGTGCTCCGGTGTGCCGGACCAGCAGAGAGCCCCGAATCGGTTGCCTGCGCTAAGCGAGGCCTGATATTTTCGGGATAAAGGCCAGGCAGCGGCCTACCAACCAGCAGGAAGAAAAATACGACCCAAGAAGACTAACAAGTGCGCGATATGTGAAAAATGTTTACTGCTCGATGGGAGGACACCATGCGTAATACGGCCCGAAAATATCAGGTCATGCTCAGCGCCGCCGGGCAAATTGGGGCTCTCTGCTGGTCCGGCACACCGGAGCACTGTTCGAGTCCCGAAAAATTGCGAAGCAATTTTTGGTCGAGTTGCGCAGCAGCCAATTTGCCCGGGGGCGCTATGGCCCTTTCGGGCCGTATTACGCATGGTGGCCGGCAAGACTCTTACGTTTCTCCGGAAAATTCTCGAATGTTGAAAGATCGGTAACGAAGCAGGCCGAAATAGCTGCCTTGATGCCGGAAGACGGTCCGAGCACCGGCCGGCGAGCAGAGACACAGACCAACTTCTTCAATCAACGATTTCGGAGCACAAAATTACAGCATCTGTTGTTTGAGCGGCGGACGTTTCTTAGTGCGCGGAGAGCATTTCAGCCGGCCCCCGCCGCCCGCAGAATCTCCGCGTATTCGACCCCGTGCCGGTGGGTGCTGACGATCTCCAGCACCGAACGCCCGTCCCGGCCCGTGGCGTTGAGGTTGCGGTTTTCACCGCAGAAGAACTGCACGAACAGCTCGAAATCCTCCACCCGCATGCTCTGGTAGGCTTTCAGCAGCATGTGGAAGTCCTCGTCGCTGCCGTCGTGCGGCCGCACGTTCAGGAAGCTTCGCACGTGGTCCTCGGTCCAGACCTCGTCGAGGACCTTTTCCTTGTCTTTTCTCATGGAGGCAGTCCCCTCTCTATACCAGTTTTTTCGCCAGCAGCTGGTTGACCATCTGCGGGTTGGCCTGGCCCTTCGATACCTTCATCACCTGGCCCACGAAGAAGCCGACCAGCTTCTTGCGCTTCGCGTCGTCCGCGGCCAGGTACTGCTCCACCTGCGCCGGATTGGCGGCGATCACCTCGTCCACCATGGCCTCCAGCGCGCCGCTGTCACTGACCTGCCTGAGGCCCCTGGCCTCGATGATATCGTCGGCGCTGCCTTCACCCTGCCACATCGCCTCGAACACCTGTTTGGCGATTTTACCGGAGATGCTGTTGTCCAGGATCCTGCGGATCAGGCCCCCGAGTTCAGGGGCGGGAACCGGGCACTGCCCGATTGCCAGCTCGCTGCGGTTGAGCTGTCCGAGCAGCTCCACCTGGACCCAGTTGGCCGCGATCTTGGCGTCCCCGCAGGTGGCGGTTACCGCCTCGAAGTAGTCCGCCAGGGGGCGGCTGTCGGAAAGCACGCTGGCGTCATAGCTGCCCAGCCCGTACTGCTCGACGAACCGGTGGCGCTTTTCCGTCGGGAGTTCCGGCAGCTGGCCTCGGATGTCGTCGATGTACGCCTGGTCGATAACGACCGGCAACAGGTCGGGTTCCGGGAAGTAACGGTAGTCGTTGGCCACCTCCTTGCTGCGCATGGGGCGGGTTTCGTCCCGATCCGCGTCGTACAGCCGGGTCTCCTGCACGATCCTGCCGCCGTCTTCGAGGATATCCGCCTGCCGCTCCGTCTCGTGGCGGATGGCCCGCTCGACGAAGCGGAAGGAGTTGACGTTCTTGATCTCCGCCCGGGTGCCGAGCTCGCTGGAGCCCGACGGGCGCAGCGACAGGTTGATGTCGCAGCGCATCGACCCCTCCGCCATGTTGCCGTCGGATATGCCGAGATAGGTCACCAGGCTGTGCAGGCCCTTGAGGAAGGCGACCGCCTCCGCGGCGCTGCGGATGTCAGGTTCGCTGACGATCTCGAGCAGCGGCGTGCCCGCCCGGTTCAGGTCGATTCCGGTCTGGCCGTGGAAGTCCTCGTGCAGGGATTTGCCGGCGTCCTCCTCCAGGTGGGCGCGGGTGATGCCGATCTCCCTCGTCGTGCCGTCCTCCAGCTGGATTTCGAAGTGGCCGCGGCCGACGGTCGGGTGCTGGAACTGGCTGATCTGGTACCCTTTGGGTAGGTCCGGGTAGAAGTAGTTCTTGCGATCGAACACCGAGCGGGTGGCGATCTCGGCGCCGATTCCCAGGCCGAACATGACCGCAAAGCGCACCGCCTGTTCATTGAGCACCGGCAGCATACCCGGCATGGCCAGGTCGACGGCGCTGGCCTGGGTATTGGGTTCGGCCCCGAATGTGGTCGAGGAGCCCGAAAAAATTTTGGAGCGGGTGGCCAGCTGCAGGTGCACCTCGAGCCCGATAACGGTTTCCCACTGCATCAGGGTTGTCCTCCTGTGACGGCTGCCGGTGCCTGCAGGTGCCAGTCGGTGGCCTGCTGGTAGCGGTGGGCCACGTTGAGCAGCCTCGCCTCCTCGAAGTGGCGCCCGATCAGTTGCAGGCCCACCGGCCTGCCCCCGACGAAACCGGCGGGAACGGACATGCCCGGCAGTCCGGCAAGGTTCACGGCGAGGGTGTAGACATCCTCCAGGTACATGGCCACCGGGTCATCGGCCTTGGCGCCGATTGGAAAGGCGGGGCCGGGTGTGGTCGGACCGGCGATCACGTCCACCTGTTCGAAGCCGTCGGTAAAATCCTGCTTGATCAGGCGGCGGACCTGCTGGGCTTTTTTGTAGTAGGCGTCGTAGTAACCGGCGGAAAGTGCGTAGGTCCCCACCAGGATGCGGCGCTTCACCTCGTCGCCGAAACCCTCCTCGCGGGTGCGCGTGTAAAGGTCGTAGAGATCCGCCGGATTCTCGCAGCGGTAGCCGTAACGGACCCCGTCATAGCGCGAGAGGTTGGTGGACGCCTCCGCCGGGGCGATCACGTAGTAGGTCGGGATGGTCAGTTCAGTGTGGGGCAGGGAGAGCTCCACAAGGGTGGCGCCCAGCGCCTCCAGCTCCCCCAGCGCCGCCTGGATGCACTCGCCGGTCGCGGGGTCGAGCCCCTCGCCGAAATACTCTTTGGGCAGGCCGATACGCAGTCCCTCGAGGCTATTTTCCAGGCCCGCGGTGTAATCGACGGGCTCCACCTCCGATGAGGTGGAGTCGAGGGGGTCGTGGCCCGCCATGACGTTGAGCAGCAGGGCGCAGTCCTCGGCGCTTCGCGCCATGGGGCCTGCCTGGTCGAGGCTGGAGGCAAACGCCACCATGCCCAGTCGCGATACCCGGCCGTAGGTGGGCTTGAGCCCGGTGATACCGCAGAAGGCGGCCGGCTGGCGGATGGAGCCGCCGGTATCGGTGCCGGTCGCCGCCGGCGCAAGGCGGGCGGCCACGGCGGCGGCTGAGCCACCGGAAGAGCCGCCGGGTACCAGGGAGGTATCCCAGGGGTTTTTCACCGGCCCGTAGAAGCTGTTTTCGTTGGACGAACCCATCGCGAACTCGTCCATGTTGGTTTTGCCGAGAATAACAGCCCCGTCCCGGTTGCAGCGCTGGATCAGGGTGGCATCGTAGGGGGGGACGAAATTGTCCAGCATGCGCGAGCCGCAGCTGGTGCGCAGGCCGCGGGTGCAGAAGATGTCCTTGTGGGCGATCGGTACGCCGGCCAGGATGCCGCCCTCGCCGCGGCCGATGCGCTGGTCAGCGGCCGCCGCCGCTTCCAGGGCGGCGGCCTCATCGACACTGATGAAGCTGTTGTAGTGGCGGTCCTGTTCCGCGACACGCCGCAGGAAGCACTCGGTCAGTTCGACACTGGAAAACTGTTTCTCGCGCAGCCCGCGGACGAGGCGGGCGACAGAGTAATCATGCATGGAGGATATACCGGGACGGTCGCGGCCGCCTATTCAATGACTTTGGGAACGAGATAGAGGCCGTTCTCGACCGCCGGCGCAATGGCCTGGAAGGCGTCACGCCGGTTGTCCTCTGTGACCTGGTCCGGGCGCAGCCGCTGGGTCGCGTCCAGGGGATTGGCCAGCGGTTCCACCTGGCTGGTGTCCACCGCCTGCAGCTGGTCGACCATGTGCAGGATCTCCGAGATGCGGCGGGTAACCTGCACGATCTGGTCGTCGCTGATCCGGATGCGCGCCAATGCCGCAATCTTCTCAATTTCGTCTTGCTCTATAGCCATGGTTTCAAACCGGAGAGGGCTGCCTCGCAGGCAGCGGGGGCGTAAACTTATCATATTTGCGCCTTGCCCAAAATCCCCGCGGTTGGTACAGTTGCCGGATTCATAGAACTCCAAAAAAACGACCTTTGCCACCTTCTCCCCAGGTCACATCCCGACCCGGCCAGGCCCGACCTGGGGTAGAGGGTAGGGGAAGCTTGCAGGACTCCGCAGAGGGGTTCCCCGTTGTATTCACAGGGTAGTTAGCATCGATGTTGAAGAAACTGCGCGGCGTGTTCTCCAATGATCTCTCCATAGATCTGGGTACCGCCAACACGCTGATTTACGTGCGTGACAAGGGCATCGTGCTGGATGAACCGTCGGTAGTGGCGATCCGTGTCCACAACGGGCAGAAAACCATTGAGGCAGTGGGCACCGAGGCGAAGCGCATGCTGGGCCGGACGCCGGGCAACATCACCGCCATCCGCCCGCTGAAGGACGGCGTCATCGCCGACTTCCAGGTGACCGAGAAGATGCTCCAGCACTTCATCGCCAAGGTCCACGAGAGCAAATTCATCCGCCCCAGCCCGCGGGTGCTGATCTGCGTGCCCTGCATGTCCACCCAGGTGGAGCGCCGGGCGATCCGCGAATCGGCGCTCAGTGCCGGCGCGCGGGAGGTCCGTCTGATCGAGGAGCCGATGGCGGCTGCGATCGGTGCCGGCCTGAATGTCGAGGAGGCCACCGGCTGTATGGTGGTCGACGTCGGGGGTGGTACCACCGAAATCGCGATCATCTCGCTCAACGGGGTGGTCTACCGGGATTCCGTCAGAGTCGGCGGAGACCGCTTCGACGAGGCCATCGTCTCCCATGTCCGGCGCCGCTACGGCAGCCTGATCGGCGATGCCACGGCGGAGCGCATCAAGCAGGAGGTGGGCTGCGCCTTTGCCGGGAGCGAGCTGCGCGAGATCGACGTGCGCGGCCGCAATCTCGCCGAAGGTGTGCCGCGAAGCTTCACCCTGAACAGCGACGAGATCCTGGAATCTTTGCAGGATCCTCTCTCGTCCATCGTACAGGCGGTCAAGACCGCGCTGGAACAGTCGCCGCCCGAGCTGGCAGCGGATATCGCCGAGAGCGGGATCGTCCTCACCGGCGGTGGCGCGCTGCTGCGCGACCTGGACCGGCTGCTCTCCGAGGAGACCGGCCTGCCTGTGATCGTCGCGGAGGACCCCCTGACCTGTGTCGCCCGGGGCGGCGGCCTGGCCATGGAGCGCATGGACCGGCACAGGCTGGATCTGCTGTCTACCGAGTGACTGCCCCGCGCGGCGTGCTGAGGAGACGACATCAAGCCGCTATTTGTCAAACAGTCCCACCTCGGGTGGCCCATACTGCTGGCGACGCTGGCGGTAGTCGGCCTGATTACCGCAGACCTGCATTTCAACGCGCTGCGGAACACGCGCGCCGTGCTGGCGGCTGCCGCCACCCCCGTTTACTGGATAGCCGACCTGCCCTCGCGCCTGGGCGACTGGAGCGAGGCCCACGTGCAGTCGCGCTCACAGCTGCTGGAGGAAAACGCCCGGCTGCGGCGTGAAAACCTGGTGCTGCAGGGGCGCTCTCACCAGATGGCCTCGCTGCAGGCCGAGAACGTGCGCCTGCGCGCCCTGCTGAACTCCTCCGCCCTGCTGCGCGACGACGTGCTTGTCGCCGAGCTGATCGGCGTGTCCCCCGACCCCATGCGCCACCTGCTGGTCCTCAACAAGGGGGAGCAGGATGGCGTTTTCGTGGGGCAGCCGCTGATCGATGCGGACGGCCTGCTGGGGCAGATCGTCGAGGTCAGCTCCATCAGTTCCCGCGCCATGCTGATCACCGATGCCACCCACTCCATCCCGGTGCAGGTCAACCGTAACGGCGTGCGTGCGATCGCCGAGGGTACCGGAGTCCTCGGCATGCTGGAGGTTCACCACGTGGCCGCCACCACCGATATCCGCGAAGGTGACCTGCTGGTCACCTCGGGCCTCGGCGGAAGATTTCCCGTCGGTTATCCCGTCGCCGTGGTGAGCGAGGTGGAGCGCGATCCCGGTCAGCCCTTTGCGCGGATCGTGGCACGACCCAGCGCAGCGCTCGATCGCAGTCGGCACGTGCTGCTGGTGTTTACGGCCGGACACGGTCGGGAATCCTGAGGGGTGGTGGAGCAGGAGCCGCACGGCTACTGGACGATATCTGTCACTTTCCTGGTGGCCTACGTGCTGGCGGTCCTGCCCCTGCCCCAGTGGCTGGTGTGGGCCCGTCCCGAGTGGCCGGCGCTGGTGCTCATCTACTGGACGATCGCCCTGCCCCACAGGGTGGGAATGATGACCGGACTGCTGCTGGGCCTGGGACTGGACGTGCTGGAGGGCGCGGTCCTGGGGCAGAATGCCTTCGCCCTGGTCGTGGTGGCGCTGCTCTGTCAGCTTCTCTACCAGCGGCTCCGGGTGTTCAGCCTGTGGCAGCAGGCCGGTATGGTATTCGTGCTGGTCGGTATCAACCAGCTGGTCTGCCAGTGGGTGCAGAACCTTGAGGGTGTCGGCCGCCAGGCGCTGACGTTCCTGCTCCCGGCCTTTACCAGCGCCGTGCTGTGGCCGGTGGTCCTGCATGTCCTGCGCGAGCTGCGAAGACATTACCGGGTGACATGACATGGACGATATCAAACTGATTCTTGCGTCAGCCTCGCCCCGCCGACGGGAACTGCTGGAACAGCTGGGCGTGGATTACCTGTGTGACCCCGCCGCCATCGATGAGAGCCCGCTGGCGGGGGAGAAGCCAGAGGATTACGTCCGGCGGATGGCCCGGGAGAAGGCGGCGGCGGTGGCGGCCCGGCACCCCTCATCCAGGTGGGTGCTGGCGGCGGATACCACCGTGGTGCTCGGCGACGACGTGCTGGGCAAGCCCAGGGACCATTTTGACGGGCTGGGGATGCTGGCGCGCCTCAGCGGGCGCAGTCACTCGGTGCTTACCGCAATCTGCCTTCACGGCGCGGGGGAAGCGCAGGGTGAACTGGTCGAGACCCGGGTGGAGTTCGTCCCGCTGAGCCGGGAGGTCTGCGAGGCCTACCTCGCCACCGACGAACCCTGGGACAAGGCGGGCTGCTATGCCATCCAGGGGCTCGGCGGCGCCTTCGTGCGATCGATCCAGGGCAGCTACAGCAACGTGGTGGGCCTGCCCCTGAGTGAAACCTGGCAGCTGCTGAGGACGGCGGGGATCACCACCGCCCTGGAGCAGGCCGGTGAGTGAGGAGATCCTGGTCAATGTGACGCCTATGGAGACCCGGGTGGCCGTCGTGGAGAACGGCGCCACCCAGGACATCCACATCGAGCGGCGCAGTCGTCGCGGCATCGTGGGCAACATCTACGCGGGTAAGGTGGTCCGTGTACTGCCCGGCATGCAGGCCGCCTTCGTCGACACGGGCACGGGGCGCACCAGTTTTCTCCATGTGGCCGATATCGCGGGGTCCGCCAACGGGAACCAGGAGGAGAGGGGGGGCTCGCCATCCATCGTGAAGCACCTGCACGAGGGCGAGAAGGTCGTCGTCCAGGTGACCAAGGACCCACTGGGCAGCAAGGGCGCGCGCCTGACCACGCAGCTCTCGGTCTCCTCCCGCTACCTCGTCTTCATGTCGGGCACCACCCATGTCGGCGTATCCCAGCAGATCGACGACCCGGCGGAGCGGGAGCGGCTCCAGCGGCTGCTCGCGGAAGCCCTGGCGGCGGAGCAGATGGAGGCAGAGGGGGGCTACATCCTGCGCACTGCCGCGGAAGGGGTGGGCCAGGAGGAGATCCGTTCCGACCTTCGATTCCTGAAACGCCTCTGGGCGGCGGTATCGCGCCGCGCCGCGGCGGCCACCGGCCCGGCCCTGCTGTACGAGGACCTGCCCCTGCAGCTGCGGACCGTTCGCGACCTGGCGCGGCCGGGGGTGGAGCGCATCCTCGTGGACAGCCGCGAAAGCTTCACGTCCCTGCAGTCCTTCTGTTCCGAGTATGTGCCGGAGGTGTTGCCACTGCTGGAGTATTATCCCGGCGAGCGTCCCCTGTTCGACCTGCACGGAATCGAGGACGAGATCCAGCGCGCCCTGGCCAGGAAGGTGGCGCTCAAATCCGGCGGTTACCTGGTCATCGACCAGACCGAGGCGATGACCACCATCGACGTCAACACCGGCTCCTTTGTGGGGCGGCGCAATCAGGAAGAGACCATTTTCAAGACCAACCTCGAGGCGGCTACGATGCTGGCCCGGCAGTTGCGGTTGCGCAATCTCGGGGGGATCATTATCGTCGACTTCATCGATATGCAGGAGAGCGAGCACCGGCGCCAGGTGCACCGTGCCCTGGAGAAAGCGCTGCTGCGGGACCCGGCGCGCAACAAGATCACCGGCGTGTCTGAACTGGGCCTCGTACAGATGACCCGCAAGCGCACCCGGGAGAGCCTGGAGCGGACCCTGTGCGAAGACTGCCCCGTCTGCCAGGGCCGCGGCACGCTGAAAACCGCCGAGACGATCTGTTACGAGATCTTCAGGGAGATCACCCGCGAGGCCCGCGCCTACGAGAACGAGACATTGATGGTGCTGGCCGCGCAGGCGGTGGTGGACAGGCTGCTGGACGAGGAATCCTCCCACCTGGCCGATCTCGAGGAGTTCATCGGCAAGACGATCAGTTTCCGGGTGGAGCCAACCTACAGCCAGGAACACTTCGACATCGTACTGCTCTAAACTTACGCCAGTCATCCCGGAGTTCTCCTCACTCTTGCAATCTTCGATTTTCCACAGGCTCAGCCGCGTACTCTGGGCGCTCGTCGTCACGCTGATCGTGCTGCTGGCGGTGTACGTCAGTGTGGGTCGCCTGCTGGCATCGAATCTCGGGCAGTACCGGGCGGAGATCCTGCGGGAGTTGAACCGGTCCTTTCCATTCGAGGTCGATGCGCGGCAGGTGTCGGGCGAATGGCACTCCTTTACCCCGGTCATCGTGTTGTCGGGGTTGCGCCTGGGTATGCCGGGAGGCGGTGCGCAGGTCATTGAACTCGGTGGAGGTCGTATCGGCCTGGACGTGCTGGCCAGTCTGCGCACCCGCAGCCTGCAGGTGACGGCACTCGAACTGCAGGAGCTGAGCATCCAGGGTGAATTGACAGCGGACGGCAGACTGGTGATCCGCGGGCTGACCGGCGGCGACGGTCAGATCGGGCCGTTCCTGCGAAATTTTCTGCTGAACATCGAGCGCGTGACCCTGAGCGACACCCTGGTACGGTTGGCGCTGCCCGGGGGCGTGACCCATACCCTGGATCTCGATCTCCGCCTCGAGCGGGAGGGGAGCCGCCGGCGCCTGGAAGCGCAGCTGCGCTCACCGCCGGGTACTTCGATCCTGGCCCGTGCCAGCGGCGTGGGCGACCCGTTCCGCCCCGAGCTGTTCAGGGGCAACCTCTACCTGGATATCCAGGCCGCTGAAATGGGGACCCTGCGGGAACTCTGGGTCCGGGGACGGCCGGATTTTCACGCCGAGGGGGACGTGGACCTGAAGCTCTGGCTGGCGCTGGACCGGGGAACCATCGAGGTGGAAACCCAGGTCGAGGCGCGCGACCTGGTGCTGGGCCCGCCGGGCCAGGCCTGGCGGCTGCCACTGGAACGCCTGGAGATGGAGGCCAGCCTGGCCGAGGCCAGGGATCGCTGGACGGTGTTCGCCTCCAACGTGTACCTGCAACAGGGCGGGGTGGGGGTCTCCCTGCCGCGGCTGCAGCTGGATGCCTGGGGTGAGTCCCTGCGCGCACGTGCTGAGGACGTACCCCTGGGCCCGTTGAGCGAACTGCTTCTCAAACTGCAGGAACCCCCGGAGATTCTTGCAGATGCGCTCAGAGCCCTGCGGCCGCGGGGGGCTCTGACCGCCCTCCAGCTGGGGATCGCCGACATTGCCGATCCGGCGCGTGACTGGAAGCTGGAGGTCAACTTCGACAAGGTGGCGGTCGATTCCTGGATGGACGCACCGGGCGTCTCCTCGGCCCGGGGTTACGCCGATCTGGAACCCGGCGGCGGTGAACTGGTGCTGGACAGCCGGCAGTTTACGATGGCGTTTCCCTCGGTCTACCGGCAGCCGCTCGCCTACGACGATATTCACGGAAGTCTGCAGCTGGCCTGGGACGAGCGGGCGCTGGTGATCTCCAGCGGGCTGATCACGGCCCATGCCGTGGAGGGCACGGTCCGGGCGCTGTTCGGATTGACCGTGCCACTGGCTAACACCGTCGCTGGACCGGAGATGGAGCTGCTCGTCGGCCTCGGTGATTCCCACCCGATACACCGTTCCAAGTACGTGCCCTACATTCTGGACCAGGGGCTGCGCGACTGGCTGGCCGCCAGCATCGGGGAGGGGCGGGTGCGGCAGGGCGGCTTCCTGTGGCGGGGCAGCCTGCGGCATGAGGCGGAGCCCCTGCGGACCGTGCAGCTCTTTTTTGATGTGGCGGACACGGCGTTGCAATACGATCCGGCGTGGCCGCCACTGAGTGACGTGGATGGCATCGTGCTGATTGACGACACCGACGTCAGCGTCTGGCTGGAGCGGGCGCGGTTGCTGGATACGGAGGTCCAACGACTCTCCGCTGAGGCCTGGATGGATGAGGCCCGGAGGATGCGCCTGGTCGTGGATGCGCGGATGCATGGCCCCGCTGCCGATGGCCTCGCGGTACTCAACGACTCGCCGCTGCGCGACTACGTGGATGGCGCATTCACCACGTGGCAACTGACCGGTGGCCTGGAGACCGAACTGCAGCTTCAGCTCGACCTGGGCAGCGCTGCGGCGCCGCCGGAGGTGGCGGTGTCCACCCGCTGGCGCGATGTCTCCCTCGATACCGGTGATATCGGCCTGTCGGTCAGCGCGGTCAATGGGGAACTCAACTACAGCACTGCAGCCGGATTCAGTTCCCGGGACCTGACGGGATCCCTGTGGGGGCGGCCCCTGCAAGCCAGGGTGACGCAGTTGGCGGCGGCGGACCGCGCCGTGCCGGCATCCACGCCGGCGGCGGTGGATCTCGCTGCACCGGTGGCGATAGCCGACGTCCGGCGCTGGCTCGACGCGGAGACTTTGGGGTTTGCCCGCGGCGTGACCCCGGTGGCGGCACGCTTGCTGATTGCGCCGGACTCCCCGGGGCAGCTCACCATTACCAGCACGCTGGAAGGCCTTGCCCTCGACCTGCCCCCGCCTCTGGGCAAACCGGCGCAGCAGGCGCGCGCGTTCGACCTCCAAATGCCCATCGCGGGGCGCGAGGGTGTACTGCGACTCACGCTAGAAGATGAATTCAGCCTGAATCTGCGCCTGCAGGATGGCGCGGTGCGCGGGGGAGCCGTCGCGTTTGGGGAGACCGCCGCCGAGCCCGTCCCTGGAAGACTGCAACTGGGCGGCCACCTGGCCCGGCTGGACGCGGACCAGTGGCAACATTTCGCGGAGCGGTATGGCGACGCCGGCCTGTTCGATGGGGGCACCGCAGGGCCTGGCGTGGAGTCCCCCCGGGTGGAGTCCCCCGGGGTGGACACTTCGGTCGCTGGCTCGTCCCGGGATGATGGTGCCGCGCGCCCCGCGGAACAGCGCGCCCTGGAGATCGTGGTCGACGAACTCGTTGCCGAAACCCTTGTGCTTCGCGGGCGGGAGGTGGCCGGCGTGGCGCTGTCGGCGCGTGTGGCGGACGGTCAGCAGTGGCTCGCGGCCACCACAGACTGGTTGCGGGCTGAATACCGGCACACTGTGGGCGGTGCGCCGCCGCGCCTGGATATCGGTTACCTGAATCTCAGCGGCCTGGCATCACTGGACATCGGGGTCGACGCCGATCAGTCGGCCCTGCAGTTTCCGGATATGCAGGTGAACATCACGCAACTGCGTCGCGGCGAACGCCTTCTTGGTTCGCTCTCCTTCGATCTGAAGAGCCGCGATACGCTGCTGTCCGCAGGGGCGATCCGGGGCGAGCTTGCAGGCATGAGACTGCGCGCGGAGGATGCCGGCCACGTTCAATGGCAGCAGGGTGAGGAGGCGGGAACCGGGCTGGCGGTCACGCTGCACTTCGATGATCTCGGCCGGACGCTGCAGGAGTTCGGCTATGAGAAAACCCTGGAGACCGAGACGGGCACGCTGCGGCTGCAGCTGGACTGGCCGGGCGCGCCGCAGGCCTTCGCCATGGCCCGCAGCAGCGGCTCGCTGCAGGTGGCGCTGGGGCGGGGACGCTTTCTCGAGGCCTCTCCGGGTACGACCGGGGCACTCAAGGTGGTCAGCATTCTCAACCTGGCGGACATCGTCCAGCGTCTCGACCTGACGCAGATGTTCGAGTCGGGGATCCCGTTTCACACGGTCGATGGCGAGATCCTCCTGCAAGGCGGCACCATCGAGGTGCCGCAGATGGAGGTCAAGGGCAGTTCCAGCAGCTTCCAGTTCAGCGGGGTCTCGGAGGTGGCTACCCGGAATCTGCGCGGGGAACTGGTCGCGACCCTGCCGGTGGCCAGCAACCTGCCCTGGGTCGCCGCCCTGGCGGCGGGCCTGCCGGTGGCGGCGGGGGTGTTCGTGGTCAGCAAGGTGTTCGAAAAGCAGGTGAACAGCCTGTCCAGCGCCATCTATACGATCGGCGGCACCTGGGATGACCCCAAGGTCAAGTTCCAGCGCATTTTCGACCCCGGACCGCGCAACCCAGGGCCGGCGGCCCGGGCGCCGGGGGATGACAAAGCGGAAGCGGGATCCCCGGGTGTGACGGAACCGGGTGCCGCTGCAGGGGATCACTCGGCGCCGCCGTAAAGCTCCTGCAGCTCCCGCAGATAGCGGAACAGTTTCCGGCTGGCTGCGGGTGGCCGGCCCCGCTCGGCCTCGCGCTGATGCTGCAATACCAGCTGTCGCAATTGCTGGCGGTCCGCCTGCGGCCAGCGCGCCATGACCGCTTCGACACCCTCTGCACCCGCCGCCAGCACCGTCTCGCGCAGCTGCTCCAGCTGGTGAAAGGCGTCGTCCCGCTGCCGGCGCCGGCTATGGAGGGCCTGCAGGGCCGCCGCAATCGGCTCTGCATCGATGTCGCGCATCAGCTTGCCAATCAACTGGAGATGGCGCCGCCTCGCGCTGTTGCTGTTTATCCGGCGCACCTCCCGGATCGCCTGCAACAGCCGATCGTCGTCGATGGGCATCTGCGCGAGCTGTTTATCGCTGAGGCCGACGAGCGCCTCACCCAGCTCCTGCAGGGCCAGCATGCGGCGCTTCATCTCGCTCTTGCTGGGGCGCTCGTCTCCCTCGAGGTAGTCCGCATCGTCGTCGTAGTCAGGCATAGAACAGCGTCGCCAGGCCGAGAAAGGAGACGAAACCGACCACGTCGGTGACAGTGGTGAGTACCACGCCCCCGGCCAGGGCCGGATCGATGTTGGCCCTGGTCATCAGCAGTGGCAGCGCCGCGCCGGCCAGGGCCGCCGTGACCAGGTTGATAACCATGGCCGCGGCGATGATGAGGCCCAGGGTCCAGTCGTCGAACCAGAAGGAGGCCGCCAGCGCCACGACAGTGGCCCAGAGCACGCCGTTGAGCGCGCCCACCGCCAGTTCACGGGACAACAGCCAGCCCTGGTTGTTGCTGCCCACCTGGCCCATCGCGATACCGCGCACCAGTACGGTCAGGGTCTGGGTGCCGGCAATCCCTCCCATCGAGGCGACGATGGGCATCAGCACGGCGAGTGCGACCACTTTCTCGATAGTGCCCTGGAACAGGTTGATGACACCGGAGGCGACGAAGGCGGTGATCAGGTTGATGCCGAGCCAGATGGCTCGCCGCGGTGCAGCGCGCATCACCGGCGCGAAGGTGTCCGCATCCTCCCCGAGGCCGACCATGGACATCACCGAATGGTCCGCATCCTCCCGGATCACGTCGACCACGTCATCGATGGTTATTCGACCCAGCAGGCGCCCCTCGTCGTCCACCACCGGAGCGGAAACCCAGTCGTTGCGCTCAAACAGGCGCGCCACCTCACTGTCGGGCATGTCGACCGGTATCGGCTTGAGATCGGTGATCATCATCTCCCGCACAGAGCGCGACGGGTCCGAGACCAGCAGCGTATTCAGCGGCAGCAGGCCGATGTATTTATCCGTGCGGCTGACCACGATCAGGTTGTCGGTCATCGGGGGTATTTCGTGGTGGCGGCGCAGGTAGCGCAGTACGACGTCCAGGGTGAGGGGGGCCCGGATGGTGATCGAGTCGGTGTTCATCAGGCCGCCGGCGGTATCGTCCGGGTACAGCATGACCCGTTCGAGCCGCGCCCGGTCCTGGTGGTCCATGGCGTTGAGTACTTCGAAGGTGACGCGGTCCGGCAGCTGTTGCAGCATGTCGGCGACGTCGTCGTCCTCGAGTCCCTCCATGATGAGGGCAACTTCCGATGCGTCCATCTCGCTGAAGAAATGGGCGCGGAGCTCCTCCCCGAGCTCGTTGATGATCTCGCCTTCCTGCTCCACGTCCACCAGCTGCCAGAGGACGTGGCGGAATTTGGGTGGCGATGATTCCAGAAGGTGGGCGACGTCCCCCGGCGGGAGGTCGTTCAGCATGCGACGCACGCCCGCGAGGGTGCCGCTATCCAGCGCCTCGGTGAGCTTGTCCAGTGCCTTCTGGGATGTCGCGGTATTCTGGACCATAGTGTTCCCGAAGAACTCCTTCAGCGCGCGGTACGTGGTGAGACGATATTATCGGGGAAAGGGGAAAGCCCGACAAACGGCAACAGCGTGATTAGTAACGGATGCGACCGCGTGCGCGGCGGCCGAGCCTACTCGGGCTCGTCGAACCGGTTCTCGATCAGCGCCTGCAGCGCAACGAGTGCCTGCTCCTCGTCCTTCCCATCGATGTGCAGGTCCAGTACGGTGCCCTTGCCGGCGGCCAGCATCATCACCGACATGATGCTCTTGCCATCGACCAGTTTGCCGTCCCTGCCCGCCTGGATCTTGCTGGAAAAAGCCGAGGCGCAGCCGACGAATTTTGCCGCCGCCCGGGCGTGCAGCCCCAGCTTGTTGATGATGGTGACCTGGGTCCGGATCACGGCAGTTCCCTGTGCCTGATGTGGATGTTCGGAAACTGTTCACGGTAGTGCCGGAACAGGCGGTCCGCCAGGTATACTGACCGATGCTGGCCGCCCGTACAACCGATTGCGATGGTCATATAACTCCTGTTGCCGTTCTTGTAATGAGGCAGCCAGTTGTCGAGAAAGCGGCACAGATCGCGGTAGAGTTCCCCGGTCAAGGGCTTTGCCTCGAGAAATGCCCGGACCTCCGGATCCAGGCCGCTGCGGGCGCGCAGATCCTTCTCCCAGTGCGGATTGGGCAGCATGCGGACGTCGAACACCAGGTCCGCGTCCGGCGGCACGCCGCGCTTGAATCCAAAGGACTGGACCAGTATCGACATGCTGCCTGAACTGGTACCCAGCAGGCGCTGCTTGATCGCGTCGCGCAGTTCATAAATCGTCATCTGGCTGGTGTCCAGTACCAGCGACGCGGCGGCGGCGATCGGCTCGAGCAGACGTCGCTCCTCGTCTAACGCCTCCGCCAGGGGCATGTTCACGCCGCTGAGGGGATGACGTCGCCGCGTCTCGCTGAAGCGTTTGATGAGAATGCCCTCCTGCGCATCCAGGAACAGGAGGTCGCAACGGAGCGCCGGCGGCAGGGATTCGAGAATGACACTGAAGTTGGCCAGGTCCTGCCAGGCATTGCGGGCGTCGATACACACCGCAGTACCCCGGAAATGCCTGAACTGCTCATTGGACGTCTCCTCCACCAGAGCCGGCAGCAGAGCGACGGGCAGGTTGTCGATACAGTAGTAGCCCTCGTCCTCCAGCTGGTGCAGGGCGGTACTCTTGCCCGAGCCCGAGCGGCCGCTGATGATGATCAGTTGGTCTGCAGCGCTGGTCACAGGCTTTTGCTGGTGGCGATTTCGTACAGTGCCTGGTCGGTCTGCGCGGCGCGCAGCTCGTGGCAGAAGTCGTCCTGGCTGAACAGGCGCGCGATGTTGGCGAGTATGTCGAGGTGCTGTTGCTGGGCCTCTCCCGGGACCAGCAGCACAAAAAGCAGATCCACGGGCTGGTCATCGGGCGCATCGAAATCGATGGGCTCCTCGAGGGTGAGCAGGGATCCCACGGGCCGTGTGCAGTTGTCGATGCGGCAGTGGGGGATGGCGATGCCCTGGCCGAGGCCGGTGCTGCCGAGCTTCTCCCGGGCGAAGAGCTGGGTGAATACCTCGTCGTAGGGCAGGGAAAGCTGGTCCTCGCTGATGATCCTGGCGATCGTTTCGAACAGTCGTTTCTTGCTGACACCCGGTGCGTGGCACACGGTGCGCCCCGGGGTCAGCAGTTGGGCTAGAGGTTCCATAGTGAGAGCTCAGTGGCCCCGGGCCTTTTCCTTGTGCTTGATCAACTGGCGATCGAGTTTGTCTGCAAGGGCGTCAATGGCGGCGTACATATCATCGGACTCTGCGGCGGCAAAAATATCGGCACCTGAGATGTGAATGGTGGCTTCGGCTTTCTGCACCATCTTCTCCACGATGAGGGTGACCTGGGTGTTGGTGATCTGGTCGAAATGGCGCTGCAGCCGCTCGAACTTGCTTTCGACGTACTCCCGCAGGGGGGAGGTGACCTCCACATGGTGACCGCTGACGTTCAGTTGCATAGGTTACTCCTTCTCTGTGTTGAACCGGGCGGCGCCCGGTACCGGCCTTGCCGGGTTTTTTACTGTAAAGTCTAGACTAATCTCTTGCGCTCATTGGATGGCGGAATCAGCAGGGCATCGCGATACTTGGCAATGGTGCGCCGGGCAACCTGAATGCCCTGCTCCTCGAGCAGCTTTGCGATCTTGTTGTCGCTGAGCGGCTTGCGGGGATTCTCCGCCGCCACCAGTTTCCTGATCAGGGCCCGAATTGCCGTCGAGGAGCACTCCCCGCCCGCCGTCGTGGAGACATGGCTGGAGAAGAAGTACTTGAGCTCGAAAATGCCCCGCGGCGTGTGCATGTATTTCTGGGTCGTAACCCGGGATATGGTGGACTCGTGCATCTCCACCGCCTCGGCGATGTCGTGCAGCACCAGCGGCTTCATCGCCTCCTCGCCGTATTCCAGGAAGTTGCGCTGGTGCTCGACGATCCGGGTGGCAACCTTCATCAGCGTTTCGTTGCGACTCTGCAGGCTTTTCAGGAACCAGCGCGCCTCCTGCAGGTTGTCCCGCAGGTAGGTATTGTCCGCGCTGTTGTCGGCACGCTTGATCAGTCGCGCGTAGTCGTTGTTGATCCGCAGCTTCGGCGCGATATCGGGGTTGAGCTCCACCAGCCAGCGGCCGTCCTTCTTGCTGACGAAGACGTCCGGGACGACGTACTCGACCTCGTCCGGGGCGGCGGACTGTCCGGGATTCGGGTCCAGGCTCTGGATCAGGGCCATGACCTCCTTCAGCTCCCACTCCTTCAGCCGGGTGCGCCTGAGAATCTGGTTGTAGTCGCCGGCTGCGAGCTGGTTGAGGTGGCGGCTCAGGACCAGTCGCGCCTGCTCCAGCCACGGGGTCGAGGCGGGGAGCTGCTGCAGCTGCACCAGCAGGCACTCCTGCAGGTCCCGGGTGCAGACCCCCGCCGGCTCGAACTGCTGCAGGCGATGCAGGACCGCCACCACCTCGTCCATCTCGATGTCCAGCTCGCCCACCAGGGATTCGTAAATATCCTCAAGGCTGAGCACCAGGCGCCCGTTGGCGTCGGTGGCATCGATGATCGCCATGGCAATCACCCGGTCGGTATCGGAGAGGCGGGTCAGGTTGAGCTGCCAGAGCAGTTGCTCCTGCAGGGATTCCGGTGAGGTATTGCGGCTCTCGAAGTCCGAGTCGGGAAGATCGTCGCCGCCCGACGGTGCCGAGCCGGAGGGGAGCAGGTCGTCCCACTGGGTATCGACCGGCAGGTCATCCGGGAGCGTCGCGTCCGTTGGCGAGGACTCCCAGTCGCCGCTCTCCGCACCGTCACCGGCGCTGTTTTCAAGACTCTCGAGGGGGCCGTCCCGGGTGCTGGCCGGCTCCTCCTGGTCGCCGCGTTCCGGCAGTTCGTCGGGGTTTTCGGGCTGGTTGTCCTCGTCGATCATCTCCAGCAGCGGATTGCTGTCCAGCGCCTGCTGGATTTCCTGTTGCAGGTCCAGAGTCGACAGTTGCAGCAGGCGGATGGCCTGCTGCAGCTGTGGCGTCATGGTCAGCTGCTGGCCCAGTTTTAGTTGCAGCGACTGCTTCATGTCGGGAGGTAAACTGCTCCTGTGGCGGCGTTCCGGCCGTATCGCCGATGGGTAAACTCAGTGCCAGTGTAGACCCGGCTGCCCGGGCGTGGCAACCGCTTGGCGCGAAATTTGCTTTGAATTTGCCTGAGGAAAAGGCGGAAGTGTGGACGAGCTCTCATCCGGCCAACGGGAGCGCCCTCTGCGGGGTCGATCCCCGGGGAAAGTCACATCCGGAACTGCTCTCCCAAATAGACCTCGCGAACACGTTTGTTGTTCAGCACCTCCTCGGAGGTGCCGGCGGCGATGATGTGTCCCTCACCGACGATGTAGGCCTTCTCACAGATGTCCAGGGTGTCCCGCACGTTGTGGTCGGTGATCAGCACCCCGATCCCGCGGGCGCGCAGGTGCTTGATGATCTCCTTGATATCGCTGACCGAGATGGGATCGACGCCGGCAAAGGGCTCGTCGAGCAGGATGAAGTCCGGCTCGGTGGCGAGGGCCCGGGCGATCTCGATGCGGCGCCGCTCTCCGCCGGACAGGGACTGCCCGAGGTTGTCCCGCAGGTGCTCCACGTGGAATTCCGCGAGCAGCTGATCGCATTGCTCGAGGCGCTGCTTCCTGTTGAGGTCCGGCCGGGTCTCGAGGATCGACAGGATATTGTCGCCCACCGAGAGTCGACGGAAAATGGAGGCCTCCTGGGGCAGGTAGCCGACACCCCGCCGCGCCCGCTCGTGCATGGAGAGGGCGGTGATGTCCTCGCCGTTGATGGTGATGGTGCCGCGGTCGGCCTGGATGATGCCGATGATCATATAGAAACAGGTGGTCTTGCCGGCGCCGTTGGGGCCCAGCAGGCCGACGATCTGACCACTGTCCAGCTCCAGGGAGACGTCCTGCACCACCTCGCGTCCGCGGTAGGCCTTGGCCAGGTTACTCGCTATCAGTTTCGCCACGGTCGCCGGTATCCTGTTCAATTCTCTCCGGGGGAATGACCACCTGTACCCGCTCCCCGTCCTGCTCCGGCCCGGATTGGGCTCTCACCAGCTGCTCGCCGATGAGATAGTCGATAGAGTCACCGGTTACCGTGGAGCCGTCCTGCTCGATGCGGGCACTCTGCCGCAGCAGCACCCGCTCCTCCTTTCTGAGGTACTCGATGACTCTCGCCTCGGCGTGCACCAGGCCCTTGTCGGGTTCCGGCTGCTGCTGCATTTTTGCCGGCCCCCCTTCCGCCACGATCCGGTCTGCCTGATCCGTCTTGTGGAAGATGGTGATCTTGTCCGCCTCGATATGAAGGCTCCCCTGGTCCATCTCCACGTTGCCCTCATACACGGTGAAGCCCTGTTTTTCGTCGCGCAGGGCCTGGTCCGCCGTGATGCGGATCGGCTGGGCGCGATCCGTCTCGAGCGCCGCCGCCGGGCCCGTGCCCAGCAGCAGTAGCAGGATGGCAGCGCACAGCGGTTGGCGCCGGCCGCGCCTAACGGGGCGGGGGTTGAACATAAATGCTCTCCACATTCGGCATAAGCGTGATGGTCTCCATCTCCAGGCGGGCGATCATGCCGTCCGCACGGGTAACGTTGTCGTCATAGGTGATCGTGACCGGGTTGCGGGAAGTCGCCGTTTTGGTGTCGAGATCGATGTCCAATGCGGCGGTGGCCACGCGGGCCCCGGTCTGGTCGTGGGAGAGCGAGACATTGTCCAGCAGGGTGAGGGTCTCGGTGCTGTGGCGAAAGCTCCCCCGGGCCGCGGTCGCTGACCAGGTCTTGTCATCGCCACTGAGGGCATAGAAGCGCGGTGCCTCGATCAGCGACTCGTCTCGCTGCGGGTATTGCTCCACGCTCGCGGCCTCCAGGATATCGGTGAGATTGCCCTGTTCATTGTAGGTCCGGCTCAGCGGCGACTGCAGGTAGGCCCGGGGCAGTGCCTGCCGGCGTGCGCTGGTGTCGGGGTCAGCGACCTGCCCGGTCCGGGGGTCCCAGTAGTACGTGGCGGCCATGCCGAGGACGATCGCCAACAGAATCTGCAGGGAAGCGCGTGGCATCAGGCGTATTCCGCCTCCAGCCGGGCGCGCTCTCCCCGTGCATCGAGGATGAATTCGCAGGCCTCGCGCACGGCGCCGTGCCCGCCCTTGTGGCGGCTGCACCAGTCAGCGGCCGCCAGTACGGCGGCGCTGGCATCGGCCGTGGTCATGCCGAGACCGGCGCGGCTGATGGCGCCCAGGTCGGGAAGGTCGTCGCCCATGTAGCCGCAGTGGGCCAGTTCGAGCTGCCGCTGGCGGCACAGTTCGTCCAGGGCCTGCGCCTTGTCCTCGCGACCCTGGATGACATCCTCGATGCCGAGCTCACGGGCGCGCCGCAGGACGATCTCTGAGCGCCTGCCGGTGATGATGGCCACCCTGACCCCCGCGCGCTGCAGCAGCTTGATGCCGAGTCCGTCCTTGATGTCGAAGGCCTTGAGTTCCTCACCCTGGTTGCCATAATAGATGCGCCCGTCAGTGAGGACGCCATCGACGTCCAGCGCCAGTAAGCGCAGTGCCGCCGCTCTCTGTTGCAGATTGCTCATGGCTTCGCCATCGGCCTCAGGCGATGCCGGCGTGCAGCAGGTGCATCAGGTGCAGGACTCCGGCGATGCCGCCCGCATCGTCAACGACGACCAGCGAGGTGATCTCGTTTTCCTCCATGATGCGCAGCGCTTCCGCCGCCAGCATGTCAGGATGCGCGGTCTTTGCATTAGTGGTCATCAACGCGCCAATGGCGCTGCTGTGGATGTCGACCTGGTGATCCAGTGCGCGGCGCAGGTCACCATCGGTGAAGATGCCCTCGAGCCTGCCACTGTCGTCGACGACGGTGGTCATCCCCAGCCCCTTGTTACTGATTTCCAGCAGGGCGCGCGATAGCAGGGTGTCCGGCCCCACCCGCGGAACCGCCTCCCCCGAGCGCATCACATCCTCGACCTTCAGCAGCAGCTTCTTCCCCAGGGTGCCGCCCGGGTGGGAGAAGGCAAAATCCTCGGCGGTGAATCCGCGTGCCTCCAGCAGCGCGATGGCCAGGGCATCGCCCATGACCAGGGCGGTGGTGGTGCTCGAGGTCGGCGCGAGATCCAGTGGACAGGCCTCGGTCTCGACACCGGTGTCCAGATGGACCTCGGAGGCCCGGGCCAGAATCGACTCCGGCTTGCCGGTCATGCTGACAAGGGGAGTGCCCAGGCGCTTCAGCAGGGGCAGCAGGGTCACGACCTCCGTCACGGCACCGCTGTTGGAAAGCGCGATCACGGCATCGTCGGGAGTGATCATGCCCATGTCGCCATGGCTCGCCTCGCCGGGGTGGACGAAGTGCGCCGGGGTGCCGGTGCTGGCGAGGGTGGCTGCGATCTTGCGCGCGATGTGGCCGGATTTGCCCATACCGGTGACGATCACCCGGCCGCGGGTCTGCAGCAGCAGCTCGCAGGCCCGGTTGAAATCTGCCCCGACGCGCTGTTCCATGGCGGCTACCGCCGCGGCTTCCATCCTGATGGTGCGCCGCCCCGAGTCCGCGAATTCCGTGGTGCTTTTGCCAGGCATGTAGAGGCCCTGCGCCTAGAAGGTGAGATATAGCCAGTAATAATACAGTGCGTAGAACGACACTAACAACACCCCGACCCGTCGTCCCACATAGGAATAGCCGTTCCGGGAGGCGCGGCGCCTGCTGCTCAGGTAGACGGCGACGGCCAGGAACAGAGTGAAGAGTGTCATGGTCGGGTAGTCCCGGAGCAGGACGCTGGACTCGAGCGTCTGAGTCGTCACCAGGCCGGGAATCGGCATCACCGCCAGCAGGTTGAACAAGTTGGACCCGATCACGTTGCCCAGGGCGATTTCGGTATGGCCGCGCAGCGCGCTGGCGACTGTGGCGGCCAGTTCCGGCAGGCTGGTCCCGATGGCGATGACGGTAAGGCCGATCACCAGTTCCGAGACACCCAGTTCCCCGGCCACGAATACGGCGCCCCAGACCAGTATCCTGGCGCTGACAACCAGCAGGGCCAGGCCCACCAGGAACGTTATCCAGGCGCGAAGTTTCCCCAGCTCCGGAAGGGGCTCCTCAGCCGCCTCCTGGGCCAGCTCCCTGTCGTGGGACTGGCTGCGCACGGTCATGGTCATGATGAGCGCGAGGGCGCCCAGCATCAGGCAGCCATCCAGCCTCGAGAACGACCGGTCGAGTGCCAGCAGGCCAACGGCGACGGTCACCAGCAACAGGACCGGCAGCTGGGTTTTCATATGGCCCTGGTGCGCCATCAGTGGTGCGACCAGCAGCGTTATGCCCAGCACCATACCGATGTTGGCGATATTGGAGCCGATGGCGTTGCCGATGGCCAGTGGCCCGGCGCCCGTGATAGCGGCATTGATGGAGACCAGCACTTCCGGCGCCGAGGTGCCCAGAGAGACAATGGTCAGGCCGATGACAATGGGTGACAGCCCCAGGTTCCTGGCAATGCCGGCGGCGCCCATGACGAACAGGTCCGCACTCCAGATAAGGACTATCAGGCCGACCAGGATGGCGGCGCAAGCTACCAGCATAGTTACGAATTTCCTGTTAAAGTAGGCCCCGCGCGAAGCATTGGAACTGACGGCGCGGACCGGTGTCGTAGAACGGGCGATGTGCCCGGCGTCCCGGTGTGGTTTCAGACCCCTGCGGTAAGGCATTATACAGCCCTATTCAGGCGTGGATACTGGCAAATCCGGGTGGAAGAGGACGACCATGACATTACGTGTACAGCTGGGCTGGCTGGCTGCCCTGACGCTCTTGATCGCCCAGGCATGGGCGCAGCCCGGCGCCGGGGCCTCAGCGCCGACGGCGCATGGCGTGGTAGAGGATGCCACCCGGCGGGTCATGGCGGTCGTGGAAGAGGCCCAGGCCTACGCCGATAAGGACCCGGAGCGCTATTACCGGCAGGTCCAGGCCATTCTCGACCCGGTCATCGATTTCCGTGGGTTTGCCCGCGGCGTCATGGGTCCCTATGCCAGCAGCGAGCGCTACCGCTCCCTGGACGAGGCGGGCCGTGCGCAACTCCGCGATCAGCTGGACCGCTTCACCGAAGTGATGCGCCTGGGCCTGGTGCGCACCTACAGCAAGGGATTGCTGGCCTATGCGGGTGCCCGGATCGAGCTGGCCGAACCCGACCCGGCTGAAGCCGACCAGTCTTTCGTCTCCGTGCAGCAGCTTATCTTCACAGGTGAGGCGGAGCCCTATGAGATTCTCTACCAAATGGGCCGCGACAAGTCGGGTGACTGGAAATTGCGCAACGTGATCATCGAGAGCGTCAACCTGGGCGAAATCTATCGCAACCAGTTCGAGGCCGCCGCCCGCGAGCAGAATGGCGACCTCGACGCGGTCATCGACAACTGGACCACCGTCGAGGTGGAAACCTGACGTTGGTCCTGGGGCGACCGGATCAGGCCGGACTTCAGCCGCCCGACGCCGCAGCGGTCGCCATCGGCGACATTTTCTCCTAAAATGCTCGGCCTTTTACCGGCGGGACATGCTGCCCGCCATCCCTGCCGGGTAACACGGCAATCTGGAGAGCATTTATGGACGCCGCCACGGTCAAGGCACTGCTTCAGTCTCACCTGAAGGAGTGTGAGTTTCACGTTCAGGGTGAGGGGAGCAACTACGATATTACCGCCATCGGGCCGGTTTTCGAGGGCCTGCGACCGGTCAAGAAGCAGCAGTTGGTGTATGCCGCCCTCAGCGACCAGATCGCCGACGGCTCGATCCACGCCGTCAATATCCGGACCTATACCGCCGCCGAGTGGCAGGACCGGGGCTGACCACCCCGGCGACTTGGAGAGACTGTGGACAAACTGGTAATCCGGGGCGGCAGGCCGCTCGACGGTGAGTTGCGTATTTCGGGCGCCAAGAACGCGGCGCTGCCGATCCTGGCGGCCACCCTGCTGGCGGAAGAGCCGGTCAAGATCGACAACCTGCCCAACCTGAACGACATCACCACCATGATCAGGCTGCTCGGCAGCATGGGGGTGACGGCGAGCATGGGGGAGAACCTCAGCGCAGACGTCGATTCCAGCACCATCTCGGAGTTCTCCGCGCCCTATGAGCTGGTCAAGACCATGCGCGCCTCGATCCTGGTGCTGGGCCCCATGCTGGCCCGCTTCGGGCGCGCGCATGTCTCCTTTCCCGGCGGTTGCGCGATCGGCAGTCGCCCGGTGGACCTGCACCTGCGGGGCCTCGAGGCGATGGGGGCGGGGATCAGCGTGGAGGATGGATACATCAACGCGCAGGTCGACGGGCGGCTGCAGGGTGCCCACATCCTGATGGAATCGGTGACCGTGGGCGGCACCGAAAACCTGATGATGGCGGCGACCCTGGCGCAGGGGCGAACCATCCTGGAGAACGCCGCGCGGGAACCGGAAGTGGTGGATCTGGCGGAGTGCCTGATCCGCATGGGCGCAAGGATCGAGGGGCATGGCAGTGACACCGTGGTCATTGACGGCGTGGAGAGACTGCACGGCTGCAGTTATCGGGTCATGCCCGACCGCATCGAGACCGGCACCTACCTGGTGGCGGCTGCGGCGACCCGTGGGCGGGTGATGTTGAGAGACACCTGCCCCGAATACCTGGAGGCGGTCATCCTGAAGCTGGAAGCGGCGGGGGCCGGGATCCGCGTGGGCGATGACTGGATCGAACTGGACATGGCGGGGCGCCGCCCGCTGGCGGTCAACATCAAGACGGCCCCATATCCCGCCTTTCCCACTGACATGCAGGCCCAGTTCACCGCGATGAATGCGGTGGCCGACGGTACCAGCACCGTCACTGAAACGGTATTCGAGAATCGTTTGATGCAGACCCACGAGATGAACCGGATGGGAGCGCGTATCGCCGTCGAGGGCCACACCGCCATCATCACCGGCCAGGAGCGGTTGCGGGGCGCACCGGTCATGGCCTCCGACCTGCGCGCCTCCGCCAGCCTCGTTATTGCCGGCCTGGTAGCGTCTGGCACGACACACGTGGAGCGGATCTACCACATCGACCGGGGTTACGAATGTATCGAGCAGAAGTTGCAGACCCTGGGCGCCGAGATCTGGCGGGCGGCGGGCTAGAATGAACCAGCCGCTGACCATAGCACTGACCAAGGGGCGTATTCTCAAGGAGACCCTGCCGCTGCTTGCCCGGGCGGGAATCGAGCCGCTGGAGGATATCGCCACCAGTCGCCGCCTGGTATTCGATACCAGCCGGGACGGCGTGCGCCTGGTGGTGATTCGCGGCAGCGACGTGCCGACCTATGTGCGGCACGGCGCCGCGGACGTCGGCGTCGTCGGCAAGGACATGCTGCTCGAGCACGGGGCGGAGGGCCTGTACGAGCCACTCGACCTGGGCATCGCCCGCTGCCGCCTGATGACCGCGGGCCCGGTCGGCTGGAGGCCCGGCTCGGCACGGGTCCGGGTGGCCACCAAATTCACCAACATCGCGCGCCGGCATTTCGCCACGCGCGGCGTGCACGCCGAGGTGATCAAGCTCTATGGTGCAATGGAGCTGGCGCCGATCATGAACCTGGCTGACCTGATCGTGGACATCGTCGACACCGGCAATACGCTGCGGGCCAACGGTATGGCGCCTTTGGAGGAGATTGCTGCGATCAGTTCGCGGCTGGTCGTCAACAAGGCCGCCATGCGCTCGGCCTACACGGGCATCCAGCGCCTCATTGACGACCTCGCGGCGATCGTGGAAGAGACAGGAGAGGACCCCTGAGATGACCATTGCGCGACTCGATACCCGCGACCCGGACTTCGACGCCCGCCTGGACCGCCTCACCCGCTGGGAGGAGAGTGAGGGCCAGGCGGTGACAGACGCGGTCGCGGCGATCATCGCCGACGTCGCCCGCCGCGGCGACGCCGCCCTGTTGGACTACACGGCGAGGTTCGACGGACTGCAGGCGGCTGCCGTGGCTGAACTGGAGATACCGCAGCAGCGTCTTGCCGCGGCCCTGGAGTCGATCGATCCGTCACAGCGGGAGGCGCTGGAATATGCAGCAGACCGGGTGCGCAGCTACCACGCGCACCAGCTGCAGGAGAGCTGGCAGTTTCGGGACGCCGCCGGCAATCTGCTGGGCCAGAAGATTACCCCCCTGGAGCGCGCGGGCATCTACGTGCCCGGCGGCAAGGCGAGCTATCCCTCTTCGGTACTGATGAACGCGCTGCCGGCACGGGACGCCGGAGTGGCCGAGATAATCATTGTGGTGCCTGCGCCGGGTGGGGAGCTGAACGACCTGGTACTGGCGGCCGCGCGGATAGCGGAGGTCGACCGCGTATTCACCCTGGGCGGCGCCCAGGCGGTCGCGGCGCTGGCCTTTGGCACCGCCACCGTCCCCGCCGTGGACAAGATCGTGGGGCCAGGCAACATTTACGTGGCGGCGGCCAAGCGCCAGGTGTTCGGGCGGGTGGGGATCGACATGGTCGCCGGGCCGTCGGAAATCCTGGTCGTGGGTGACGGCAGCACCGATCCCGAGTGGGTGGCGATGGACCTCTTTTCCCAGGCCGAGCACGACGAAAATGCCCAGTCCATCCTGCTCTGTCCCGATGGCGCCTACCTGGATGCGGTGCAGGCGGCGATCGAGCGGCTGCTGCCGCAGATGTCGCGGGCGGAGATCATTCGCCACTCGCTGGCGCGGCGCGGCGCCCTGATAAGGACCGTTGACCTGGAGGATGCGATCGCGGTGAGCAACCGCCTGGCGCCCGAGCACCTCGAGCTCTCGGTCGAGGATCCCGAAAGCCTGCTGCCACTGGTGCGCCACGCCGGCGCGATCTTCCTGGGGCCCTACACGTCAGAGGCGCTCGGCGACTACTGTGCGGGCCCCAACCACGTGCTGCCCACCGCGCGCAGCGCCCGCTTCTCGTCGCCGCTCGGGGTGTACGATTTCCAGAAGCGCAGTTCCATCATTATGTGCAGCGAGGAGGGCGTCCGGGCGCTGGGCCGGGTCGCGTCGGTACTGGCCCGGGGGGAGTCGCTGACCGCGCACGCCCGCAGCGCCGAGCTGCGCCTGGAGCGCCCGCCCCGCAGCTAGTGTCATGTCTGGCCCGCGCTCAGCCGGTATCGGCGGCGGACTGGCGCAGCACGCCCACGATCGCGCGCAACTCCAGGCTCTGCTGACCGCGCTGCACCGTCACCTCGATGGCATCCCCGGGCCGCAGCATGGCGATGCGGTGCATGGTCAGCCTGCCGTCCTGCACCGGCTCGCCGTCGATGTGGGTGATCACGTCTCCCGGCATGATGCCGGCCCGCGCCGCGGGGCCATCCTCGGCCACCGCCACGACCAGCAGCGCCGGCCCCGGCCGCCCGCTCTCCGGGACCATCCTGGCCGGCTCCACACTGACCCCGAGCCAGCCGCGGATCACTTCACCGTAATCGATCAGGTCGCGCATCACGAAGACCGCGAGGTTCACCGGGATGGCCAGGCTGATCCCGATACCCGTCGCCGTGCCGCTCTGCTGGTTGGTGTAGATCAGGGTATTGATCCCGAGGAGGCGTCCGCGGGTATCGATCAGTGCGCCACCGGAATTGCCGAGGTGAATGGTGGCATCAGTCTGGATGTAGTCCTCGTAGGTGTTGAGCTGGAGGCCATAGCGTCCCAGGGCGGAGACGATGCCCTGGGTCACCGAATGGCCGAAACCCAGCGGGTTGCCGATCGCCAGCACCACGTCGCCAACCCGCGCATTGTTGGAGTCGCCCAGCTCGATGGGCTGCAGGTCAGGCAGCTCGATCTGCAGCACGGCCAGGTCGGTGGCCGGGTCGGTCCCGATCACCACGGCGTTGGCGGAGCGCCCGTCATGGAGCAGCACCTGGATGGCGTCGGCCCCGTCGATGACGTGGTTGTTGGTGAGAATGTGGCCCTCGTCGGTCATGATTACGCCGGAGCCGAGGGAGCGTTCGATGCGCTGGGCCTGGGGCCGGGCAAAGCGGCGCAGGATCCATTCATCCAGCAGCGGATTGCGACGGGAGGTCACCAGCTTGGCTGTGTAGATGTTGACGACCGCGGGCGTCGCGCTGCGTACCGCCGCGGCATAGCTCACCGGCCCGGCGCTGCTGAGGTTGCCGGCGGGGGTATGCGGCAGCACCCAGCGATCGAGAATGAGCAGCGCGGCCAGGATGCCCGCAATGGTGGGCCAGGCGGCGAATCTTAAAGCGTTTTTCATGGAACCTGTCGTGTCTGCTGTCGGCTCGCATTGTATATGATACGGGCGCGTTGAGGTGATGATGGCATGGCAGCCCGGCCGCGGGGACCTGCTCTCGTGCCCGTAGGCCGGGCCGGTTGCGGGATTGCTGTCCCGCTGACCGGCGGGTGTAGGGCCGCCCCGCAGAGGCGTTCGTTACAAACGGGCGAAGAACCCGGCGTGGCGGCGCTCAGGCCTTCTCGGGCTCCTCGAGGGAAGCCGCGGACCGCTCGCGCTCAAGGCCGAACTCCTCGTTGAGCATGCCTTTCTCGTCGGGGGAGGTTTTTGGTGCGTAGTCCAGGGGTGGCTGGATATTGGCGAGGTGCGGGGGGATTTCCGCCTCGTCGCCGCTGTTGTCGAAATTTTCCAGGGCAATCGGCCCCCTGCCCTGGCATAGGTCAGCTGCGCCCTTGGCGAGATGGGTGTGCACGTCCCGATAGCTCTCGGTGAGATTGTTGAGCAACCTGGCAGTGTCGGCGAAGTGCTCCACGACCTCGTCCTCGTAGGCTTTCTTGTCCTGTATCAGCTGGTCCAGCTTGCGCTCCACTTCCTTGTATTTCTGCGTTGCCGGCGAGCTGCTGCGACCCCACAGCGCGCCGATCACCAGGCCGAGAATCAACAGGGCGGCGCCTACGGCAATTACGATGGTCAGGTCATACACGGGTGAATCCCCTTGGGCTGGCTATTTCGAAGAGGCGCAAGTATACCCCTAAACCCGTCCCGGCTGTAGCCGGGTGCGGGGTTCGGCGGCAGCGCCCCGGGCATCATCGGCAAACGCCGCCGCGGGCGGCGTTGCCAAGCACCGGGCCTGTGGTTAAAGTGGGGCGCTCGCGACACCAAGGGACTGGAAAGCCCTCCCATGACGACACCCTGGCAGCGCTATCAGGCTGACCTGCAGCGGGAGGATTTCTCCCATGACCCGGCCCAGGAGAATGCCGTGCGGCTGTTGCAGGATCTCCATGAGCGGCTCATCGCCCGCCACCGGGACCAGCGGGGAGGCCTGGTGGCCTGGTGGTCTCGGCTGCGCGGCCAGCGCCGGGAGCCCGAGACCGGACTTTACCTGTGGGGCGGCGTGGGGCGGGGCAAGACCTACCTCGTGGATACCTTCTACGACTGCCTGCCTTTCCGGCGGAAGCTTCGCGTCCACTTTCACCGCTTCATGCGGCGGGTGCACGATGAGCTGACGAGTCTCGGGGGCGAGAAGAACCCGCTGCACACCGTGGCGGACCGCCTCGCGGCGGAGGCCCTGGTGATCTGCTTCGATGAATTTTTCGTGACCGATATCGGCGACGCCATGATTCTCGGGGGGCTGATGGAGGCGCTCTTCGACCGCGGTGTCACCCTGGTGGCCACCTCCAATATCGAGCCCGACCGCCTCTACGAGAACGGCCTGCAGCGCCAGCGCTTCCTGCCCGCCATCGAGCTGGTCAAGCAATACACCCTGGTGGTCAATGTCGACTCCGGCGTGGACTACCGGTTGCGCACGCTGCAGCGGGCCGAGCTGTACCACTGCCCCCTGGGCGAGGGGGCCGATGCCAGCCTGCGGGCCAGTTTCGAGGCCCTCGCCCCCGAGCCGGGCAAGCACTGGGAGCGGCTGCAGATCAATGGCCGCTACCTGACCTGCCGCTGCGTGGCCGATGACGTGGCCTGGTTCGACTTCGCCGAGCTGTGCGACGGGCCCCGCTCACAGAACGATTACATCGAATTGTCCCGGATTTTCCACGCGGTCCTGATTTCCGGGGTGCCTGCCTTCGGCCCGGACAGCGACGACCGGGCGCGGCGCTTTATCAACCTGGTGGACGAGTTTTACGACCGCAACGTCAAGCTGGTGCTGTCCGCCGCCGTGCCGCTGCTGGAGCTGTACGGCGACGGGCGCCTGGCCTTCGAGTTCCGGCGCACCGTCTCCCGCCTGCAGGAGATGCAGTCCCATGACTATCTGGCGAGGGAGCACAAACCCTGACCCGCGCGGCGCGGAGGGCTCGCGAGGGGTGAATATTCTTTATATTTGTTCTTGAAATGGGTGG
The DNA here is from genome assembly GCA_037382865.1 of Halioglobus sp. Classification (GTDB taxonomy): domain Bacteria; phylum Pseudomonadota; class Gammaproteobacteria; order Pseudomonadales; family Halieaceae; genus JARRPM01. The sequence goes on along the minus strand of JARRPM010000010.1, from coordinate 35,168 downwards.
GGGCATTGATTAGTATTCGCGCTCTCGAAATCAGAGCCCCCGCAAGGCGGATAGTGATGAAAACTTACAGTGCCAAAGCAGAGGAAGTGTCCCGCGACTGGTTCGTGGTGGACGCCTCCGGCAAGACCCTCGGGCGCCTGGCCAGCGAAATCGCCCACCGTCTGCGCGGCAAGCACAAGGCTGAGTACACGCCCCACGTGGATACCGGTGACTACATCGTCGTCGTCAATGCGGAGAAAGTGCGGGTTACCGGTGCCAAGGCGACGGATAAGATGTACCACCACCACACCGGGTACCCGGGCGGTCTGAAGTCCATCTCGTTTGAGAAGCTGATAGACAAGGCGCCTGAGCGGGTGATCCAGACTGCGGTCAAGGGCATGCTGCCGCGCAACCCGCTGGGCCGCGCCATGTTCAAGAAACTGAAAGTGTACGCCGGCGACGCACATCCACACGCGGCACAACAGCCCCAAGTACTGAACATTTAACGGAATTTTTATGGCAGCTACCCAATACTACGGAACCGGCCGACGCAAGACGTCCACCGCCCGCGTTTTCCTGCGCAGTGGCGCCGGTGCTATCACGGTGAACCATCGCCCCCTCGACAAATATTTCGGGCGGGAAGTGGCGCGCATGATCGTGCGCCAGCCACTCGAGCTGGTGGACATGAATGACAAGTTCGATGTCAATGTGACGGTCCAGGGCGGCGGCAGCTTCGGCCAGGCCGGCGCGATCCGTCACGGTATCACCCGGGCGCTGATGGAATACGACGAGTCCCTGCGCGGCACCCTGCGCAGTGCCGGGTACGTCACCCGCGACGCCCGCGAAGTGGAGCGCAAGAAGGTCGGTCTGCGCAAGGCGCGCAAGCGGCCCCAGTACTCCAAGCGTTAAGCTGGCGGGAGCCCCGTATGCCGCGGGGCATCGAGAGAAACGGAAACGCCCGCTTGCTTCGTTTCCTTGTATCGACGGGGCAAAGTCATTACCATTTGGTCCGTTTTGCGGTTTGCGTTTCCGGTGGCCGGCCAAGGGCCATGCAGACATATCTAGCGAGGGAGAAAAGCATGAGTAGCGAGGACGTAAACAGCGGCAGGCGGCGCTTCCTGGTGGCGGCCACCAGCGCGGTCGGGGTGGCCGGCGCGGTGGGCATTGCGGTACCGTTTGTCGGGTCCTGGAACCCCTCGGCCAAGGCCAAGGCCGCCGGCGCTCCGGTGAAGGCGGATATCAGCAAGCTCGAGGCGGGCCAGATGGTGGTCGTCGAGTGGCGCGGCAAGCCGGTCTACGTGGTCCACCGTACCGAGTCGGAGCTCGCGCTCCTCGACGGGCTCAATGACAGGCTTAAAGACCCCGACTCCTCCAACGCCGACCAGCCCGACTATATCCACGGCATCGACCGCTCCCTGCGCCCGGAGATCCTGGTGATCGTGGGGCTCTGCACCCACCTCGGTTGTGCCCCCAAGTTCCGCCCCGAGGTCGGGGCTGCAGACCTCGGCGCAGATTGGCCGGGCGGATTCTTCTGCCCCTGTCACGGCTCGAAGTTTGACCTCTCCGGCCGGGTTTTCGTCGGCGTGCCGGCTTCGGCAAATCTGGTTGTGCCTCCGTATTCGTTCGAGGGTGACAACCTCCTGGTAATCGGCGTGGACGCGGAGGCAGCCTGATGAACAATATGCTCGTAGGTTTACGTGACTGGGTCGATGAGCGCCTGCCGATAGTTCGCGCCTGGAACACCCACATGGGCAAGTACTATGCGCCCAAGAATTTCAATTTCTGGTATTACTTCGGCTTTCTCTCGCTGATCGTGCTCGTGAACCAGCTCCTCACCGGGATCTGGCTCACCATGAGCTATACGCCGAGCGCCGAGAATGCGTTTGCGTCCGTCGAGTACATCATGCGCGACGTCGATTTCGGCTGGATTCTGCGCTACATGCACTCCACCGGGGCATCCGCCTTCTTCGTGGTGGTCTATCTGCACATGTTCCGCGCCCTGCTCTATGGCTCCTACAAGAAGCCGCGGGAGCTGATCTGGATCTTCGGCATGCTGATCTTCGTGGTGCTTATGGCGGAGGCCTTCGTCGGTTACGTGCTGCCCTGGGGGCAGATGTCCTACTGGGGCGCCCAGGTGATCATATCCCTGTTCGGGGCCATCCCCGTGGTGGGCGAGGACCTGGTGACCTGGATCCGGGGCGACTACCTGATCTCGGGGATCACCCTGAACCGCTTTTTCGCCCTGCACGTGGTGGCCCTGCCCATCGTGCTGCTGGCCCTGGTCGTGCTGCACCTGCTGGCGCTGCACGAGGTCGGCTCGAACAACCCCGACGGCGTGGAGATCAAGAAACACAAGGGTCCCGATGGCGTGCCGCTGGACGGCATCGCGTTCCACCCCTACTACTCGGTGCATGACCTGCAGGCCCTGGGCGTCTTCCTGTTCATCTTCTGCGGCATCATCTTCTTCCTGCCCGAGATGGGGGGTTACTTCCTGGAGTTCGCCAACTTCGAGGAGGCCAACCCTCTCAAGACGCCGGAACACATCGCGCCGGTCTGGTATTTCACCCCCTTCTATTCGGTGCTGCGGGCGGTGCCCGACAAGTTCTGGGGTTTCGTGGCTTTCGCCGCCTCGGTTGCCATCCCCTTCCTGCTGCCCTGGCTGGACCGCAGCCCGGTCAAGTCCTGGCGCTACCGCGGCAACATCACCAAGGTGATGCTGGTGCTGTTCGTGGCGTCGTTCCTGATCCTGGGCGTACTGGGCGTCAAGGCGCCGACGCCTGGCCGGACCTTCCTGGCCCAGATCTGCTCGGTGATCTACTTCGCCTTCTTCCTGCTGATGCCGATCTGGAGTGCGATGGACAAGACCAAGCCGGTGCCGCAGCGGGTCACCATGGACGGCGGCATCGGTTTCTGGGGCAGTATGGGCGGCCTGGTCCTGATTGCGGCACTCACCATCCTGCCGCTCAAGGCGGTGGGTGCCGAGACCGCCTACCACTGTGGCGCCATACCCTGCGATCACATCGAGGTGGACCCGCATGACAAGACCTCCCTGCAGAATGGCGCGAAACTGTTTATGAACTACTGTATGGGGTGTCACTCCCTGCAGTACGCCCGCTACAATCGCACCGCCCGGGACCTGGGCATCCCGGAGGACCTGTTCCAGCAGAACCTGATCTTCGATCCACAGGTGAAGATCGGCTCTCTGATGGAAAATGCGATGCCCGAGGACAATGCGAAGGTCTGGTTCGGTGCGACGCCTCCCGACCTGACGCTGGTCTCCCGGGCGCGCCAGCCGGAGTGGCTTTACACTTACCTGCGCACCTTCTACAAGGACGACAGCCGTCCCTACGGGGTCAACAACCGGGTCTTCAAGGACGTGGGCATGCCCCACGCGCTGCTCGAGCTCCAGGGGATGCAGGAGTGCGCGCTTGGGCCGGTAAAGGCCGACAACGGCGGCATGAAGCGAGATCCGCTCAGCGGTGAGAACATCATGGAGAAGCCCTGCGGAGAGTTCAGGATTGTCGAGGCGGGAACGATGAGCCCCGAGGAGTTCGACTCGGCGATGTATGACCTGGTGAACTTCCTCGCCTACACCGCTGAGCCCATGGCTGCGGACCGCAAGCGCATCGGGCTTATCGTGCTGCTCTGCATCGCCGTGTTCTTCGTATTTGCCAGCTTGCTCAATCGCGAGTACTGGAAGGACGTTCACTGATCCCCGGGCAGTACCGGCAGCGCGGCCATCGCCGCGCCGCACTTTTTTTCAAGCGTCAATTGAGGAATCCCTGATGGGTGTTGTGGCAAAGCGGTCGTCAATGACCTTTTTCTCCGATAGCACGAGTCACTACAGTCACCGCGTGCGTATCGTGCTGGCCGAAAAAGGCGTCACCGTGGACCTGATCGAGGTCGACGCGGCGCACCCGCCGGAGGAGCTCGCCGAACTCAACCCGTACAACAGCCTGCCGACGCTGGTGGACCGCGATCTGGTGCTGTACGAATCGAAGGTGATGATGGAGTACCTCGACGAGCGCTTCCCGCATCCGCCGCTGTTGCCTGTCTACCCTGTCGCGCGGGCGGAGAGCCGCCTGCTGATCCACCGCATCGAAAAAGACTGGTGCAGCCTGGTGGACGCCATCCAGAACACCCGCAGCGACAACGTGGTCAAGAAGTCCACCAAGGAACTGCGCGAGGGCATACTGGCGATCTCGCCGATCTTCGCGGAAAAGCCCTTTTTCATGAGTGAGGAGTTCACCCTGGTGGACTGCTGCATCGCCCCCATCCTGTGGCGCCTCCCCTCGCTGGGCATCGATATCCGGCCCAGCAAGCAGTCCAAGCCGCTGCTGGCCTACATGGACCTGCTGTTCAACCGGGACTCTTTCCAGGAGAGCCTGTCGGAACAGGAGCGGGAAATGCGGCCCTGAGGGTGTGTTGCCCGCGCAGACGCAAAGGACAGGAGCCGGTTGAATGGCCATGACCTCGAGTCGTCCCTATATCATGCGGGCGCTTTACGAGTGGATCGTCGACAACGATTGCACGCCCTACGTGCTGGTGGATACGACGGTGCCGGACGTGATGGTGCCCGAGCAGTATGTGAAGGACGGGCAGATCGTACTCAATATCTCGCCCAGCGCAGTCATGGACCTTGACATCGCCAACGACGCTATGGCCTTCAACGGCCGCTTTGGCGGTGTTGCCATGGATATCTACGTGCCGGTTTCGGCGGTGGTGGGAATCTACGCCCGGGAGAACGGCCAGGGCATGGTGTTCGAACCCGAGGAGCCACCGCCTCCGGATAACACGCCCCCGGACAGCTCCAAATCCGACGGGCGGCCCTCGCTGAAGGTGGTCAAGTAAACCCGGCGCCCGGCTCCGCCGCAGGCTGCCAGGACACAGGATCAGTCGAGCAGTTCGAACAGCCGCACCACACGCTGGACGCCGGCCAGCCCCGCGGCGGTGTCCGAGATGCGCTCCGCCTCTTCCCGGGTGACCAGGCCCATCAGGTAGACCACGCCATCTTCCGTGACCACCTTCACTTTTGAGCCCTCGATATCGCCGCTGCCCAACAGCCAGGATTTCACCTTTGCCGTGATCCAGGTATCGCTGGTGCGGGTCATGCTGGAGCTGGGGGCGGCGATCTCCAGCTCGTTGTAGATCCGGCGCACGCCGCTGATGTCGCGCACCACCTCGGTGGCGCGGGTTTTCAGGGCCTCCCTCTGCACCTGGCCGGCGAGGAGCACGTAGCCGTTATAGCTGACCACCACCAGGTGGGCGTCGTCGAAGGCTTCGTCCGCGGCGTGGATATTGACCACCGCCTTGTTCTCGATGCTCTCGTCCTCGATCATCTGCCCCAGGGTACGCTCGTCGGGCGGATCCTCGATGGTATCGGCGTCCATCGTGGCGAGGAGACTGCCACATCCGGTGAGCGTGATGAGGCCGCAAAAAAGCGCGGTTTGCAGAAGAGTTCGCATGGATTATTCCTGGTTATAACTGCCAAACAGGCTGTGATCGATCAGTTCGCAGATGCAGTGGAGAGCCATGATCTGCAGCTCCACGACGCGGGGGTGCCGTGTGGCCTGGATCTGCAGCACCACATCCTCGGCCCGGATCAGGTTGCCCAGCTCGTGGTCGCTGCTGTTGGACAGGGCGACGACGGTCATGTTCCGGGCGTGGGCCGCCTGGACTGCGCGCAGCAGGTTGCTGGCGCCGCCCCCGCTGCTGATGCAGAGCAGCACGTCTCCCGGCTGGCCGACGGCGCGCAACTGGCGCGAGTAGGTTTCGCCCAGGCCGCTGGTCTGGGCGATGGCGGTCAGGCTGGCGCCGTCCCCGGTGAGGGCCATGGCGGGCAGTGCCGGCCGCTCGTATTCGTAGCGGCTGAGCAGCAGGCTGCTGAACAGCTGGGCCAGGGCCGCGTCGACGCCGTTGCCGCAGGTCAGGATCTTCCTGTCCTCCAGCAGCGCCTCCACCATCAGCTGGCTGGCGCGGGCGATGGGGTCAGCCAGCTGGTCCACCGACATGGCGATGGTCTGGATCGTGCTCTCGAAGTTGTCGGCGATGATCTGGTAGTAGTCCATGCGGTCGCGTCCGGGCTCCTCCGGTCAGGTGGTGAAAGCCGCGCGTATCCAGAGGGGCGCGCTGTCCGGTGCGGATTGTCGCGGCTCGAAGGCGACCACGTCAAATCGGCAGGGCAGGGCTGACCACTGCGGGTGCCGCTGCAGGAAGACCTGCGCCGCGCGCAGGATGCGCTGCTGCTTGCGCCAGTCCACCGAGGCGGCGGCGCCGGCGAAACGGGGATTGCTGCGTCTGCGGACCTCGAGGAACACCAGGCACTCCCCGTCCAGCGCGACAATATCGACTTCGCCGCCCCGGTACCGGAAGTTGCGGGCCAGGAGGTGCAGTCCGCTCTCCTGCAGCCACAGCGCCGCCCGCTCCTCGAATGCATCTCCGACTGACTTCACGTCGCCGCTCCCTCCGGCGCCTCCCTGCGCCGCCAGATGCAGTCTAGTCAGCGGGCCCTGAGATCGCCTCCGTCAAAAGTGGCCAGCCAGAGCTCCCGGTGCAGCTGCAGGCCCGGATCCATGGTCAGCAGGCCCGTATGGCCGCGGATGAGGGCGTCGGGTCCCGCCTGCAACTGGAGGAAGCGTGACTGTACCAGGAAGGCGTCCGCCCCCAGGGCATTGAGCCGGGTGTAGCTGTCGCTGCCGGTACCGCCCGCGGCCAGTGCCACGCGCAGCTCGGGGTTGGCCCCCAGCAGCCAGGGCATCTCCACCAGGTTGACCCCGTCCAGGTCGCGGTCCCGGGGGTCCGGGATGCCGCTGTAAATACTGGAGGGGGCGTAAACCGGGACACTGCCGGCGTAGTGGAAAGCCAGCAGTGGCTTGATCGAGCGTGCCTCGGCACCGGACCGGCTGAGCAGGAAAATGGCGTCCAGGTCCTGGCGACGGCGGGCGTTGAATTCGATCGGGGTGGCCAGTATGTCCCGGATGTTGCGGGCCCGCGCCTCACTGGCCTCCAGGCCCAGCCCGGACTTCACGACCCCGGAATAGGCCTCGCGGTCCCCGTAACTGACGGTATTGGCCACGGTGCCGCCCAGCGCGTCCCAGCGCTGGCGCAGAGCCTGCTCCATCTTGTCGCCCCAGGCACCCTCCGGCCTTATCACCAGGGCCCGGCGGGCGCCGCTGCCATAGGCGTACCGGGCAATGCCCTCCGCCTCGTCCTCCGGCGCCAGGGCGAGCTGGACCAGGGCCGTGGTCCCGGTGGCAAGCTCGCCGTTGCCCCGGTTCAGGGCAAGCACCGGCAGCGGCCGGATCGGGCGCGCCGCCAGCTCCGCCACGGCGCTCTTGCTGAGCGGTCCCACGACCAGGCCGGCCCCCTGGGCCAGGGCGTCGTCATAGGCCTCCAGTACCGAGCCGTAGCGGGTCAGGTCCAGGGCGATAACGCTGTGACTGGCGATGCCCTCCGCACGCGCGGCGAACCACGCCGCCACGTAGCCATCGAGCACCGCTTTGCCGGCGGGGGCAAGGCGACCGCTCAGTGGCAGCAGCAGGGCCACCCGGTTTGCCGGCATCGCCTGTTCCAGGTAGCCCAGCCCGCCGGGCGGTGACTCCGTCGCCGGGTGCTCGGGGTTGTCGTAACGCCACTGGGCGAGGTCGGCGGGCAGTTGGGCGACGGTGCCCCGCCCCAGCAGGCTCAGCTCCAGCCATCCCCGCCACTGGGGATCAGCGGCGTCGGCAAGGGCCTCGCGCAGGGCCGCCTCGTCCAGGCGCTGCAGGTCGTGCCAGATGCCCCGCTGCAGGGCCGCCCGGTGTTCCCGCGGGGCCGTGTGCAGCATCAGGTCCGTGAGGCGGGCACTGGTCAGGTAGTCACCGGAGAGAGTCAGGATATGGCGTCGCAGGTTGCGGGCCCGGTACTCCAGGGCGGGATTGATCCCGGGCCGCTCGAGCGCCTCCAGGCGCGTCAGGGCCGCTGTCTGGTCGCCGCGCACATAGTCGATCCGGGCCTCCAGGTACTCCCGGTAGACCCGGTCGTCGGGAGTGAGGGCCGGCTGTGGTGGGGTGACGCCGGCGACCTCGCCGTAGGGGGAGGGCATTGCGGGTCCCGCGGGGGTGGTATAGGCGGTCGCGGGGTAGGCCCCGACGGAGACCTGATCCACCGGGAGCTCGTCGAGAACGTCGCTGGCGAGCATCCACTGGAAACGCGACAGCGCCTCCTCCGCGCGCCGGAACACATCGCTGTATGCACTCGGGGGCAGCTCCAGGGAAATTTCGTCCGCCGGCAGGGGAGTGACTTCCGGTTGCGGCAGGGGGACCGGTTCGGCCGGCCGTTCGGGGGCGCCCCCGCAGCCGGCGAGACCGAGAAGGATGAGGATCAGCGCTGTGGCAAGTGCGGTCTGACCGCGCACGGGGGAGGTGGGTCTCATGCTATGCTTTACCGGTTTATCGTTTGTTGTTGCCTGCCGCCGGTCTCGCCGTGACCCCCTGCGAAGGGGGCCGCGTCGTCCCAGGCCTGCGGCATAGCATCGTCTCGGCGCACATTATAAGGGGAAAACATGGATTCGGGGCTCTATGTTGTGGCGACGCCGATCGGGAACCTCGAGGACCTCTCCCTCCGGGCAGTGTCCGTCCTGCGCGCGGCGGACCTCATCGCCGCGGAGGATACGCGCCACAGCCAGCGTCTGCTGCAGCACTTCCAGATCGATACCCCGGTCATGGCCTACCACGATCACAGCGGCGAGCGCGACCTGACCCGGATCGGGGAGTGCCTGGCCGGGGGCGGCACGGTGGCGCTGGTCTCCGATGCCGGTACGCCGTTGATCTCCGACCCCGGCTACCGCCTGCTGCGTTACGTGCAGTCCCGCGGCTTTGTGGTGCGCCCGGTACCGGGCCCCTGCGCCGCCGTCGCGGCGCTCAGCGTCTCCGGCCTCCCGACCGACCGGTTCCTGTTCGAGGGATTCCTGCCCTCCAGGGCCGGCGCCCGGGAGAGGCGCCTTGCAGCGCTGGCCGGGGAGACGGCCACGCTCGTGTTCTACGAGGCGCCGCACCGGGTGCGGGAGAGCCTCCAGGCGATGGTGGGAGCGCTGGGGGGGCGGCGCGAGGCGGTGCTGGCGAGAGAGCTTACCAAGACCTTCGAGACGGTCCGGCGCGGCACCCTGGCCGAACTGCTGGATTTCGTCGGCGCCGACCCGAACCAGCAGCGCGGCGAGATCGTCCTGCTGGTCGCCGGCCGGGAGAAGGATGCCGCGACCCTCAGTCCCGAGCTGGCCGATCTGCTCCGGCGCCTGGCCAGGGAACTGCCGGCCCGGCGCGCCGCGGCGGTGGTGGCGGACTGGGCCGGGCTGCGCAGGAACGACCTCTACGACTACCTGCTGCACGCCGGGGAATCCTCCCAGGAGTGACGGACAATCGCCTTGCCGGGGAGGGGCTGCCCCTGTACCCTTGGCCCCGAGTCGGTCAGGCGACCGCTTCCAGCCACTCACCCGTGGGGGTCTGTTGCCCCGCCGCGTGACGGCCCGCAGGGGTGAGTGGCTGGGGGAGGAAAGTCCGGGCTCCACAGGGCAGGATGCCAGGTAACACCTGGGGGGCGCGAGCCTACGGAAAGTGCAACAGAAAGTATACCGCCCGAGCACACCCGTGTGGTCGGGTAAGGGTGAAATGGTGCGGTAAGAGCGCACCGCGCGGCTGGCAACAGGCGTGGCGATGGTAAACCCCATCCGGAGCAAGACCAAATAGGAATCCGTCAGCTGTGGCCCGCAGTGGATTCGGGTAGGTCGCTACAGGCAGGTGGTGACACCTGTCGCAGATGAATGGTCGTCCACGACAGAACCCGGCTTATCGACCGACTCACTTCTTTTTAATAGCAGGACGCGGGCCCGACGGGCCCGCGGATCCCTGCCGCCTGTCCCGTTTCGTTATATCGATTCCTGCTAAACGGCCTTTCCCAAAGAAAAAAATAGACTGTAACTTAAAGTAAATCCTCAATAAGACAGGTTACTGGTCTGTTTTGTGACATTTTTTGGTTAGACCCATATTGTCGAAACCTGTCTCGCCGGCCGCAAAATCGCCGCTAATTAGCTGAAATTAAAACGTTTTTTGAGTCCGCCTCGCTTGACACTCTCTCCGTTGCGGCCCTATAGTGTCGAAAAGTGGGTAAAAGTGAATAATTCTGGCTTTTTGTGGGTTGACTAGCCGGGCGAGTGGGGAAAGCTGGCGTGTTTCGCGGAGTGCAGCACATCAATATGGATGCGAAGGGTCGCCTGGCGATCCCCACGCGCCAGCGCGAGCCCCTGCTGTCCCAATGCAATGGCCAGATCGTGGTCACCATCGATACCCAGTCCCCCTGTCTCGTCATCTACCCCCTGCCCGAATGGGAGCGCATCGAGCAGGAGGTCCAGAGCCTTCCCGGTCTCAAGCCGGCCGTCAAGCGCTTCCAGCGCCTGGTGCTCGGTTATGCCACCGACGTCGAGCTGGACGGCAACGGCCGCATGCTGCTGCCGCAGCCCCTGCGCGAGTACGCCCAGGCGGACAAGAAGCTGGTGCTGGTGGGGCAGGGCAACAAGCTGGAGTTGTGGTCCGAGGCCCTGTGGCTGGCGGAGCGCGAGCAGGCGCTGCAGGAGTCCCTTGGAGACGCCGAACTGCCTGACGAATTGACGTCCCTGAACCTGTAGGTGGGCACCATGCACCAGACAGTCCTGATGCGAGAGGCGGTTGAGGCTCTGGTGACGACCCCGAGTGGTTTCTACGTGGACGGGACCTTCGGTCGCGGCGGTCACAGCCGTTATCTGCTGGAGCGACTGGACGGTGACGGGCGGGTGCTGGGTGTGGACAAGGATCCCGCCGCCAGCGCCTGCGCCGAAGAGTTGGAAAAGAGCGATTCCCGTTTTGTCTTCTATCACGGTTCCTTCGCTCAGCTTCCCCATCAACTGCGTCGGATGGGGATCGACGCGGTTGATGGCATTCTGCTGGATCTCGGGGTCTCCAGCCCGCAGCTGGACGAGGCCGGGCGCGGCTTCAGCTTCCAGCACGACGGGCCGCTGGACATGCGCATGGACACCTCCCGCGGCGAGACGGCCGCCGAGTGGCTATCCCACGCGGGGGAACAGGAGATCATCGAGGTATTGCGGGAGTACGGGGAGGAGCGCTTCGCCCGGCGCATCGCCGGTGCCATCGTCGCCGCGCGGGCGGAGGCGCCCATCAGCACCACCGGGCGACTCGCGCGCGTCGTGAGCGAGGCCAACCCGCGGTGGGAGAAGCACAAGCACCCCGCGACCCGCGCCTTTCAGGCGATTCGAATCAAGGTCAACCGCGAACTGGAGGATCTGGAAGATCTGCTCCACGGCGCGCTTGACATGCTGCGGGTGGGCGGAAGGCTGGTGGTGATCAGCTTTCACTCGCTCGAGGACCGACTGGTGAAGCGCTACATGCGCGACATGGCCAGGGGCGAGCGCTATCCGGCCGGCTTGCCGGTACCGGATAGCGCCTTTAACCGGCGCATGAAAATTGTGGGCAAGGCGGTGAAAGCCTCCGCCGACGAGGTCAAACAGAATGTACGGGCGCGCAGTGCGATCATGCGCGTGGCGGAAAAGATCAGCTGAGGGTGGCGATGGGCAGGATGGTGACAAAGGCTCCCGGCGGTCGCGACAGGCAGGCGCCGCGGGGGCTGGTCGGCTCCGCCGCCCTGGTGCTGGCGCTGGCGCTGGCGTCCGCCTTCGGCATCATTCACTCCACGCACGCCTGCCGCGAGCTGCACACCCGCCTGCAGGACCTGGAGGCGAGCCACTGGCAGCTGCAGGAGGACTACGGCCGCCTGTTGCTGGAGCAGAGCACCTGGGGCTCGCATCACCGGGTGGAGAAAGTGGCCCGCGGCGACCTGGGCATGCGCGCTCCGGACCCGACCCGGTTTACGGTGCTGCCGCGATGAAGCGGGCGAAGAAGAAGCCCGAGAGCCTCTGGCGATTTTACGCGGTGCTCGGCGTGCTCTGCGCGCTGCTGGCGCTGCTGGTGGGTCGGGTGGTCTCCCTGCAGGTGCTCGACACCGGGCGCGGGCGGGCCTTCCTCCAGGACCAGGGCGCGATGCGCGCTGTGCGCACCGCGGAAATTCCGGCCTGGCGCGGAGTCATCTCCGACCGCCGCGGGGAGCCGCTGGCGGTCAGCACCCCGGTGATCTCCCTGTGGGCCAATCCCGGGGAGCTGCAAGGTTCGGAGCGGCTCGGGGAGCTGGCCCGGGCCCTCGGCATGGAGCTGGCGACGCTGCAGTCGAAGCTGGCCCGCTACGAGGGCCGGCAGTTCATGTACCTGCAGCGCCACCGGGTGCCCGCGGAGGCGCGGGAGATCCTCGCCCTGCGCATCCCCGGCGTCCACGGCGAGCGGGAGTACCGCCGGTTCTACCCCGCCGGCGAGGTGGCGGCCCAGCTGGTCGGCTTCACCAACGTGGATGAGGAGGGGATAGCCGGCCTCGAGCTGGCCTACGACGACTGGCTGCGCGGAGTGCCGGGCAAGCGCCAGTACATCAAGGACCTGCACGGCGAGGTGGTGCGGGATATCGGGGTGGTGGAGCAGGCCCGTCCGGGCCGGGACCTGCACCTGAGCATCGACCTGCGCCTGCAGTACCTGCAGCACCGGGAGCTGCAGAAGGCGGTGACCGCCAGCGGCGCCAGCTCCGGTTCGATCGTCACCCTGGACAGCCACACCGGCGAGGTGCTGGCCATGGTCAATTACCCGGTCTACAACCCCAACAGCCGCAAGGGCATGGATGCGGCCGCCATGCGCAACCGGGCCATAACCGATGTCTACGAGCCCGGCTCGACCATGAAGACCCTGACCCTGGTCGCGGCGCTGGAGAGCGGCCGCTACACCACCGAGACGATCATCGACACCTCGCCCGGCCGCATCCGGGTGGGGCCGAAGGTCTACCCGGATCCCCGCGACTACGGCCAGATCACCGTGTCCCGGGTGATCGAGAAATCGAGCCAGGTGGGGGTGACCAAGATTGCCCTCGATATCGGGCACGAGCCCATCCGCGATGTCTTCCAGCGCTTCGGAATCGGCCAGCCCCCTGGCACCGGCTTTCCCGGCGAGAGCGCGGGCGTGCTGCCCAACCGGGCGCGCTGGTACGCCACCGAGAAGGTCTCCCTGGCGTTCGGTTACGGGCTCACCGCCACCCCGCTGCAGCTCGCTCACGCCTACAGCGTCTTTGCCAACGGCGGGGTGCGCCAACCGGTCTCCCTGCTGGCGCTGGAGGGTGAGCTGCCCCCCGGGGAGCAGGTGGTGGCGCCGGAGATCGCGGCAGAGGTGCTGAAGGTGCTGGAGCGGGTGACCGGCGACAACGGCACCGCGCGCAAGGCGCGCGTCCCGGGCTACCGGGTCGGCGGCAAGACCGGCACGGTGCACAAGGTGGGCGCCCAGGGCTATATCGACGACGCCTACGTGGCCCTGTTTGCCGGGATCGCACCGGTCAACGACCCGCGCCTGGTGACCGTGGTGGTCATCAACGACCCCAAGGGCGAGGCCTACGGCGGCGGCGCCGCGGCGGCCCCGGTCTTTTCCACGGTGACGCGCGGCGCCCTGCGCCTGCTCAGCGTCCCGCCGACCGAGACAAGCGATGTCATCGCCGCCCAGGCGGCGGTGGACGGGGGGGCGACGTGACCGTGCCCGCCGCCCCCATGCCCCTGGCAGAACTGTTCGACCACCCCGCCTGCCCCGGCGCCGGGGTGATGATCAGCGGCATGCAGCTGGACAGCCGCACGGTCCAGGCCGGGGACCTGTTCCTGGCCATCCCCGGGGAGCTGCATGACGGTCGCCAGTTTATCGAGCAGGCGGTGGCGAACGGGGCCGCGGCGGTGGCGGCGGAGGCGCCGGCGGCGGGCTTCGTCGATGCGCTTGCCGTGCCCCTCATCGAAATCCCCGAGCTGCGCCGGGAGGCGGGTCCGCTGGCGGCCCGCTTCTATGGCCACCCCAGTCGGGAGCTGCACGTGGTCGGGGTCACCGGCACCAACGGCAAGACCACCACCACCCGCCTCGTGGCCCAGCTCGGGCGCCTCCTGGGCAGGCGCTGCGGCGTGATCGGCACCCTCGGCGCGACCCTCGGCGACGACATCGCCGAGGCAGGCAATACAACACCGGACCCCGTCTCCCTGCAGCGCCAGCTCGCGGCGTGGCGCGACCTCGGCGTCGACGTGGTGGGCATGGAGGTCTCGTCCCACGCCCTGGTGCAGGAGCGGGTCAATGGCATTGAATTCGAGACCGCCGTCTACACCAACCTCTCCCATGACCACCTCGATTTCCACGGCAGCATGGACGCCTACGGGCGGGCCAAGCTGCGCCTGTTCACCAGCGAGGGGCTGCGCCATGCGGTGATCAATGTCGACGACGAGTTTGCCGGCCAGGTGCAGGCAGCGGTGGGGGAGGGGGTCGAAGTGGTGACCTGCTCCACCCGGGGCGCCCCGGCACAGGTGCGGGTCGAGAACCCCTCCTGGCACGCGGGCGGCGTCGCGGCGGAGTTCCACAGCCCCTGGGGGTACGGCCGGTTCGACAGCCCGCTGCCCGGGGACTTCAACCTGGCCAACCTCGCCGCGGCGGTCGCTGCCCTGGCCCTGGCGGGTGAAAAGCTGGAGGCGCTGCTGGCGGCGATCGCCCGCCTGCAGCCCGTGCCGGGGCGCATGCAGTCGCTTCCCAACGGGGCGGGACTGCAGGTGATCGTCGATTACGCCCACACCCCGGACGCCCTGGAACAGGTGCTGCGCGCCCTGCGCGACCACGTGGACGGCGCCCTGGTCACGGTGTTCGGCTGCGGCGGCGACCGGGACCGGGACAAGCGGCAGCTCATGGGCCGGATCGCCTGCCTGCTGTCCGATCGCGTGATCGTCACCAGCGACAATCCCCGCAGTGAGAACCCGGTGCAGATCCTGCGGGATATCGAGTCCGGCTGCAGCGGCGACTACACCCTGGTGACGGACCGGGCCGAGGCGATCGGCCTGGCCCTGGCCGAGGCGCGGCCCGGGGACTGCATCGTGATCGCCGGCAAGGGCCACGAGGATTACCAGATCGTGGAGGGCGTGCGGCTGCCCTTCAGCGACGTGGCGGTGGCGCAGGCTGCCCTGGCCCGGAGGGCGGCATCGTGATGCGCCCCATGCAGTTGTCAGAGCTGGCAGGGCCGCTGGGGGCAGCGCTCCTTGGCGACGATCGGGAGATCCGCGGCGTCACCACCGACAGCCGCAACGTGCAGGCGGGTGACCTGTTCGTGGCCCTTTGCGGGGAGCGTTTCGACGGCCATGACTACCTGGCCCAGGCGGCGGTCGCAGGCGCCGCGGGCGCCCTGGTCAGCCGCGAGGTCGAGACTTCGCTCTCCCTGCTGCAGGTGGCCGATACCCAGACGGCCCTGGGTCGGCTGGGCGCCTGCAATCGCGCCCTGTACCGCGGTCCGCTGGTGGCCATTACCGGCAGCAGCGGCAAGACCACGGTCAAGAACATGGTGCGCGCCGTGCTGGCGCAGCGCGGCGAGACCCTCGCCACCGAGGGCAACTTCAACAACGAGATCGGGGTGCCCCTCACCCTGCTGCGCCTGACTCCTGAACACCGCTTCGCGGTGGTGGAGATGGGCGCGGCGCGGGCCGGGGACATCGCCTGGCTGTGCGAGCTGGGGCAACCCACGGTGGCGCTGCTGCTCAACGCCATGTGGGCCCACCTCGAGAGTTTCGGCAGCGCCGAGGGGATTGCCGCGGCCAAGGGTGAGATCTTCGACGGCCTGGGCAGCGACGACGTCGCCGTCATCAATGCGGACCAGTCCTGGGCGGGCCAATGGCGCGAACGGGCCGCCCCGGCCAGGGTGATCGATTTCGGGCTGCGGCAGCCGGCGGCGATCGGTGCCAGTGACATCCGCTCCCACGGCGTCGCGGGGATCAGTTTCACCGCCCACACCCCGGCCGGCGAGATGGCCGTGCAGCTGGGCCTGCCGGGGGTGCACAACGTCGCCAACGCCCTGGCGGCCACCGCCGTGGGCCTGGCCTGCGGGCTCTCCCTGGCGGAGATCGGTGCGGGACTGGCAGAGGCGGCGCCGGTTTCCGGGCGCCTGGCGGTGAGCCGTTCCACGGGGGGCGCCACCGTGGTGGACGACTGCTACAACGCCAACCCGGGCTCCGTGCGCGCCGCCATCGATATTCTCGCCGGCTGCGACGGGCGCCGCACGCTGGTGCTGGGGGCGATGCGGGAGCTGGGGTCGGAGAGCGAGGCGCTGCACCGCGACGTCGGAGACTACGCCCGCAGTGCCGGCATCGACCGGCTCTGGGGGGTCGGGGAGGAGCTCCTTCCCGCAGTGGAGGCCTTTGGCGCCGGCGGCCGCCATTTCCCGGACCGGGCGGCGGCGGTCGCGGCGCTGCCGGGTGAATTCGGCAGCGATGACACGGTGCTGGTCAAGGGCTCCCGGGGCTCGGCGATGGAGCAGGTGCTCGCCGCCCTGCTGGCGGACGGGCAGGGGGAGGAGGGCTGACCATGCTGTTGCTGCTCGCGGAATACCTGAAGCAGTTCGAGAACGCCTTCCAGGTGGTCCAGTACCTCACCCTGCGTGGCATCCTCGCCGCGGGGACCGCGCTGGCGATCTCTCTGCTGGTGGGCCCGGCGATGATCCGGCGCCTCAACCTCTACCAGGTGGGGCAGTCGGTCCGCGACGACGGCCCCCAGAGCCACCTCACCAAATCCGGGACACCCACCATGGGCGGCGCCCTGATCCTGGTGGCGATCGGTTTCTCGACGCTGCTGTGGGGCGACCTGCGCAACCCCTACCTGTGGATCGCGCTGCTGGTCACCGCGGTGTTCGGTGCGGTGGGCTGGGTCGACGACTATCGCAAGGTCGTCGAGCGCGATTCCCGTGGCCTGCCGGCGCGGTGGAAGTATTTCTGGCAGTCGGTGGCGGGCCTCGCGGCGGCGCTCTACCTCTACTTCGCCTTCGATACCCCGGTCACCACCCAGCTCTATATTCCGTTTTTCAAGGATTTCGCCTGGTCCATGGGCCCCCTGTTCATCCTGCTCGCCTACTTCGTCATCGTCGGCGCCAGCAATGCGGTGAACCTCACCGACGGCCTGGACGGGCTCGCCATCCTGCCGACGGTCATGGTCGGCACCGCCCTCGGCATCATCGCCTACCTCACCGGCCACGTGGACTTCGCCGAATACCTGCACATTCCCTATGTCGCCGGGAGCGGGGAGCTGGCGGTCTTCTGCGGGGCGATCGCCGGGGCCGGCCTCGGCTTTCTGTGGTTCAACACCTACCCCGCCCAGGTCTTCATGGGCGACGTGGGCGCCCTGGCGCTGGGTGCGGCCCTGGGCACCGTGGCGGTGATCACCCGCCACGAGATCGTGTTTTTCATCATGGGGGGCATCTTCGTGCTGGAGACCGTTTCGGTCATCCTGCAGGTGGCCTCGTTCAAGCTGACCGGCAAGCGGATCTTCCGCATGGCGCCGATTCACCACCACTACGAACTCAAGGGGTGGCCGGAGCCGCGGGTCATCGTCCGTTTCTGGATCATAACGGTGATGCTGGTCCTGTTCGGGCTGGCCACCCTGAAGTTGCGCTAGGTAGGAGTGATGCCCGCGGTGTCTGAGGGATTGATAGCAAGCAGTGTGAACCGGGTCGTGATGGGCCTGGGCGCTACCGGACTCTCCTGTGCCCGGCACCTGCACCGCCAGGGGCTGCCCTTTGCGGTGGCTGACACCCGGGCGGCGCCCCCGGGGCTGGCGGCGCTGCGCAGCGAGATGCCCGAGGTTCCCGTCTTTGCCGGCGACATTCCCGCCGACCTCATCGAGAGCGCCGGGGAGCTGATCGTGAGCCCCGGCATCGCCCTGGACGATCCGCTGGTGGCGCGTGCGCGGGAGGCGGAGGTCGCCATCGTCGGCGACATCGACCTGTTCGTGCGGGAGGCCGCGGCCCCGGTGGTGGGCATCACCGGCTCCAATGCCAAGTCCACGGTCACCGAGCTGGTGGGGCAGATGGCCCGGGACGCGGGCCTGGACGTGGGGGTGGGCGGCAACCTCGGCACTCCGGCACTGGACCTGCTGGCCCCCGAGCGGGAGCTCTACGTGCTGGAGCTGTCCAGCTTCCAGCTGGAGCGTGCCGGCCGCCTGGGCCTGGCGGTGGCGGCGGTGCTCAATATCACCGCGGACCACCTGGACCGCCACGGCAGCATGCCCCGCTACCACCAGGCCAAGCACCGCATCTTCCGCGGCTGTCGCCGGGCGGTGGTCAACCGCGACGACCCGCTCACCATCCCGCTGGCGGAGGAGGCGGTGGAGATCGTGAGCTGGCGCCTGGGTGAGCCGGAGCTCGGGGGTTTCGGGCTGCGCCGGGAGGGGGGCGAGGAGTTCCTGTGCCACGGCTTCGACCGGCTGCTGCCGGTAGCGGACCTGGGCCTGGCGGGGCGTCACAACGTGGCCAACGCCCTGGCGGCGCTCGCCATCGGCTTCTGCGCCGGGCTGCCCCTGGCGTCGATGGCGGCCACCCTGCGCAGCTTCCGGGGCCTGCCCCACCGCTGCCAGCAGGTCGCCGAGATCGGCGGCGTGCGCTACGTCGACGACTCGAAAGGAACCAACATCGGCGCCACCGGAGCCGCCCTGACCGGCCTCGGCGGCGAGCGCAACGTGCTCCTGATCGCCGGCGGCCAGGGCAAGGGGGCGGATTTCACCCAGCTCCGCCAGGCGGTGGCCCGGCACTGCAAACTGCTGATCCTGCTGGGTCAGGACGCGGACCAGCTGCAGCGTGCCCTCGAGGCGAGCGCGCCGGTGCGCCGGGTCGCCACCATGGATGAGGCGGTGGCGGCGGCGGCGGCGGAGGCCGCCCCGGGCGACTGTGTGCTGCTCTCGCCCGCCTGCGCCAGTTTCGACATGTTTACCGGTTACGCGGCGCGCGGGGAGGCCTTCGTGGCGGCCGTGGCGCGCCTCGGGGAGGCGGGGGCATGAGCGCGAGCCGCAGCCTCGCCCGGGATGCCGGGCCCGACCTCCTGCTGGCGCTGCTCGGGCTGACCCTGCTGCTGGTGGGGCTGGTGGCGATCAGCTCCGCCTCCATCGAGTATGCCGACTGGCACTACCAGAACCCCTGGTACCACACCCAGCGCCACCTGGTCTACCTGGTGCTGGCGCTCGGCGCCGGAGCGCTGGTCTACCGGATTCCCACGCGGTTCTGGCTGGACAGCGGCTGGGTGTGGCTGTTCGCCGCCCTGGCCCTGCTGATCGTGGTGCTGGTGCCGGGCATCGGCCGCGAGGTCAATGGCAGCCAGCGGTGGCTGCCCCTGGGTCCCTTCACCCTGCAGCCCTCGGAGTTCGCCAAGCTGGCGATGGTGATCTACCTGGCGGGCTACATGGTGCGCCGGGAACACGAGGTGCGCAACCAGTGGCAGGGCTTCATCAAGCCGATGGCGGTGCTCTTCGCGGCCACCCTGCTGCTGATGATCGAACCGGATTTCGGCGCCACCGTGATCGTCGCCGGGAGCGCCTTCGGCATGCTGTTCCTGGCCGGCGTGAAGCTCGGTCATTTCATGATCGTCTGTTTCGGCGCCCTGGCCGCGCTGCTGGTGCTGGTAGTGAGTGAGCCCTACCGGGTGAAGCGCCTGACCGCCTACACCGATCCCTGGGCCGACCCCTACAACACGGGCTTCCAGCTGACCCAGTCGCTGATCGCCTTCGGCCGGGGCGAGTGGTTCGGGGTGGGCCTGGGCAACAGCGTGCAGAAGCTGTTCTACCTGCCGGAGGCCCACACCGACTTCGTCTTCTCCATCTGGGCCGAGGAGACCGGCTTCATCGGCGCACTGCTGGTGATCGCAGTCTTCGCCGCGCTGATCGGCCGCATCCTCTGGGCGGGGCGCGCGGCGCTGGTTGCCGGCAATCCCTTCGGCGCCTATGTCTGCTACGGCGTCGCTCTGGTCTTCGCGGGGCAGGCCTTCGTCAACATGGGTGTGAGTGCCGGCCTGCTGCCCACCAAGGGGCTGACCCTGCCCTTCGTCAGCTACGGCGGCACCAGCCTGATCGTCTGCTGCTGCATGCTGGCCCTGGTGCTGCGCATCGACCGGGAGACGCGCTCCCTGGGGCGGCGCAGATGATGGCAGTGGCGCACCAGGAACTGGTACTGATGACGGCGGGGGGCACCGGCGGCCACGTCTACCCGGCGCTGGCGGTGGCCGCCGAGCTGCTGGGCCGCGGCTACCGGGTCGAGTGGGTCGGCACCCGGCGCGGCCTGGAGCACCGGGTGGTGCCCGCCGCCGGCATTCCGCTGCACTGTCTCGCCGTGCGCGGCGTGCGGGGCAAGAACCTGCTCCACAAGCTGTTCGGTCTCGCGCTGCTGGCCCTGGCGGCGGTGCAGGCCCTGTGGCTGGTATGGCGTCGGGCGCCGCGCTGCGTGGTCGGGATGGGCGGCTATGCCGCCGGCCCCGCCGGGGTGGCCGCGTGGCTGCTGCGCAAGCCCTTGCTGATCCACGAGCAGAACGCGGTGGCGGGCACCACCAATCGCATGCTGGCGCCGCTGGCGACGCGGGTGGTGGCGGGCTTTCCCGGGGCTTTCCCCGCAGAGGTCGACTGCGCGGTGCTGGGCAACCCGGTGCGCCGCGAGCTGCTGCAGGCCGCCGCCGACAGCCGCTACGACTACGCGGGACAGCGCCCCCTGCGCCTGCTGGTGCTGGGGGGCAGCCTGGGCGCCCAGCCAATCAATCGGGTGCTCCCCGGGGCGCTGCGCGCGCTGGCCGACGGCGCGGGCGAGGGGGCCGTGGAGGTCTGGCACCAGACCGGTGAGGCCCACGCCGGCGACGTGACCGCTGAGTACGGGGAGTTGCTGCAGCGGGGCGTGCGGGTGATGCCCTTCATCGAGGACATGGCGGCGGCCTACGCCTGGGCTGACCTGGTGCTGTGCCGGGCCGGCGCCCTGACCATCGCGGAGGTGGCGGTGATGGGGCGGCCCTCCATCCTGGTGCCCCTGCCCCATGCGATCGACGACCACCAGAGCGCCAACGCCCGTTCCCTGAGCGGGCGGGGCGCGGCCGTGCTGCTGCCCCAGGGGAAAATGACTGAACAGAGCCTGGCGACAACCCTGCAGGATTTCCTGGCGCACCCCGCGCGCCTGGCGGCGATGGCGGCCGCGGCTGCCGCGGCCGCCGCCCCGGACGCCACCAGCCGGGTCAGCGACTGCTGCGAGGAGCTGATCCATGGCCGCTGACCGAAGCGTCTACACCGTCCCCGAGATGCGCCGGGTGCGCCGCATCCACATGGTCGGCGTCGGCGGCACCGGCATGAGCGGCATCGCCGAGGTGCTGGTCAACCTGGGTTACCAGGTGGCCGGGTCCGACCTGCGCGATTCCGCGGTAACTGAACGGCTGCGGAGCAAGGGGATCGAGGTCTTCATCGGCCACGCCGCGGAGAACGTGGGCGGGGCGGACGTGGTGGTCAGCTCCAGCGCCGTGGACGAGAAGAACCCCGAGGTGGCCGCTGCCCGCAGCCGGCGCATCCCGGTGGTGCCCCGGGCGGAGATGCTGGCGGAGCTGATGCGCTATCGCCACGGCATCGCGGTGGCGGGCACCCACGGCAAGACCACCACCACCAGCCTGATCGCGGCGGTCTTCGCCGAGGCGGGCCTGGATCCCACCTTCGTGATCGGCGGCCTGGTCAACAGCACCGGCAGCAACGCCCAGCTCGGGGCCAGCCGCTTCCTGATTGCCGAGGCGGACGAGAGCGATGCCTCCTTCCTGCACCTGCAGCCGATGGTGACGGTGGTCACCAATATCGAGGCGGATCACATGGACACCTACGGCGGCGACTTCGCCGTCCTGCGCCACACCTTCCTGGAGTTTTTGCACAACCTGCCCTTCTACGGAATTGCCGTGCTCTGCATCGACGACCCGGTGATCCGCGACCTGCTGCCCGAGGTGAGCCGCCAGGTGATCACCTACGGCTTCTCCGAGGGCGCGGACTTCCGCATCACGGACCTGGAGCGGGCCGGCCTGGTGACCCGCTTCGTGGTGCAGCGCCCGGACGGCGCGCCAGCCCTGCCCGTTACCCTCAACATGCCCGGCAGCCACAACGTCCTCAATGCCACCGCGACGGTGGCGGTGGCCTGCGACGAGGGGCTGGACGACGGGGCGATCCAGCGCGGCCTGGGCGGCTTCACCGGCGTGGGACGCCGCTTCACCCAGATGGGCGAGATCGCCTTTCCCGGCGGCCAGGCGCTGCTGGTGGACGACTACGGCCACCACCCGACCGAGGTCCGCGCGACCCTGGAGTCCGCGCGCCAGGCCTGGCCCGAGCGGCGGGTGGTGATGATCTACCAGCCCCACCGCTATACCCGCACCCGCGATCTCTACGAGGACTTCGTGGCGGTGCTCTCCCGCTGCGACGTGCTGATCCTGCTGGACGTCTATCCCGCCGGTGAGGAACCCATTCCGGGCGCCGACAGCCGCAGCCTGACCCGCAGCATCCGCCAGCGCGGCCAGATCGAGCCGGTCTTCGCCGAGCGGGTGGAGGCGGTGCCGGGCCTGCTCTGCGACATCGTCGGGGAGGGCGACGTGGTGATCACCCAGGGGGCGGGGGATATCGCGCGGCTGGCGCGGGAGCTGTGCAGCAGGGACTTTTCCACGGAGGCGGGGGCATGACGGTGGAGGGATTGCGGGACCGGCCGGTAGCAGTGCTGCTGGGGGGCAGGTCCGCCGAGCGGGAGGTCTCCCTGAACAGCGGCCGGACGGTGGTCGATGCGCTGCTTTCCCTGGGGCTGGAGGTGCGGCCGGTGGACCCGGCGGAGGCGGACTGGGTGCTGCAGCTGCGCGGCGCCGGTTTCGCCTTCATCGCCCTGCACGGCCCCGGCGGGGAGGACGGCAGCATGCAGGGGGCCCTGCAGGCCCTGGCGATCCCCTATTCGGGCTCCGGTGTGCTGGGCTCGGCGCTGGCGATGGACAAGGTGCGCAGCAAGCAGCTGTGGCAGGGCATCGGCGTCGCCACCGGCGGCTTCGTCTCCCTCGAGCGGGATACCGACTGGCAGGGGGTGATCGACCGCTTCGGCAAGGTCTTCGTCAAGCCCGCCTGCGAGGGTTCCAGTATCGGCATGGCCCCGGCCGGCACCGCGCAGGCTCTGGAAAACGCCTGGCGTGAGGCCGCCCGCTACGGCAGCGCGGTGCTGGCCGAGCAGTTCATCGACGGCCCCGAGTACACCGTGGCGATTCTCGGCGACCAGGCGCTGCCCTCGATCCGCATGGAGACGGACCGGGAGTTCTACGACTACGAGGCCAAGTACCTCTCTGACGCAACCCGCTACCACTGCCCCAGCGACCTGGACGAGGCGGCGGAAGCGGAGGCGGCGGCCCTGGCCCTGCGCGCGTTCCGCTCCCTCGGCTGCAGCGTCTGGGGCCGGGTGGACCTGATGCGCGATGCCGACGGCACCTTCTACGTGCTGGAGGTGAACACCGTGCCGGGCATGACCTCCCACAGCCTGGTGCCGATGGCGGCCAGGGTGGCGGGGCTGGATATCGCGGCGCTGGTGGCGCGCATCGTCACACTCAGCCTGGAGGGCAATTAGGGCATGGGCGTGGCGATAGAGCAGGCAGCGCCCGGCAAACTGCCGGTGAGGAAACTCCCGGGGAAAGCCCCGCGGGGTGAGGCCCGGCCGGGTAAGGCGCCGCCGGACGAGGCACTGCCGGCAGAGGACGCGCCGGAGAAAGGGCGGGCCAGCGGGAAGCGCGCCGCAAAAAAAGCGCGTGGCGGCGAGCGCCGGCGCGCGGCAAAGCGCGGTGGCGTCAAGGGCGCGACCCGCAGGGTCGAGGCCGAACAGCGGCCGCCGCGCAACCACGCGTGGCTCAACTGGCTGCTCATCCTGGTCGGCGCCGGGGTAGTGATCGCGGCCGCGGTACAGGCCTACAGCACGCTGCAGAGCATTCCCGTGCAGCACATCGTGGTGACCGGCGAGCTCGAGCACACCCGCACCGAGGCGCTGCAGGAGATGGTGCAGCCGGCCCTGGTGGGGGGCTTCCTCAGGGCGGACCTGCAGCGCATCCGCCTGCAGCTGGAGGCGCTGCCGTGGATCTACGAGGCGAGCGTGCGGCGCCGGTGGCCCAACGCCCTGGAGATCGACGTGGTGGAACAGCTGCCGATCGCGCGCTGGGGAGAGAACGGCTTCCTCAACCACGAGGGCCAGGTGTTCCGCCCCAGCAACGACAGCGACTGGCAGGCCCTGCCCCTGCTGCAGGGCCCCGAGGGCGCCGCCCGGACCCTGATGGCTACCTACCAGCGCATGGTGGAGCTGCTCAGCTCCGTTGGGCTGGCGGTGACCCGCCTGGCGGTGGACGACCGGGGCCAGGTGGAGGCGGAGCTGGAGGGGGGCATCCGGCTGCTGCTGGGGGGCAGTGATTTTCTGGAGCGCATGCATCGCTTTCTGGCGATCTACCGCTCCGAACTGGCCGCGCGGGCGGGGGACGTCGAGCGGGTGGATATGCGCTACGAGAGCGGTATCGCCGTGGCCTACAGGGAACCGCCGCTGATGGCGGACATAAAGCAATAAGGTTGTACAGGGGAGACACTGCCATGGGCAGCGTGCAGGACAAGAGAATGATCGTCGGGCTGGATATCGGCACCTCCAAGGTGGTGGCGATCGTCGGCGAGATCGGCCCGGACGGGGATGTCGAGGTGGTGGGCATAGGCTCGCACCCGTCCAAGGGGATGAAAAAGGGGGTGGTGGTCAACATCGAGTCGACGGTGCAGTCGATCCAGCGCGCGGTGGAGGAGGCCGAGCTGATGGCGGGCTGCCAGATCCACTCGGTCTACGTGGGGATCGCGGGCAGCCACATCCGCAGCCTCAACTCCCACGGCATCGTGGCGATCAAGGATCGCGAGGTGTACGGCCTCGACCTGGAGCGGGTGATCGATGCGGCGCAGGCGGTGGCGATACCGGCCGACCAGAAGATCCTGCATATCCTGCCGCAGGAGTACGTGATCGACAGCCAGGAGGGGATCAAGGAGCCACTCGGCATGTCCGGGGTGCGGCTGGAGGCCAAGGTCCACCTGGTGACCTGCGCCGTCAACGCGGCCCAGAACATCGAGAAGTGCATCCGGCGCTGCGCCCTCGACGTGGAGGAGATCATCCTGGAGCAGCTGGCCTCCAGCTATTCGGTGCTGACCGACGACGAGCGGGAGCTGGGCGTCTGCCTGGTGGACATCGGCGGCGGCACCACCGACATCGCCATCTTCACCGAGGGCTCGATCCGCCATACCGGAGTGATCCCGATCGCCGGCGACCAGGTGACCAACGACATCGCCATGGCCCTGCGCACGCCGACCCAGCACGCGGAGGAGATCAAGATCAAGTACGCCTGCGCCCTGACCCAGCTGGCCGGCGCCGACGAGACGATCAAGGTGCCCAGCGTCGGGGACCGGCCGCCCCGGGACCTCTCCCGGCAGGCCCTGGCCGAGGTGGTGGAGCCGCGCTACGACGAGCTCTTCACCCTGGTGCAGGCGGAGCTGCGGCGCAGCGGTTACGAGGACATGGTGCCCGCGGGCATCGTGCTGACCGGCGGCACCTCCAAGATGGAGGGCGTGGTGGAACTCGCCGAAGAGATCTTCCACATGCCGGTGCGGGTGGGCTACCCGCAGACGATCAAGGGACTGAATGACATCGTGCGCAACCCGGTCTACGCCACCAGCGTGGGCCTGTTGCTGTACGGGCTGGAGCACCAGGAGGAGGCGGTCCGCGGAGCGGGCAAGCAGGCCGGTGCGACCGAGGGCTGGTTCACCCGGGCGAGATCCTGGCTGGCCGGCAATTTCTGACGATTTGCAAGCGGTAAACCGTCGCGCGCGAGTGCGGCATTTCAATCCAAGGGGAGAAAAGACCATGTTTGAACTCATCGACAACGTGCCATCCAATGCAGTCATCAAGGTTATCGGCGTGGGCGGAGGCGGCGGCAACGCCGTCAAGCACATGATCGAGAACAATGTCGACGGCGTGGATTTCATCTGCGCCAACACGGATGCCCAGGCGCTGTCCGACATCAATTCCAAGACCGTGCTGCAACTCGGCGGTGACATCACCAAGGGCCTCGGCGCCGGGGCCAACCCGGAGATCGGCCGGGCCGCCGCCATGGAGGACCGCGAGCGTATCGCCGAATCCCTGCGCGGTGCCGACATGGTGTTCATCACCGCCGGCATGGGTGGCGGCACCGGTACCGGCGGCGCGCCGGTGGTGGCGGAGGTGGCCCGCGAGCTGGGCATCCTGACCGTGGCCGTGGTCACCCGGCCCTTCCCTTTCGAGGGCAAGAAGCGCCTGCAGATCGCGCTCGACGGGGTGACTGAACTGCAGCAGCACGTGGACTCGCTGATCACCATTCCCAACGAGAAACTGCTGGAGGTGCTTGGAAAAAATACCAGTCTCCTCGATGCCTTTAAGGAGGCCAATGATGTATTGTTGGGCGCAGTTCAGGGAATCGCTGACCTGATCATCCGGCCCGGCATGATCAACGTGGACTTTGCCGACGTGCGCACAGTGATGTCAGAGATGGGTATGGCGATGATGGGTACCGGCAGCGCCCGCGGCGAAAACCGCGCCCGGGAGGCCGCGGAACGCGCCATCAACAGCCCGCTGCTGGACGACATCGACCTGCAGGGTGCGCGCGGTATCCTGGTCAATATCACCGCCGGACTCGACATGTCACTCGGCGAGTTCTCCGAAGTTGGCGACACGATCGAGGAATTTTCCTCGGATGAGGCGACCGTGGTCGTCGGCACCGTGATCGACCCGGAGATGACCGACGAACTGAAGGTGACGGTGGTGGCCACCGGTCTGGGCAGCCCCATTGTGCGGAGCGCCCCGCTGCAGGTGGTCGACAGCGCGCCGGCACCGCGCACCGCGGCGGCGGACGTGGAGCACGAGCCCGATTACCGGGAGTTCGACCGTCCCCCGGCCATGCGCAAGTCGCGCCGCGCCGCGAGCGGGCAGGCTGCCGCGATGGGTGCCGAGTCGGCGGGCGAGGAATATTTCGATATTCCCGCCTTTTTGCGCCGCCAGGCGGACTAGCGCTCCGCTCCCGGGACCTGGACCGGGGCGGCGGCCGCGCTGCCCCGGGGGCACAGGATCTGGGAGAGAGCAATGGTTCGACAACGCACGCTGCACAATGCGATCAAGGCGACCGGCATTGGACTGCACAGCGGGGAGAAGGTCTACCTGACCCTCAACCCGGCGCCCGTCGACACCGGCATCGTGTTTCGCAGGGTCGATCTCGACCCGGTGGTGGAGATTCCCGCCCGCGCGGAATGCGTCGACGACACCACGCTCTCGACCAGCATCTCGGCCCACGACAAGCGGGTCTCGACGGTGGAACACCTGATGGCCGCCCTGGCGGGCCTCGGCATCGACAATGCGTACATCGATGTCAGCGCCGCCGAGGTACCCATCATGGATGGCAGTGCGGGGCCGTTCGTGTTCCTGATCCAGTCCGCTGGCATCAGGGAGCAGGATGCGCCGAAGAAGTTCATCCGGGTCAAGCGCAAGGTCACGGTGGAGGACGGCGACAAGGTAGCCAGCTTTCTCCCCTATGATGGCTTCAAAGTGTCGTTCACCATCGACTTTGACCACCCCGTGTTCCGCGACCGCAGCGCCCATGCCGAGGTGGACTTCTGCACCACCTCGTTCGTCCGCGAGGTCAGCCGGGCGCGCACCTTCGGTTTCATGCACGAGATCGAATACCTGCGCTCCCGGGGCCTGGCCCGCGGCGGCAGCGTGGACAACGCCATCGTGGTGGACGATTACCGCATCCTCAACCAGGACGGCCTGCGCTACGACGACGAGTTCGTGCGCCACAAGGTCCTCGACGCCATCGGCGATGTCTACCTGCTCGGCCACAGCGTGATCGGTGAATTCCGCGCCTACAAGTCCGGGCACGCCCTCAACAACGCCACGGCCCGGGCCCTGATGGCCCAGCCCGACGCCTGGGAAATCGTCACCTTCGAAGGCGGGGCGTGCGCCCCCGTCTGCTACGCCACCGATCTCCTGCCGGCCGCCTGAGGGACGGTTCTCATGGCCGCCGGATCGCCGCCGATGGATGGCGTTTGGCGCCTGTTTATGGCATAGTTCGCAGCCGTTTCTCTGCGCGCCAGACTAAATGAAAGTCATTCTCATCAACCGGAAATACAGCGGCTCCCGCTCCCTGGAACTGGGGCGGTGGTCGCTGGCCGTGTTGTCGGTGTGCTGCCTCGGGTTGCCGCTGGGGATGCTGGCCGCGGGCTACATGGCCGGGCAGGAGAACGAGGCGCGCTCCATGCGGGGCGCGGCCCTGGCGACCCTGCGCGAGCAGCTCGCCCAGCAGTCCGGGGAACTGGCGGACCTGCAGGACCAGGCGGATCGCCGGCTGCAGGCGCTGACCCTGACCCTCGCCGAGCTGCAGGCGCGGATGACCCGCCTCGACGCGCTGGGTGAACACCTCACCGGGATGGCGAGCCTGGAGGAGGGCGAATTCGACTTCAGCCAGCCGCCGGCCCTCGGTGGCCCCCTGGCCGGGGAGTTCAGCGTCGACTTCAGCACCACCGACCTCTCCTCCGAGCTGGATCGCTTCGAGGCCCAGCTGGGCGACCGCGAGCAGCAGCTCGATATCCTGGAATCGCTCCTGACCGACCGCAAGCTGGCCGATGAGAGCTGGCTCTCCGGCCGGCCGATCGAGAAGGGGTGGATCTCGTCCCATTACGGCAAGCGCACCGATCCCTTCACCGGCAAGCTGGCCATGCACAACGGCATCGACTTCGCCGGCAAGGAGGGATCCAACGTGGTCGCCGTGGCGGCCGGGGTGGTGACCTGGTCCGGCCCGCGCAGCGGCTACGGCCAGATGGTGGAGGTCTCCCACGGCGACGGTTTCGTCACCCGCTACTCCCACAACAAGCAGAACCTGGTACAGCCGGGCGAGGTGGTGCGCAAGGGGCAGCCGATCGCCCTGATGGGTTCCACCGGGCGCTCCACCGGCGCCCACGTACACTACGAAGTCTACAAACACGGCCGCTCGGTCGACCCCTCCAGCTACGTCGCCCGCACCCGGCGCTGAACCCGGGCCCCATCTCATGACCTCATTCACCGCCAGGCCCGGGAGCCGGCGGCGTTACCCGTATACACAGACAAGTTGAAACCAGATGATCAGTAAAGTAGCGAAGATGATTTTCGGCTCGCGCAACGACCGCGAGCTGAAGCGGATGGGCAAGGTGGTCAACCAGATCAACGCCCTGGCCGACGACATGAAAGCCCTCACCGACGAGCAGCTCGCGGCGAAAACCGGCGAGTTCAGGCAGCGGATCGCGGACGGCGCCTCCCTCGACCAGATCCTGCCGGAGGCCTTTGCCGTGGCGCGCGAGGCCGGCGAGCGGGTGCTCGACATGCGCCACTTCGACGTGCAGCTGATCGGCGGCATGGTCCTGCACGAGGGCAAGATCGCCGAGATGCGCACCGGGGAGGGCAAGACCCTCGTGGCCACCCTGCCGGCCTACCTCAATGCCCTGTCGGGCAGGAGCGTCCACCTGATCACCGTCAACGACTACCTGGCCAGCCGGGACGCCGCGTGGATGGGGCCCCTCTACGATTTCCTCGGCTTGTCGGTGGGGGTGATCCGGTCGGGGCAGATGCCCGACGAGAAGCGCGCCGCCTACCAGTCCGACGTGATCTACGGCACCAACAACGAGTTCGGCTTCGACTACCTGCGCGACAACATGGCCTTCAGCCTGGAGGACCGCATGCAGGGGGAGCTGGCCTTCGCCATCGTGGACGAGGTGGACTCGATCCTGATCGACGAGGCGCGCACGCCCCTCATCATCTCTGGCGCCTCCGAGGACAGCTCGGAACTGTACAAGCGGATCAATCGCATGATTCCGCTGCTCAAACCGGACCAGGAGGGCGCCCCGGGCCACTTTACGGTGGACGAGAAACAGCGCCAGGTGGAGCTCACCGAGGAGGGCCACGAGTTCATCGAGGGGCAGATGATCAAGGAGAAGCTGCTGGAGGAGGGCGACAGCCTCTACGCCGCCACCAACCTCAACCTGCTGCACCACGTCTACTCCGGGCTGCGCGCCCACGTGCTGTTCCACAAGGACGTCGAGTACATCGTGCAGGACGGCCAGGTAGTGCTGATCGACGAGCACACCGGGCGCACCATGCCCGGCCGGCGCCTCTCCGAGGGGCTGCACCAGGCGATCGAGGCGAAGGAGGGGGTCAACATCCAGAGCGAGAGCCAGACCCTGGCTTCCCGACACCGAGGCCTTCGAGTTCCGCCAGATCTACGGCCTGGAGGTGCTGGTGATCCCCACCAACGTCCCCATGCAGCGCAACGACCTCAACGACCTGGTCTACCTGACCCGGGAGGAGAAGTTCGACGCTATCGTGACGGACGTCAAGGAGTGCATGGAGAAGGGGGCGCCGGTGCTGGTGGGCACCGCCTCGGTGGAGACCTCGGAAGAGCTCTCCCAGCGCTTTCGCAAGGCGAAAATCGAGCACAAGGTGCTCAACGCCAAGTACCACGCCCAGGAGGCGGAGATCATCGCCCAGGCGGGGCGCCCCGGGGTGGTTACCATCGCCACCAACATGGCGGGCCGCGGCACCGACATCGTGCTCGGCGGCAACCTCGAGGCGGAGGTCAAGGCGCTCGGCGATCAGGTCGATGACGCGCAGCGCGCCACCCTGCGCGAGGCCTGGCAGCAGCGCCACCAGCAGGTGCTGGATGCGGGCGGCCTGCACATCCTGGGCACGGAGCGCCACGAATCCCGCCGCATCGACAACCAGCTGCGCGGCCGGGCGGGGCGCCAGGGCGACCCGGGGGTCTCCCGTTTCTACCTCTCCCTGGAGGACAACCTGATGCGCATCTTCGCCTCCGACCGGGTGAAGAATTTCATGCAGGCCCTGGGCATGGAGAAGGGCGAGGCGATCGAGCACCGCATGGTGACCAACGCGATCGAGAAGGCCCAGCGCAAGGTGGAGGGCCGCAACTTCGATATCCGCAAGCAGCTGCTGGAATACGACGACGTGGCCAACGACCAGCGCCAGATCATCTACCAGCAGCGCAACGACCTCCTCACCGAGACCGACATCTCCGAGACCATCACCGCCATCCGCAGGGACGTGGTCAACGAGGCGATCGACGGTTTCATTCCGCCGATGAGCGTGGAGGAGCAGTGGGACGTCCCCGGGCTGGAGAAGCAGCTCGAAGCCGAGTTCGCCATCTCCCTGCCACTGCAGCAGTGGCTGGAGGAGGACGACAAGCTGCACGAGGAGGCGCTGCGCGAGAAGATCGTGGCGGCGGTCCAGGCGGCCTACGATGCCAAGTGCGAGGCGGTCGGCCCGGACATGCGCAAGATCGAGAAGCAGATCATGCTGCAGGTGCTCGACACCCTCTGGAAGGAGCACCTCGCCACCATGGACCACCTGCGCCAGGGCATCCACCTGCGCGCCTACGCCCAGAAGAACCCGAAGCAGGAGTACAAGCGCGAGTCCTTCGCCCTGTTCGAGGAACTGCTGCGCAACCTCAAGCTGGAGGTGGTGAAGTTCCTCAGCCACGTGCAGATCCAGCGCCAGGACGAGGCGGAGATGATCGAGCGCCAGCGCCGGGCCGCCGCCGCCCGGGAGCGCATGGCCTTCCAGCACGCGGAGGCCTCCGCCATGGCCGCCGAGACGGCCGATGGCGAGCCGGAACAGCCGATGATCCCCCAGACCATCACCCGCGACCAGCCCAAGGTGGGGCGCAACGAGCCCTGCCCCTGCGGCAGCGGCAAGAAGTACAAGCAGTGCCACGGCAAGCTCTGATCGCGGGGGAGTAACGGATATGGCAGTCGGTGAAGAGAGCCTGCCCGCGCTGCTCCCCGTCGCGGGGGTGCGCCTGGGCACTGTCTCGGCGGGCATCAAGAAGCCGGGGCGCAGGGACCTGGTCCTGGTCGAGCTGGCGGAGGGCACGGCGGGCGCCGCGGTCTTCACCCGCAACGCCTTCTGCGCCGCCCCGGTGACGGTCGCCCGGGAGCACCTGCAGGCCAGCGGTGAGCGGCCGCGCTTCCTCCTGATCAATACCGGCAATGCCAATGCCGGCACCGGCCCGGCGGGGATCGCCGCGGCCCGCACTACCGCCGCGGCGGTGGCGGCCATCGGCCTGGTCGACGAGACCGCGGTGCTGCCCTTCTCCACCGGGGTGATCGGCGAGCCGCTGCCGCTGGAGCGGGTGACCTCGGCGCTGCCCGCCGCCTTCGACGCCCTGGCGGAGACCGGCTGGGCCGAGGCGGCGCAGGGGATCCTGACCACCGACACCCGGCCCAAGGGCGTCTCGGTGCGCTTCAGCTGCGGCGGGACCGACTACGTCGTCACCGGGATCGCCAAGGGCGCCGGCATGATCCGCCCGGACATGGCGACCATGCTCGCCTTTATCGCCACCGACGCGGCGGTAGCGCCGGCGCGGCTGCGGGAAATCCTCGTCGATGCAGTGAACCTCAGCTTCAACCGCATCACCGTGGACGGCGACACCTCCACCAACGACGCCTGTGTGCTGCTCGCCACCGGGGCGGCGGGCGGCGAGGTGCTGGACGACCGGGGCACGCCGCTCTATGCCGCCCTGTACGCGGCGGTCGAGGAGGTCTGCGTCACCCTGGCCCAGGGACTGGTGCGGGACGGGGAGGGCGCCAGCAAGTTCGTGACCGTGCAGGTCAACGGCGGGCGCGACGAACAGGAGTGCCTGGACGTCGCCTTCACCATCGCCCACTCCCCCCTGGTGAAGACCGCCCTGTTCGCCAGCGACCCCAACTGGGGCCGCCTGCTGGCCGCAATCGGCCGCGCCGGCCTGCCCGACCTCGAGGTGGAGCGGGTCGGGGTCTACCTCAACGAGGTCCTGATCGCCGAGAACGGCTGCCGCGCCGCCAGCTATACGGAGGAGCAGGGGGTGGCCGCGATGGCGCCGGAGGCGATCACCATCCGCATCGAGCTGCAGCGCGGCGACGCCGACGCCGCGATCTGGACCACCGACTTCTCCTACGACTACGTGCGTATCAACGCCGAGTACCGGACCTGAATGGATCCGGTGCACGTGGCCGTTGGCGTGGTACTGGACGACGCCCGCCGCATCCTGATCACCCGCCGGGCCGAGGACTCCCACCAGGGCGGCCTGTGGGAGTTCCCCGGTGGCAAAGTGGAATCGCGGGAGACCCTGCACTCGGCCCTGGCCCGGGAGCTGCGCGAGGAGCTCGGCATCGCCATCGGCCGCACCAGCGCCCTGCTCGAGGTGCGCCACGACTACGGCGACAAGGCGGTGCTGCTGGACGTGCACGTGGTGTGGGAGTTCAGCGGCCAGGCGCGGGGGCTGGAGGGACAGCCGCTGGCCTGGGTGGCGGCGGAGGAACTGGCGGGCTATCCGTTTCCGGCGGCGAACGAGCCTATCGTGGAGGCGGTGAAAACACTGCTCGCGGACTAGTCCGCGGTCTCCGCCCGCAGCAAAAACTCCTTGTGCAGCTCCTCGACCACGGCGTCGAGTTCATCCAGCGAACGGCTGTTGTCGATCACGATATCGGCCAGCTCCAGGCGCTGCTGGCGGGGCATCTGCGCGGCCATGATGCGCCGCACCTGCGCCTCGTCGTTGGCGTCCCTGGCCATGGTGCGCGCCAGCTGCACTTCCTCCGGCACGTCCACCACCACCACGCAGTCCACCATCGCCTTCTGGCTGGTCTCCAGCAGCAGCGGGGAGCTGAGAATCACGTAGGGGGAGGTGGCCGCGGCGAGCTGTTCCGAAATCTCCCGGCCGATCAGGGGGTGGGTCAGCCGCTCCAGCCAGAGCCGCTCTTTCTCGTCGGCGAAGACCCGCTGGCGCAGGGCGGCACGGTCCAGGCTGCCGTCGGCCAGTATCACTGCCGGGCCGAAATGGGCCTCGATGGCGGCCAGGGCCTCGCGCCCGGGTTCCACCACGACGCGGGCCGCCAGGTCCGCATCCACCACGGCGATCCCGTGGCGGGCGAAGCGCTCGGTCACCGCGGACTTGCCGCTGCCGATGCCGCCGGTGATGCCGACCACGAAGCCCACGTCAGTTCACTCCCACCGCGCCCAGGTAGCGCGTCATGATCGTATCGCCCCAGAGCAGCGCGATCCAACCGGCCATCGCCAGGTAGGGCCCGAAGGGAATCGGTATCTCCCGTCCCCGGCGCTTGATGATCATCAGCGCGATGCCGACCACCGCGCCCACCAGGGAGGAGAGCAGGATGATCAGCGGCAGCGCCTGCCAGCCCAGCCAGGCGCCGAGGGCCGCGAGCAGCTTGAAGTCGCCGAACCCCATCCCCTCCTTGCCGGTGAGCAGCTTGAAGATCCAGTAGACGCTCCACAGCAGCAGGTAGCCTGCCATCGCGCCGATTACCGCGTCCTGTAGACTGACGTAGGTGCCGGAGATGTTGAACAGCAGCCCCAGCCACAGCAGCGGCAGGGTGATGTCGTCCGGCAGCAGCTGGTGGTCGATATCGATAATGGTGAGGGCGATGAGCGCCCAGGTGAAGAGCATCGCGCCCAGCAACCCCCAGGAGACGCCGAAATACCAGGCCAGGACCATGGTCATCAGTCCGGTGACCAGCTCGATGGCGGGGTAGCGCAGGGAGATGCGGGCGCCGCAGTTGGCGCACTTGCCCCCCAGGAAGAGGTAGCTGACGACCGGGATGTTCTGCCACGCCCGAATGGCCGCCTTGCAGTGGGGACAGTGGGAGTTGGGGGTGGCGAGGTTGAGGGGCGGGTCCTCCTTGCCGGGCTCCACCTCCAGCAGCTCGCAGCAGTCCTTGCGCCAGCGCGCCTCCATCATCAGTGGCAGGCGGTAGATCACCACGTTGAGGAAGCTGCCCACCACCAGCCCGAGCAGCAGCAGGCAGACGGGCAGCAGCCACCCGTAGAGTGCGAGAATTTCAGCCACGCGGTGACGTGCCCCGGGGCGGCCGCCCCGTCAGATGACCGAACCCAGCATGAAGATCGGCAGGTACATGGCGATCATCAGGCCGCCCACCAGGATGCCGAGAATCGACATGATCATCGGCTCCATCAGCGAGCTGAGGCTGTCCACGGCGTTGTCCACCGCGTCCTCGTAGTGGGTGGCGACCTTGTCCAGCATGTCGTCCAGGGCGCCGGACTCCTCGCCGATGGACATCATCTGGATCAGCAGGCTGGGAAACAGCCCGGTGGACTTGGTCGCCTGGGTGAGTGTTGTACCGGTCGTGACGTCGTCCCGGATC
>JARRPM010000009.1:0-50586 GCA_037382865.1 Halioglobus sp. | reverse complement strand
GCGACCATAGAGCGTTGGAACCACCTGACCCCATCCCGAACTCAGCAGTGAAACGACGCATCGCCGATGGTAGTGTGGGGTCTCCCCATGTGAGAGTAGGTCATCGCCAGGCTCCAAAACGTAAAAGGGCCACCCCAGTCGGGGTGGCCCTTTTGCGTTCAGGAAGCGAGGTCATACCTCCCGTCGTGCACTGGAGCCCTTCGCCCACCTGGTTTATGCTTTGTGAGTCGAGCGGGGTCCACGCCAGAGCCTCTGGAGAAAGCGAGAGAACCTGTTAGCCAGTAAGCTGTCTAACGTCACTGTTGAATATCGAGGAGAGAAAACATCATGCGTTACCTGACCCTGCTGACAGTGCTGTTCCTGAGCCTTTCCGCTATCGCGGAGACAGACCAGAGCGCCCACGCATATATCATTTCTCCCCAGAACGGTGAAACGGTGCCGCAGACCTTCACCGTAAGGTTCGGCCTTTCCGGCATGGGCGTGGCACCCGCGGGCGTCGAGCGCGAGGGGACGGGACACCACCACCTGCTGATCGATCTCAAGGAGCTTCCCGATCTCGACAAACCGCTGCCCGCGAATGACCATATACGACACTTCGGCGGCGGGCAGACCGAGACCGAACTGACACTGCCGCCTGGTACGCATACGCTGCAGCTGCTGATGGGCAACTATATGCATGTTCCCCACGACCAGCCTGTGATGTCGGAGAAAATTACCATCACTGTCAAATAACCGGGCTTGTCCGGGGCTGGCGAGCGCAACAGCGGCAGCTCCGGGGGGTTGCGCTCTGGTCGGGTAGCGCAAAGCTGCTCTACAGATGTCGCCTTACCACAACGACCTCAGGGTCGTCGCTGTTGTGAACCGTGCGGAAACCGAGGTCTTTGCACAGCCTTAGCATTTTCGGATTTTTTGCCAGTACATCGCCTTCCATTATCACCAGACCGCGATCGTGGGCGATATTCATGAGCCTTTGCATCAGGTGTCGGCCGATCCCCCGCTTCTGCCAGTCATCGGCCACCGTGAGGGCAAACTCGCAGGATTCCCCATCCGGGTTGGTGATATACCTCGCGACGCCGATGATTCTCGCTTTGGGCGTGTTTTCATTTGTGACTGCGACCATGGCCATCTCCCGGTCATAGTCGATCTGGGTAAAGCGCGCCAGCATTTCCGGGGAGAGCCGGTCCATCCTGCTCATGAAACGGAAATACTTGCTTTCCGCTGAGAGCCCCTCGACGAAATCCTGCTCGAATACGGCGTCTTCCGGCCGGATAGGGCGAATCGTGATATCAGTGGTATCGTTGAGGTGCCAGATGCTCTTTAGCTCGTTCGGGTAGGGGTGGATTGCCATGTGGCCGTAATGGGCAGTGCTCGTGGCCGCCGCGGAGACGATGAGCCGCGCGTCCACTGCGGTGGCGCCATCCTCGTCCACCAGTAACGGGTTGATATCCATCTCCAGAATCTCCGGCAGCTCGCACGCCATTTCCGACACGCGCTTGAGCACCTCCACCAATGCGGTGAGGTTCGCCTCGGGCAGGTTGCGGAATTGCCCGAGGAGTCGCGACGCCCTGGTTCTGTTGATGAGTTCCCTGCTCAGATACTCGTTGAGCGGGGGCAGGGCGACCTGGCTGTCGGCGAAAATGTCCACGGTGGTACCGCCCGCGCCAAAGCTGATCACCGGCCCGAAAATCGGATCCCGGGCAACGCCAACCATGATTTCCCTGGCGTGCGGCTTCTCGAGCATCGGTTCGATGCTGACGCCATCTATCCGCGCCTCCGGATACTGCGCCTTCACAGCCTCAATCATCTCCCGGAAAACCTGGCGTACCGAATGGGGGTCTCTTATGTTCAGGCGCACGCCACCGACATCAGTCTTGTGGGGAATGTCGGGGGAGTTGATCTTCATTGCAACCGGAAGTCCCAGGTTTTCAGCGGCCACCAGCGCGTCCGCGGGTGAGGTGGCGTTAATGCTCTGGGCGACGGAAATACGAAAAGCACGCAATATCCCCTTGGCCTCCGTTGTCGAAAGCGTATCGCGCCTCTCGCGCATGGCGTTCTCAATGATGAGGCGGGCTCCCTCCACGTCCGGCTCCCGCTGCTGAGACAGCGGCGCCGGGGCCTGCAGCAGGGCGTTCTGGTTGCGTCGATAAGCGGCGAGATAGCCGAAGGCGTCGACTCCCCCTTCCGGGCTGTTGAAGTGCGGTATTCCTGCCGCTGAAAAACGTTCCCTCCCCTCCCTGACAAGATTTTCGCCCATCCAGCAGGCCAGAACAGGTTTGCGACTCGTCCCCACGGCAGCGAGTACACCCTCTGCACATGCGGTGGGGTCGGTCATGGCCTGGGGTGTCAACAGTACCAGCAGGCCATCGACGTTTTCGTCCTGCAACAGGGTTTCGGTGGCCGCCTGGTAGCGCGTGCTGTCAGCATCCCCGAGAATGTCCACCGGGTTGCTTTGCGACCAGTGTGGCGGCAGGGCGGTGCTCAACTGCCGCACCGTTTGTTCGGATAGCTGGGCCAGGGGTACCTGCAGGTCCGCGGCGCGGTCCGCGGCCATCACCCCGGGCCCGCCGCCGTTGGTCAGGATCGCCAGTCGCGAACCATAGACGCGGACGCCGGACGCCAGGGTCTGGGCGGCGGTGAATAACTGGCTGACCGTCGTCACCCGGACGGCACCGGCGCGACGGATCGCCGCATCAAAGACATCATCGCTACCGATCAGCGCGCCGGTATGCGATACCGCCGCTCGCGTGCCGATTTCGCTGCGTCCCGATTTGACCACGATCACCGGTTTCAGCCGGGCCGCAACGCGCAGGCCGCTGATGAACGCCCGTGCGTCGGACACACCCTCGATGTAGAGCAGGATGCTGCGGGTCTGTGGATCGAGGGCCAGGTAATCAAGCACGTCGCCAAACCCCACGTCGGCGGTGGCCCCGAGTGAGGCCACCGCGGAAAATCCGAAGCCCTTGGATGCGCCCCAGTCCAGCAGGGCGGTGCAGAATGCGCCGGATTGGGCGACCAGCGCCACCTGTCCCGCGCTGACGTAGCTTTTCGCGAAGCTGGCGTTGAGCCCGACCCGCGGCCTGATCACCCCGAGACAGTTCGGCCCGATCAGAGGCATGTTGTAGATACGGGCGATGTCCACGATCTCCCGCTGCAGCGCGAGGCCCTGGTCACCCACCTCGGCAAATCCGGCGGATATGACGACCACTGAGCCAACTTCCCTTTCTCCGCATTGCCGCACGATATCCGGTACGGTGCGTGCTGGCGTGGCGATTATGACAAGGTCTACCGTGTGGTCGATATCGCGGAGCGAGGCGTGGGCGTCGAGGCCCAGGACGGTCTGGTGGGCGGGATTGACGGGGAAGATGTCTCCCTGGAAGCCGCAGCCGATAATATTGCGCAACACCTGCCCTCCCACGGATGATTCGCGCTCTGAGGCGCCGACCACCGCGATCGACCGGGGTTCGAAAAATTTGTTCAGATAGTGATTACGCATGGCTCAGAGATCCCCGGGGGATTGCATCCTTTCAACGGCTTCGCAGCCATTATAGACTGGTGTGTGATCGCTGCAGGATCACTCCTGCATGACTTGGTGCCGGTGTTACAGGGAGCTTAGAGACCAGTGATGGCGCTTACCTATATTTCGCATCCCGACTGCCTGCTGCACGCCATGGGCCGCCACCATCCGGAACAGCCGGCGCGACTCAGCGCCATCAGTGACCGCCTGATCGGCAGCGGGCTTGACATGGCGCTGCATCGCGTCGACGCGCCGCTGGCCGAGAGAAAGCAGCTGGAAAGGGTGCATGACGTCGCCTATATCGACGAGATATATGCCGCCTCCCCAACCGAGGGACTGGCCTGGCTGGACGGGGATACCGCCATGAATCCCCACTCCCTGCAGGCGGCGCTGCGTGCGGCCGGCGCCGTCGTCATGGGTGTGGATCTGGTAATGCGGGGCGAGGCGAGGGCCGTGTTCTGTGGCGTGCGCCCTCCCGGCCACCATGCGGAGCACCACCGGGCGATGGGATTCTGCCTGTTCAACAACGTGGCTGTCGGCGCCTACCACGCGATCAATGCCCACGGTGTGGAGCGGGTCGCCATCGTCGATTTTGACGTGCACCACGGCAACGGCACTGAGGACATCGTGAGTGACGATGAGCGCATACTTTTCTGCTCAACGTTCCAGCACCCCTTTTACCCCCACACGGGTTATGCCGGCAGCGCGACCAATGTCGTGAACACCCCCTTGTCCGCGGGTGACGGCAGCGCCGCATTTCGCCAGGCAGTCGATCACTATTGGTTGCCACGTCTGGAGGCCTTCGCGCCCCAGCTGATCCTGATCTCCGCCGGATTCGATGCGCATGCGGCTGACACCATGGCAGGATTGAATCTGGTCGAGAGCGATTATGCGTGGGTCACCAGACGTCTGTGTGCCCAGGCAGAACGAAGCGCCGGCGGGCGCATCGTCTCCTCTCTCGAGGGCGGTTATGAACTGCATGCCCTGGCCCGGAGTGTGGAAGCGCACCTGAAAGCGTTTCTCGATTGAGAGGTTGTGGTTTTGCGATGCGGGGGCGCGGAGCGCGAATCGCCAGGCGCTGGCTGATCCCGGGAGTTGCGGCCTGGTGCGTGGCAGCCCTGGCGGAGGGCGGCGCGGTTGAGGCCGGGCGACCAGAACTATCCCGTTTCGACCGTACCGTGCTGTCACTGCAAACGGCGCCGCCCGAGGCGCAGGCGGATTTCGTCCGCGCCGCCCTGGGGGGGCTCGCGGAAATCTACATTGCTGAGGCCGACCTTGCGCGACAGGAAGCCGGCAGGGGGAACGGTGAGCGCAAGCTGCTGGGGTGGTCCCGGGCCGTCGACCGCTACGCTGGGCAGCTGCTGGTGCTTCTGGAAGAGGTCGATCTTGGCCTGCCGGTCGCACTGAGTGTCAACCGGGAGGGCGCCGCCGCGGTCGCCGTAGGCGGCAGGCCGGTGATGCTGAATCACCCCAGGCCCGGCCAGCAAGGTGCTTTCGAACAGCGGGTGCTGGAGGAATTCTGCGCCCGGCATGACTGCGAGACGCTGTCCGGTGCAGCAGAGGATTCCGCACCCATACCGGTAACGGCAGCGACGGTGGCGCCACTGTGGGCCTTCTCCGAGCGCGGCCCGATCTGCTCTCTGGAGGGTCTATCAGTGCACTTTGACAGCGCTGCAGACCTGCCGCGCAAGCGGGGCACCTGTGAGCAGCTCCTCCACGAAGCTTTGACTCTCGCGGCAGAAATTGCATGGCAGCGCCGCCATGGAGTCGAGGTGGCGTGGGAGCAGCTGGCCATCCGGCCGACGCCACAGCGGCCAGAGCACCTGGTACAGTTGAACCGGGCCGGGGATGTCGTTCTGCTTTCAGCACCGCTGATCAACGCGGTGCCGGCTATCCTGGGTGAAATCAGGCCCTGGCTGCGGGCGCGGTCGGAGGGTGTGTCGGCACAGCTGGAGCTGGAGGGCGCCGACTTTGGCTGGTGACGGGAACACCGGGCGGTCTGTACCTGGTTGCCTCTATCAGCCGAGACGGCCATGGCCTTCCCGGTTTACAGTGAAGACAGGTATCCCTAGACTCTCCTGTCCGCAGACAAAGGACCAACGCAGTGACTGAAGAGTTCAATATCTCCTACTCTTTCTCCCTGACTGACGGGGAACCTTCGTCGAAAGCGGCCAGCGGAACCCCGCAAGCCGCGTCCTCGGGGCTGGTTGCCTTGCGACCCGTTGATGAGTTTCATCTTCCCGGCGGCAACGTGCTGCTGCTCAGTAAATATTCGGGCCATCGCCTCAGCGTCACCCGCGATGTCTCAATCGCCCTTGCCTACTGCCAGGAGTTCAGGACACTCGCGGGCCACGCCGAGTTCCTGGTGTCCTATATGCCCGAACTGGGCGGTAACACGTCGGATGTCATGAATGTGTTGTCCATCGTCAGGGACTCGGGTCTACTGGCCGGTGCCGAGGAGATATGCGATCAGGTCAACCGGCCCGCGGAAGTGTCGGGAAACCGGGCGCCTGGCAAGGTCTTCGTGATCACCTGTGACAGACCCGCGGCGGTGAAGCGCTTGCTGGAATCGGTGCTGCAGCATGCGGACCTCTCCGTCTGCCGGCAGTTGTTCCTGGTAGATGACTCCCGCAACGCGGAGTCCGCCCGCTCCAACGAGGCCGCGGTAGCGGCTTTCAACCAGCGCAGTCCGAA
Organism: Halioglobus sp.; assembly: GCA_037382865.1. GTDB lineage: Bacteria > Pseudomonadota > Gammaproteobacteria > Pseudomonadales > Halieaceae > JARRPM01. The sequence continues at coordinate 44,378 of JARRPM010000009.1, read as the reverse complement.
GGAAATCGTCTACTTCGGCGCAGCAGCGCAGCGCCAGTTTCTGAGCGACCTGATAGGCATGGCGCCGCACCATGAAGCATCCATCCGTTTTTTGCTCGACCGGCAGCGCTGGCCGGGGTTTGAGACTTTCGGTATCGCCCGGAACCTGTGTCTTCTGCTGTCGACAGGTGACCGTGCCATCGTTCTCGATGACGACGTACTGTGCGCCGCCTATGAGGTGCCCCACAGGAAGCCCGGTGTAAACTTTTGTGGCGCGGCATCGGAGATCGACTTCTACGAGTCGGCAGCCGCTTGGCAACAGGCGTGCTCGATTGCCGACGAGGATCCGCTCTCGGAGCATCTGCGGTTTTTGGGTCTCAGCCTGCCCCAGGCCCTGCGCGAACTTGGCCATGAAAAGTGCACCGCCGATATGCTCGCAGGCGCGCCGGTCAGCCAAGCGCGGGCGCTGAAAGGCGATTCGAAAATACTCGTGACACAGTCGGGAACGCTCGGCTACCCCGGTACCCTGGACAACAGCTGGATTGTCTCGGTTGGTAACGAGACCCTGGACAGGCTCATGAATTATCGGGACGGCGTTAAGGCCGCTCTCGAAGTCAGGCAGTGGTGGCGTGGGCGGGGCAGGCCAACGTTCCTTCGACGACCGGAGATGTCCCAGGTGACCGGTTTGGACAACTCCGTGCCGTTACCGCCCTATATGCCGGTACTGCGGGGGGAGGACCTTATTTTCGGCACGCTGCTGGAGTTCCTGTTTCCCACGGGGCTGGCCATGGAGAGTGCCCGTGCCGTCCCCCACCTTCCCCTCGAGGAGCGCAAGGGGCGGGCAACCGGCGCTTCGGCAACGGTCAAAGGCGGTGTTGGCTTACTGACCCAGTATCTCGAAGAGCGCCAGGTCGGGGACGCGTCGGTAAGCTTCGATACCCGCCTGGCTGCACTGGTGCACCTGTTCAGGGAGCTGTCCGAGCACTCCGTGGACTCGCTCAGGGCGCTCTACCGGACCGAACTTGCCAGGGCGCAGGCCAACCAGGCCCGACTGTTGGATGACAGGTTCCGTGAGGCGGCGGGGCGTCCGCCCGAGTGGGCCGCGTTGCTGCAGGAGGCGCTGGCCGAAACCTACAGTGACCTGCAGCGGGAAAGGCCGCTCTTGCACGATGCCGGTGAAGCGCGAAACCCGGACGAGGGCGACGCGTTCCTGCAGCTGCGCTCGGCATTGGGGGAGTTTGCCGACAGTTTGTCTGCCTGGCCGGAGTTGCGCCACGCGGCAGCAAAGATCACGGCGGCCGGGTTCGGCTGACCTGTCCTGGCCGTCAGCGTGCGGGTGGCGACTCATCGGGCGCATTGCCATCGTCAGCCTGCCAACTGGTTCACACTCTTTCCGGGGATTTCAAAGCCGCGACGGCGTATTCTAGGCAGGAAGCAATCGCCTTGGGGGAAGGCGTGCAATGCTGGAAATCGTCAAAATTTTTACCGCGGATCTCGAGCCGGGCATGTATGTGTCCAGCCTGGACCGTCCGTGGCTGGAGACCCCCTTCACCCTGCAGGGTTTCAAGCTGGAGACCGAGGAGGACATCCGCCGCCTGCAGAAGCACTGCCGTTACGTGTACATCGACTGTGAGCAGAGCGCGCAGGATCCTACGATCATCCGGCGCAGGGTGCGCAACCGCCCCCGCAAGTCCACCCAGCAGATGTTCAACAACCGCACTATCAAGCGCTACACTGATGCCGCGGAGTGGAAGGAGGAGTATCCGCGTGCGCAGGCTGCGGTGCAGGCCCTGTCGGAGGGCATCGACGACATCTTCGACAACGTCGCCAGGGGCGGCTCACTGGATGTGGTGCGGATCAAGCGCTCCGTCGAGCCGATGATCGACAGCATCACCCGCAATCCGGATGCCTGCATCTGGCTGGCGCGGATGAAGCAGGAAGACAGGTACACCTACCAGCATTCCCTCGGCGCATCGATCTGGGCGGTCGCGCTGGGTCGGCAGCTGGGCCTGCCCAAGTCCGACCTGCGTTCACTGGCGGTCGGCGGACTGCTGTTCGACATCGGCAAGCTGCGGGTGGACAGGGAATTGCTCAACGCCGGCCGGCAGCTCACCGACGGTGAATTCGAGCAGGTGCGCGATCACGTGAAGCTCGGGGTGGAGATGATCCAGGGGAGCGGCCTGATGAACCAGGAGGTGCTCAGCATGATCGCCCACCACCACGAGCGCCACGACGGTTCCGGCTACCCCGAGGGTCTGCGGGGTGATGACATCCCGATCTTTGCCCGCATCGCCGCCATCGTCGACTGCTACGATGCGATTACCAGTCACCGCAGCTACGCCCGGGCCATCCCGCCCTCCACTGCCATCAAGATGCTCTACGAGTGGCGCGACATCGACTTCCAGGCGGAACTGATCGAGGAATTCATTCAGGCGGTGGGTATCTATCCCGCCGGCACCCTGGTCGAGCTGTCTACGGGGGAGGTCGCGGTGGTGGTGGCCGAGTACCGCACGCGGCGCCTGCGGCCCCAGGTCATGGTGCTGCTCGACGCGGACAAACAGCCCCTGGAGGAGCTAAGGACCATCAACCTCCTCGCGCAGACCGAGACCGGCGACGGCAAACCCCTCGATATCGTCGGCAGCCTCGAGCCGCAGGCCTACGGTATCGACATGGCCGGCATCCGGCTCTGAGCGGACCTGTCTTTTGCCTGAACTGCCAGAGATAGAACGCGCGTCTTTCATCCGGGCGATGGGTGCGGCAGTTGCCCGGGCCAGGGAGGAGAATTCGAACCTGGGTCTTCTGCTTATCGACCTGACCAATCTCGGCAGGATCAACCACTACCACGGATACCAGACCGGTGACCTCATTCTCGCGACGACCTACGAACAGCTGCTCGAGGTCAGCAAGCTGCCCGGCACGGTATTTCGCGTAGGCTCGCACCGCTTCGCGTTTGTCCTGCCCGGACTGGGCAACCCCGCCCTGATCACCCTTGCCATGAACCGCGTCACCGGCCTGCTGGAGGGGGGGCTCTATGTGGACGACGGCATGGTCAAGGTGGATCTCAAGGTCGGTTTCGCGGTCAACCGCGGTGGCCGGCGGGACAGTATGGCGACCCTGGCGATGGCGGAGGCCTCTCTGGCCCGGGTCAAGTCCGGCGGGGCTCACCGGGTGGAGGACCTGCTCGGAGATGATGGCCAGGAGCCTGTGGACTACCTGCTCGAGCAGCACTTTGCCGATGCGCTGCAGGACAACGAGTTCGAGCTGCACTACCAGCCGAAGGTGCAGCTGGCCAGCGGCGAGGTGCAGAGCGCTGAGGCGCTGCTGCGCTGGTCGCCGCCGGGACGGGAGCCGGTGTCGCCCGAGGTGCTGGTGGAACTTGCGGAGACGACCGGGCGCGCCTACGAGCTGACCCGCATGGTGGTGCACCGGGCGGTGCGCCAGGTGAGGGAGTGGCAGCCCTCCCCGGGAGTCGGGCTCGCGGTGAACGTGCACGCGGGCCTGGTGGCCAACCCCGACCTGCCGTCGCTGCTCCGGGATGCCCTGGTGATCTGGGGCGTCGATGCCGGGCGGGTCACCGTGGAGATCACCGAGAGCGCCTTCATCGAGGACAAGGATTCCGGCTTCGACAACCTGCTGAAGCTCCGGGAGCTGGGGGTCAACTTGTCGATCGACGACTTTGGCACGGGGTATTCCTCCCTCTCTTACTTCAAGCACATTCCGGCGGCGGAGCTGAAGATCGACAAGTCTTTTGTCAGCTCGATGCAGGAGGACCCCCAGGACCTGGAGCTGGTGAAAATCATGATTCACATCGCCCACCGGTTCGGCCTGACCGTCGTCGCCGAGGGTGTCGAGGACCGCGCCAGCGTGGATATGCTGCGGGACCTGGGCTGCGACTACGGTCAGGGCTATTTCTTCAGCAGGCCGCTGCCGGCGGATGAATTCGAGGAATGGCTGCGCGAGTGGCCGGGGCGCCTGTAGCGGCCGGCGTCATCGGTGTGGGCGCGACTGCCCCGGCGCGGTCAGCGTTTTTCCCGGGCTTTGGCGAAGGCGGCGGCCAGCGCACCGGTGGCCGCCGGATTTTCAGGTTTCCGCTCCCGCTGGCGCTGTACCGCCCCCCGGGAACCGGGCCGCCCGCCCCGCCTGCCGCCCTGTTCCGAGGCCTTGTCCTCCAGGCGCATGGTGAGGGCGATCCGCTTGCGGGCCTGGTCGACCTCCATCACCTTGACCCGCACGATATCTCCGGCCTTGACCACTTCCCGCGGATCCTTCACGAAGCGATTTGAGAGGGCCGAAATGTGCACCAGGCCGTCCTGGTGTACGCCGATATCCACGAAGGCCCCGAAATTGGTGACGTTGGTGACGGTACCTTCCAGGATCATGTCGGGCTGCAGGTCGGAGAGCTTCTCCACGCCCTCCTGGAACCGGGCCATCCTGAACTCCGGGCGGGGATCGCGGCCGGGTTTGTCGAGTTCCGCCAGAATATCGCGGAGGGTGGGCAGCCCCACCGTTTCGTTGGTGTAGTCGGCGGGATCCAGGCCTCGCAGGAAGGCGCTGTCTCCGATCACGCTGCGTACGTCGCGGTTTTCCCGCGCGGCGATCGTCTCCACCACCCCGTAGGACTCCGGGTGCACCGCCGACGCGTCCAGTGGGTTGTCACCCCCGACAACACGCAGGAAACCCGCGGCCTGCTCGAACGTCTTTGCGCCGAAGCGGGGCACCTTGAGCAGGGCCCTGCGGTCAGGGAAACTGCCCTGCTGGTCGCGCAGCGCGACGATATTGCCCGCGATCGACTGGTTGAGGCCGGAGACCCTGGCCAGAAGTGGCACGGAGGCGGTATTGACGTCGACGCCGACGGCGTTCACGCAATCCTCCACGACCGCGTCCAGCTGCCGCGCCAGCTGCACCTGGCTGACATCGTGCTGGTACTGGCCCACGCCGATGGAGCGCGGCTCGATTTTGACCAGTTCGGCCAGCGGGTCCTGCAGGCGGCGCGCGATGGAGACGGCGCCGCGGATGGTCACATCCAGATCGGGGAACTCCCGGGCGGCAAACTCCGACGCGGAATAGACCGAGGCACCAGCCTCATTCACCATCACCTTGCAGACCTTCAGGTCGGGGTGAGCGCGCAGCAATTCGCCGACGAAGCGGTCGGTCTCGCGGCTGGCAGTGCCGTTGCCGATGGCGATCAGGTTGGCGCCGTGCCTGCGTATCATCTTCAGCAGGGTGGCGGCCGCCTCGGCTACCCGGTTCTGTGGCGGGGTGGGGAATATCGTACCGTGTTCCAGCAGTTTGCCATTGGCATCGACCACGGCCATCTTCACCCCGGTGCGCAGGCCTGGATCCAGGCCTATGGTGGCCCTGGGCCCCGCGGGCGCTGCCAGCAGCAGATCCTTGAGGTTGTTGGCGAAGACCTGTATCGCCTCTGCCTCCGCCCTTTCCCGCAACTGGCCCAGCAGGTCGGTCTGCAGGTGGGTGAGCAGCTTGACCCGCCAGGTCCAGCGAACGGTGTCACGCAGCCACGGGTCGGCGGGGCGGCCGCAGTCCTCGACCTGCCAGTGTCCGGCTATCATCGCCTCGCAGGGGTGGCTGTCGGCGGGCTGCTCTTCGGCATGCATCACCAGGCTGAGATTCAGTATGCCCTCGTTGCGCCCCCGGAACATCGCGAGCGCCCGGTGGGACGGCACCCCGGCGAGAGCCTCGGTGTGTTCGAAATAGTCGCGGAATTTGGCGCCCTCCTCTTCCTTGCCGGGGACCAACCGGGAGGCCAGCAGCGCATTTTCGTGCAGGAACCGACGCAGTGCCGCGAGCAGGTCCGCGTCTTCCGCGAAGCGCTCCATCAGGATCTGGCGGGCGCCGTCCAGGGCGGCGCCGGGTTCATCGACGCCGGCGTCCGGGTTGAGGTAGTCGCCAGCCAACAGCTGCGGGTCGCGGGAGGGATCCGCCAGCAATGAGTCCGCCAGCGGTTCCAGCCCGGCCTCCCGGGCGATCTGTGCCTTGCTGCGCCGCTTCGGCTTGTAGGGAAGGTAGAGGTCCTCCAGGCGGTTCTTGGTGTCGGCCTCGAGGATGGCACGCCGCAGCTCCGGCGTGAGCTTGCCCTGCTCCTCGATGCTGCCGAGGATGCTCTGGCGCCGCTGCTCCATGTCGCGCAGATAGTGCAGGCGCGCCTCCAGCTGCCGCAGCTGGGTATCGTCGAGGGCACCGGTGACCTCCTTGCGGTAACGGGCGATGAAGGGCACGGTGGCACCGCCGTCCAGCAGTGTGACGGCCGCGGCGACCTGGGCTTCGCGCACGGCGAGCTCTTCCGCAATGCGCTGGGAGATGGTTGTCGGCATGACTATGTTCTTTCTTGCTGAGAGTGGCTGTAGGGTTTTACCGCGAAGGTGGCGCGATTATGCGGCAGGGTCGCCCGTATTGCGATATGGATTTTTATCGGGTTTTATGCATGCAGAACAACGGGCGCAATAGCGACCCCGGGGCCAGGGACCCCGCGGCGGGCGACCGCTGTTGGCCGGTCAGGTCCTAAACTTCCTGACGGCGTTCAGCAGCTGGCGACAGGTGATCTGGCCGACCAGTTTACCGTTCTCCACCACCGGGCGACGGCGCTTGTTCTTGAGCAGCATGTCCTGGGCCACATCCACGATGTCCTCGTCGGGGTGCGCCACGACCAGGTTGTCGCTGGCCATATGCTCGCGAACCTTGCCGATACCGGTATTGTTATAGGTGGCCCCCAGTACCGCGCGCAGGCAGTCCAGCTCGGACAGGATGCCGACGAGGTTGCCCTCATCATCGACCACACAGACTCCCGAGATCTTGTTGTGGATGATCGCCTGCATGGCTTCCAGGACATTATCCTCCGCCTTCACCTTGACCGGATTGGTCAACATGTAATCACGGAGGTGGACCGATTTCAGCATGATTTTCTCCTCATCCACCCTTGTGGACTTTTTAAAGTATAGACTCCAAATACGCCATCAGGGGCTGTGGCGCGATTCCGAGCAACAGGATGACCCCGATCAATAGGCCGGCGATCGCGTGGATGCCCCAGCCACCGACGGTCTGCCTCTCCATATTGTGCTCCTCCGGCCGTCGGGTCATGTAGTACACCACCCGGAGGTAGTAGTAGACACCGATGGCGCTGCCAAGCACCAGCGCCGCAAGCAGTACCCAGTGGCCGCCGCTGACCGCCGCGCTGACGATGTAGAACTTGGCGACGAATCCGGCGGTGAGCGGTATGCCTGCCAGGGACAGCAGCGCCACCAGCAGCAGTCCAGCCAGCAGAGGCTGGCGCCAGAAGAGGCCGCTGACGTGCTGAAGCTGGACGCGTTCCCGGTCCGAGTGGCCCGCGTTGATCATGGTGAGCAGGCCGAAGGCGGCAATCGTGGTCGCGGTGTAGGCGATCAGGTAGTACACCGCGGCCTCTACCGCGAGATCGCGGTTGCCGGCGTTGATGCAGACCATGAAGACGATAAGCAGGTAGCCGATATGGGCGATGGAGGAGTAGGCCAGGATCCGCTTGATGTTGGTCTGCAGCAGGGCCAGCAGGTTGCCCGCCAGCATGCTGAAGATGGCGAGCAGACCGGTGATCTCCACCAGGATGCGATAGCGGAAGAGGTCCGCGTCGAGGAACAGGCGCAGCAGTGCGACAAACACCGCCGCTTTCGAGACGGTGGCCAGAAAGCCGGTGACCGGGGCCGGCGCGCCGTCGTAGACGTCGGGGGTCCAGAGGTGGAAAGGCACCACCGATAGCTTGAATGCCAGGCCGGCAAACACCATGGCCGCCGCCACCAGCAATACTGCCGGCCCCATCGTTGCCTGGCCGAGTTGTTCCCCGAGAGCCGTGAATTCAAGGGTGCCGGTGGCCGCATAGAGCAGGGCGAATCCGAACAGCGTGGTGGCGGAAGCCGCCCCGGAGAGCACCAGGTACTTGGTGGCGGCCTCCAGCGGCAGGATCGACTTGTGGGGGTAGGCGACCAGCGCATACAGCGAGACGGACATCAGTTCCAGTCCCAGCACCAGTGCGGCGACATGCGTGGCATAGGCAAGCACACAGGCTCCGAGGGTGCTGAGCAGCAGAAGCAGGAAATACTCCTCGGGCTCGTCGCCGTGGCTGGCCATGTAGTCCCGCGACAGCAGCGCCGTGGCGGCGGCGGCGGCGCAGAACAGGACACAGAATACCAGCGCCAGCGGATCTGCGCGCGTCAGGGGTGTCACCTGCAGCGGTGCGACCTGTGCGGCCGCGAGGCAGGAGCCCGCCGCCACCGCCAGGGTCAGCAGGCACAGTGCGGTCGTCAGAGCGACGTTTCTCAGGAAGGCAATCTGCAGCATCACAGCCGTTGCGCCGCCGGCCAGCGCCACCAGGGGCAGGAGGGCCTGAAAATCGGCACCGGTCACAGGCCGCTCCCTGACAGTCCCTGCAGGCTGTCCAGAACCGGCTGGGCGAGGTCCAGGACCGGCTGCGGGTAGAGTCCCAGCCAGAGCAGCGCCAGCATCATGGCGGCCATGGTGGCCATCTCCCGGACCCCGAAATCCTCCATCCGGCGCTGCTCGTCAGGTGTGCCCTGGAATGCCTGCTGTACCATCCACAGGGCGTATATCGCCGCCGTGATCAACCCGAGTGCCGCGATCGCCGCCAGCCACGGCTGTACCGCAAAGAGGCCCAGCAGCACCAGGATTTCCGCCACGAAATTACCGAGGCCGGGCAGGCCCAGAGAGGCGACGGCGAAAAACATCGCGCAGGCGCCCATGCGTGGCGCCTGGTGCCAGAGCCCCCCCATGCGCGTCATATCGCGGGTATGGAGCCGCTGCTGGAGGGCGCCTGCCAGCATGAACAGGGCAGCGGTGCTCACCCCGTGCGCCACCATCTGCATGACGGCGCCCTGCAGAGCCAGGCTGTTCCAGGCATAGAGACCGAGCAGAATGAAACCCATGTGGCTGACACTGGAATAGGCCACCAGGCGCTTGAAATCGCTCTGCGCGAAAGCCAGCAGCGCGCCGTAGACGATCCCGGCAAGGCCCAGGGCCATGGCCGCGGGCGCCAGGTGCATGGAGGCTTCGGGAAACAGCGGGATACAGAAGCGCAGCAGGCCGTAGGCACCCGTCTTCAGCAGGATGCCCGCCAGCAGTACGCTGCCGGCGGTGGGAGCCTGGGTATGGGCGTCGGGCAGCCAGGTGTGGAACGGGAACGCGGGCAGCTTCACGGTGAAGGCGAGGAAGAATCCCAGCATTGTCCACCAGGCCACGCGCCCGTCCAGGGGCAGGCCCAGCAGGTCGAAATAGCTGAAGCTGAGCGACCCGTTCTGCGCCAGGCCCTGCCAGGCGAGCACCACGATCGCCAGCAGCATGAGCAGGCCCGACGCCTGGGTGAAAATGAAAAATTTCATCGCGGCGTAGGCCCTGTTTTCGTGCCCCCAGATGGCGATCAGCAGGTACATGGGGATCAGCATCACTTCCCAGAAAAGGAAGAACAGGAACAGGTCCAGCGCCAGGAACACGCCACAGACGCCCGCCAGGGTCCAGAGCAGGTTGGCCTGGAACAGACCGGGCTTGAAGTCGATTTCCGACCAGGAGGCGGCCACGGCCACCAGGCCCAGCAGCAGGGTCAGGGCCAGGAGCAGGAGGCTGAGCCCGTCCATCGCCAGTTCCAGCGCGATACCGAAGCGGGGAATCCAGGCCAGTTTCAGGTGGAGCAGCCAGGTCGTCCCGTCCTGCGCTTCGGGGACCAGGCTGAAGTGCTCCGCCGGCAGGCGCGCCACGATGGTGACCAGGTAAAGCAGTGCCGCGCCCACCGAGGCCAGGGCAACCCAGCGTGGCAGGCCGGTATCGAGGCGTTCCGCCTGCCATGCGACCAGGCCGCCGACCAGCAGCAGCAGGATGAGCACCACCAGGCTCACGGGGCGTTCCTCAGCATGACCGCCAGCAACAGCAGGAGGCCGAATGCGGTGCCCGTGGCGTACCAGCGCAGCTCCCCGTTCTGCAGGGCGTTGAGGCCGCGGTGACCCCAGCGGCTCAGCGCCACCAGGCCGTTGTAGAAGGCGTCCACAGGCTCATTGCGCCACCAGTGGGTCAGGGCCTTGAACGGCCCCACCAGCAGCGCGTCATAGAGGGAATCGATGCGCCAGCCACGGAACCAGAAATCCCGCAGTGACTGGCCGGCGGGAGATGCCACGAACCGCGCCGGGTCGATGCGGCGGCGCAGGAACAGCAGCCAGGCGATGAACAGCCCGAGCAGCGGTGTGGCCATGCTGGCGTATTCGACCGCATGGGGAACGCCAGCGTGACCCCGCTCTGGGAATATCTGTCCCAGGGGCAGCGCGAACCAGCCACCGACGACAGAGAGCGCGCACAGCACCGCCAGGGGCAGGGCGATCTTCCAGCCCGGGCGGCGGTCCGGCTCGGTGCGCGCCTCCCCGAAAAATACCACGAACACCAGGCGGAAGCTGTAGATACCGGTCAGCAGCGCCCCCAGCAGGCCCCCCGCCCACAGCCAGGGACCGATGCCGGGCATTTCCCACGCCGACAGCAGGATGGCGTCCTTGCTGTAGAAGCCGGAAGTGAGGGGCAGCGCAGCCAGGGCCGCGGCTCCGATCACGAAGCTCCAGAACACCACCGGCAGGCGCGTGCGCAGCCCGCCCATGCGGAAAATGTCGTGCTCGTGATGGAGGCAGTGGATAACCGCCCCGGCGGCCAGGAACAGCAGCGCCTTGAAGAAGGCATGGGTCATCAGGTGAAAGATGCCGGAGGCGAAGGCGCTCACCCCGAGGGCGAGAAACATGTAGCCGATCTGGCTGATGGTGGAGTAGGCCAGGATTCGTTTGATGTCTGTCTGCACCAGCGCGGTGAACGCCGCGAGCAGCAGGGTAAGGAGGCCGATCCAGGCTACCGCCTCCAGGGTGGCGGGTGCGAGCAGGAAGAGGCCCGAAGTGCGGGCAATCAGATAGACGCCGGCGGTGACCATGGTGGCGGCGTGAATCAGCGCGCTGACCGGCGTGGGACCCGCCATGGCATCCGGCAGCCAGGTGTGCAGGGGCAACTGGGCCGATTTCCCCACGGCACCGCCGAGGAGCAGGGCAGTGGCGAGCACCGGCAGAGTGGCACCGACCGGCCATTGTTCGCGCGCAGCAGCCATCATGGGCTGTATTTCCAGGGTGCCGAGCTCGGTAAACAGCAGGAGCAGGCCCAGGGCCATGGCCGCGTCACCGACCCGGGTTACGACGAAGGCCTTGCGCGCCGCCCGGCCGTTGGCGGGATCCCGGTACCAGAACCCGATCAGCAGGTAGGAGCAGAGCCCGACGCCCTCCCACCCCATATAGAGCAGCAGCAGGTTGTCCGCCATCACCAGCAACAGCATCGATGCGACGAACAGATTCATGTAGGCGAAATAGCGGCAGAAGGATTCGTCCTCCCACATGAACTCGATGGAGTAAAGGTGAATCAAAAATCCGACGCCGGTGATAACGGACATCATGACCAGCGTCAGGCCATCGACGTAAAAGGCGATACGCGGGACGAAATCGCCCACTGCCATCCATGTCCACAGGGTCAATTCCTGTGCGTCGCCGCCGCCGGCAAAGCTGCGAGCCGTCACCGCGACGCAGACGGCGGCGAGGCCGACGGATCCGGCGCCCATCAGGGCGGCGAGGGAGCGTGGCATGCGTCCCATGCTGACCAGCAGCAGGGCGGCGCTGAGCAGGGGGAGGAACGGAGTCAACCAGATACTCGCCATATCAGCCCTGTAACCGGTTGGCCTGGTCCATGTCCAGGGTCCTGAAGCGGCGCTGGATCTGCAGCACGAGGCTCAGGCCGATGGCAACCTCGGCCGCCGCCACGGAGAGGATCAGCAGGAAGATGATCTGGCCGTCGGCCTGGCCCCAGGCCGCCCCGGCCGCGACGAACGCCAGGGCGGCCGAATTGAGCATGACCTCCAGGGACATCAGCATGAAGATGATATTGCGCCGCAGCATCAGCCCCATCATGCCGCAGCTGAACAGCGCCGCCGCGAGTAACAGCACGTGATCGAGCGGGATCTGCAGTCCGTCCATCAGTGATGCTCCCGTCGTCGGACGATGAATCGCCGGCCGATGTGGTAGGCACCCACCAGCCCCGCCAGCAGCAGCATGGAGGCGATCTCCACTGCGAGCACATAGGGGCCGAACAGGGTCAGTCCCACCTGCTTGGGCGCCACCATCACGCCGCGGGTCGTGGCCGGGACATGGCTCAATGCCAGCACCAGTTCCAGCAGCAGGAGTGCTGCTATGATCCCCGGCGCGATCCAGTTGCGGCCACCCAGCCACGCCCGCTCCCGGGTCCGGCCCTCCTCGCCGAGGTTCAGCATCATGATCACGAAGACGAAAAGCACCATGATGGCCCCGGCATAGATGACAACCTCCAGCGCGGCGGCGAAAGGTGCACCCAGCAGGAAAAAGATCACGGCCACGGCCAGCAGCGACAGTATCATGTAGATCAGGGCGTGGGCGGCGTTGGTTCGGGTCAGGGCGGCCACGGTAGCCGCCAGGGAGATGACGGCAGCGCCATAGAACAGGGCCTGGATCATGGCAGCAGACTCTTCACGTCGACGGGCGCGGCTTCGTTTTCTGCCTGGCCCTTGTCCTTGCCGGCGATGGCAAGGCCCGCCACCCGATAGAAGTTGTAGTCATGGTATTTGCCGGTTCCTTCGATCTGCAGGTGCTCCTTTTCATAGACCATATTGCTCCGCTGGTACTCGCACATCTCGAAATCCGGGGTGAGCTGGATGGCGTTGGTGGGGCAGGCCTCCTCGCACATGCCGCACATGATGCACCGGGAGAAATTGATCCGGAAAAACTCCGGGTACCAGCGGCCATCCGCCCTGACCGCCTGCTGCAGGGCGATGCAGTCCACCGGGCAGGCCACCGCGCAGAGATTGCAGGCCACGCAGCGCTCCTCGCCGTCGGGGTCTTTGGTGAGCACAATGCGGCCCCGATAGCGGGGGGCCAGGTAGGGCTTCTGCTCCGGGTACTGGACCGTTTCGGCCCTGGTGAAACTGTGCTGCAGCACGGTCCAGATGGTGCGGAGCTGGCTGCGGAGCGCGTTCAGCATCGGCTCAGCCCTCCAGTGCAAGGGCGATGGCGCCCGTCAGAACGAGGTTGAGCAGGGTGAGGGGCAGCATGTACTTCCAGCCCAGACCCATCAGCTGATCGTAGCGCGGCCTGGGGATGGCCGCGCGCAGCAGTACGAAGAAGCAGATCAGCAGGAATACCTTGAGGGAGAACCAGACGAAGGGCGGCAGCCAGGGGCCGAGCCAGCCGCCGAAAAACAGGGTGGTGATCATGCAGCAGATCAGGATCAGGCCCAGGTATTCACCGAGCATGAACATAGCGAACTTCATGCCGCCATACTCGGTGTGAAAGCCGGCGGTCAGTTCGTGCTCGGCCTCGGGCAGGTCGAAGGGGAGGCGGTGGCTCTCGGCGATGCCCGCGACCAGGAACGTGAACAGACCCAGAATCTGCGGCACGCAGTACCACATATCGCGCTGGGCCTCGACGATGTCGCGCAGGCTGAAGCTGCCCGTGAGCATCACCACGCCCATCAGGGACAGCCCCATGAACACCTCGTAGCTCACCATCTGGGCGGCGCTGCGCAGGCCGCCGAGCAGCGCGTATTTGTTGTTGGAGGCGAGGCCCCCGAGCAGGACGCTGTAGACCGCGAGGGAGGTCATGCCGAGAAAGAACAGCAGGCCGATATTGATATCCAGCAGAAACAGGTCGGGACCGAAGGGCACCACCGCAAACCCGAGCAGCATCGCCACGACGATCGCGGTGGGGGCGAACACGAAGACGGCCCGATCGGCGAAGGGCGGAACCCAGTCATCCTTGGTGAGCAGCTTGAGCATATCCGCCAGGACCTGCAGTATGCCAAACGGGCCCAGTCGATTCGGGCCGTAGCGGTCCTGCCAGACGCCGAGCAGGCGACGCTCGAACCAGGTGAGCACCGCCGCACCGCCCACCGCCGCAACCAGTATGAACAGGCCAAATCCGATCGCATGCAGCTCAGTCATGGCCACCCCCGTCGCTGCCGATCAGGTCTTCTCGCCCGCTGCCCAGGCGTTCGTCCTGCCCCCCTTCCACCGGGTGCAGGCTGACGCTGATCCCGGGCCGGAGGTCCCAGGTGCCATCGTGCCCGGCGCTGTAGCCGGCGCAGCCGCTGGCGATGCGGTCGTTTATTTTCACCTGCAACGTCGCCAGGCCGTCCCCCACCTGCACGCGGTCCCCGTCACGGACATCCAGTTCCCGCGCCGCCGCGCTGTTGACCTCGATGCAGGCGGGCGCCACCAGCTCGGCGATCCCGGGGCTGAGCGCACTCAGCTCCTCGCTGCCGAAAATCTTGTAGCGCGGAACCAGCAGCCACTGTCCGGCCACCGGCTCGGCAGCAGGAGGCATTGCCGCCTCCGTATGAATCGGCGTCTGCGCCGGCGCCAGCAGACGGATGCCGGCGGTTCCTCCCTTCAGCGGGCCGCCGTCGCGCGATCCAGTGCCCGCGGGGGACTGGAACTTGTGCAGCGACTGGTTGGAGTTCCAGCCCGGCGCCCACACGAAGGGGAGCAGGGCGCCGGGCTGCCCGCGGTTGAGTCCCTCCATGGAAAAGGCCAGGGGCGTCTCCTCGTCTTCCGGCTGCTTCGGCTCGTGCACGGATACGTCCGCGCGCAGCGCTGTCCTGCCGCTGTAGCGATGGGGCTGGCGCGGGATCCTGACCCCGGCATTGCGGAACAGGTGATCGGGTGCGGCAGCGGTGATGCCCGCCAGGGCATCGATCGCCCCGGCGCAGGTCCGGGTGATGTCGTCGAAGTGGTGCAGGTCATGCACCTGTGGCAGCTCCATCTCCTTCATGCAGGCGAGCAGCCACACCCAGCTGCCGCGCCGCTCGGTTCGGGGCTGGAACACCGGGAAGTAGCGCTGGGCCCTGCCCTCCATACTCACCAGCGTGCCCTCGCTCTCGGCAAAGCTGGCGGCGGGCATTGCCAGTTGGCTCGCTGAGAGAGTGGGATTGTCGAGACCGTCCAGCACGATCAGCCTGGGCACGCTCTGCAGCAGCAGCCTGACATCCTCGGCAGGCGCGCGGCGATAGAGGTCGTTCTCGAGGACCACGAGTGTGTCGATGCCGCCGCCCCGCGCGCGCTCCAGCAGGTCGCCGATGCGCGGCGCCCGCGGCCCCGCCAGCATGGCCTGGCCGAGGCTGTTGGCCTCGGGGACTGCGAGGCACAGCATCGCCCGCTGCCCCTTTTCCTGAAGCGCCTGCGCCACCTGTGCCGCCGCCTGCAGGACCGGGGCGCTGGCACAGCCCGTACCGGACAGTACCAGCGGCCGCTCTGCGCCGCACAGGGCGGCGGCGATGTCCGCTGCCTCCCCCTCCAGGGCCTGCGGCAGCTGCCCCGCGGGACGCCCGGCGATGACATCCGCCACGGCGACACCGAGGCGGGCAATGTCTGCCGGGGCCAGGCTGAAATGCCGGACGGCGACGTCGTCGAGCGGCGTATCGCCCGTGGCGGCGATGAACAGCGGACTGCGCTGGTGCTGGGCCAGGTTGCGGATGGCGGCGTCCTGCCAGGTCTCAAGGCCCAGTTCGGCCGCCATCGCGTAAGCCTGGTTGCGGACGCTCTGGCGCAGCGCAAGCGCGATCCTCGGCGCCGTATTGGTGACATCCTCGCCCAGGATCAGTACCGCATCGGCGGATTCGATCTGCCGGACGTCAGGCACCTGTGCAGTGCCCTCCCTGTGCAGTTGCAGCACGAGGTCGGCCAGTGCCTGCTCGCCGGCGCTGAAGCCGGGCGCGTAGTTCTCCTCCCCCACCAGGGTGCGCAGCAGGTAATTGGCCTCGACCGAGGCCCGGGGTGAACCGATGCCGGCGATGTTTTCTGCCTGGCACGCCTCCACCATGAACTGCAGGGCGGTGTGATGATCCACCGCATCGTAGCGACCGTCCTCCCGGCGCAGGCCCGGATACTCCAGGCGCTTCCCGCTGTTGACGAACCCGGCGCCGAAGCGTCCGCGATCGCAGAGGAAGTATCCGTTGACCTCGGCGTTGTAGCGGTTATGGATGCGCTTGAGCCGGCCGTAGCGCTCCCCGGGCAGCGTGTTGCAGCCCACCGCGCAGCCGGTGCAGACCGACGGAGCCGATTGCAGGTCCCATTTGCGGGTGTAGTCTTGAACCAGCAGCTTGTCGGTGAAGACCCCTGTGGGGCAGACCTCCACCAGGTTGCCGGCAAACTCGCTCTGCAGCACGCCCTCCTCGTGGCGTCCGAAGTAGACGTGGTCCCGGGACGCCAGCGCCGCCAGGTCGGTGCCGCCGGCGTAGTCGCGGTAGTAGCGGACGCAGCGGTAGCAGGTGATGCAGCGATTCATCTCGTGGTGAATCAGGGGCCCGAGATACTGGTTGCGGAACGTGGTCTTGCGCCCCCGGTAATGGCGGTCCCGGTGCCCGACCATGACGGTCATGTCCTGCAGGTGGCATTCGCCGCCCTCGGCGCATACGGGGCAGTCGTGGGGGTGATTCAGCATCAGCGATTCGATCACCGCCTCCCGGAATCGGCTCGCCTTGTCGCCGCCCAGCGAGAAGATCGCCCCGTCGCTCACCGGCGTCATGCAGCTCATGACGATGCGACCGCGGGTGTCATCGGCATTCTGGTATTGGACCACGGCGCACTGCCGACAGGCGCCGATGGAACCCATGGCGGGGTGCCAGCAGAAGTAGGGCAGGTCGAGTCCGAGCGCGAGGCAGGTCTCCAGCAGGTTGCGGCCCCCTTCGACCTCGTACTCGGTCCCGTCTATGCTGATCACCGGCATCTCAGGCCTCCGCCTCCCCCGCGCACCAGGGACAGGCGCCCCCCTCGATGTGGCGGAGGAAATCGTCGCGGAAATATTTGAGTGCGCTCTGCACCGGCTCCATCGCACCGGGCGCCAGGGCGCAGTGGGTGTTGCCGATGGCGCCGATGAACTCCACCTGACGCGCCAGGGTCTCCAGGTCCTCCGGGCGGCCGCGGCCGTTCTCGATATCGTCCAGCACCTGCGCCGTCCAGGGCAGGCCGTCGCGGCAGGGAGTACAGAAACCGCAGGACTCCCGGGCAAAGAACTCGGTCAGGTTCTTCACGAAGGCCACCGGGCAGGTGCGGTCGTCAAGAATGATCATGGTGCCGGTACCCATGCGGCTGCCCGCCTTGCCGATGGTGTCGTAATCCATGGCCAGGTCGAGGTGCTCCTCCACCAGGAAGTCAGTGGAACCGCCCCCCGGCAGAAAACCCCGCAGGCGGTAACCGTCCTCCATGCCCCCGGCATACTCCTCGATGATCTCGCGCACCGGCGTGCCCATGGGCAGCTCCCAGCAGCCGGGCCGCTTGACCCTGCCGCTCACCCCGTACAGCTTGGTCCCCGCATCCCCGGTCAGGCCTAGGGACTGGAACCAGTCCGCGCCGCGCTCGATGATATGGTGCACGTTGCACAGGGTCTCCACGTTGTTGACGATGGTCGGGCGACCCCACAGCCCGCTCACCTGGGGAAAGGGGGGTTTGGCCCGGGGGTTCGCCCGCTTCCCCTCCAGCGCGCTGATCAGGGCCGTCTCCTCGCCACAGATGTAGCGGCCGGCGCTGACGTGCACGTGCATCTGCAGGCTGTATCCGGAGCCCAGGATGTCATCGCCCAGGTAGCCCTTCTCCCGGCAGGCGGCGATGGCCTCGCGCAACAGTCGGGCGGCCCTGACATACTCGGCGCGGATGAAGATATAGGCGATGTCGGCCTGGATCGTGTAGGCCGCGATGATCATCCCCTCGATCAGCTGGTGCGGGTCGCACTCCAGCAGCAGGCGGTCCTTGAAGGTGCCCGGCTCCATCTCGTCGGCGTTGCAGATGAGGTATTTGTGGCCCGAGCCGCCCCGGTCCCCGGCGGCATCCCCCATGGGCACGAAGCTCCACTTCATGCCGGTGGGGAAACCGGCACCGCCGCGACCGCGCAGGTTGGAATCCTTGATGATCTGCAGGCAATCGCCCGGGGACATGTTGCCCATGACCTTGCGCAGGGCGCGGTAACCGCCGTTGGCCTCGTAGGCCGCGAGGTCGGTGGGCGCGCGGTCCGGGCGCACATTGCGGGTGAGGGGCCTGTCCTGGCCGGGCCTATCCCGGCCGGGCCTATCCGGACCGGCCCTATCGGGGCTCATTCGCGCCTCCCTCACCGCCGAACAGCGCTGCGAGTGTCGCCTCGTCCACCGCCTCCTGCAGTTCCTCTCCCACCATCATCACCGGCGCCTTGTCGCAGGCGCCAAGGCAGGTAACCGGCAGCAGCGTGTAGCGGTTATCGGCGGTGGTTTCACCGAGGCCGATGCCCAGCCGCCCGGAAATCCCGGCCTGAACCCTGTCGCAGCCGCGTATCCAGCAGCTGATGCTGTTGCACAGCAGGATCACCTTTTCGCCCACCGGGCGACGGAAGATCAGGTTGTAGAAGGTGGCAACTCCCTCCAGTTCCTCGGCCGACATCTGCAGGTGTGTGGCGATGGCACGCAGGCTTGCATCGGAGACCCAGCCGCGGTGCGCCTGGACGATTTTCAGCGCGTCGATGGCCACGGCCGAAGGGTAGGGCACGAGGGCGATCTCCGCATCGATGGCGGCGATCTCGGTCTCGCTCAGCACCGTGGCCCTGGCGCCGGCGTTCTCCTCTTCGCTGTGCACGGGGATCAGCTCGCTCATTCGGTCACCTGTCCACGTCCGCCATGACGAAGTCGATACTGGCGATGATCGCTATCAGGTCGGGGATCATCAGACCGCGGCTTATAGAGGGTATCTGCTGCAGCGCCGGAAAGGAGGGCGTCCTTATCCGGGTACGATAGGCGCTGGTGCCGCCGTCGCTGACGAGATGGTAGTTGTTGATGCCCTTGGTCGCCTCGATCGGGAACGAGACCTCTCCCGCCGGCATCACCGGCCCCCAGCTGACATTGAGGAAGTGGTGGATCAGGGTCTCGATGTCGTGCAGGGTCCGTTCCTTGGGTGGCGGCGTGGTGAGGCGGTGCTCGCTCTTGTAAGGGCCCTCCGGCATGTTGTCGAGGCATTGGCGGATAATCCGCAGGCTCTGGCGGATCTCCTCCACGCGCACCATCGCCCGGTCGTAGCAGTCGCCCCGCGCGCCCACCGGCACCTCGAACTCGAACTGGTCGTAGCCGCCGTAGGGACGATCCCGGCGCAGGTCGAAATCCATCCCGGTGGCGCGCAGAGAGGGGCCGGTAATCCCCCACGCCAGCGCCTCCCGGGTGTCGTAGGCGCCGATATCGACCGTGCGCTGTTTGAGAATACTGTTGTCCATCGCCATGCGCTGGTAGTGATCCAGGCGTGCGGGCATGGCGTCGATGAATTCCCTCACCATCCGGTCCCAGCCATGGGGAAGGTCCTGGGCAACGCCGCCGATGCGGAACCAGGCGGGATGCATGCGCCCGCCCGTGATCGCCTCCACGATACCGAACAGGCGCTCCCGGTCGGCGAACATGTAGAAGACCGGGGACATCTGCCCCACGTCCTGGGCAAAGGTCCCGTAAAAGACCAGGTGGCTGGAGATGCGGAACAGCTCGGCCAGCATGATGCGGATGACCTTCGCCCGGTCCGGGACCTGGATACCGGCCAGCCGCTCGACCGCCAGCACATAGGCCAGGTTGTTCATCACGCCCCCGAGATAGTCGATCCGGTCGGTATAGGGGATGAAGGTGTGCCAGCTCTGCCGTTCCCCCATCTTTTCCGCCCCGCGGTGGTGGTAACCGATATCGGGCACCGCGTCGACGATGACCTCGCCGTCCAGCTGCAGGGCGATCCGGAACACACCGTGGACGGAGGGGTGGTTGGGGCCGAGGTTGAGGAACATGAATTCGGTGTCCTCGGTGGCACGCTGCATGCCCCACTCCTCGGGGCGGAACAACAGGGCCTCCTGCTCCCTTGCCTGCTTCTCCGCGTCGAGACTGAAGGGCTCCATCTCGGTGGCGCGGGCAGGGTGATCCTTGCGCAGGGCGTGGCCTTCCCAGGTCGGGGGCAGCAGGATGCGACGCAGGTTAGGATGCCCGCTGAATTCGATGCCGAACATGTCCCACGCCTCCCGCTCATACCAGTTGGCGTTCGGCCAGATTCCGGCGGCGGAAGGTATCGGCTGCTCCCCGTCCCGAATTGCAACCTTGACCCGGAACTCTTCGCGCCGCTGGGGGTTGAGCAGGTGATAGACCACCGTGAAGTCGGTGGCCGGGGCCGGCTTGTGCTCGCGCAGACGCTCATCGATGCCGAACAGGTCGAGCAGCATGGGAAAAGCGCCCCGCAGATGTTTCAGCACCTCGGGCAGCTGTTCCCGGCTGACCCAATAGGTGGGCGTTTCGTCGGCGGTGGGCTGCGCTACAAACAGGTCGGCGCCAAAGCGGGCGAGCAACTCGTCCGCGGTGCTGTTTGTCTCGTTCACCTGCGCATGCAGCATGCGTATCCCCGGTTTCTCTTTTTATTTGCAGGCGCGTCTCAATTTACCCCGGTCACACCTCGTCAGGGCCGCGCAGTTCCCGCGCGAGTTTCCTCTCTGCCTGCAGCAGGTCGCGCCGCGAGGGCAGATCCGGCCGGACCACCTGCTGGTCCCCGGCCACCCAGCTCAGGGGCCGACGCTCCTGTTCTATGGCATCCTGCAGCATCATCAGGCCCTGCATCAGTGCCTCCGGTCGCGGCGGACAGCCCGGGACGTAAACATCCACCGGGATGAACTTGTCGACACCCTGCACCACGCTGTAAATGTCATACATGCCGCCGGAATTGGCACAGGATCCCATGGATATGATCCAGCGCGGCTCCAGCAACTGGTCGTAGAGGTGTTGTACCACCGGCGCCATCTTCCGGAACACCGTGCCCGATATCACCATCAGGTCGGCCTGCCGCGGCGTGGCACGGATCACCTCCGAACCGAAGCGGGCGATATCGTGGCGGCTGGTGAAGGAGGTGGCCATCTCCACGTAGCAGCAGGAGAGGCCAAAATTGAAAGGCCACAGCGAATGGGCCCGACCCCAGGCAATCAGGTCTTCCAGTTTGGCGAAAAACACGTTGCGCCTGACCTGTTCCTCGACGTGGTCCCGACTCCCGCCAGGGCTGGCTGCGATCACCTCCGCCGGCCTGCTCAGGTTCCACTCCATCAGTTCTGTTCCTCCGGGTGCAGCACAGAGGGCGCGGGAACCGGCAAGGGCCGGTCTGTCCGGGACTTTATTCCCCAGTCCAGGGCACCGGTGCGCAGCTCGTAAACCAGGGCGACGGCCAGTATCGCGATAAAAATGCCGATCGCCGCGAAGCCTTCCCAGCCCAGCTCGAAAAACGCGACGGCCCAGGCAAATATGAAAACTGTCTCCAGGTCGAAGATGACGAAGAAGATGGCGACCAGGTAGAACTCCACCGAGATGTGGATCTGCGGTGTGCCGACGGACAGGACGCCGGACTCGAAAGGCATGTTGGTGGCCCGGTTCGCCCTGCGCTGACCGAGTAACCAGGAGAGCCCGAGCATGGTGGCCACCAGCAGGAGTACGGCGGCAGCGTACACAAGGAAGGGCCAGAGGGAGGTTTCCGTCGGACTCAAACCGTTGGGCCTCGCGTCGCGGGTGCTGGCGAGGGCGAAGTCGGCAAGCCCGGGCCAGGGCCCATGAGGTCACTGGCTGTGACCCGGCGAGCGGTTTTTGTGGGGGCAAAGGCCTGGTGTGGCAGTTCGCTGAGTGCGATCTGTCGGCAGCGTGTTGCGACACTTCTGCATTGCAGCATACGAACTCCAATGTACCCCGACAGGTTCACATGGAGGTCAATCGCCCCGCGCTCGATTGCGGGAGTAAGCAAATCGACCTGATTCAGGTACCCCTTACGTCTCATAGGACTCTAGCTAGGTTGCATGGCAAACGCAAGAAACGGGTACGGCGGGGCGGCGCCGGTTCCCCCTGGCAGCGGCAGGGTGGCGGTTGTTCTCAAGATGGGGCAGCCTGCCGCGCGTCATCAATGCGGCTGGCCCTGATAAAGAAAACCTGCGATTATCCGGCGCGCATCGCCTTCAAACTAAGGCCGAAATACGGAGGCCCTGAACGCGCCTATGACCGCTGATCCCGCTTCCTCACGGCCGGTGGCCGCGGCTCCCCGGTGAAAACCCTGCACCTGTTGCGCCACGCCAAATCCGCCTGGGACCGGCCCTCGCTGCCCGATCGCGAACGGGGCCTGAACAGGCGGGGCAGGCGGGATGCTCCGCGCATGGGTGCGGCCCTGGCCCGGCGGACGAGGCCCATGCCGGCCTGCGTGAGCGCGGCAAAGCGGGCCCGGCTGACCCTGGAGGGGCTCTGTTCCGGCTGGCCGGCCCTGGCTGCGATGCCCCACCGGGTAGACGAAGAGCTGTACACCTTTTCCCATGAGGATCTGTTTCACTGGATAGCGGCGCGGGACGACGCCGCGGATGCCCTTCTCCTGATCGGGCACAATCCCGCCCTGACCGACCTGGTCAATGCGCTGTGTGGCAGGCGCTGCATCGAAAACGTGCCCACTGCCGGGTATGTGCGCCTGTCGCTGCACATTGACCGCTGGCGCGACTTGCTGCAAGGTTGCGCAGTTATCGAGGAGCGGTTGTTCCCGAAGGAACTGCCCGACCCCTAGCGAGGAACCTGTCCATGCCGCGTTGGATTTATCCTGCATTATGCGTTCTGTTGTCGGTGCTCGGGGCCCCGCCCCTCCTGGCCTCACCTGCGGAGCGACTGGCGGAGGCGGTCCGCTTCCGGACCATCAGCTACCAGGATCACGACCGGATCGATTACGGCGAATTCCGGAAGCTGCGCGCTTTCCTGCGCGCATCCTATCCACGGGTGTTCGGGGAACTCGAGGTCGACGTGATCAACGAGCACAGCCTGTTGCTGCGCTGGCAAGGGAGCGACAGGACGCTGCAGCCGATACTCTTCACGGGGCATATGGATGTCGTGCCGGTGGAGCCGGGCACTGAACAGGACTGGCAGCATCCGGCCTTCGATGGGGTTGTCGCGGACGGGCGCATCTATGGTCGGGGCACGCTGGATGACAAGGTGGGGGTACTGAGCCTGCTGGAGGCGGTGGAAAAGCTCCTGGCGGAGGGCTTCGTGCCGCGGCGCTCCGTGGTCTTCGCTTTCGGCCATGACGAGGAGATCAGTGGCAAACAGGGAGCGGGCATGATCGCCGCGCGGATGCGCGAGCTGGGCATGCACTTTGCCTGGATGGTGGACGAGGGCGGCATGCTGCTGTCTGACAATCCCCTGCTGGCCGGCAAACCCCTGGCTATGGTCAACATCGCCGAGAAGGGGTACCTCACACTCACCCTCGTGGCAACCGGCGCGGGTGGGCACTCCTCCAACCCGCCGCAAGTCAGCACGATCGGCCGCCTCTCGAAGGCGCTGGCCCGGATCGAGGCAAATCCCTTCCCGCCGCGCCTGGTGGAACCGGTGCAGGCGATGCTGGAAACCATTGCGCCCCATGTTGACCAGCCTGAACGCTTCGCCTTCGACAATCTCTGGTTGACCCGGGGTCTGGTGGTCCGCAAGCTGGCTGATGACCGGCTCACCATCCCCTTTGTCCGCACCACCACCGCCCTCACCATGTTCAACGCCGGGGTCAAGGAGAACGTGGTACCCCAGCGGGCCGAGGCCCGGGTCAACTTCCGCCTGCTGCCCGGGGACACGCCGGAGCATGTGGTGAGCTATATTGAAAAGGTCGTGGACGATCCGTCGGTCGAGATACGCTACGAGCCCTGGGACAACGTACCCCCCGTGGCGGATTATCAGGGCGATGGCTTTGCGGTGATCCGCGAGGCGGTCGCGGCGGTTTACCCCGACGCGGTGGTTGCGCCCTCACTGCTCGCCGCGACGACGGATACCCGCCACTATATCGACCTGGTGGACGACCAGTACCGTTTTCACGGGGTGATGCTCAGATCCAGCCAGGCGAGCTCGATTCACGGCACCGATGAGTTCATCGACGTGGCGAGTTATGAGAACGCGATCGAGGTGGCCCGGCAGATGCTGCTGCTCGGAGCCAGATGATCTTTCAGAAGGGCCCTAATCTCAGGAGTGGATGACATGGCGACGACCGGTTTACAACTGCGCTCGAAGGTAAAGGAAGACAATACCCTGGAACTCTCCCTGGAGGAGGTGACGCTGCCGGAGCCGGGTCCGGGCGAGGTGCTCGTCAGGATCGAGGCGACGCCGATCAACCCCTCGGATATCGCGCTGCTGGTCGGACCGGCAGACCTCTCCACCGCCCGGGTCGGGGGCACCCGGGAACGACCCGTCCTCACCGCGGACATTCCGCAGAACCTGATGAAGATGGTGGCGGGAAGGGTCGGGCAGTCTCTTCCGGTCGGGAACGAGGGTGCAGGCGTGGTGGTGGCAGCGGGGGAATCCGATGCGGCACAGGCACTGTTGGGCACAATGGTGGGCGTCGCCGGCGGTGAAATGTACGCCCAGTATCGTTGCGTCGATGCCACGCAGTGCCTGCCCCTGCGGGAGGGCACCACGGCGGCCGAGGGGGCCTCCTGCTTCGTCAACCCGATGACGTCTCTGGGCATGGTGGAGACCATGCGCATGGAGGGCCACACCGCCCTGGTGCACACCGCCGCGGCCTCCAACCTGGGTCAGATGCTGAACAGGATCTGCCTGGCGGACGGCATCGACCTGGTGAATATCGTGCGCAAGCCCGAGCAGGAGGCGATCCTGCGTGACCTGGGCGCGAAGTTCATCGTCAACTCCGCCGCCGATAGCTTCATGGACGATCTCACCGAGGCGCTGGCGGCCTCTGGGGCCACCCTGGCCTTCGATGCCATCGGCGGGGGGAAGCTGGCCGGCCAGATCCTCACCTGCATGGAGGCCGTCGCGGCGCGAAGCCTCTCAGCCTACAACCGGTACGGTTCGGATGTTTTCAAGCAGGTCTACATCTACGGCGGACTGGACCGCGGGCCCACCACCCTGAACCGGAACTTCGGTTTCGCCTGGAGTCTGGGCGGCTGGCTGCTGCCGAACTTTCTGCAGAAGGCCGGGATGGAGCGGATGGTTGCGATGCGCGAACGGGTTGCCGCCGAGATAACCACCACGTTCGCCAGCCACTATACGCGGGAAGTCTCCCTGTCGGAGGCCCTCTCCCTGGAGGCGCTGAGCGTCTACGGCAAACAGGCCACAGGCGAGAAGTTTCTGATCGTGCCGCAGAAGTAGCCTTCGACTGTCGAGCTCCTGGTCTGGCTTGCGGTCAGCCGCGGCCGTGAGCCGATGAATAGTCGATAGCGGGGCCCAGGGGCACCACCCCGGTCGGGTTGATGGTGCTGTGCGATGCATAATAGTGGGTCTTGATATGGCCGAAGTCCACCGTTTCCGCCACGCCCGGAAGCTGGTAGATCTCGCGCACGTAGCCGGGCAGGTGGGTGAAATCCTCGATACGCTGGCGGTTGCATTTGAAATGGCCGTGATAGACCGCGTCAAAGCGAATCAGGGTGGTGAAAAGCCGGACATCCGCCTCGGTCAGCTGTTCACCCACGAGGAAGCGCTGGGTACCCAGATGGCGATCGACGCGATCCAGTTCGGCAAACAGTTCCCGATAGGCCTCTTCATAGGCCTCCTGTGTGGTGGCGAAACCGGCGCGGTAGACGCCATTGTTGATCGCCGGGTAGACGCGCTCGTTCCAGGCATCGATATCGCTGCGCAGCGCCTCGGGATAGTAATCCGCGGTATTGCCTGTCACCGCATTGAAGGCGCTGTTCAGCATGCGGATGATCTCCGCCGACTCATTGTTGACGATCGTATTTCGCTCTTTGTCCCACAGCACCGGGACGGTAACCCGTCCGCTGTAGTCGGCATCGGCTGCGGTGTAGACCTCGTAGTGGTAGCGCCGCCCCGCGACCAGATCGCCGCTGCTACCCTCGTCCCTGGCGAAGGTCCAGCCCTGGTCGAGCATGAGCGGGCTGACGACCGAAACATCGATGATATCCTGCAGGTCCTTCAGCGCCCGCATGATCAGCGTCCGGTGGGCCCAGGGGCAGGCCAGCGAAACGTAGAGGTGGTAGCGTCCGGCGGCGGCCTCGAAGCCGCTGCCGCCGGACGGACCGGCGCTGCCGTCGGCCGTCACCCAGTTCCGAAACTGTGACTCCGAGCGGACGAAGCGGCCACCGGTGGATTCCGTGTCGTACCAGACGTCCTGCCACTTGCCATCGATCAACATGCCCATAATGCATTACCTCCTCGAATTTGTCGGGGCGCCTCAGGCGCGCGCCCGGCGGTGGATCAGTTTGCGGTCCAGGGTCCATTGCCCCAGCGGGTGCACGGTGAGCAACAAAAGTCCGCCCGCCATCGCGATGTTCTTGAAAAACATGATGAATTGCATCTGGTCGGCGAGCTCGGCGTGAAACAGGATAGCCGAGCTGACGCTGAAAATCGCCAGCAGCAGGGCGACCAGGCGGGTCTGGAGGCCGATCACGAGGGCGACACCTCCGAGCAGCTCCAGGGCAATGGCCGGCGGCAGCAGGAAGCCGGGTACGCCGGCGGACGCCATATAGGCGAGGTTGCCCTCGTAACCGCCGAGCTTGGCGTAGCCGGAAAGTATGAAAATGAGGGCCAGCATGGCCCGTCCGGCAAAGTCGACGAAGCCTGCCGGCAGGGTGCGTGCGACGCGATCCGGATCCAGCAGGGTGGGGGTTGTGGTCGTGTTCATCAGTCTGTCTCCCGGGTCAGTTGAGCTCGCGCCCGACGGGCACTCGCTGGATAGACAGAGTAAGTTCGATTTAAAAGAATAAAAATGGTAAATAATCGAGTTTATATTTCTAATAAATCGAATTATGCCCGGTACCGGTGTGCCTGCGTTGCCAGCATTTCCCCCAGGCGACAGGCCGCGGGTCCCGCCACGTCGCGCTCGGCGAAGGTGAGGTAGAGTGCGGAAACCCGCCGGGAGCCCTGCTCCAGCGGCAGTTCAGCCATGACGCCGCGGGCGATGAGGTTGTCCACCCGGGTGGCCGGCAGCCATGCGAAGCCCATGCCGCGGCTGATCATGTCCACCGAGGTCGCCACGTGGCTGACGGTCCAGCGCTGCTCGGCTCCCAGCCAGCCGGCATCGACCCGTTTGCCCAGGGCGGAGTCCCGGATCACGATCTGTCGATGCTGTACCAAATCCTGCAGGTTGATCGGGCGTCCCAGCTGGTGGAGGGGGTGGTCCGGGTGAGCTACCGCGATGAATTCCGCCTCCATGATCAGGTCCCCCAGGAAACCCGGGGGAACGTCACCGGCCACCAGCAGGTCGGCCTCGCCGGCCAGCAGTTTCTCGGGGCCGCCGGAGAGCACCGTCTCGGTCAGTTCCACCCGGGTGTTCGGGTATTCCATGGAGAATGCCTGCAGCGCGCTGGCCAGGCAGTCATAGGGGTAGATCTCGTCGACTGCGATCCGGACCTCGGCCTCGGTGCCCGCGGCCAGGCTGTTGGCGATCGCTTCCAGCTGGCCGGCCTGCTGGAGAAGCTGCTGCGCCCGTCGCAGCATGAGCTGGCCCGCCTCGGTCAGGTGCGCCTTGCGTCCCACGACCTCCAGCAGCGGCAGTCCCAGCTGGTCCTGCAGCTTGTGCACTGCATGGTTGATGGTGGACTGGCTTTTATGGACGGCCACTGCCGCCTGGGCAAAGCCGCCGTGCTCGACGACTGCCTGCAGCATACGCCACTGTTCCAGGGTCGTTCTGCTCATGCGTCACCATTTCATTCTAAAATATCGGATAGTATTGGCGATATTTTGCAATTTTCTTTCTAATTTTACGAGGGATAATGGGGTTTCCTTATTGGGAGCGACATCGCATGAAACAGCGCAGGATCAGGGAAATACGCACCGCCCGCCCCGCCAGGGATGGCGATGGCGTGGCCATTCGCCGTGTCGCAGGGATGGGGCATGCGGGAATGGACCCCATACTGATGATAGACGAGCTGCGCTCGGCGCATCGCGCAGACTTCGGGGGCGGCTTTCCTGCGCACCCGCATCGGGGCATGCAGACACTCACCTACATGAAGCAGGGGGGCATCATCCACGAGGACAGCCAGGGCAATCGCGGCGAGATACGCGGGGGAGGGGCCCAGTGGATGTCGGCGGGGAGGGGCATCATTCACTCAGAGATGCCGACCGCGGACACCGACGGGTTCCACGGCTTCCAGATCTGGATCAACCTGCCTGCGGCCGATAAGCTGGGCGCCCCGCGGTATCGCGACATCACCCGGGAGGCGCTGGCACTGGCGCGCGGGAGCGGCTTCGAGGCGACGGCGATTGCGGGGCGCTGGCAGCTGTTCGGCGAGAAGCGCAGTGAGATCGCGGTGCGTGGTCCTCTGGAAGAGCTGGCGGAGCGGGCCGGCGTGCTGGACCTTTCGCTGCGGCCCGGTACCGCTCTGGAGCTCGACACAGACCCGACAGAATCAGTGCTGGGATTTGTCTATGACGGCGCCGTCATCCACGACGGTGCGCCGGTCGGCAGCGGGCACCTGCTGGTCACCGCTGGCGGCGAAAGCTGGCAGCTGCAGGCGGGCCCGGACGGCGCGAGTGTGCTGCTCCTGCGCGGTGAACCGCTGCGCGAACCGGTCGCCCACTATGGGCCCTTCGTGATGAATACGGCTGAGGAGATCGAGCAGGCGATCAGGGATTACCAGGCCGGTCAGTTTGCCTGACTAGCGCGATATGTAAAAACCTAGTGGCGGGCAACAGACCGGTGGCGGTCGAGTCAGGCAGAGCGCAAATACCGCGACTGCGCCGCTAGCGGCGCTGTAACCCGGACGTTCGGGGACGGCTCCCGAGCGGGCACGGGAGCCGCGTGTTGTTGGGCGGCGCCCCTAAATGCTACGCTGCGCACCTCTCTGGCAACCGACACCCTGGAGTACCGATGCGGAATGTCCCCGGGCTCGCCGTCCTTGTTTTGCTGGCCGGCTGCAGCAGCCCACCGCCCCCGTCGCTGGCCACCCCCTGTCCCGATATCCGGCCCCAGGTGTGTACCATGGAATACGCGCCGGTCTGCGCCCGGCTGGTCGCCGGCGGGACGCGGCAGTACTCCTCGGGTTGCAATGCCTGTGCCGATGATGCGGTAGCGTCGCACGTGGCCGGACCCTGTCCGGAATGAGCCTCACCAATCGCATCCTGATCGCGATGGTCGCGGGCATCCTCACGGGATCGCTGCTCGACTTCCTGTTGCAGAGTACCGTGCTCTCCGAGGGCGTGCGCGCCTCCCTGGGCGGTTTCCTTGTCGATGGCGTCTTCGACGTCGTGGGCCGGATCTTCGTCGCCTCACTCAAGCTGCTGGTGGTGCCCTTGGTGCTGGTATCGCTGATCTGCGGCTCCAGCTCCCTCGGAGACAGTGCGCGCATGGGTCCTATCGCCCTCAAGACCATGGCGCTCTACCTCGCCACCACCGCCATCGCGGTCAGCTCGGCCCTCCTGTTCGCGGTGTTCGTCGGCCCGGGCAATAACGTCGAGCTCGCGGGCGAGGCGAGCTACCAGCCAGCGCGGCCGCCGCCGCTGTCGGACGTGCTGGTGAACATCGTGCCCGACAACCCCGTGCGGGCAATGGCTGAGGGCAACATGCTGCAGATCATCGTCTTCGCCCTGCTGTTTGGCTACGCCATATCCCATGCCGGGGAGCCCGGCCGTCGCATCGCCGGCTTTTTCCGCGACACGGAGGTCGTGGTGATGAAGATGGTGGAGATACTGATGGCGCTCGCGCCCTACGGCGTATTCGCCCTTCTGGCCAGGCTCTTTACCGACATGGGCATCGGCGCCATCGTCGACCTGGCGGCCTATTTCTTCACCGTCATCGCGGTGCTGTTGCTGCACGCGCTGGTCACCTACAGTCTGTTGCTGAAGGGCCTGAGTGGCCTGTCGCCGAAAATCCTGCTGTCCAAGCTGCGCCCGGTGTGGGCCTTTGCCTTCAGCACCGCCTCATCCGGCGCCACCCTGCCGATCACTCTGCGCACGGTGGAGCGCCGACTTGGGGTGCACAATTCGGTCGCCGGCTTTACCGTACCCCTCGGCGCCACCATCAACATGGACGGTACCGCCATCATGCAGGGGGTGGCGACCGTGTTTATCGCCCAGGTCTATGGCGTGGACCTGTCCCTGCCGGCATTTATCACCGTGATATTGACCGCGACCCTGGCCTCTATTGGTACCGCCGCGGTGCCCGGGGTCGGGCTGATCACCCTCGCCCTGGTCCTGGAACAGGCCGGGCTGCCGGTGGAGGGCATCGCCCTCATCATCGGTGTCGACCGGCTGCTCGATATGGTGCGCACGGCGGTGAATGTCACCGGTGACGCGACGGTTTCGGTGATCGTGGGAAAGAGTGAGGGCCAGTTCGAGGAGGCGGTCTTCCTCGATCCAGGGGCGGATCAGGCGGGCGACGGCGGCGCAGAGCCGGTAATCCCCAATCGCTGACGGGATCCGGGTATAATTGGCTTTGCGGTTTGCCGAGAATTTCCGGGCATAAAGCCGCCCCTGGACCGCCCGCCAACCGAGACAACAGGATTAGACACCGATCATGACCATTCAATGCACCATCGTCCCGGTCACGCCCTACCAGCAGAATTGCTCGGTCATCAGGTGCCAGGCGACGGGCAGGGCGGCGGTCGTCGACCCCGGTGGCGATATCGAACGTATTCTCGAGGTGGTGGAGCAGATGGATGCCACCGTGGAGAAGATCCTCCTCACCCACGGCCATATGGATCACTGTGCCGCTTCGGACGTGCTGCGCAGGCAGCTGGGCGTACCCATCGAGGGGCCGCACAGAGACGACGAATTCTGGCTGGCCAAACTGCCCGAGTGGTGCCAGATGTCGGGCTTCCCTCACGCCGATGCCTTCACCCCGGACCGCTGGCTGGAGGAGGGCGATACGGTCACGGTCGGCGACCAGACGCTGCAGGTGCTGCACTGCCCCGGTCACACCCCCGGCCACGTCGTTTTCTTCTATGCGCCGCAGAAGGTCGCCTGGGTGGGCGATGTGCTGTTCCAGGGCTCTATCGGCCGCACCGATTTCCCGCGCGGAAACCACGCCGAGTTGATAGCGAGCATCCGCGAGAAACTTTTTCCCCTGGGTGACGACGTCACTTTCATCCCCGGTCACGGCCCCACCTCCACCTTTGGCGAGGAACGGCACGGCAACCCCTTCGTCGCGGACAGCCGCTATGGCTGAAGAGCCCGGTCGCGAGGCGCTGCTGCGCCGGGAATTCATGGGACAGACCGCGCGGATCCGCTGGCACGAGCTGCAGACCTACTACGCCCACGGCAGCGTCGTGTCCGTGGACGCCGGGCTCGACCTGGTGGAGGTGGCGGTGCAACTGGGGATGGACAATGCCGACCGGTTCCGGGCGTGGATCGAAGCCGGCCAGGTTGCGCCGGTCAGCGACAGCCAGGCGCTGGCCTGGTACGAGGCGGACGAGACAGTGTGGGCCGTGGTGGCCGCGCCCTGGGTGCTGGTGCAGTGGCGACCGCCGCCGACCGCTACCTGATCACCTTGATCCAGTCGCCGGTGCGCGGCTCGCCGCGGGGGTAGAAACCGTTGAGCAGGCGCAGTTGTGACTCCGCGTCCGGGGTGCGCATGCTGGCGGCCAGGCTGGCCAGGGTTGCGCCCCTCGGTACCTGGATGTAGTGCACGTAACGGGGCGTGCCTGTCTCGCGCTCCCGCGGATGCATCGGCCGGAAACTCCCGATCATCTGCAGCAGGGCGGGGTCCGCGCCGGCGAAATCCGTTGCCTCGCCCTCGAACAGGTAGGTCAGGTTGTTGTAGTCGATCACCCCCAGCCGACGCGATTCGCCGCCGCTGCTGGCGATGGCAGAGTAGCCCCTGAGGCCCGCCTGCTCCAGTTCAACCCCCTTGTCGAGCGTACCGCTGGCGGCGTCCTCGAGCACCGACCGGGGGGTGGCCGATGGGTCGCGACGGCGAATGGTAATGGTCAGTGAGGCGCTGGCATCGGGAGCCGAGGCCACGATCGCCTTGGAGCTGGTGGCCACGGCCCAGTCCTTCGGGTGCTCAAAGGTGAAAGCCAGCTTGTTGTGGTAGAAACGGTTCTCCTCGCGCTGCCCCTGAATGCTGGGGCCCCACACCAGCCCTTCCATCTGGCGGCGGAATTCCCCCGGCTGTGCCGGGTTTTCCAGGAGATGTCCCGACTCCAGGTCGGCGGCAGCGCGCACCACTGTCTGCAGGCGCTGGTCGTTGCGGGGATGGCTGGCGTAGAGTCCGTGATAGGTTTTCACCGGCTTGCCGGAGGATTTGGCCTGGACCCGCTGAAACTGCTCCTGGTCCTTCAGCACGCCGATCACCTCCAGCAGGGCATCCACCTCGTAACCGCTGTCGTGCATGTAGCGGGCGCCGAGGCCATCGGCCTCCAGCTCCATGTCGCGGCCGTAACCGCTGATCAGCTCAGCCCCGTACATGCTCGAGGCATCCGCCAGGTCGCCGCTCCCGGTCAGGATGTAGGCGGTGGTGGCCAGGACCTTGTTGGTGATGTCCGCGGTCTGGCGCCGGCCGTGATGTCGCGCGGTCACGTGGCCGATCTCGTGGGCCAGCACTGCCGCCAGCTCCGCCTCGCTATCCAGGTAGGCCAGCAGGCCGCGGTTGATGTAGATGAACCCGCCGGGGGTGGCGAAGGCGTTGATATCCGGGCTGTCGATCACCGTGAAGGTGAACTTGAGATCGGGCCTGTCGGAGTTGGCGACCAGTCGCTGGCCCACCCTATCGACGTAGGCCTGCAACTCGGGGTCGTCGTAGGCCGCGCCCTCCTCGAGCATTTTCCGGTGCATCTCCTCGCCGATGGAGATCTCCTTGCCCTGGGTGGTTACCACGATGTCGGCGCCGCCGGTGGCGGGATTGCTGGCGCAGCCGGTGCCCCCCGTCACGATGGCGAGGGTGCCTGCCAGGAAGAGCAGGGAATTGACCAGCCTCATCTAGAACTCGCTCGACAGGAATTCCAGCAGCTGGTCGCCGATACTGTCACAGGCGGTGCCCTGCACCGGGGCGATGATCGGGATGGGCACGACGACCGCCGGCATGTAGGACTGCCCGCTGGCGCTGGTGTTGATGCGACCGACCTCGGCCCGGTCGGTGAAGTCCCAGATCGTCGCCTCGTAGTTGGCGTCGTTGTTCCAGGTGCCGAAGCCGAAGCAGCCAGCGCCCCCCGGCCCGATGCCGCAGGTCATCGAGCCGGCGGAATCAGTGCGGACGGTGTTGCCGTCGATCCAGATCATGTATTCGGTGCGCAGCGCCGCCATTTTCTCCGCCACCGGCCTGTGCAGCAGCAGCCGGTCGATATCCTGCGGCCGCAGGGGCGCGGTGCGGGGTTCGAACCAGGGATACAGGGCATTGATGAATTCGAGCTCGCCGATCACCTCGATCGACCTGTCCCGCGAGGCGATGCGTTTCCCCACACACTGGATGAAGTCAGGCTCGGTCTCGTAGTCGCTGGCGTGGCGCCGCCCGAGAATGACGACCGTCGAATCGCCGATGCCCTCGGTGGGTTCGTTGAATACCATTTCGTCCACGGTTGCAGTAACGCATCCGGTCAGCACGGTGCAGGTCGCCGCCAGCAGTGCCGTGCCCAGTACACCTGGTTTCATGGTTCAGCCTCCCCCCGGGTGGTGGCGCGGCTTTCCAGCCACTCGCGCACTTCCGGTACCCGGGTAAAATGTGTCGCGAAATTGGCGCCGGCGTCGCGCAGCGCCACCACGGCGGCGAGGTTCACCGCCGCCTCGTCACTCTGCAGGAAGGCCGTGGGGGTCTTCCCATAGGCGGTCATCGTCCAGTCGGCAATCGGGTCGCCGCTGGTGGTGAGCAGTTCGAAACGGTAGCGCATCCAGATTTCGTAGACCTTGACGTTGGTGTGGGTCGGGATGGCGTACTGCAATTCGTCCACGTGGGGCACCAGCACGGCATCCACCAGCTGGTTCATCTGGTTCGGGCCTGGCCTCCCCTTCATCTGCACCAACTCCCGGAACATGCCGCCGAGCAGCGTATTCCACATCTGCACCTGCGCCTCGCCGGTTTTGACGAGCCAGTCAGATTCCCGGCGGCTCTTGGCCTCATCGAAAAACTCGTGGCCCGCAAAGGCCTCATCGTACCAGACACCCATACGCAGCGGCAGCGGGTCCAGCAGCGGTGGCGGGAAGCTGCCCTGCACCACCACCGTGCTGGGTCCGCAGCCGGTCAGCACCACCAGCAGCAGGATCGCCGCGGGCAGCCGCCACCGGCGCGCATCAGGGGCGGAAGTCATTGAGTGCCACAAAGGTGCCTCCGTTGCGATAGGTCAGTTCCCGCATAAGCGTAGCAAAGCGGATTCCCGTGGTCTGCAGGTGGGGCGCACGGATGAACTGTACCGGGAATCCTACCGCATGGATGCGCACGAGGCGATTGCCTTCGGCATCTTCCCGGTTGATGCGGTCCACCGTATCCACGACATCGGCAATCGATTCCCCGGTGAATTCGTCACCGAAAACGTAAATGCTGATCTTCTTGCCCGGATCGTAGAAGGTGCGAATGGCCGTGGTGATGCCCTCCACCGGGCTGGAGTTGCTGAACACGTTCCAGTTGCGCAGGTTCTGCATGATCACCTTGCGCCGGCCCGGGGTGTCGGGGATCCACTCGCCCCGGTAACGGCTGAACATGTAGTTGCCCATGTCGTTGAGCACCTGTATGCCCTTCACCTCCGGGTAGATGCTCAGCGTCGCCTCCAGTTCCTCCATCATGCGCTCCCAGGCGTAGGAGAACATGGACCCGGAGGTATCGATGACGAAGATAATATATTCGCTGTCAACCGGTATACCCCCGATCAGGTTGTTCCTGGCCTGATGCTGCCTGCCCAGCAGCCGCTCCATCTCCGCCGTCAGGGTCTGGCGGGCAATGGCCAGTTGCTCGGTGACCACGTCGTTGGTGTTGGTCTGCACCTGGATGCTGTCATAGCGGGACCGCGCGCTGGCCAGCTGGCCGCGCAGCAGCGCGATGCGCTCCTCGTAGTCCGACAGCTGTTCGTGCTTCGCGTTCAGGTCGCGGTTCAGGACCCGGGTTTCGCCGCGGATCTCGAACAACTGCTCCTGGAGGTCGGCCACCAGGCCCTCGAGGTTGACGGTCGAAGCCTCGATGATCTGCGGCTGCACGGTCTTGGTGATCATCAGCAGCAGGATAACCGCACCGAATCCGCAGCAGATCACGTCGAGAAACGACAGCGAGAACTCCTCCGGACCCCTGCGCCGCGCCATCAGGGCCAGTCCTTGGAGGGGCTGAGGAGGGAGCCGCGGCTCACCTGCGCCAATTGCCAGAATTCGGAGGCGGCCATGGGGTCACCCTCCAGGGGCGCCAGGATGATGTTGACCGGAACGTCTTTCGGCAGCTTCCTCACCGCCTCCCGGTAGAGCTTCTGCCGGTCCCGGCCGCTTATCTTGTTGCCCCGCGGCGGGCTCTTACCCTGGGTGGGAAGCCCGTCGGTGATCAGGAAGATGTTGTCCGGCGCGGGCGTGAGCTTCTGCAGGGCCAGAAAAGCGTTCTCCAGGCTGGTGCCGCCGCTGGGCGTGATCTGCCTCAGGGCCCGGGAGAGCGACTCGAGCTGCGCCTGGTCGGCCACCTCCAGCCACTTGCCATCGGTATCCGCCAGGGCGGCTGCGGCCCTGGTGTTGAATGTGATGACCTGATATTCGCTGCCGACCGGGAGCTGTGCGGTCAGCCAGTCCACCGTGTTCAGGGCGCGGCTCCATTTGTCCGCCCGGCGCTGCACCGCCTCGTCCATGTTGCGCAGGCGGATGATATTGACCAGCCTGTCCGCCAGCATGCTGGAAGAAATATCCAGCAGGATGGCGATGTTCCGCCCGCCCAGGTTGAGGCCCGTCAGGTACTGGCGGTTGCCCTCACCGATGAAGGAGCGCGCGCTCCGCCCGCTCTGCTCCTGGGCCGATTCCCGCAGCTTTTTGACCTCTTCCTCCAACGACTGGATCTCGGCTTTGAGCTGCTCGATGTCGGAGCGCTCGGCGAAACCGTCGCGGCGCAGGTCCTCGATCAGCGCCTCGTACTCCTCGATCTCCTCTGTGATGCGGGTCGCCCGGCCCTGCGCCTCGACGATCTCGAAGTCGACGTCGGACAGGGTGTTGCGCAGCCGCACCCGGTCTTTCTCACCCTCGGCGATATCCTCCTCCAGCATGTTGACCTCAGAGAGGAGGTCCCTGTTCAGCTCTTTCGACTGCACCTCGATGGAGTGATCGATGATGAGGAACACGAGCACGACCGCACCGAAGCCGCAGGACATGATGTCCAGGAAACTGAGGTTGAAGGTGGTGAACCTGCGTTTCTCCCTGGCCATGGCTCAATCCCCGTCGGGGACCACCTCGATGAGCAGGAGCTGGGCGCCTGAATCCGTCGTGATCGAATCCCCCGCCCGCAGGGGGCGTTCGTGACGCCACTGCGCGCCGTTGACCCGGACGCTGCCCGAGTCCCCGCGCAACTGCCAGCCACGGTCGCCGCGGAAGAGCAGGCAGTCCGGGCCGATCTCGGTACCCCCGGGCACCAGTGGCAGGGCGCGGTTACCCTGCAGCCAATGGGTCGGCGCCGGGACGCTCTCTGTCACGGGCTCCGGTTCGGAATGCTCCGGCCTGCGGATTGCGGGCTCCTCCAGGCAGGGGAGCGAGGTGATGAAAGCGAGCGCCTCGCCGCGCTGGACCAGGCGGTCGCGGTGCTGGTTCAGGGCCATATACAGGGCCTCCGGCGGCAGCACCTCAGGGCCGGGCAGCCGCTCCAGCAGGCCGGGCAGGAGCCCGGCGATCGGGTCGGTGATGATCCGGTCTTCCGGTTGCGTCCCGCCGATCGCCTCCGGGACGCTGGTGAAGAGGCGCTGCCCGGCGCCCAGCAGTTCCGTCCGGTTCACCCGGGCGCGGTAGCCGTTCACCTCGAGATTGGTCTCGGCCTCCCGCCACAGGGCCCGCAGGGCAGCGGGAAGTGCATCGTACAACTGCTGCTCGGTCGTGGCCTTGCGGCGCGGGTCGAAGCGGGTCTGGCGGATGAATGCCGCGGCAATGGTCTCGACCAGGCGCTCCTGCAGCTGCAGCATGCCGCAGCCCGGCAGGGGCACACTGCGTCGCAGTTCCACCCGGCCCTCGCGGGCCGAGAGCTCTGACAGGAGCGCCTGGTGCAGCTGGATTTCCAGGTGGAACAGGCGCCCCGCGGCCGGGTAAAGGCTGCCCAGGGCCACGCTGCGGTTCACCATGCCCACGGCGTCGAAGGGACACTGCTGCACGATTCCCAGCAGCAGTGCCAGCTGCTCTCGCTGCATGCTGCCGGATACCGCCAGTACCACCTCGGCCGGCTCCCCGGCCTGGCGGTGCAGGTCAAGCAGGTGGGCGTGGACCAGGTCGGCGGTGTGGCGCGCCGGTCCCAGCGCCGGCTGCAGCGGCTCGGTGCTGAGCTGCCACCAGTACCGCGTATTGATGTCCCGCGGCCGGAGCCGCGCGGCGGCCCGGGCCGGTCCGCCGAAGTGGTACTCACGGCCCTCGAGCAGCGCGTAGCCGGGGCTCTGCACCCGGTCGCCGCCAAACCACAGCTGGAGGTTGCTGTCGTTGATATCCAGAAGTGCAATACTCACCTGCCGGTTACCCCTCACATGCCGTCCGCCGGCCGCAGGTGCCGCAGCAGGCGTTTGTCGGCGTAGCGCTGGCAGTCGAGCACCAGGCGCTCCTGGGAGAGCTGCAGCTGGTGCAGGCAGAACATGATGATGATGCTCAGCACCAGCGCCACGAAGGTGCTGTTGAAGGCGACTCCGAGGCTGACGGTCACGCCGGAGATATCTCCCTCGACCGCCTTGTAGGCCTGACCCAGGGCTTCGCCGATACCCCGCACGGTGCCGATAAACCCGATCGACGGGATGGCCCAGGCGATGTAACGCACCATGGAAAGTTCTGAATCGAGCCGCTCCGACTCCACTTCGCAGTTCTCCCGGACGCTGTCGGAGACAGCCTGGATACTGCCGGTAGTGGCGAAACGCTGGAGCGCGGAGAGCAGCGTGCGGGGCAGCAGGTAGTCCTGCTCGGCATCGGGCAGAGCCTCCAGCGGACGGCTGTACTCGCGCGCATCCTCGGGCAGCACACTGGTGCCCTCGGGAATATCCAGCAGACGGCGCTCCAGCAGTGCCTTTTCGTGCAGGGCGCGCCGCCCCTTGTACCCCATGATGGCCAGGGCCCAGACCAGCAGGATAAAGCAGGCCTCCTGCTCGAAGTCGCGGATCACCACCGCGAAGCTGCGCTGGGGCACGTAGTCCTCGCCCGCGGCCTGCAGCTCCATCTCCTGGCGGATCTGGGCGTCCGCGACGGGACGGACCAGGCCGACGTAAACCGCATGAATCACAATGATCGCCAGCAGCAGGGCGAAGAGCTGGTAAATGAACTCCGATGACATGCCGTTTTTCATATGCTTTTCCTAGATGTCCACCGGGAAGGAGACCGAGAGGTCTTCCGAGATCTGCTCCGAGGGGCGGTAGTCGAGAGGCGATTGCTGCGGCTCGGGGGCAACCCTGCCCGGGGCTGCGGCAGCCGGCGATTCGGCCTCCGGGCCCTTTTGGTCAGTCGCACCTCCAGCGCCTTCAGCTTCAGGAGCGGCGGATGACGGCGACTCTCCCCGGTCGCCGGCGGGCGCTTGCGCCGGCGCGGGCAGCGCGACCAGCAACAGGAGCAGCAGCACTGCTGCGGATCGTACCGTACGCTTCATTGCTCACTCCGCATAGCGCGCCAACCGGAATCCTACGTCATCCCGCCCCGCTTGCCCATAATCCCGGTAGGAGAGGCGTAATTCTGAAATCCTGCTGTGGGCCCAGCTGGCCCCGCGTATCACGTAGTTGTCGCCGCTCTGCGCCCCCAGGGGGTCCACCGCCGTGGCGCCGTTGGCGGAGGGAATGGTGTAGACGTCATGCACCCACTCAGCGACGTTGCCCCCCAGGTCGTAGAGACCCTTGCCATTGGGGGCGAAAGAGGCCACCACGGCACTGACGACCTGCCCGTCATCGTAGCCGCTGAGGACGCGCCCGGTGACGTAGGCCGAGGTGTTGTCGGCGTAGTTCTCTACCGGGCGGGTGGGCGGGAAATCGTCACCCCAGGGAAATTTCAGCAGCTTGTCGCCGGCGCTGCGGGCCGCCCAGGCCCACTCTGCCTCGGTGGGCAGCCGGTAGCCTGTAGCGTCGGGGTCGAACCCGGTGATGATGCCGTTACTCTCGCGGTAGAACGGAGGCAGCCCCTCCCGCCGGCTGAGCCAGTTGCAGAACGAGGCGGCCTGCTGCCAGCTCACCTGCACGACCGGCTGGTGCTCCCGGTTGAGGGAGTTTCCCTCGACCTGGCCGGAGTTGTGGGAGGCGAGGTAGAGCCGGAACTGGGCGTTGGTGACCTCCGTGGTCTGCAGGTAGAACATGCGTCGGAGGGAGACCGGGTGCAGCACCTCGTTGGAGCGGCGCCCGGGCTCGCGCCGGGACGCCCCCATGGTGAAGTCC
The DNA here is from genome assembly GCA_037382865.1 of Halioglobus sp. Taxonomy (GTDB): domain Bacteria; phylum Pseudomonadota; class Gammaproteobacteria; order Pseudomonadales; family Halieaceae; genus JARRPM01. Next base: position 4,908 of record JARRPM010000009.1, on the reverse strand, counting down.
GCCAGGCCCGACTCCGCCGGATTGAACAGCAGCAGCGTCTGGCCGAGGGAGGTGGTGATCTCGGGCTTGATGCGGGCCAGGCGCGCCTCCTGCTCGGTCCGCAGGCTGACCTGGACGAGCTGGGTCAGCCCCGGTCTCGGGGTGACCCGGCGGCGCACCGTGGCGTGGCCTTCCAGCGTCACCTCGATGGTGTGCTCGAACGCGGGCAGTGCCAGGACCTGGCTGCCCCGGCCCCGCGGCTGACCGTCGATACGGACAACCGCCTGGGGCGGGGAGACCTCGAACCGGACCTCGCCCAGCTGCGCCTTGAGGTTTATCGTTCGGGCGTCCCGGCCGGCCGCAGGCAGACGCACTGTCTCGGTATGGCGGCGATAACCCGGTTTGAACACAGCGAGGCGGTGGTCCCGGTCGGGAGCCAGTTCCAGCTCGAGCGGCGTCTGTCCCTGGAACTCCCCATCGAGGATGACGTTGGCTCCCCCCGGGGCACTGCTGAGCGCCAGGATGCCGGCGGCGGGTTGCAGTGCCGGCCGGCCCAGGTCCATCGCAATGCCGGCCTCGACCTCGAGGGTCTGCTGCCAGTCGGCGTATCCGGGATGCTGCAGGATCAGCTGGCGCTCACCCTGGAGAATCTCCACAACCCCGGGCGTGTCGCCCCGGGGCTCGCCGTCCACCAGAATGGTGGCACCCGGAGGGACGCTGTTCACCGTCACCTCTGCCCAGGCCGGATCCAGCGACAGCGTCAGCGACTGGGCAGTGTTCCGGCCGGTGACCTGCAGGGTCTGCTCGACGGGAAGGTAGCGCTCCGCTTCCACCCGCAGTAGATGCTCACCCGCCGTCAGGGCAATGTCCACCAGGGGCGTCGCGCCCAGTACCTCCCCGTCGACGGTGACCCTGGCTCCGGGGGGCGTGCTTTCCAGGGTCACCAGGCCGGGCAGCGGCTGCAGCACCATTGCCACGCGCTGGCTGTCCGCCTGGTCGACTTCCACGCGCCGGGTCATGGGGTGATAGCCCTCGGCGGATGCGCTCACCTGGTAGGTCCCGGGACGCAGCAGGTAGCGGTCTCCGAGGGGCAGCGCCAGGCCACTCACGCTGATTTCGGCCGGGTTCTCGGCGGTGACAACCACCTCCAGAGAGCGGGCGGTGAACAGGAAGCCCATGACCACCAGGAACAGCAGGGCAGCGCCAAGCAGCAGCCAGCGCCCGGGATGGCTGTGGCCCTGCGCAGCCCCGGACCCGGGATCCAGTGGCTCGAACGCGCTGGGCTCGATCACCAGCGGCTCTTCCCGCTGCGGTCTGTTCAAGTGTCCCTTACCATGACTTCGTCGACGTTCAGCGCGTCATTCCCCGCTTCAGATAGGTTCGGTACAGGCGATCAGGACGGGCGCCTGTGGCGCGTCGTGGCTGACCGTGAAATTGCGCCGCACGTCGCGGTAGCCGATCCGGGTTCCCACAGCGGTGTAGGTGCCGGGGCGCAACGTCAGCAATTTTTCCTGGAAGCGGCCGAGCCGCGCGACCTTGTAGACGGTAACCTCCGTCTGCTCATCGGAGCGCAGGGTAACGGTGACCTCCGTGTTCGCCTGCTGCAGCAGTGTGCGCAGCCTGTCTATCTGCGCGGCCAGCACCGGCCCCCGGGGGGTGATGTTCTCCGCCTGCCGCAGCAGCTGTTCCGTCGCCTCGGCCACGGCCACGTCGGACAGCCGCCCGGGTTGCTCGATGGCCTTGCGGAACTGCTGGTCGAGGCGCGCCCTGGATCGGCTGCGCTGCAATCCCTCCCTGGCGAACAGGACGGTGGCATCGAGCTTCTCCGCCTGCTCGTAGGCATCGACCGCCTGCTGCCACTGCTCCTGATCCTCCAGCGCGGCGCCTCGCCGTTTGAGACTGGCCAGGCGGTGGGCCGTTGCGGCGGTCTCGACTTCCTGCAGGGCGGCGCTCACCTCCCCGGATCCGCCGCGCAGCGACCCGGCCCGGCGAAAGGCCTGCCGCGCCTCGTCGAAACGCGCCTTGTCCAGCGCACTGTAGCCATCGCTCATGGCGTCATTGAAGCGCTGTTCCACGTGGGCGGCCGCAACGCGGGAGAGTTCTGCGGCGGTGCCCTGGTGGGCGGGATCCAGCGCGGATGCCTCCTGCAGTCGTTGCTCCGCCGTTGCGAGATCCCCGCGCTGCTCCGCCGCTGAGGCCTGCTGCAGCAGCGGGACCAGCTGCTCCAGGTTATCGACGCGGCGTTGCACTGCGGCCAGCTCAGCGCTCTCCGGTTCCAGCAGGGTGGCGAGCGCCAGTGCTGCAACAGCCGCCTCCCGGTCCAGTCTCTCGACGGCTTCGCGGGCCGTGGCCAGCTGTTCGGCCAGCACCCCGGGCACGCTTTCCCTGAGGCGCTGCAGTCCGTCCAGCGCCTCCTCGTACCGCTTTCTGGCCTCGACGTATTCCCGCTGCCGGTAGAGCTCGTCTCCGGCGGAAGCAGCGGCGGTGGCCGCCGCGAAGGGCTCGGGCGCCCACTGGGCAACGCCGCGCTCCTCCAGGGCAAACTGGACGTCCAGCAGTTCCGCCAGCACGTCCTGCGCCTCCTTGCGCAGCTTTGCCAGCTGCGCCTCGGACCAGGGTGATGCGTCGCTGCCGCGTGGTGCCGCGGCGCCTGTGCCGGGCGTCTGCACCTCCCCGGCGGTCGCGGGCCTGTTCTCCGAAGCCGGACCCGGGGGGCCGGGTTGCGGGGCGTTGACCCGGTCCGGCAGCCAGAAAATCACCACAAGCGCCAGCGCCAGCAGCAGGCCAAGCGCCGGCAGCACCCAGGGTATGGCGGGGCGCGCCGGGCTCTCCCGCGCCGGGGAGGGGGCGACTTCAAAAGGTATCGGCTTTAATGGCTCGTGCTCGGATGACATGCAGTTGGCGGGAACTCGCGGACCTGAAAGGGTCAGAGTGTATCAGTAGTGGCGGCTGCGGCCTCGGGTAATTCCAGCGCGCCGATCTCCGCGCGGTAGATATCCGCCAGGAGCTCCCGCCACTGGGCGTACTGATCCTCCACGTTGCCGCTGAGCGTCACGGTGCGGTCCTCGAGTTCGATCACCTGCGGCGTGATCTCGGCCTCCAGGGAGAGCCCCAGCTCTTCCAGCGCCTCGACGTGAATCTGTGCTTCGTTGCGTTTATCCAGGCCGCTCTTCAGCAGGTAGCCGCCGCCGATAATGGCGACATTGCCTGCCGCCCTGCTGGAGCCGTCGTTGCTGCCCGCCGCAGCGATACCCGCCAGTACCGCCACGCCACCGGCGATGAGGCGGCGGGCGCTTTCCGCCCGCAGCTCCCGCATGGCCACTGCCTCCTCGTAGCTGAGTTTGCGCCACTCCTGGTAGGGGCCGTGCATCACAGCGCTGAAGTTGCCGTAGTATTCCTGCAAGGTGTCGATAAACATCTGGTCACGCTCGCGGATACTGCGTACCCGTTCGAGCATCGGGTCGTTTTCCGCCGGCAGGCGCATCACCAGGTACTTGTCCTTGCGATTTTTGTCCAGGTACCCGTCGAAGGCATCCGGTGAAAAACTGCGGGCGAACAGCAGCTCGGAGACCAGCCGCAGCTGTCGGCGGTCGTCTTCGTCCAGGCTTTCCTGCTTTTTCAGCAGATCGTTGGCGATGGTGTTGTAGACCGCCTGGAAGGGGTCCTGTTTGCTGCGGGTGGTGATTTCATAGGCATAGCGGCTGGCGTTGCCGGTGTAATCCCGGTCGAGCCACACGAAGCCCCTGGCATCCCTGGCGAGAATGTGCAATTTCAGCTCCTCGCCGTCGGAGTGCAGGATCTTGCCCTGCACCATCAGGTCGGTGATCTGGCCCGCGTCGGGCACCACCCGCACCGCGCCCCAGGCGGCGCTCTCCTGCATGGCCTGGGAGAGCTGGCCGGGCATGTACCGCGCTTCCGCCTTGCGCACCTCCGGGTAAATCTGTTTGTCTTCGTCGTACTCGTCCAGTCCCGGGTCGAAGATGGCGATGCCCACGTCGAGCAGCAATGCCTCTGGCACGCGCTCGCTGGCAGTGGCGATGGCGGGCACGGACGTGCTCTTGACCGACTGGGTGACGCACGCTCCCAGCAGGCTGCACAACGCCAGGGTGGCCAGCAGGCGCAGCGCGCTCATCGCTCTATGCCCTTGTATTTGCGGTACTCGTCCCACAGCTTCTCTCGCACGGCAGGGTCGGGTTCGCGCATGGCGGCCTCGCGCAGCTGGCGTGCCACCACGTCGTCGTCATCACCGTCCGGGATGTCTGCGGGTGGCGGGAATTTTGCGGTGTCGGGGGGAATGGCGCCTCCGCCGCGGGAGGCGCCGCCCATGCCGCCACCGGTGCTGTATCCGCCGGCGCCTGCCACGCCGCCCTCGGGGCCGTAGCCACCACCGGGGCCTGCGCCCGTCTCGTCGCCCTGACCCGGCGGCTCGACGCTGGTGTCCCGCTCCCGGGCGGCGCGTCGCTGGGCGGTCTGCTCCTCCAGGATCATGCTGTCGAACTCGCCAGTGCCGCGCTCCAGCTGGGCATCCAGTATGGCGACCTGCTCCGCTTTGGTGAGGGGACCGCCGCCGGCCGCGCCCCCTGGCGCGCCGGGCGTGCCGCCCATCCCGGAAGTGCCGTCCCCGGCGCCGGATTCCGCGGTGCCGGCATAGGTTCCGCCGGTGCCGCTGGTGCCCTCGCCTGCGGCTTCGCCCATGGCCTCTTCCATTGTCCCGAGCGCGTCTTCCAGACTGGGTTCATCCCGCAGATCAGGCAGGCCCGCAGAGCCCTGCATGCCGTCGCCAAAACCTGGCTCACCCGATTCGCCCGGATCGGCGGCGCCCGTCTCGCCGGAGCCGGACGCCGCTGACTCAGGGTTTGGCGACGGCATGCAGGGCTCTGCGGGCCTGCCTGATCTGCGGGATGAACCCCGTCTGGAAGACGCGCTCGG
>JARRPM010000008.1:0-52414 GCA_037382865.1 Halioglobus sp. | reverse complement strand
ATGCTGGCGCCGTTGCTGGTCTCCCGCCTGAAGGTGATGGCCAAACTGGATATTGCCGAGAAGCGGGTGCCCCAGGACGGCAGGATCTCGGTGCGCATCGCCGGGCACGCGGTGGATATCCGCATGTCCACCATTCCCTCCGCCCACGGCGAACGGGTGGTGCTGCGCCTCCTCGACACCGCCGCGGGACAGCTGCAGCTCCACCAGCTCTCGATGAACGAGCAGGTGCTCGCGGCCTTTCAGAAGTTCCTGCACAGCCCCCACGGCATCATCCTGGTGACCGGGCCCACCGGTTCGGGCAAGACCACGACACTCTATGCCGGGCTGACCGAGATCAACGAGTCCTCGCGCAACATCCTCACCATCGAGGATCCGATCGAATATATGCTCGAGGGGGTGGGCCAGACCCAGGTCAACCCCAAGGTGGACATGACCTTCGCCCGCGGCCTGCGCGCCATCCTGCGCCAGGACCCGGACGTGGTCATGGTGGGGGAGATCCGCGACCTGGAGACCGCGGAGATCGCGGTGCAGGCCTCGCTGACGGGCCACCTGGTACTCTCCACGCTGCACACCAACACGGCCATCGGGGCCATCTCCCGGCTCAAGGACATGGGCATCGAGACGTTCCTGCTCTCCTCCAGCCTGCTGGCAGTGATGTCCCAGCGCCTGGTGCGCCTGCTCTGTCACGACTGCCGGGAGGCGGTGACAGCCAACGCGGCGGAGCGGGATCTGCTGCAGCTGGATGACGGTGATCCGCCGGTCACCGTCTATCGCGCCAGAGGATGCGAGCGCTGTAACTACACGGGCTACCGCGGGCGAACCGGCATCTACGAGCTGATCGAGATCGACGAGCCGCTGCGCATGATGATCTACGAGGGGGCCAGCGAGCCGGTCATGCTGAAACAGGCGCGCCAGCGCTATCCCGGCATCGAGGCGGATGGCCGGCGCCGGATCCTGGCCGGGGATACCAGTATCGAGGAGGTGCTGCGGGTGACCGCGGTCTCCTGATCAGGATCCGGCGATGACTGCATACCGGTATCGGGCACTCAACCCACAGGGTAAGCTCGTGCGTGGCGTTCTGGAAGGTGACTCCGAACGGCAGGCGCGCGCCCAGCTGCGCGGCCAGAGCCTGCGCCCGGTGGAGGTCGCCGTGGCCAACCGGCAGGAGGCCCAGGGCGCGAGCGCGCCAGGCCGCCTGCCGCTGTTGCGCCGCCGCATCGGCCCCGGCGACCTGGCCATGGTGACCCGCCAGCTCGCCACCCTGGTGGAGTCCAACCTGCCGGTCGACGAAGCCCTGCGGGCGGCGGCGGAGCAGAGCCGCAGCGCGCGCATCAAGGGGATGCTGCTGCAGGTCCGCTCGCGGGTGGCGGAGGGCCACACCCTGGCCTATGCGATGGGGGAGTTTCCCCAGGCGTTCAACGAGATGTACCGGGCGATGGTCAACGCCGGCGAGCACGCCGGCTATCTGGGGCCGGTGTTGCAGCAGCTGGCGGACTATACGGAGCAGCGCCAGTACACCGGCCAGAAACTGAAGATGGCGATGATCTACCCGTTCATCCTGGTCGGCGTGGCGATTGCCGTGGTGGTCGCACTGATGGTGTTCGTGGTGCCGGAACTGGTGGGCATCTTCGCCCACTCCCGCCGGGAACTGCCGCTGCTGACCCGCGGCCTGATCGCCACCAGCGATTTCTTTCGCGACTACGCCCTCTGGGTGCTGCTCGGGTGCGCGGCCCTGGTGTTCGTCGTCCGGCGCCTGCTGCGCAATCCCCGGCGCCGCAAGCGCTGGCACCGGTTTCTGCTGCGGGTGCCGGGGCTGTCGCACCTGCTGGTGGCCCTGGACACCTCACGCTTCGCCTCCACCCTCAGCATCCTGATGTCCAGCGGGGTGCCCCTGCTGGAGTCCCTGCGGATCGCGGGACAGGTGCTGACCAACCTGGTGCTCCGGGAGGACAGCGAGGCAGTGGCCGAGCGGGTGCAGGAGGGCAGCAGCCTGCATCGCGCCCTGCAGCAGAGCGGCCATTTCCCGCCGATGATGGTGCATATGGTGGCCAGCGGCGAGGCCAGTGGCGAACTGGAAACCATGCTGGATCGCTCCGCCCGCAACCAGGAGAGGGAACTGGAGATGACCCTGGGCACTCTGATGAACCTGTTCGAGCCGCTGATGGTGGTGTTCATGGGTGGCATGGTGCTGACCATCGTGCTGGCGATCCTGCTGCCGATATTCGATCTCAATACAATGGTGAAGTGACGTTATGAAAGTCGAAAAAAATAGTGGATTCTCCCTGGTGGAGATCCTGGTCGTGCTGGTCATCATGGGCCTGCTCATCAGCGTGGTTGCGCCGACGGTGCTGAACCGCGCCGATGAAGCCAGGGTCCAGAAGGTCTATGCCGACTTCAAGTCGATCGAGACCGCCCTCAAGATCTACCGCCTGGACAATTATGTCTACCCGACCACCGAGCAGGGCCTGCAGGCCCTGGTGGAGCCCAGTACCCTGGATCCCGAGCCGCGCAATTTCAAGCAGGGAGGCTATCTCTCGGAACTGCCGGTCGACCCCTGGGGACGCCCCTATCTCTACCTCAGCCCCGGTGAGCACGGCGAGGTGGACCTCTACAGCCTGGGAGCCGACGGCCTCTCCGGCGGCGAGGGGCAGAACGCGGACATCGGCAACTGGAAGAAGGAGGAGTAGCCTGCGTGATCTATCGCCAGGCGGGCTTCAGCCTGCTTGAGCTGCTGGTAACGCTCTTTGTGGTAGTGCTGGTGACCTCCCTGGTAACCCTCAATATCGGCTCCGGCGGCCGCGACATCGAACTGGAGGCGCAGGTGCGCGACCTGGCGGATGTCGCGGCCTACGCGCTGGACGAGGCGCAGCTCATGGGGGTCGATTACGGCCTGTTGCTGGAGCAGCGCGACGACGACGGCGAGACGGTGTTCGGCTGGCGCTGGCTGGAACGGCGCCCGGAGGGCTGGCGCGAGCCCGCCAGCGGAAAGGAGATTTTCAGCCCCGGCCAGTTGCCGCCGGAGGTGGAGCTGCAACTGGAGCTGGAGGACGTGCCTGTGGATTCCCTCCTCATCGCCCCCGCCGCTGAGGACCAGACGCCCCAGGTGGTGTTCTATTCCAGCGGCGAGACGGCGCCCGGCGCCATCGACCTGCGCCGGCGCGACGACGGGGAACTGCTGTGGCGGGTCGAGTGGGACCTGCTGGGCCGCTTCGACCTGCTGCGCCGGGGTGAGCCCGGGGACCTGCCGTGAGGGTGCGCGGCTTCACCCTGGTCGAGGTGATGGTGGCGCTGGCGGTGGTCGCAGTGGCGCTGCCCGCCCTGCTGGTCTCCCTCAACCAGCAGGTGGACAGCACCGGTTACCTGCGCGACAAGTCGATGGCGCACATGGTGGCGGCCAACAAGCTGGAGGAGGTTCGCATCCTCGCCCGCGCCCGGGAGAGCCTGCTGCAGGGGCGGGACAGCGGCACCGAGCAGATGGCCGACCGCGACTGGTTCTGGTGGGTGAGCAGTACACCCACGGAGGTGGCCCAGTTCTACCGGGTGGAGATCGACGTGGGCCTCTCGGAGACCCAGCGGGAACAGCCGCTCTACACCCTGGTGGCGTTCCTCTCCGCGGACCTGCGCTCGGAACAGGAGCAGGAACCGCAGGGCGCGGGGGCGGAGCCGGAAGGTGAAACCGGGCCGGGGATACAGCCGCAGGGCGAAGGGCTGAGCAGTGACGGTATCTGAGCGCCGTGGGGGCTTTACCCTGGTAGAGGTGCTGGTCGCCCTGGCGATCACCGCGTTTGTCTCCGCGATTGCCTACAGCGGGCTCTCCACGGCGATTACCGGCGTTGAGCAGACCCGGGCGGTCGCCGATCGCACCTACGAGGTGAATCGCGCCTGGATGATCATCTCCCGGGACCTGCGGCAGTTCATCCCCCGCCCGGTGCGCGACGAATTCGGAGAGTCGGAGCCGGCCCTGCAGGGCGGGCCTGCGGCCCGTTTCCCCCTGAGCCTGACGCGTACCGGCTGGCACAACCCCAACGCGCTGCCGCGCAGCAACCTGCAGCGGGTGAACTACCGCCTGGAAGACGGCGCCCTGTGGCGGGAGACCTACCCGGTGCTGGACAGGGCCGGCGATACGGTCGCGCAGGAAGTGCGGTTGCTGGAGGGGGTGGAGTACATGACGATCACCTTTCTCGGCGCCCTGTCCGGCGCGGGCGGTACTGATGACAGCGTGAGCCTGGATACCCGCGGCTGGCCCGAGAACTGGGTGGTGGATACGAGCACACCGGGCGCGTCGCTGGCGCCCCCGGCGGCGGTGGAGATCCGGCTGCAGCTGGAAGACTGGGGCGAGATGAGGCGCCTGTATGCGCTCCCGCCGCTGTAGGCCTGCCGGTAGGGGGCGGCAGGGTGGCGCGGCGCTGGTGGTTGCGCTGCTGGTCTTCGCACTGTGCACCGCCCTCATCGTCGCCATGGAGGGAGAGTCCGCGCGGGTGTACCGGCGCAGCGCCAACATTTTCCTGGCGGAACAGGCCGACGCCTATCTGCGCGGGGCCGAGCAGCTCGCCAGCCTGGCGCTCATCGTGGACTACGACCAGGACAAGAACCGGGAACAGCCCCGGGACGACCTCCAGGAGATCTGGGCGCAGCCGCCCAGCCCCTACCCGCTGGAGGAGGGCGGTTGGCTGCAGGGCTCCCTCGAGGACCTGCAGGGACGCTTCAACCTCAATGCGCTGGCCGCCCAGGCGGCGCAGGACGATCCGGTAGGGGAGCCGCGCTTCACCGCGGCCCAGGCCCAGTTCATCCGGCTGCTGCAGGCCCTCGGCGAGCCGGCGGTCAGCCAGCAGGAGGCGATTGCGATTACCCGCGCCATCGGTGACTGGCTGGACCCGGACAGCAATGTGTCACCGGAGGGCGCGGAGGATGACTATTACTTCGGCCAGACCCCGGCCTACCGGGCTGCGAACCGGCCGATGGCCAGTGTCAGCGAGCTGCGGGCGGTGGCCCATATGACGCCTGAGATCTACCAGGCGCTGCAGCCCTGGGTCACCGTGTGGCCGGAGACCCCCGAGGGTCTCAATATCCACACGGCGCCGGCGATGGTCCTGCGGTCGATCAACGCCGACAATGACCTGAGCCCCCTCAGCGAGGGGGACGGTGCGGCGCTGGTGGACTACCGGGAGAGCAGCGGTTTCGCAGATCTGGAAGATTTTCTGGCGAATCCGGTGTTTGCCGACAAGGTTGAGCAGATGGAGAAGGCAAAGACGCTGCTGGGAGAGTCTTCCGGGTATTTCCTGCTGCGGGCCCAGGTGGAAGTTGCCGACAGAAACATGCGCTTGTACAGTGTGCTCGAACGGCGGAACCGCCAGGTGACGGCCCTCGTCAGGGCCAGTGGCAGCCTTTAGCGAAAGGCAGGAAAGGGAGACACTTTTTGCAGAATATCGCCGTGATCAGGCTGGTACACGGGAAACTGGCCTGGTATTCCCCGGGCGCCAGTGAGGAGCCCCGCTGGCTGGACCAGGAGAGCGCGCGCGAGCAGCTGCGGGCGACCGTCAACCAGCGCAGGGCGGTGCCGATTTTCGCCGCTCCCGGTGCGGATGTGCGCCTTTTACACCTGACCATTACGCCTGAGGAGAAGAAACACATCGGCAGCTCGCTGCCCTTCATGCTCGAGGAGCGGGTGGCCGAGGATATCGACAGCCTGCATTTCGCTTCCTATCCGCTGGACAGGCTGGAGCTGGCGGTGGCGGTGTGTACTGAAGAGAAGATGGTGGACTGGCAGGGTCGGCTGGCGGATCTGGCGGCCATCAACCAGTGGTTGCCGGAGCCGCTGCTGCTCCCGTGGCAGAGCGGCGAATGGTGCCTGGTGCTCGAGGATGAGCAGGCCGTGGTTCGGACCGGGCTCTGCGAGGGTTTCGCCATCGAGCGGGACCTGGTGCCCGCCCTGCTCGAAGGTGCCCTGCAGGAGGGCGGAGAGCCGGAGGCGGTCATCATCTACGGGACGGAGCAGGCGGCGGACACTGACCTGGTGCCGGCCGGGCTGGCGCCGAAGGTGCAGTGGCGCCGCGGCAACCTCTACTCGGCAATGCTGATCAGCGGGCAGCCGGCGCCGCCGCTCAATCTCCTGCAGGGTGCCTGGGCGCCGCGCCTGCCGCTGGGGCGCTGGTGGCGCCAGTGGCGCGCCGTGGCGATGGTCTTCGTCGCTGCGTTCGTGCTGCAGCTGGGCGCCACCTATGTCGACTATCGCAACCTGAAGCGCGATAACCTGGCCCTGCGCCAGGCGGTACAGGAGAGCTACCGCCGGGCCTTTCCCCGGGGCCAGGTGGTGGATGCGGAGAAGCAGTTGCGCCGCCAGCTCGATGCCCTGCGCGGCTCGGCCCAGAGCAGCGGTTTCGTGAGCCTGATCGAGCGGGTGGGCGACGTGGTGGCGAACCGTCCGGGCACCAGCATCGCCAGCATCAATTACAACGACCGGGGCAACGAGATGCGGATGAATATCGTCGCCGGCGACTTCGAGGACGTGGAGCAGGTCCGGGCGGCGATCAACCAGGCCGGCCTGGAGGCGATCATGGAAAGCAGCAGCGCCCAGGGCGAACAGGTCCGGGCCCGGCTGCGCGTGGGAGAGCGATCATGAAGAGCTGGTTTCTTCAGCTCAATCAGCGGGAGCAGCTCAGTCTCCTGGTACTGGGACTGGCAATAGGGCTGTACCTGCTGTACATGCTCATCTGGTCCCCGCTGGATGGCGCCCGCGACCGCCTGGCGTTGCAGAACGAGAGCGTGGCCACCAGCCTGCAGCGGGTGGACGCCATGGTCTCGGAGATCACCAGGCTGCGCGAGAGCGGCGCCAGGCCGGGTGCCCGGCGCAACCTCACCTCCCTGATCAACCAGTCCACCAGCGCGCTGGCCCTGCCGGTCAGCCGCCTGCAGCCGAACAGTCGCGGCGAAATTCAGGTGCGCCTGGAGAGCGCGGCCTTCGATGACCTGCTGACGTGGCTGTACCAGATGGAATACCGGGAGGGTCTCCTGGTTCGCGAGGTGTCGGTCACCCAGGCGGGCAGCGTGGGCCGGGTAAATGCCACGGTTCGCATCGCCCAGGCAGGTTGATCATGTCGCGTTTCGCCCTGGCCGCCGGCCTCGTCCTGCTGTTGTCAGTGAGCCTGGTTCTCTCGGCCCCGGCGCGGCTGCTGGGCGCGCTGCTCCCCCCCGAGCAGGTGCTGCTGCAGGGCCTGGAGGGGACTGTCTGGCGGGGCAGCGCCAGTCGCGCGCTGGTCCGGGCGCCCGCGGGCTATCTTCACCTGGGCACGGTGCACTGGTCCCTGCATCCCCTCTCCCTGCTCCTGCTGGCGCCCAGCGTCGACATCGAGAGCAGCTGGGGTTCCCAGACGATGGCCGGCGAACTGGTCTGGCGGGGATCCGGCGACGTCGACCTGCACAGGTTCGAAGCCAATGTCTCGGCGGACCTGCTGCGCCAGTTCGCGCCGGTCAGCCTGGCGGGGACACTGTCGCTGCAACTGCAGGAGCTGCTGCTGCGCGACGGGCTGCCCGCCCGCGGGGCAGGGCGCCTGGTGTGGCAGAACGGCGCCTGGCCGACGGCGCAGGGGGTACTGCCACTGGGCACCTACGCCCTGGAATTCCGCAAGGAGCCGGAGGAGGCGCTGGCGGGCAAGGTCGTCACGCTCTCCGGTCCGGTCGAGGCGAGCGGCGTGGTCGAGCTGCGGGAGCGCGACTATCTCGTGGATATCCTGCTGTCCGGCCGGGGCCTGCAGGAGCCGCAGCTGCAGCAGGCCCTGGGCCTTATCGCGCGGCCGGTCGACCAGGGCTACCGGATCAAACTGGAGGGCGTGCTGCAGGCTCCGCCCGGTGGTTAGAACCCGTTTAATGTAAACAGAGGGAGGAAACAATGAGCGACACCGGCTATATGAAATATGAGTGCGTCATCTGCGGCTTCATTTACGATGAGGCGGAGGGTCTGCCGGAGGACGGCATTCCCCCGGGTACCCGCTGGGAAGATGTTCCCGAGGACTGGGAGTGTCCCGATTGTGGCATCTCCAAGGCCGACTTCGAGCCATTTGCCGGGTAGTCCCACCGGCTGTCCGCCGCGCCTCTGCAACCGACGTCACATCCGTGGTATGTTGCGACACAGGCAGTTACCGGAGTGGTCTCCCATGAGAGTCTCTAGCACAGTTGCACTGTCGCTCCTGCTCATTCTCTTGTTTCCCTTCACGGCCGGTGGCGCACTCGAAGCTGCCGCGGACACGGGCGCCGTGCCAGCGGGCGCCGCGGATACGGCTACAGCGGAAACGGTTGATGCGGAGGCGGCCGGGCGCGAGCCGCCGCTCGAGCCGATGCAGGGCGTACCGCCCAGCCGGGCGTCCCAGGTCACCATGAAGAACTATCGCGAATACCCCATGAGCAAGTGGGCATTTCGCAATGCCGGCGCGCCGCTGCACGTGGTCATGGTGCCCCGGGAGGGTGATATCCGCACCCTGGCGGGTCCACTGCGTCCGGAACTGGGCCAGCGCATGTTCCCGGACCAGGATGGCCGGGAGCTCCCCTTTGACGCCCTCTTCAAGGCGAACTACGCGGATGGTGTCGCGGTGGTCCAGGGCAGCCGGCTGCTGCACGAGCGCTACTTTCACAGGTTCGATGCCCACACCCAGCATATCTGGTTCTCCATGACCAAATCCCTGGCCAGTGCCGCCTTCGGCCTGCTGGTGGCCGAGGGGAAAGTGGATCTGCAGGCGTCGCCGGCCGCGTATATACCGGAGCTCAAGGGCAGCGGCTTTGAACGTGTCACCGTGCAGCAGGTGCTGGACCACGCCACGGCGCTGGACTTCCACGAGACCTACACCGACTTCGAATCCGACTTCTTCCGTTACTATGCGCCGGCCCTCAACCTGGCCTGGCTGCCGGGTGCCGCCGATGTCCAGCCGGATGATGCGGAAATATACGGGGTCCACGATTTCCTGGCGCGCTACATCAAGCCCGACCCCGCCGTGCAGCCGGGACAGGCCTTCGATTACAACTCCACCAATGCGGACCTGCTGGGCTGGCTGATCGCCCGCCTCAGCGGACAGTCCTTCGAGGATTTCGTGCAGGAGCATATCTGGTCCCGCCTGGGGGCGGAACACGACGCTTACCTGGTGGTGGACCGGGCCTACATGCCGGTTGCCACCGGCGGCATGAACACCACACTGCGCGACGCCGCCCGGTTCGGGATGATGATTCGCGACCGCGGGCGATACCGGGGTGAGCAGATACTGCCCGCCGCCTGGATCGACGCGACCCTCGACATCAGCGACCAGCTGCGGCACAACATGCGGGCCAACCCCAAATACAGCGGCGATCCATGGCTGGCCTATCACAACATGTGGTGGGTGCTGGACGATGAGACCGGAGAATACTGCGCTGTCGGCATCCACGGCCAGGTGATCTACATCAATCGCAGTGCGGACACGGTAATGGTCTGGTTTTCCAGCCAGCCGGGGGCCTCCGCCGCGGGCAATCCGGCATTCCAGACCAAACTCGCTGCGGCGCGGCAGTTGGCGCGCCAGCTCACTCGCAGGAGCGATCTGCAGTAGGGGCGGGTTGCCGCCGGGTCTGGTCCCGGCGCGAAGGGTGGCGGGAGCCGATATGGAGGAGCAGAGCAAACGTATGGACACCATCTGCGCGAAGACGGTCGCCGGGAAAACGGTCGCCGGGAAAACGGTCGCCGCGAAGACGGTCGCCGCGAAAACGGTCGCCGCGAAAACGGTCGCCGAACGCCTGGCCAGCCTGCGGGAGGTGATGGCCGCGGAGGGATTCGACGCGCTGTTCGTGCCCCGGGCCGACGAGTACCTGGGGGAGTATATCCCCCCGCATAACGAGCGCCTGCGCTGGATCTCGGGTTTTACCGGCTCCGCCGGCGTGGCCGTCATCCTCCGCCAGAGTGCCGCAATCTTTGTGGACGGCCGCTATACGGTGCAGGTTCAGCGGCAGGTGGATCCGGGGCTGTTCGAGTACCGCCACCTGACAGAGGAACCGCATGTGGACTGGCTGGCGTCGCAGCTGCAGGGCGGCGCCCGGGTCGCCTGCGACCCGCGCCTCCACAGCCTGGCGTGGTTCAGGGACGCCGCCGCCACCCTCGCGCGCGCGGGGATCGAACTGGTGGCGGACAGCGCCAATTTCGTGGATCGCTGCTGGCAGGACCGGCCGGCAGCGCAGGTCAGTCCGGCGCTGCTGCTGCCGGAGCGTTACAGCGGCGAGTCCAGCTCCCGCAAGCGGGAACGGATCGGGCGCGAGGTGGCGGCGCTCGGCGCGGATGCCGCCCTGGTCTTCGCGCCGGACTCTGTCAGCTGGCTTCTCAATGTGCGCGGCACCGACGTGCCCCGCCTGCCGGTGCTGCAGAGCTTTGCCCTGCTGCGGGCCGACGGGTCGCTGATGCTCTTTGTGGATTCCGGTCGTATCCCCGAGGGGTTCAGCGAACACGTCGGGAAGGGGGTGACGGTGCGCCCCGAAACGGATGCTTCTGCGGCCTTTGCCGCGTTCTCGGGCAGTCGGGTCCTGGCGGACCCACGGGGCGCCAACGCATGGACCCAGCTGGCCCTGGAGCAGAGCGGGGCAACGCTGGTCCCCGGACAGGATCCCGTGCTGATTCCCAAGGCCTGCAAGAACGGCGTGGAGATCGAGGGCAGCCGCCGCGCCCATATCCGCGACGCCGTCGCAGAGGTGCGCTTCCTCTGCTGGCTGGACGGGGAAGTCGCGGCGGGTCGGCTGCACGACGAGGCAACCCTCGCCGACAAGCTACTCTCATTGCGTGCCGGGGGGGAGTTCTTCCAGGACCTCTCCTTCGATACCATCTCGGCGGCCGGCGCCAATGCCGCCATGGCCCACTACAACCACCTCAACGGCGATCCGGCGACCCTGCAGATGGACTCGGTCTACCTCGTGGACAGCGGCGGCCACTACCTGGACGGCACGACCGATATCACCCGTACCGTGGCCATCGGCGATCCCGGCGAGGCGCTGCGGCAGCACTTCACCCTCGTGCTCAAGGGGCATATCGCCCTGGACCGCGCCCGGTTTCCCCGGGGCACGACCGGCACCCAGCTCGACGTCCTGGCGCGCCAGTTTCTGTGGGGGGAGGGACTGGATTACGATCATGGCACCGGCCACGGCGTGGGCGTATTCCTCAGCGTACACGAGGGGCCCCAGCGTATCGCGAAACAGCACGGCGGGGCCGCGCTGCGCCCCGGTATGATCGTCAGCAACGAGCCCGGCTACTACCGGGACGGCGGCTACGGCATTCGCTGTGAAAACCTCCTGGTGGTGCGCGAATCGGATCGCGACGCCGACGAGACCCCCATGCTGGAATTCGAGGCGCTCACCCTGGTGCCCTTCGACCGCCGCCTGTTGCAGCCGCGCCTGTTGACCGTGGCAGAGATCGCCTGGCTGGATGCCTACCACCGCCGGGTGGCGGAGACCGTGGGGCCCTTGCTGGCGGGCCCCGAGCGGCAGTGGCTGCTGGAGGCCACCCGGCCCCTGGATTGCGCCGGGGGCGTGTGAGCGCGTCAGCAGCCGGCTGTAGGCGGGGGCCAAATTGTGTAGACTCCGGGCACGGGGACTGAATAACAACAACTCTGGGGTATAAGCGATGGCAGCAACCGGCGGCGAAAATGGACACTGGTCTTCCCGTTTTGCTTTCCTCATGGCCGCGGTCGGGTTTGCGGTTGGCCTGGGCAATATCTGGCGTTTTCCCTATATCACCGGGGAAAACGGCGGCGCAGCGTTCGTCCTGATCTACCTGGCCTGCGCGTTCGGCATCGGGGTGCCGATTCTCATGGCGGAGCTGATGGTCGGCCGGCGGGGCAAGGGCAGTCCCCCCACGGCGATGGCCAATGTGGCAGCCGAGGGTGGCCGCTCGCGGCACTGGAAGTGGGTCGGGGGAATGGGCCTGCTGGCGGCGTACTCGATCGAGATCGTCTATTCCGGCGTGGTCGGCTGGGTCCTCTGGTACCTCTACAAGGCTGTCACCACCGGCTTCGCCGGGATCGATGCCGGGGCCGCGGAGTCGGCCTTCGGCGCGGTGCTGAACGACAACGCCGGCATGCTCTTCTGGACCCTGATGGGGCTTGCCATCACCGGGCTGATCATCTACTCGGGGATCAAGGAGGGGATCGAGCGCGCGGTCACCCTGATGATGCCGATCATGTTCCTGCTGCTGCTCGGCCTCGCCGGCTACAACTATTTCGCCGGCGGTTTCGACGAGGCCGTTACCTGGCTGTTCACACCGGACTTCAGCAAGATCGGCCCCACGTCGGTGCTTGCGGCCATCGGCCAGGCCTTTTTTTCTATCGGCGTCGCGATGGGTGGCATGATGACCTACGGCTCCTACCTGCCCAGGACCATTTCCATCACCCAGTCGGTGTTGATCATCGTTATTGCCGATACCTGCGTGGCGCTGCTGGCCGGGCTGGTGATCTTCCCGGCGGTATTCAATTACGGGCTGGACCCGGCTGCGGGTGCGGGACTGATCTTCCAGACCCTGCCGGTGGCCTTCGCCCAGATGCCCGGCGGCTGGGTTTTCAGTATTCTCTTCTTTCTGATGCTGTCCGTGGCCGGCATTACCTCGATGGTCGGTTTGGTGGAGTCGGTCAACGCCTGGGTGGAGGATCGCTACGGCGTGCCGCGCCACAAGAGCGCCCTGGTGGTGGTCGGTTCGATCGCCGTATTGAGCACCCTGAGCCTGATGTCCTACAACGTGATGGGCGATGTGGCCATGGGTGGGCGCAACTTCAACGACATCATGGATTACTTTTCCAACCAGATTCTGCTGCCCGTCGGCGGCCTGCTCATCGCGGTGTTCACCGGCTGGGTGATGACGAAACAGGCCACGCGGGACGAACTTACGTCGCTGAACGCTGTGACCTACGAGGTCTGGCACTTCCTCATACGCTTCGTGGTGCCGCCGGCGCTGCTGGTCATCTTCGTGATGGGGGTGATCGGCTGACGGTCACAGTACCGGCGCGAGCAGCCGCGCCACGTCCATGGCCAGCTTGAACCAGAAGGGTTTGTCGTTGACCTCCCCGGGGGTGACCTGCCGGCTTCTCTGCAGGTCGGCCTCCAGCATCGCGGCCACATCCCTGGCGAAAGCCGTGTCATGGACCAGCAGCGTCACCTCGAAATTGAGGCGGAAAGAGCGGATGTCGAAGTTAGCGGTGCCGACGCCGGCCAGTTCGTCGTCCATCAGCAGCACTTTCTGGTGCATGAAGCCGCCCTGGTAACGGTAGATCCCGACGCCTGTCGGCAGCAGCGTCCGGGTATAGGCCCAGTTGGCCATGCCGACCACCGGCCCGTCGGGCTCGTCCGGTATGATTACGCGCACGTCGACCCCGCGCAGCGCGGCCAGCTGCAGGGCCGAGATGATGCCGGAATCGGGCACGAAGTAGGGGCTGGCAATCCACACCCGCCGGCGCGCGGCCATGATGGTCTGCAGGAACATCAGGCCCGCCTCTTCGTAGTCGCTCGCCGGGTCCGAGGGAAAGACCAGGACCGTGCTCCCGCCTCTCACCCCCTGCTGCCGGCTCCAGTTGATATCCATCGGTGAGTTCGTCGCCCAGCGCCAGTCGGTGGCAAATGCAAGCTCCGCGCCGAGCACCCCGGGCCCTTCCAGCCTGGCGTGGGTGTCCCGCCACCCGCGGGCCCGCCTGCTGGGACCCAGGTATTCCACCCCGACATTGTGGCCACCGATCCAGGCTGCCTCGCCGTCGACCACGACGATCTTGCGATGATTGCGGAAATTGAGCTGAAAGCGGTTGCGGCGGCCCTGGGTGGTATTGAAGGGCGCGACCTGCACCCCTGTCATCTTCAGCCGGCGGCAGAGACGGGTCCGGTGGAAATTGCGGCTGCCGATCTCGTCGTAGAGCAGGAAGACCCTGACCCCGGCTCGCGCCTTGTCCGCCAGTATACGGCCCAGTCGCCGGCCCAGTTCGTCATCGCGAATAATGTAGAACTGGAAAAGGATGTACGCTCCCGCCGACTCGAGACCGGCCTGGATGCTGTCGAAAGTCGCCACGCCGTCCACCAGCAGCTCCACGCGATTGCCACCCGTGGCCGGCATGCGGGTCAGGCTGAACAGGCTCGTATAGAGGGGCCTGTCGGGCGTGGGCGCCACGATGTGTTCCTCGACCGAATCGCTGGTCTCCCGGATCAGGCGCAGGGACTCCTCCTCGATTACATTGCGCTTTTCGAGGTAGCCCTCGAACCGGTTGCGGCCGAATACGAGATAGAGGGGAACGGCGACGAAGGGCAGGCTCAGCAGGGAGATCGCCCAGGCAATGGCCCCCTGCGATGTGCGCGTTCTGTGGACGGCTTCCAGCGCCGAGACGATCGCCAGCACGTAAAAAAGCACCACGGTGACCGAGACGATCTCTGCAAACATTGGACTGTCCATTCCGCCGTAGTGTACTGCACACAGGCAGGCGCCGCATTGCCTCGCACCCGGGAGGCGTCCCTGGCGTGCAGAAGGATCCTGCCGGTATTGTATATTAGATAATTCTAATATATAGTGCCGCCGGAAAAGTGCGGGACCACGATAGCGGCCGGAAGGTATGGAAGTCGAACTGATGCGAAACAATGCCGGGGAGGCGGCGGCGCTTCTCAAGTCGCTGGCCAACCCCAATCGGCTGTTGCTGCTGTGTGCCCTGGTCAACAGGGAGCACACGGTGGGCGAACTGGAGACGCTCACCGGGCTCAGCCAGTCGGCGCTGTCGCAGCACCTGGCGCGTCTTCGCGACGAGCGCATCGTGTCCACCCGCCGCGAGGCGCAGCGGATTTTCTACGCCCTGGACGACCCCGGAGTCCGCGCCGTACTGGAGACGATGCACGGAATTTACTGTGCTGATCACTGATAGGAGTACAACATGAACGTAGACAGACTGGTATTTGCGATCGCGGGGCTGTTCATACTGGTGAGCCTTGTCCTCAGCCAGTTACACTCCCCCAACTGGCTATGGTTCACCGCCTTTGTCGGCGCGAATATGCTGCAGGCTGC
Organism: Halioglobus sp.; assembly: GCA_037382865.1. Classification (GTDB taxonomy): domain Bacteria; phylum Pseudomonadota; class Gammaproteobacteria; order Pseudomonadales; family Halieaceae; genus JARRPM01. Next base: position 37,398 of record JARRPM010000008.1, on the reverse strand, counting down.
CTTTACGGGCTTCTGTCCCATGGCTTCGGTCCTGAAAGCACTGGGGCGCCAGCCCGGTTGTGCATTTCAGTAACCACAGCAGATGGCAGACCACGGCGTCGCGCCTGACCGCAACGGAGATGTGGCAATGGCTTTGACAACGGGAACCGCATGATGAACCTGACCGAACGGTTGGTCCGTTATGCCCTGGGGGGCGGCCTGCCGAAACTGATTTTCGTGATCGGCCTCGCCGCCGGCGTGGTCGCGCTGATCTACACGCCGCGGGAGGAGGAGCCGCAGATCGTCGTGCCGATGATCGACGTGCTGGTGGAAGCGCCCGGACTCAGCGCCAGGCAGGTCGAGCGCCAGGTCACCATCCCGCTGGAAAAGCTGCTGGCCCAGATCCCCGGAGTCGAGCACGTCTACTCCTCCACAGGTACCGGGCAGTCCTCGGTGACGCTGGCCTTTCATGTCGGTGAGGATCGGGAGGACTCGATCTTCAATACCTACAACAAGCTCTACTCCAACCAGGACCGGATACCGCCGGTGGTGAGCCGCTGGATGTTGCGCCCGGTGGAGGTCGATGACGTGCCGATCGTCATGCTGGCCCTGTGGAGCAGGGATCGGGAGCGCTACAGCGATTACGAACTGCGGCGCATGGCGGAGGAGGTGGCCACCGTCCTGCAGGGCATCCCCCGCACCAGTGAGGTCAACGTGGTCGGCGGCCGGCCGCGCACGGTGCAGATCCTGATCGACCCGGAGCGCATGGGAGCCCGCAAGACGACAGCCGCCGATGTGGTGTCGGCACTCGCCGTCTCCAACGTGCTGCACAGTGCGGGCAGCTGGGTGATGGAGAACCAGTCCATTCGACTCGAGGCGGGGGACTTCATCGAGGATGTGGCCCAGCTCGAGACCATGGTGGTCAATGTGGTCGACGGCGTTCCGGTCTATCTGCGCGACGTGGCGCGCATCGAGGACGGACCGGCTGAGGCGGATTTCTATAGCTGGATCGATTTTACGCCGGACCACCCGGCGGGTGCCGAGCAGTCCGGCGCGAGACCGATGGTCGCCATTTCGGTGGCGAAGCAGCGAGGCTCCAACGCGGTGTCTGTGGCGCAGGATGTCCACCGGGAGATGGCGCGCCTGCAGGCCGAGCTTCTGCCCCCCGAGGTGGAGGTGGAGGTGCTGCGCGATTACGGCCAGACCGCCAACGAAAAGGTCAACAACCTGGCCAGCAGCCTCGGCTTCGCGATCGTCACGGTGGTGGTTTTCATCGGCGTTTTCCTGGGGTGGCGGCCGGCGCTCGTGGTGGGCCTGGCCGTGCCGATCTGCTACGGCATCACCCTGGCGCTGGACATGGCACTGGGTTACACCATCAACCGGGTGACGCTGTTCGCCCTGATTCTCTCCCTCGGCCTGCTGGTGGACGACCCGATCACCGGTGTCGACAATATCTCGCGCTATATGATGCGGCGGGAGATGTCCCTGCGCGATCGGGTGGTGGCTGCCATTTCCGAAATTCGTGTCCCGTTGATCCTCTCTTCAGTGACGATCGTGGTCGCCTTCCTGCCACTTGCCTTCATTACCGGGATGATGGGGCCCTACATGGCGCCGATGGCCTTCAACGTGCCGGTGAGCGTCATCGTCAGTACCCTGGTCGCTTTCCTGGTCACTCCCTGGATGGCCAGCCGGCTGCTGCGCGAGGAGCCATTGCCGACGACAGAGACCGGGGCCGCGCCGCGCGGCGGGGCCTACCAGCGGTTCATGGCGCCCAGACTCGACAGCCGGGGCAGGGCGAAGGGGGTACTCTGGCTGGTGCTGTTCCTGTTCGTCGCCACGGCGGTGCTGCCCGTGTTCCGCGCGGTGCCGCTGAAGCTCCTGCCCTTCGACAACAAGAACGAGGTACAGGTGCTGATCGATATGCCCGAGAGCGCCAGCCTGGAGCATACCGCCGCACTCGCCAGGAAAGTGGCGTCGGAGGTGGCACGGGTCCCCGAGGTCCGCTCCATCGCGGCATTCATCGGTGTGCCTTCGCCCATCGATTTCAACGGCATGGTGCGGCGTTACTACCAGCGGGTGGGGCCGCACCTTGCCGACCTGCGCCTGACCCTGGCTGACAAGACGGAGCGTGAGCACCAGTCCCACGGCGTCGTGCTGCGCCTGCGGGAGCTGCTGGCGCCCCTGGCGGGTGAGGGCGTGCGCATCAAGGTCGTGGAAGTCCCGCCGGGTCCCCCGGTCCTCAGCACGCTCGTGGCGGAGATCTACGGCGAAACGCTCACCCCCTACGAGGTGCAGAAGGCGGCGGCCCGGGTGGTCATGGACCGGCTCTCGCGGGAAGCGCACGTGGTCGAGATCGACTCCACCATCGAGGACGACAGGCCCCGGCTGCGCTTCATTACCGACAAGCAGAAGGCCGCGCTCTCCGGCGTATCCACCGAGGACATCAGCCAGACCCTGGCCATGGCCAACGAGGGCTTCGTCGCCGGCTATCTCCAGCTGGAACGCGAGGCCAGGCCGCTGCCCATCGAACTGCGCCTGGACCCGCAGCAGCGCGTCTCGGACAACGATTTCCAGCGGTTGCTGGTCAGGGGACGGCAGGGTGTGGCCAAGGCCAGTACCGCGCAGGGGCTGGAGATCGCGCCGCAGCCGCTGGCGGCAATGGGTGAACTGGGTCGCTTCGAAGCGGGTTGGGCGGACCAGATGATCCATCACAAGGACCTGCGCCCGGTGGTGTACGTCATGGCGGAACTCAACGGCCGGACCCCGGCGGAGATCATCGCCGATGTTCACGCGGACCGGGGCGGTGCGCCGGGCCAGCCTTCGGCCTGGGAGAATCGCACATTCTTCAACAGTGGCGGCGGTGACGGCTGGGTGCTGCCCGATGGCACGAACCTGGTCTGGGGCGGCGAAGGGGAGTGGCGTATCACTGTCGATGTATTCCGGGATATGGGTCTGGGCTACCTGTTCGCACTGCTGGCGATATTCGCCATCCTGCGGGTGCAGACCGGGTCCAACGCGCTCTCCCTGATCATCATGTCCTCCATACCACTGACCATCATCGGCATCATGCCCGGCTTCTGGTTGATGAACCAGTTCGGCGAGCGGGTGATCGCCGGCGCGCCGGAGCCGGTGCTCTTTACCGCCACGGCCATGATCGGGATGATTGCGCTCGCCGGAATCGTCGTGCGCAATTCGCTGATACTGGTTGAATTCATCACCCAGGAGCGCGAGCGGGGGGCATCGATCCGCGATGCCCTGCTGCAGGCGGGCTCGGTGCGGATGCGACCGGTACTGCTGACGGCGGGGACCACCATGCTCGGCAACCTGATCATAACGTTGGACCCGGTATTCAGCGGCCTGGCCCTGGCGATCATATTCGGCATCGTGGCCTCTACCCTGTTTACCCTGGTGGTGGTGCCCACGGTCTACCTGCTGGTGTTTGACAAAAGCGAAGCGCCGCCGCGCGGTAGCGCCGCGGCAGAGGAAACGAGGCTATGAGTGAACACAAACGCGGCTGGCTGCTGCCTGTCGTCGCCGTACTGGTGCTGCTGTTGATGGTGGCTTTCATGGCCGGCTATTTCAACGACAAGATAGAGCCGGGTCTCGATGCGCCGACGCCCGCGGACGATCGCGGGGCGGTTCCGGCTCGGCTGGAGGAGGCCCCCTTGACAGAACCCGTACCGGCGTCGGTGGAGGCCAAGGAGACCACCGTCATCTCCTCCCGCCTGCTGGCAAGGATCACGGACATCGCGGTCCGGGCGGGTGATTACGTGGAGCAGGGGCAGCTTCTCCTGCGGCTGGAGCAGAGCGATCTGCTGGCGCGGGCGCAGCAGGCCCGCGAGCAGATCAGGTCGGTGGAGGCGCGCCTGACCGAGGCCCGGCAGAACCTGGAGAGGGCGGAGGAGCTCCACAAGCGGGGCCTGATCGCGGTCGCCGACAGGGACGCGGCGCGGGCCAACGCCGCGGCCCTCGAGGCGGAACTGGCTTCGGCACGCCAGGCGCTGGAAGAGGCGGAGAGCGCCGTGGGCTATGCGCAAATCCACTCGCCCATCGCCGGGCGCATCGTGGACCGCTTCGCCGAGCCGGGCGATACCGCCTCCCCCGGCCAGAAGCTGCTCTCCCTGTACAACCCGTTCTCGCTGCGCATCGAGGCGCGGGTGCGAGAGCACCTGGCGTTGTCGCTGCAGACGGGGCAGGCGCTCGACGTCGAGGTGCCTGCGGTTGAAAATTCGTTCTCCGCCAGCGTCGAGGAGATCGTACCCGCTGCCGACCCGGGATCGCGCAGTTTCCTGGTGCGTGCCATACTGCCCTCCAATCGCATGCTGTTACCGGGAATGTACGCCCGCCTGCACGTGCCGGCGGGGACCCGCACCCGCCTGCTGGTGCCCGCCGACCGGGTGGCCCGGGTCGGCCAGCTGGACATCGTCTGGGTGGCACAGGAGGGGGGCGCGGTGCGCCGCTTCGTCAGACTCGGAAAGCCTGCGGGCGAAAATGAGATCGAGGTTATTGCAGGACTGGAACCCGGCGACAGGGTCATGCCGCTGCCCTGAGAGGCTCCTCGCTCGTTCGCCCCGATGTCTTTCACCGTGAGGGGTTGGCTGGTGTGAACCATGTCTGATTTGCCTGAAACGTTCGACGGATCCGCTGCGGTCGCCATCCGCATAGACGCGGACAGTGGGGAGATCATCGACTGCAGGGGTGCTGTCGCGGATCTCCTGCGCTGTGAGGCGCGCGAACTGGCCGGCCGGCACTGGCAGGCGGCCCTGGGGGTCGCCGGGCCCGGCGGCAGGATTGTCGACCTCGCCCTCCAGGCGGGGACAGGTACGGCGCTGCCGCCACTGCTGCTGGGCAGTGACGGCGGCGCGCTTGTCGCCGGCGGTGTACTGCTGCCCCGGAAGCAGCCGGGTTGTGCACCTTTCACCCTGCTGTTGTGGCCGCTGGCAGCGGCGGACAGCCCGTGGCTGGCCGGGACCGCGACCGGGTCGGACGCCGTCGCCGTCCTGGGGGTGGATGGGCTCGCCTATGATGAGCACTTTGGCTACGCCGAAACAGCCCGCCTCATGATGGACATCCGCGCCGGCCTGCTGCAGATCGTCCGCGCCCAGGACACCGTGGGCCTGCCCGCGGGCGCCTCGATCAGCATCATCCTGCGCGATGTCAGCAGTGAGCAGGCGGTGGATATGAGTCGCGCGCTGCTCTCCCACCTGCGCGCCGTGCTGGCGGACAGGGAGGACGGGGCGGCGCACGCCCGGGCGGGCATCGGCCTGGCCCATCTCCAGGGCGGCCAGGATCTCCTGTCCGGGATGGTGGCGGCCAATGACGCGCTGCTGGCACGGACCGGTGACCCGGGGGAGGAGATCCACCTGGCCGAGGCGGGTGACTTCCGGCAGATCGTCGCCCGGGTCGTCAATGCCGACGGTGTGTTCAGTGGCAACCGGCCCGACCCCGGGCAGCACGGCTACCTGGCCGAGCTCACCGCGCTAATGGTCGAGGGCGGGCGGGTCGAGGCCTACCTCCAACAGGTTTTCGAATTGACCCTGCAGCAGCCGGGTGTCGCGGCGATCGGGCTCTGGCGGCGTGGCTTCGATGGCAGCTACAGTTTCCTGGCGGCGCGAGCGGCCGAGGGGGACGGCACCGTGCCGCTGCCCGAGAGCAAGTGGCCCAGGGCGTTCCGGGAGGGTCCCCGGCGGCTGGAAAAGGGACGACTTGAGGAGGGTGATGAACTGCAGTGGGCCTCCGGCAACACGGCCCTCATCCCCCTGCGGGCGAGTCACGGCTTTCCGGGGTGTCTGATCATCGGCTACACCGCCAGCGGTGAGACAGGGCGCTTCGTGCCCGATCTGTACGCGACCCACTACCTGGCCACGGTGCTGGCGGGCCTGAAGGAGTGGCGCGGGGCCGAGGAGAAGACCTACCCGGAACAGTCGCCCGAGGCGCGAGCCCTGGAGACGGGGATAGAGGGCTACGTGAGCGACAACATGGAGGGTGCCATCGACCAGGCCGTGTTCCTGGCCACGGTGGACGTGCCCGTGGCAATCGTCGGTCCGCGGGGCACGGGCAAGATGTATGTGGCCAGGATCATTCACCAGGAAGCGGGCGGCGCACCCGGGGACCTGGTCACCATCGACTGCCGGGAATTCCGCAGTCGCGGCGCAGCGATCACCCGCATCGGCAGGGAGCTGCAGCACTCCTCGGGCAGGACCCTGGTATTCAAGTCCCCGCACCTGATGCATGCCGATGCCCAGGTGAAGCTTGCGCGGCAGATCAGCACCCGGGTGCTGGCGGACGTCACCCCGCCGCGGTATCTCACCGGAGTCCGCTTCGTGGCACTCTTTCCCGACAGGATCGAGCACCTGGTGCGACAGGGCACCCTGCAGGAAAAACTGGCCGGGGTGTTCGCCGGCTATCCCATCCGGGTGCCGCCGCTCAGGGATCGCAGGCGTGCCGTGCTGCGCTGGGCGCACAAGATTCTCGGCCAGGAGTGCGCGCGGCGCGACCGCCGCATCATCGGGTTCACCCCGGACGCCGAACAGGCGCTGCTCCAGCACGACTGGCCCGGCAACATCAGCGAAATGCGCCAGGCCATCGTCAGCGCCCTGGACAAGACCGACAAGGAGTGGGTCACGCCCGTGGATCTCGGTATTTTCAAGGGGATCTCGGCCAGGGGAGCGCCGGCAGCGCCGGCGGCGCGCCCGTTTCTGGCCCCTCCCGACGAGGAGAGTGAAGCGCAGGCCTACACCCCCGCCGCAGAAGAGGCGCTGAAGGTGGCACTGGGCGAGGCGCTCCATACCATGCTGGAACTGGAGCAGATCAGACCGCTGGGGACCTGGCTCGATGACGAGGTCATTCTCGCCGCCTGCGAACGCTATCGGGAGGACGTGCGCGGTGCGGCGGACTTTCTCCATACCCGGCCCCGCAATATCAGCCGCTGGATGCCGAAGGTCCTCGACCGGGAGCCGGAGCGGGGCGCGAGCCTGCTCTGGCAGGAGTCGCGCCGCCTGGTGCGGCAGTGGATCAGTGAATCGGCGCCGCTGCCGCAACCGCCGCAGCGGATCGCCCAGCAAACGCTGTTGCGCCACGTGATCGAACAGTGCGCAGAGGTCGGCGCCGCCGACCGGGCGCGGATCATGGGTGTGTCCGTCCCGACTTACCAGAAACGCCTGCAGGAGCTGCAGGAGAGGAGCTAACATGCCCGCGAGACCGGCTGACAGGCAGAAAGATCTCACCGCCAGGGGGGCACCGATGTCCGGCAGGAAAACCGTGCAGGAGTACGCCGAGGAGTACCAGCGCCTGATGGATGGCCAGCTGCCGCCGAGCCTGGGTTTCTCGGCCCGCCTGAACATGCTCTGGGACCTCGCCGGGGCGGCCCCCGCCCAGTCCGAGGGCCGGGTTCTCGCGATTCTCGGGATCAACAACGCCTGGCGCGAGTCCGACGTGCGCAACTGGCTGCAGAAGGATGTCCTGCCGCCGCGGCTGGACCTGCACAACATCGTCAAGTTTCTGGTGGCACAGCTCGACGACAGTCAGGATATTGCGCGCTGGGAGGCTTTCCTGGTCTACGGGTCTCCGATCGTCTCCTCCCCGATCAACCACAGCCTGTACCGCCGGGACCAGACCCGCCGGGAAATCGCCTCGATGATTTTTGCCCAGATCACCGAAGAGTACGGGATACCCCCTTCCGCCTATGACGCCGACAAGGTCTTCCAGCGCTGCCTCACACTGATGCATAAATTCAACATCTACGAGTTGCAGGATTTCCAGCCCGGCCATCTCGAGCCCTTCAGGAATTACATGTTTCCCGGCGACTGAGGCGCCCGGGTTGCGCCCCGGCGTTCCCTTGCCGGCAGCATTCTGAAGCCGGGCCACCGCACCCGTAAAACGCCGCTGCGCGGCTTTCCGGGCTCCCGCAGAAAAGTTCGCTTTCTGGCGAAATATCCAGTTTTTGGTTGAAGGCCCTTCCCGGCATGGAAATACTGTGCCTGCAACGTGTTGCGTGATGTCAATCACTGACCGGAAATAGTTGAGGCCCAAAATGACAGAACAACATGAAGAGCTGGATATCACCGGCGTAAAAATCGCCATCATCGACGACGCGAAAACCATTCGCATGATGATGTCCCATACATTGAAAGGCATGGGCTGTGTCGTGGAGTGCGCCGAGGACGGCTACAAAGCCCTCGGTATGCTGCGGCGCTTCAAGCCAGACCTGATATTCCTCGATATCACGATGCCGGAACTGGATGGTTACCAGACCTGCACCCTGATCCGCAACGCGGAAGATACCCGCAATACCCCCGTGGTGATGCTCTCTTCCTCCGACGGCATCTTTGACATCGCCAAGGGCCAGGCCCGCGGCGCCACCGCGCACGTCACCAAGATTCCCCCGGAGAGTGTGCTCCGGCAGCTGATCCACAACCACACCAAACAGCGGCAGGCGGCCTGAGCCATGGGCGGGTCAGCACAGCAGTCACTGGCCATGCTGGAGCAGCGCTATCGCGAATCCGCGGTCGAAGCGCCGGCGCCGGCGAGTCAGCAGATGGTATGGGTGGGCACCGCCGTCGGTATCGCCGGTGTGCCTCTGCTGGTGGGGGAAGGGGAACTCGAAGAGGTTATCGAGACACCCGCGGTTACGGCCGTTCCGGGAACCAAACCCTGGGTCCTGGGGGTCGGGTCACACATGGGCGGGCTGCTCCCCATCATCGACGGTGACGTCTTTTTCAGGAAGCGAAGCTATGGTGGCCGGAAACGCGACTTCTGCATGGTCATCCGCCGCCCGGGCTTCTACTTCGGCCTGACCCTGAGCGCCGTGGAGCGGGATATGAAATTCCCGGTCGAGGCGCGGACCATGGATCACCCGGTCGATGCGGATTTCGCCGGTTTTACGCTCGGCGGGTTTCGCGACGGTGAGAGATTTCTGGCAGTTCTGGATATCGATAAATTGGTAGCTGACAGCGACCTGTGCAACGCCTCGGCGACGGTTCTGGATGCAAGCGAGGAAAAAGAAGATGAGTAATAAAGCGAAAACTGGCGCCCCGAAGATATGGGCGATCACCATGGGTCTGGGTATCGTCGGCTGCCTGGCCGGGATGGCCTACAGCTTCTACACAATCCAGCACAAAAGCGGGGAAGAGGCCGAGTACCGCATCGTCGCCGACGAGATGCGCGAGCTGTCACATCAGATCACGCAGAGCGCCCGCGAGAGCGTGCGTGGCGATGAAAGCACGTTCAGCAACCTCCAGGCCGAGGTCGCCGGGTTCGAGGCACAGCTCGAGCGGATCCAGGACACGGGGCTTTACGATGAGCTGAGCCAGGTCGATGTCAGCTGGCAGCCCGTCAAGCGCGCCGCCGACACCCTGGTCGAGGCCGGCCCCCGCATCGTATTCATCAACGAGGTCGCCGGGACGCTCGAGAAAAACATCGGACCGATGCAGCGCGAATTCGCCGAAGTGGTCGAGGCGCTGCGCACGGCCAAGGCATCCCCCGATACGCTGGTCGCTGCCCAGAAGACGCTCTGGCTGACCGAGCGCATCAGCCGCAACGTCGACAGGATTCTCGCCGGCGGCAGCGGCAGCCAGGTCGCCGCAGACGAGTTCCGCACTGATTCGGCGGAGTTCATCCGCCTGATCGAAGCGCTGACCCGCGGCGACAAACTCTCCGGCGTCGACAAGGTGGATAGCGCCGCAGCCATCGATTCCCTGAGCGCCGCCTTCCGCATGTTCTCGCCCGTATCCACCTCGGTGGATCGGATCGCCGGTGCCGCGCCCGAGCTGCGCCAGGCCGCGGCGGCGCGTGAGGTCATTCTCGAATCGGGGCCCGCGTTGAACGACGCCGTTGCGGCTCTCGTGCCCGCCATCGACCGGATGGCGCTGGGTAGCCTCTATGATAGAAGCACGCTTTTGACCCTCTTCGTGTTGCCAGCTGTGTTCGGAGCGGGCCTGCTGGTGGCGCTTTACCGGAGGCAGCGTCAGCGGGTACTGTCCACTGAGCAGGGCTTTGCCCAGATCAATGGCGCGTTGCTCAAGTTCGCCGAGGGCGACCTCACGGTCCAGGTGGGCGAGGACAATCCCGTGACCACCAACATCGCCAGGGAGATCAACGCCTCCATCAAGCGCCAGCGAGAGCTTATCGGCAATGTCCGCACCCCCTTCGAGCAGTCGGTGGAGGAGATCAATAAAATCGGCATCACCGCGCGGGGGCAGGTCGAGAAGGCCCGGGACCTGAGCCGCTCCGTCTCGGAATCCACCTCCGCGGCAACAGAGATGGTGCGAACCAGCGAGGAGATCAAGAGTGCCACCGCTGAGGCGGCGCAGACAGCGGAGCGCAACTGCCAGCAGGTCGCGCAGGGCTACGAGCTGACCAAAGACATGTCCAAAGCCTCCGCCGACGTGCGTGAGTCGGTCCAGGAGACCTCCAAGTCGGCCAAGCGCCAGAGTGAGCTCATCCAGTCGGTGACGGCCGCTGCCGAATATATCCAGGCGCTCAATACCAAGATCTCGGTGGTCGCGATCAACACCCGGATCGAGGCGGAGAAAGCCGGGGAGTATGGGCGGCCCTTCCTCGGTATCGCCGAGTCGATCGCAGATTTGCTGCGCGAGGCCGAGGAGGAGGGTCGCAAGATCATCTCCGAGGTGCGCATGCTGCAGAATATGTCGGCCGAGAACCTGGCCAGCATGGAGAACACCGTGGCAACGGTCGTCACCATCCTGCAGTACATCGAGCGCCTGGACAGCTCGCTGGAGGAGATCAACGCCGGCTCTGCGGCCATCAGCTCGATTATCCGCACGGTGGACGAGGCGGCGGGACAGTCCGCTGCCAGCGCCCTGCATATGAACAACTCCATGGCGCGGATGCGCGAGGGCAACCTGGAAATCGGCAAGTTCAGCGATTCCTCCCAGGTGGGCGTAACCCGGCTGCAGAAGTCCATGCGTGACGCCTCTGAGAGCCTCCGTCAGTTCCGGATCGACGGCGATGCCGGCCATGGGGGCGTGAGCGTCGCCGAGCTCGACGAACTGGAGCGGGTGCGCAAGGCGAAGAAGGTCTCTCGCGACGACGAGGTGAGCAGCCTCGAGGTGGCGGGGCAGAGCCGGGCCACCGTATGAGCGGGATGAAATCAGGCCGCGCTTGCATCACCGAAGAGCTGCAGCGGTCGAGACCAGGCATGGATCGGCGCTCCAGCGCCGGTACATGCGCCTACAGAATAATCGGAGGTTGAACCAGTGGCCAACAAACCGGATATCGTTGCGCTGAAATGGGTCGTCGGGCTGATGAACAGGCAGGCGGAAAGCGCCGAGGCAGCCCTGGTGGAGTACAGCTATGACCCCGCGCAGAAAAAGCCGCTCCTGCAGTGCATGTGGTCGGTGCACCAGATCACCTCGACGCTGAAAGCGCTGGGCTTGAAGAAGGGGGAGATGCTGACGCTGGAGATGGAGCGCAGCCTCAACTACCTGTACAAGGACAAGGTGGTCGGCGAGCGCCGCAAGCTCACCATGGGCGGGCTGATGCAGGCGCTGAAAGTGCTGCCGGCCTATCTTGCCCACACCCAGAATACGCGGCAGGACTCCGGCCAGGGACTGGAGCAGTACGTCAACGACCTGCGCCGCTGGATCGGTGAGCGTCCGCGGCCGCAGGCGTTTTTCTTCCACATCGATATCCCGGATGGTTGTGGCATTACGCCGGGCGCCACCCCCGCACCTGACCAGGAGATCAAGAGCCGGGCCAATGTGATGCTGGCGCTCTACCTCGAGATGGCGAAGATGGCGCTGCGCAGGCGCAACGTCAGTGAGAGCATGAAGACGGTGGCCCGCATTGCGCGCAAGATGCAGACCCTGTTCACGGGCACCGAACCGGAACGGTTCTGGTTTACCCTGGTCGGTCTCTGTGAGGGGATCGCCGGCGGGCTGATCGTGCCGGACGAGTGCATTGCCCAGATCTTCAAGACCGGCGCCTTCATGATCAAGTACGCGCGGGAGAACGGCAGCGAGGTCGACCCGACTGTCGACTACGAGGGCAATCTCCAGCATATGCTCTACTACGTCGCATCCTGCAAGGCCAGGCCCGTTCATATCGCCCATATCCGCAGCGTGTTCGCGATTGATGACGACGCGCTGGAGGCCGCAAACCGCGGTCTGGTGCACATCGACGCTCTGGTAACCGCCCTGAGTGCGGCCATGGAGCAGCTGGACGGCGTGGTCGATTACCTGAGCGCCAATGATCTCACCGGCCTGGCACAGTCAGACGCGGAAGAGCCGGTGGAGCTGAAAGCCCTGGACGGCATCGAGGCGGCGCAGTTCCGTCTGGATGCCGCCGGCCAGGTCACCCATGCCGACTCGCTGCGCCAGGTGCACGCGAGGCTCGAAAAGCTGTACCAGGGCGCCTATCGGGATGCACCGTCCCAACTGGAGCAGGCCATCAACCACATCATCCGCGGCATTGTGGACGTCAAGCTGGATATCGAGCACAAGCTCGAGCACGGGCTGTGCAGCTCCTTCTCCAGCCGGGAGTTCGAACTGCGCGAAAGCGTAGTGTCGGCGACCTTCAACCACATGAGCCTTGTGGAAAACTACCTCCACCAGATCCTGCGGCGCAAGGCGCTGGCCAGCGCACTCGCCAGGAAGCCCTTCAGCCCCGACAGTATCCTGCAGCTTACTACTGCGCTGAACCGCCATCTCAACAAGAGCGAGGGGGGGCATGAGGCGCTGCGCCAGGCGGTGCTGGATGCGGACAGGGGAGAGGCGGATCTCGACCTGTTGTACGGTCTTGCCAGGGACTTTCTCAATGAGCAGGAGGACCTTCCCGATCGCAAGGCCATCGACAAGTCGCTGAAGCTCCTGGCGGATATCTCGGGTGCGCTGCTGTTTGCAGGCATGGAGCGCGAGGGCCGTGTGATAGAACGCTGCGGGGAGTGGCTGGCGGCGGCCAGCAAGGCGGGCAGCGTGCGCGAGGACGATGCATTCCGCTGCTTCGCCGACGCCTTTGCCCAGATAGAGCTGCACCTGCAGCGCTCCGTCACCGACCCGCTGGACGACACCTCGCACATGATCGCTTTCGCGGAGCAGCGGGCGGCGGAGCTGGACAACTGGCTGGATGAGCTGTCGCCGGGCGCCGACGTGGCGGCCCCCGCGGAACCGCTGGCGAAGAACTATGTGCAGGACGCCGAGATTCCGCCGGAAATCCGCGAGGTCTTCATCGAAGAGGCGGACGAGATCGTCGTCGAGCTGACCCGCCTGGTGGAGGAGTGGCACGAGGACCCGAGGATCAATGACGTGCTGCGCGACATACGGCGGCATTTCCACACCTTCAAGGGCAACGGTCGCGCGGTGGGCGCCAATGTCCTCGGCGAGCTCGGCTGGGCCGCCCAGGACATGCTCGACCGCGTGCTGGACGGAGACATCCCCCTCGACCACAAGATTCGCGGGCTGGTCGGGGAGGTCGTGGCGGCGCTGCCGTCCCTTGTCATGTCCTACCGGGATGACGCTCAGCCCGAGGTCTCCAGCACCCGCGAGCTGACGGACCGCTGTTTCCTGCTGGCGGGTTCCGGCGGCAAGGTGCCGGCGAAGGCCAGGGAACAATCTGACGAAAACCCGGGCGACCCCGCAGACGTGGCCGCTCAACTGTCGCTCTCCGAGAGCATCAGCCAATAGCCGGCCGCAGCGACAGCCGATCGGGATACTGGAGGTAAACCGTGCATACTGATAAAGATACCGCAACACAGGGCGCCGAAAGGATCGTCGAGACTGACGACAATACGGAGGACGCGGCGGTTCGCTGGCTCCTGGAAATGGACCTGTCCGACCAGGAGGAGCGACTCTTCGCGGTCGACGACGGCGGATACGTCGACCAGGGCCTCACTGATTACGAGGCGGAGGTCGCGGCGCGTCCCATGATCCGCGGCCGGGCCGATGCGGACGATCTGTCCACCTATGTCGCCGAGGAGATCGTCATTTCCTCTGAGAGCCAGGGCAGCGATATCTACGCCAGGGGCGTCGGCGAGACGCAGGATGACAGCGCCGCGGATACCCGGTTCAGCGAGCCCATGGCCATCGACTGGTCCCAGCGGCGGCGCGGGACAACCGCAGAGGCAACCCCGACCCTGGCGGACGGTGCAGACGTTCTCGGCCTGGCGGAGGAGGACGACATCGGCGAGAGGCACCTGGTGCTCAAGCGGGTCAAGGCCGATGAGGTCCGGGTTGCCGCGGAGGAGGCCCGGGTGGAGCAGGAAAACATTGCGCCCCAGGCGGCCGAAGCACTCCAGGAGGAGCCGGACCCCGCTCAGGTCGTGACGCCGGAACCCGGCGCTGCTGACCGGGAGAGTGCCGGCGATCGCGACCCTGGCGCGGAAAACGCTGCAGGAGAGGACGGAAACGTCCTCGACTATGTGGCCAGGGTCAGCCCGCCGGCGGACGATGCGGCATTCGACGAATACCTGTTGCGCGGGGGTCAATTGCAGGACGGCGGTGACGGTATCGACGAGCTGGTGGTCGAGCAGATCGAGGGCGTTGAGCCGGTCGATCCCTCCGCCGACGCCGCCATCGACTATCCGGCGGATCTCACCGCGATGGACGGGTTCGAGCGCGAAGCGGGAGCTGACGTCACAGCGATGATCGCGCAGGTGATGGACGAGATTTCCGCCGCCGTGGCGACGCGCCTGGCCGCCCTGGGCGTCCCGGAGGAGCCCGTGCAGGCGGAGGTCATGCTGGGCGCCGACCCGGATGTCGTCGAGCAGTGGGCGGCGGATGGCTATGAGCCCGTGCTCGCGCTCTGCGACCAGCCTCCGACCGGACTGCAGGCATTGCGCCAGACGGACGTGGACACCATCCATGTGCGGCTCGTGCACACGGGGACCGGGGCGAACTGGAACGGGCTGCTCAGGGAGGGATTCGTCCCGCCTGCAGGCGGTGCGGCTGGCGGAACAGGCGCGGGGGAGGCGGCCAGCGTCGACGAGGAGCGCGACGCATCCGCCGACATCCTCGAGCTGTCCGTCGGCGACCTGTCCGGCGGTGAGGACCTCGAGACCCCACCCGCCCCTGAGGTGGCCTATTCTGCGCCGCTCGCGGCTGCGGCGGGCGGGTCAGACCCGGTCGGGCTAGACCCGGTCGGGCTGGACCAGGTGGATATCGATGACATTTTCGGTGACCTTGGCGAGGGTGTTGAGGATTCCGATCCCAATGCCGGGATGTTTGCGCAATCCGGGCCCACAGACGAGGACGAGCCCGAGGCAATGCAGGTCTTCGACGAGGACATCTTCGCCGACGACTTCGCCGGTGAGCTGGAGGCCACTGCCGGCGCCGTCACCGAGGACATCGATGCCATGTTCGAGGACTTCGGGAAGGGGATCGACAGCAGTGATGAAATCTGCGGCGTGCATGTCGACGAGTTCGACAGTGCGGCGCCCGTCCCGCAGGCGGCCCCGGCGACCGCGGGCCAGGTGCCGGAAAGCGCGCCTGTCGCGGCAGATGCGTCAACCGACGGCTCCTGGTGTATTCCCCCAGGCATTGCATTCAACTACGCCAGCAAGAGCGGCACGGAGCTCTTTGCGGATTTCCTCGACGCCTTCATCGAAGAGGGCTCCTCCGAGCTGGAAAAACTGGAGGATGCCATCGGCACCTGGGAGAGTGACGTCACCTCGGAGCCCGCTTTCGCGGTAGTCGCACGTACCCTGCACACCATCAAGGGGATCGCCAAGGGTGTCGGTCTGCAGTACTACGGCGCCCTGATCCACAACTATGAAACCCTGCTGGAGGCGCTGCCGCGTCCAGAGCCCGGGGCGGAGGCGGAGTACTTCCGCATCGTCAATGCCTGGCTGGATGCCGCAGTGCGGGGTATGGACTACGTGAGCAGTAACCGCGCGGACATCGTCAGCGAGTTTCCGCAGCAGGGCGGTGCACCGGTGGCTGGGGCTGAAGTGGCAGAGGCCGGCGTCGATGCCGGGGCCGCCGAGGCGCAGAAGGCTGAGGCGGACGCCGCCCGGGCGACCCCCGCCTCCCCGGAGCCGCGGGACGCGCGCAGCCGCCAGCTCGACAAGCAGCTGGCAGATGAGGGCGCCAAGGTGCTTGCCGCCCAGCAGTCGGTGCGGATCACCTCGGAGAAACTGGATCACCTGCTCAACCTCAGCAACCAGGCCCAGCAGCTGGGTGTGCGCACCGCGCAGAGCACCAACAAGGGCAAGCGGACCTCCGCGGAGATGCAGGCACGTCTCTCTTCCGTGCGGGCCCATATCGCCAGCGTCGCCGATCGGACGCTGCTCAGTGTCGGCGGGCAGGGGGAGCAACGGCCCGAAGCGCTCGACGCCCTGGAGATGGACCAGTACTCCGAACTGCAGGAGGCGGCCAATATCCTGCGTGAGGGTGTGGAGGACCTGATCGATCTGGTAGAACTCGCCAGCCGCCAGAATTCGCAGGTGGAGGCCCTGCTGAAGCAGCAGGCCACGGTAATCGCCTCGATCGGCTCGTCCATTCGGGCGGCGCGAGTGGTGCCTGTGTCCCGGCTGATGCCGGGTTTGCGGCGCATCGTACGCACGGTGAGCGCGGACCTGGACAAGACCGTCGCCTTCAAAGTGCTCAACGAGGTTGGGACCCTGGACCGGGACGACTACGCACGCTGCCAGATCATCCTCGAGCATATGGTCCGCAATGCGCTGGATCACGGTATCGAGTCACGGGAAGGGCGCGAGGCCGCCGGCAAGACAGCGGCCGGACAGATCGCCATCGACGTCCGCAAGAGCGGTGCCGACCAGATCATCACTCTCAGCGACGACGGGCGGGGAATCGACCCGGAGGCGATGCGCGAGTCGGCGCTCAAAAAAGGTCTCGATGTCGACGTCGACGCCATGAGCGACGACGAGGCGATCCGGCTCATCTTTCACAAGGGGTTCTCCACCGCGAACACGGTCAGCCAGATTTCCGGCCGCGGTGTCGGTATGGATATCGTCCTGACCGAGTTGCAGGAGATGGGCGGGGAGATCCAGATCGATTCGACGGTCGGCAAGGGCACCTCGTTCCAGATCCGGATACCCTCCAACGTCGCGGTCAATGGCGCGCTTCTCGTCACCGCCGGCGATAACTCCTACGCCATCCCACTGGGCGGCCTGATTTCCGTCGAACACGTTCCGGTGGGGGATTTCTTTGCCGCGGTAGAGCAGGGAACGCCGCTCTCCGTGTCCGGGATGAGCTGCGAGCCGGCCTACCTCGGCACCCTGTGCCAGGGCGAAAGCCTGCCCGAAAGGAAGGCGTGGGGCGCCAGCGTGCCGGTGATCATTGCCGGCTCGCCGGAGCGTTACATGGCGATCGCCATCGACGACGTGGAAGAGGCGCTGGAGCTCGTAATCCGCTCCCTGGGCGTGCAGTTTGCCACAGTGCCCGGCCTGGCCGGCGCGGCCACCACCGCGGACGGCGAGGCGGTGGTCGCCCTCGATCTCAACCTGCTGATCGCCGACGTGGCCAACAGCAAACAGATGCAGCTGAGCGTCAGCAAGGAAAAAGCTGACTCCCTGCTCGCCCTGGTGGTGGACGACTCGCGGACCCAGCGCATGGTTACCACCAGCCAGCTGGAGACCGTCGGGGTCGAAACAGTGACCGCCGAGAACGGCGGGGTGGCCATCGACCTGCTCAATACGGCGGAACGGCTGCCCGACGTCATCCTTCTGGATGTGGAGATGCCGGTCAAGGACGGCATCCAGACCCTGCGCGAAATTCGCAAGTCCGTGCGCTATGGCCACCTGCCGGTGATCATGGTCACTTCCCGCACGGGATTGAAGCACCGGTCACTGGCACAGGAGGCCGGGTGTAACGGCTATATGGGCAAGCCCTTCAACTTCCGTATGTTGGTGGGGCAGATCAATGAACTGACGGGGCACAGGCTCCAGGTGTCCTGAGACGAGATGGTGAATGATATGACAGCGCGTTGGTGTGTGTTTCTCCCCTGTTCCCGGACGCAATCCTGGGCAGTGCCCCAGAATTGCCTGGCTGAGGTGGTGACTGTGCCCGCTCAAAACGACCAGCCCCCCGCGGAAATCGAGTGGCGCGGGGAGACCATCCCGGTGCTGGAGTTCGGTCGCGATGACGGCCTGCCCTGGCGCGACCGCCGGGGCGGTACCGGCCTGATCGCCGTAGTCCTCGGGCTCCAGGGCGGTGGCTGCCGCTACTGGGGTGTCGCAGTGCGCGGCGAGGGGCTGGGCGTGCGGGCCGTTGACGAGGAGGAGATTGAAGACATGCCCGATGCCGTGCTCGAGCATGCGATCGCCGCATTCCGCCTGCGGGGCGTGGTCTACCAGGTGCCTGACCTGCCCGCCCTGCAGCAATCGCTTACCGCGCCTGCGAATGGCTACGCGGACCAGGATTTTGCCGCCACCGGACAGATGGAGTCGCAGTGAATCAGTTGCAATTGGATCACCTGGTGCAATGTATTGACGGTGCCTTTGGGGAGGATCTGCCGTTCACTGAGCGGGGCCTGTCCCAGGTGGAACAGGACGTGCTGCAGCGGGTGTTCGGGGACCAGGGCTACCAGAGCTATCTGCAGGACCAGGTCAACCGGCAGATCATCCGCGATTACCTGACCAATGCGGTGGTGCTGGGATTCCTGCCGGAGGAGGAGCTGGCCGACTTCTCCTCGCAGGTGGCGACCGCGGAGGGCCGCTCCTGGCTCTCTCTCCACATGCTGATGAGCTCTGTGGAGCAGGTCGCCGAACTGCCCCGGGGCGGGCGTTTGCAGACGCTGGAGGAGTTGACACCCTCCGGCAAGCGGCCTCCGCATATCAAATTGGTGACCAGTTGATGGGGGCGGCACCAAAAAAATTGGCAAAATAAAGAACAAAAAACAAAAATATAGACGGCTAGAATAAAAAAATGGCAAAAAAACAGCAGAGATGGCAAATAAGATGAAAAAATGGCCAGAAGGCCGTTGCCGTCCCTGTGACCCGAATTTATAACTGATGCCAACGCCTTCCGCGGTGCGACGGGAACGGAATGACGCCCCGCCGCGCCGGAAAGGCAAAAACACCATCAGGAAACGGGTCAGGGGAATACGCCATGTTGACAATAACACCCACTGCAGTACTGGATAGCAATTCCGATGATCAGCTCGAGGTCTTCGCTGTCATCGAGGGGAAGAAGGTCTTTCTGCCGCCTGAGGCCAAATACGTCATGCAGGACCGACGCGGCATCTGGTATTACAGCTCGCGTAAACCGCGCCCCAAGGAGGGCGACTGGACACCGAACAAGACCAGTATCAGCTGCCGCAGTGATGGTGGCTATGTCCGGGCCCTCAAGACAGACACCGTTCGCCCCTGGCTGGAGACCTGCCAGCGGACGGTGCGGATCGTCGCTGACGACAGCAGGGGTCGCCGGCCGGCGGATGGCTGACCGGTAGCCAGCCCCGGTAACCGCCGATCGACTTGCCCTTCGCGAACGCGGCGCCCCCGGCCGCCGCACCACTCGCCCGCGGCCCGGGTCACGATGCCCGGGCGCCGCTCGCCCGGCGTCGGCGGGCTCCGGCGAAAAGCCCAGAAACTCTTGAAAAGTGCAGAATGCGCTCGCTTTTAGCCCGATCAGATATCAACATTAAGCGTGTTGAATACCGGCAGGAGGGCCGCGGGGTGAGGCACAGGGGCAGGATCAGTCTGCCACAGCGTCGATTGTGCGGTGGCGACACGCATTGCAGCGGGAGCGCCCGGCGTGACCGTGCCCGCCGTCCCGCGGCGGGGCATGCCCGGCGCGGAACCCGGGGCAACCCGGATGGACACGCCTTTCCCGGCCGGCAGGGTGCCGGCCGCGCCCGCGCGAGGGCCTGACAGATGACCATCGCGGGCAGGATCAATATGCTGGTCGTCGGCATCTGCCTGTTCCTGGCCCTGCTCGTCACCGGTTTTGCCGCGAACCGCGAGTACATGATCCAGCGCGACCGCCTGATCGAGCTCGCTTCGGCCCGGGTGTTGAGCCAGCCCGAGCTGCAGCTCCACATCTACTTTTATGACCCGGACAAGCTCCGGACCGACATGGATGCCTACCTCGGCGAGCGGGCTATCGATTATGCGGTGATCTATGATGGCATGGGGGAAAGGCTCGCCTGGCGCAGCCAGAGCGGCGCGGCACCGGAAGCGCCGCCATCGCTGACCAGGGTGCGCGGCGACTTCACCGTGACCCAGCGGGGCCAGGTCACGCTGGACGGCCGCGGGCAGCCCGCCTCGGCCAGTCTGCTGGGCGCCCTGTCCGGGTCTGACAACCACATCCATCTGACCGTGCCGGTCTTCTCTGTGATCAACCCGCTGGTGAAAGACCTCGATCCCCGGGACTTCGTCCTCGCCCTGACCCGCCCCGACACCGTTGGCAGCCTGCACGTGGTCGGTTACCTGCACCTGGCCATCAGCCAGCGAGCGCTGCTCGCGGGCATCGCGCCGTTCGCGGGCTGGACCTTTTTCGGCTCGTTGCTCCTCGTCGTGGTGTGCGGCCTGATCACCCGCCGCACAACCAGGCACCTGACGGCGCCCCTGTCCCGTCTCGCCAGGGCCGCCGACGAGATCGCTTTGGGGAAACTGCAGCAACCGGTGCCGGTCGAAGGCAGCGGCGAGATCAAGGAGATCGCCACGATTCTCAATGGCATCATTGGCGGCCTCAGCCACTACAAGACCCAGATGGACGTCGATCACCAGTTGCTGAGCATGAAGGTTGAAGAGCGGACATCCCAGCTCTCCCGGCGCAACGTCGAACTCAACCAGGCGGTCAAGGAGGTGACCGAGACCAAGGACCGGCTGCGCCAGATGGCCTACTACGACAGCCTCACCTCGCTGCCCAACCGGCGCCTGTTCAGCGAACAGCTCGATCTGTTGCTGCGTCTCTCGAAACGCAACGGCCAGCTGCTGGCCCTGCTGTTTCTCGATCTCGATAATTTCAAGCGCATCAACGACTCCCTCGGCCACAGCGCCGGTGATCTGCTGCTGCGCGAAGTGGGCGCACGCCTCGCGACCTGTGTCCGTGACAGTGACGTGGTGGCCCACATGGTCGACTCCGGCCCCCGGATCGACGTCTCTCGCCTGGGCGGCGATGAGTTCACCGTGGTGTTGAATGAGCTCGAAAGCGCTGAGTCCGCCGGCGTGGTGGCCCAGCGCCTGCTCGACGCCCTGGCGACACCCATGAATATCGAGGGCCACGAACTGGTCGTGACGCCCAGCATCGGTATCGCGCTGGCTCCCCGCGACGCCGGCGACGTGGAGGGGCTGCTGAAGGCGGCTGACACGGCGATGTACCACGCCAAGGCTAACGGCAAAAACAGTTTTCTTTACTATGAGAGTGAGATGGACGCCGCCGGCATGGAGCGCCTCAAGCTTGAATCGGACCTGCGCCGGGCGGTGGAGCGCGATGAACTGGTGCTCTATTACCAGCCGCAGGTAGATACCCGTAACGGCACCGTGGTGGGCGCAGAGGCGCTGGTGCGATGGCACCACCCCGAGCAGGGTATGGTGCCCCCCTTCAAGTTCATTCCTCTGGCGGAGGAGATGGGGCTGATCGGAGAGCTGGGCGAATGGATCCTGCGGGAGGCCTGCCGCCAGGTCAAGGCGTTCCACGCCCAGGGCCTGAAACTGCCGATGGTGGCGGTCAACGTGTCGCCCCGCCAGTTCAACCCCTCCTTCATCCAGCTGGTGAAAGATGTGCTGGAGGAAACGGAGCTGGACCCCTCCTGCCTGAAGCTGGAGCTGACCGAAGGGGTGGTGATGGACGATGCCAACGCCAGCGTAAAGGCGCTGGGCGAGCTCAAGCGGATGGGCGTGAGCCTGTCTGTGGACGATTTCGGCACCGGCTACTCGTCACTCAGCTATCTGAGCCGGTTCCCCCTGGATGAGCTGAAGATCGACCGCAGCTTCGTGGTCGAGATGAGCAAGAGCGACGCCGACGCGAGCCTGGTGGTGGCTATTATCGCCATGGCCACGAGCCTCAACCTGCGCCTGGTGGCGGAGGGCGTTGAGACCGACGAGCAGTACCATTTCCTCACCGCCAACGGCGCCCACGTGATCCAGGGCTATCTGTTCAGCAAACCGGTGACGGCGGAGGAGTTGGAGCCCCTGCTGGCCCCCTGGCACTTCATGGAGCAGGTCCAGGAGATGGCCGGGGAGTATCCCGAAAGGCGCGGATTGCAGGCGCTCTAGCCTCAACGGGCGGCCCGGCAATACGCCACCCTCCCGGTCACATCAGGAAAGCAGCCCCCTGCCCGGGACGAAATTCGCCTCCAGGCGCACACCGTCGGGGTCCTCGAACAGTACCGAGTAGTAGCCCGGCGCCCAGCCATCCTCCCGGGGGGCGTGCACGATGTTGGCGTCGATGGCCAGCAGAAAGGCGTGCAGCTCGTCCACGTCTTCCCGCTGCCGCAGGCGAAAACAGAGGTGGTGGAGACCACTGCGCGACTGATCGAAGCGATTGCCCGGTTCCTGTCGCTCGCTGGCGCGTATGCCCAGGGCAGTCCTGCCTCCCACGCAGTAAAAGGTGTCCTCGGTGTCAAGTACCGGGTTCAGGCCCAGGTACGGCAGCAGCTGACCGTAGAATTTGCGGGCCTCGGGGAAGTTCCCGCTGGTCAGGAATGTGTGGGCGATACCGTTGATCTCCATGGACCGTCTCCTCGGTTGTTTGGTGCGCGTTGGCGGGGATCAGTAGCCGCACAGCGTGGCATAGCGATCCCTGTGGAACCCGGTATCGCCGAAAATCTGCATGGCGACGCGGGCCCGTTTCAGGAAGAAGCCGATTTCCAGCTCGTCGGTGACCCCGATGCCGCCGTGCATCTGCACTGCCTCGTTGGTGACCAGTTTCACCAGCTCGTTGAGTCTCGCTTTTGCCAGGCTGGCGAGCAGCGGGAGCTGCCGGGGCGTCTGGTCGACGGCGGAGAGCGCCGCCAGCACCACCGAGCGCGCCAGCTCCAGCTCAGTCTGCATAAGGGCCGCCCGGTGCTGCAGGGCCTGGAAGCTGCCGATAGGGGCGTCGAACTGGCGCCGCTCCTTGAGGTAGGCGACGGTCCGCTGGAAGGCCTCCAGCGCCAGCCCCATCATCTCGGCGGCGATGGCCACGCGGCCGCGATCCAGTACCGGTTCCAGGATCTCATGACCCGCATTGACGGTGCCCAGCACACTGTCTGCATCGACGGTCACATGATCAAAGCGGATATTGGCGGCATTGCGGCTGTCGGCCATGATCGTTCGTTCCCGCACCACGCCCTCGGTGGTCGGGTTCACCAGGAAGAGGGTGAGGCCGGCCCGGCTGTCGCCGTCGCTGCGCGCCACCACAATGAGCCGGTCTGCGCTGTGCCCGTCCAGCACGAAGGTCTTGCGGCCGTTCAGGATGAAGCGGTCACCGCGCGCTTCGGCGGTAGTGGCAATCTGGCGGGGCCGGTGGTGGTGGGACTCTTCCAGGGCCAGCGCCAGGGTCAATCCGCCGCGGGCAACTTCCGGCAGCAGGGTCGCCCGCTGCCGCTCGCTGCCCCCGAGCAGGATCGCCGAGGCACCGACCACGGCGGTGGCAAAGAGCGGGGAGGCCGCCAGGGTACGGCCGCATTCCTCCAGCACGACGCCGATGCCGCGAAAACCGAAATCAAGGCCCCCGTATTGCTCGGGCAGCGTGATACTTGCCCAGCCGAGATCGGCCATGCGACGCCACAGCTCCGGGGAGTAACCGAGTTCATCGCGGGTGTCCCGCAACCGGCGCAGGGCCGCCACCGGCGCGTGGCTCTGCAGGAATTCCCTGGCCGTGTCCCGCAGCAGGCGTTCCTCTTCGTTCAGTACCAGCGCCGTGTCGCTCATTGGGGTAACTCGAGTACGCGCTTGGCGATCACATTGAGCTGGATCTCCGAAGTGCCGCCGGCAATGGTCATGGCCTTGGACATGGCCCACAGGCGCAGGGTATCGATCTCCGCCTGGCTGAAGCCCTCGCCCTCCCAGCCGAGGCCGCGACTGCCCATGATCGCCAGCAACAGTTCACTCCTGACCTTCTCGGCCTCGGTGCCTGCGTACTTCATCACCAGCGGCGCCGCGCTCCAGGCGCCGGCCTGGGCCTCCTCGAAGCAGCGGGCGTGGGTCAGCCCGACCGCATGCATCAGCATGTCGTAGTCCACGAGGTCATTGCGCAGGCGGGCATCGGCAATCCGGCCCGCCTCGAACGCCAGGTAATCCCTGGCGGCCGCGCGCGGCTCCACCATCTGGCGCGGGGTGTCGGTCCCGAGCTCCGCCATCAGTTTGCGTTCGTGCACGAGCAGCGCCTTCGCCACCGCCCATCCCTTGTTGAGTTCCCCCACCAGGTTCTCGCGCGGCACCATGACGTTGTCGAAAAAGGTCTGGCAGAACTCGGATTCGCCGCTGATCAGCTCGATGGGGCGGGTGGTGACGCCCGGGTCGTCCATATCGATCAGCAGGAAGCTGATCCCCTCGTGTTTCGGCGCGACGGGGTCGGTGCGCACCAGGCAGAAGATCCAGTCGCATTTGTCAGCGGAGGTGGTCCAGATTTTGCTCCCGTTGACCAGGAAGTGGTCGCCCCGCGCCTCGGCCCGACACTGCAGGCTGGCCAGGTCGGAGCCGGCCCCGGGTTCGGAGTAGCCCTGCGCCCAGCGGGTCTCCCCGTTGATGATGGCCGGAAGGTGCTGCCGCTTCTGGGCCTCGGTACCGTATTCGAGGATGGCCGGTCCGAGCATCCACAGGCCGATGCCGTAAATCGGCGCGCGGGCGCCGATCCGCTTCATCTCCTCCTTGACGATCCTGCCCTGTAGCGCCGAGAGCCCCCCGCCGCCATAGGCCGTGGGCCATTCCGGTGCAATCCAGCCGCGCTCGCGCATCCGCTGGAACCAGACCCGCGCATCTTCGCTGGGAAACTCCCCGCGGCGGCCGCCCCAGTACTGCTCCTCCGGGGAGATTGGCTGGCGCTGGGACTCCGGGCAGTTGGCTTCCAGCCAGGCCCGCGTCTCACTGCGGAACGACTCCGGATTCCGGTCCCCCAAGTGACGCCTCCTCCATTGGCGTGCCAGCTCCCGCCAGGGGATCGCAGGCACGCAGTAAGAACCAGGCGGTATGATAGCGGCGCGGACAGTGAAGGATAAAGGTCGTGGGGGAGCTCCCCGCTGCCCCGCCCGGCGCTGGCTCAAAAAATCAGCCCGACCGGCACAAATGCGCCGGCGGCGGTGCGTCTATTGGGACTCGATCAGTTTTACGGTAAAGCTGAGAACCTCTTCACCGCGACGGGTCTTTATCTCGACCCGGTCCCCCGGCTGGTATTTCTCCAGGGCGGCGAGATAGTCGTCGTTGTTGCGGATCTCCTGATCGTCGATGTGGGTGATAACGTCGCCGAGTTCAACCTCGTAGCGCGAGGTGCGCCGCGCGCCGAGCATGCCCGCCCGGTCGGCGGGCAGGCCGGGATAGACGTGCACGATCGGTACACCATCGATCCGGTAGCGCTGCACCCAGCGATCGCTGGCCAGCTCCACCCCGATCATCGGGCGCAGGATGCGCCCGTAACTGATCAGCTGCGGCACCACGTCTTTCACCGTATTCACCGGAATCGCAAACCCGATGCCTGCACTGGCGCCGCTGGGACTGTAGATCGCGGTATTGACCCCCACCAGCTGCCCCAGGGAGTTGAGCAGCGGGCCGCCGGAGTTCCCCGGGTTGATCGCGGCGTCGGTCTGGATCACACCCCGGATACGGCGGTTGTTGGGGGCCGGTATCTCCCGCCCCAGGGCGCTGACGATCCCCGTCGTCAGGGTGGTGTCGAGGCCGAAGGGGTTGCCGATGGCCAGTACCTTGCGGCCCACCGACAGTTCCGAGGAATCGCCCAGTGGCAGGGCGGCCAGGTCGTCCGGCGGCTCCTCCAGGCGCAGCACCGCCAGGTCCTTTTCCGGGGCGATGCCGACGACCTGCGCATCGTACTGCCGCCGATCGTGGAGGGTGACGATCAGCCGGTGCGCTCCGGCGATCACGTGAAAATTGGTGACGATCAGCCCACTCCTGTCCCACACGAAGCCGCTGCCGGAACCGCGGGGAATCTCCTGCATGTCGAGGCTGAAAATACTGCGGCTGAGGGCCGTGTTGGTCACGAACACGACTGCAGGACTGGCCCCGGCGAAGATCTCCGTGGTGTTGGCCTCGTCCTCCGTGGCAAAGCTGAGGTAGTCGATCTCCCGGGCCTGCGCGGGCGGGCCGGACAGGCTCAGCAGAAGCGCCGCGAGAAAGGCGAAAACGGGCCCCGACAGCCTGTGCATAATCGGTATCCTCCGGTTATTGCTGGAACGCCTGCTGGAATGTACGGATGCGGCGGGCGTTGGCGCCGAGATCGCTGATGCCCACCCGCGATACGGAGCGCAGGTCGAGCCGAGTGCCACCGGCGCTGCTGCGCACCCTGATCACGATATCGTCGCTGAAACCCATGATGGGAGTAGTGTCCGCTGCCTCGATGACGCCGGCATCGCGATCCTGGTGATAGATCTCCCAGCCGAGGTCCATCGCCACCGCCAGGGCGCGGTCGAAGGCCTCATCGATGGACAGGGGGGTCACCAGCGTGTCGAGTTCAGGATAGGCCGCCTGCTGTTGCCCGATTACCTGGGGGTCGATATCCAGTGGATTGGCCTCCGGGCCCCGGACGGTTGCCGCGGCCGTGAACACCGGAGGGTCCGCAGTGTCCGTCGTGATGTCGTGTATCGGGGGGTGGTCGCCGCGATTCGCCAGCAGCGAA
Source organism: Halioglobus sp. (assembly GCA_037382865.1). Lineage (GTDB taxonomy): Bacteria > Pseudomonadota > Gammaproteobacteria > Pseudomonadales > Halieaceae > JARRPM01. The sequence goes on along the minus strand of JARRPM010000008.1, from coordinate 10,735 downwards.
AACAGGAGGAGGGTGCCCGGCAGCGCGAGGGCCGCGCGACCGAGAATGGCCCCGCGCCAGGGCGCGTACCGCGGCAGTAGCAGCAGAATCAGCAGGATCACCAGCAGCAGGGCGGCACCCAGGCAGGCCAGCGCATAGAGCAGCAGGCCCTGCTGCCAGGCACCGGAGCGCACCGTCAGCACCGCCAGCGGCAGAGCCAGCAGCAGCGCAGCGGCCAGGTAGCCGATCCAGGTCACCGGGCCGGGGGGCTTGTTCTCTCGCATCGTGTTCTGCTCCTGCCTCATCCAGGGGTCCAAGCATACTACCGGGGCCCGATACTGGCGAGGGCGCCGGCTGGTTCAATTGGGCAGTCCTGCCGCCGCTTTGCGCGGCCACGGATTGAGCTTCGCCCGGCCATCTGGTTAACTGCCCGGCTGATATTGACCGGGCCGCCGCACACCGTGGACGGCACCAGATGAGTAAGCCGGGGGGCTGGATGGGCAGGGTAGAGGGCAAGGTAGCGATCGTGACCGGTGCGGCGAGCGGGATGGGCAAGGCGGATGCCATGCTGCTGGCCAGCGAGGGCGCCCGGGTCGTGGTCGCGGATCTGAACGAGACCGACGGCAGGGCGGTGGCCGCCGCCATCGGCAGTGACGCCGTCTTCGCGCGTTTGGATGTGACCGACGAGGCCAACTGGGCCGCCGTCATCGAGGAGACGCTGGGCACTTTCGGCCGTCTCGACATCCTGGTCAACAACGCGGGATTGATGCAACTCGGCAGTGTCGTCGACACCGATCTCGAGACCTACCGGAAAATCAACGCGGTCAATAACGAGGGTGTCTTCCTCGGCTGCAAGCATGCGATTCCGGCGATGGAACAGAGCGGCGGCGGCTCGATCATCAATATGTCCTCCGTCGCTGCCCTGCAGGGTATCTCCTTTGTGGCGGGCTACTGCGCGAGCAAGGGCGCGGTGATGGCGTTGACCAAGAGCGTGGCCATGTACTGCAAGGAGCGCAAGAACGGCATCCGCTGCAACTCCGTCCACCCCGACGGGGTCAAGACGCCGATGGTGGTGAAGGTGGCCACGGGCAAGGACACTGCCACGCAGGAGGAGATCGAGGCCGTGGGCCAGGGCAGCAACATGTGCGAGCCGGAGGAGGTGGCGCACCTGGTGCTTTACCTGGCGTCCGACGAGTCCCGCTTCGTGACTGGCGCGCAGATGCTGATCGACAATGCCGCCACCATCACGCCGCCCCAGGGCATCTGAAGGGGCCGATCACTCCATGGAGAAGCTGCTCTATCCGCTCTGGAAGGCTGAGGGACTCGGAGCGGACGCATTTCGCGATGCCCTGCTGGCGTGGTCGAGGGGGCTCCTGGCGCATGCGTCGCTGCCCGGCCTGCGCCTGGCGGTGGTCGACAGCGCGGTGGCCCCCGCCGCGGGCCGGCGCCTCTCGAGCGGCGCAGCCCTGCCCGACGCGTTGCTCTCCGTCTGGCTGCGGGATACGGGGGCGAGAGCCCCGCTGGAGGCCGCGCTGGTGGATCAGGTGGCGCGCTTCGCGTGCTACCGGGTGCGGGAGGCGGAGCCGCTGGTGTACCGCGCCTCGGCCCCCGACGGGCGCGTGCCGGGTATGTGCCAGGTCGCTTTCCTGCACCGTCCGGCGCGCCTCAGCGAGGAGGCGTGGCTGTCACTGTGGCAGGGCAGCCACACCCGCGTGGCCATCGAGACCCAGGGCACCTTCGGCTACCGGCAGAACGTGGTTGAGCAGTCTCTCGATGGCGGCGGAGCGCCGCCCGACGCTGTGGTGGAAGAGAATTTCCCCCCCGAGGCGATGACATCGGAGTACGCCTTCTATGGCGTGGCCCCGGGCGACGACGCGTCTCTGGTAAAGCGCCGCGACGAGCTGATGGCCAGCTGTGCCCGCTTCATCGATTTCGACAGGATCGACGTCGTGCCCATGACGGAGTACCTGCTGCTGGCGCCGCCGGGGGGCTAGGCTGTCCCGCCCGGGGCTACCCTGCCCAGGGCTATCCGGCACCGACCCGGCCCGCCCGGAGCTGGTCAGGCGGACTGGAGCGCCCGGATCCGATCCTCCAGCGGCGGATGTGAGCGGAACAGGCCGGAGATGCGCTCCTTCATCTGCTCAGTGATGCCGAAAGCGGTCAATTCGCCCGGGAGATCCTGAGGCAGTCCCTGCTCCTCGCGCAGTCGCTGCAGGGCTGCCACCATGTGGCTGCGGGTGGTCAGCCCGGCGCCCGCGGCATCCGCCCGGTATTCCCGCCAGCGGGAGAACCAGAATACGATCATGCTCGCCAGGATACCCAGCAGGATTTCGCTGACGATGGTGACCACAAAGTAGCCGATGCCGTAGCCGCGCTCGGTCTTGAATACCACCCTGTCCACGGTGTGGCCGATCACCCGCGCGAAGAACATCACAAAGGTATTCACTACCCCCTGGACGAGGCCCAGCGTCACCATGTCGCCGTTGGCCACGTGACCGATCTCGTGAGCCATCACCGCGCGGACCTCTTCGGGCCGGAAGCGGCGCAGCAGACCTGCGCTGACCGCCACCAGGGCATCGTTGCGGTTCCAGCCGGTCGCGAAGGCGTTGGCCGCCTCGGAGGGGAAGATGCCCACAGTGGGCATGCCGATGCCGGCCTCCCCGGCCAGCTCCCCTACAGTATCCACCAGCCACTGCTCGTCACGGTTGCGGGGTTGCTCGATGATATAAGTGCCGGTGGAGCGCTTCGCCATCCACTTGGACAGGAAGAGGGAGATCATCGCGCCCCCCATGCCGAATAGCGCACAGAAGACGAGCAGGCCGCCGAGATTCAGGTCTACGCCGTTCTCCGCGAGGATACCCTGCAGGCCGAGCAGGTTGAAAATGATACTGACCAGAACCAGCACCGCGAGGTTGGTGGCCAGAAAAAGCAGAATTCTCATAGGTCGATGATTCCCTTCTGAATCGGAGAGCTACTGTTGGACCGCGCCGCTGTCCGGCGCGTTCCATACGCCGCCCCGTGAATATGAGGCCTTCGCGGCGGATTGCAAGCGATTCCGGTGGCCGGCATCCCGGTGGCCGGCATCCCGGTGGCCGGCATCCCGGTGGCCGGCACCTCGACGGCTCGGGATCAGCGGGTGGCGGCGGTCGGCGTCGTGGTGGGCTCGGCGTCGTCCGCCTGATCTGCCTCCGGCGCGGCAGGCAGGGGGCTCTGGCTCGGCTCGACCAGCGGCTCGCCGCGAGCGTCGAGTTCGACCGCGACCACCTGGCCACGCAGATCGACGTCCCGTGAACTCAGCTCGAACAGGGTGTTCACCGCCTCGTCGTGGTGCCTGGCGCGCATTACCGCTCGCGCTTCCGAGCCGTCCACCCACGCCTTGCCCTTGCCCCAATAGTGTCCCAGTTGGTTGCGGATCACGAAAACATCAGTCATGGTGAAAAGGGTTCCTCGCCGGGTTCGGGCGCAGTTTAAGCCGTTGTGTCACGCGATGGAAGTGAGGCACAGCACGGGCGTCAGGAGAGCAGTATGTCCTTGGCCTGATTGATCTTCGCCGCGAGGTAGTCGTTACCGCCGCGGTCCGGATGCAGTTTCTGCATCAGCTTGCGGTGGGCGGCCACGATCTCCTCCTCGCTGGCGCCCTCCTGCAACCCCAGCACCGCCAGCGCCTCCTTGCGCGTCATGTTGCCGCCGCTGTCCTGGGCCGTCTGTTGCCGGGAACTGCCGAAAGGTGCCTCGCCGGGAAAGCGCCGCTGCAGGTAGCTGTCCAGCAGCTGCACGGAATCCTGGTCCTCCGCCCGGCAGTAGTCCAGCAGTTCCTCCAGCTGCTGGCGGTCCATGTCGTCCAGTCGCCAGCCCTGGTATTTTCCCTTCAGCACCTCCCCGTGCAGGTCACCGCTGTCGTGATCCAGCTGCATGCGCAGGATCTCCGTCTCCACGGTCGAGGTCTGGCCCTGGCGCGGCGCGCCCCGGCCGCGCATCGACGCCAGCATGGGAAACAGGCGTACCAGCGTCGGCAGCATCTGCCGCAGGACGACCAGCAGGCCGGTGAGGGCCGCGCCTATCCAGTGCATGCGGCCGGTCAGGGTGAGCCCGATCACCACCACCACCGCAAGGCCGAGGCCCAGTTTGAGGTACTCGGCCCGGCGCCGGTGGGGCGGCACTGACTGTGCTCGCTTGAACAGGATGTAGACGACGGCGACGACCGCCAGCAACAGGATCAGACGGGGCACTCTGGGCCTCTGGGATTCAGCTTCGGGAGTGGCAGTATACCCGTGTCGGGCCCCATATGGAGCGCCCGCCGGCAGGCGTCGATCGACGGGCAGGCGCGCTGCCGTATTATTTGGGACCGAGTTGCTCGAGCAGCAGCCTGGCGCCGTCACCGGCGTGTTTCTCCAGGGCGGTCTGCCCGCCAGCGGCATAACTGGCCACCGCTCCCAGCAGGCTGGCCAGCAAATCGGCGCTGCCGGCGTCGAAGCGCGCGTAGGCGCCGCCGCTCACCTTCGCCATGGTGCGGAAAGTGCGCTCCACGATGCGCATCGAACCTTCCTGGAACAGAAACAGCGGAAGTTTGAGCAGACCGCACTGTCCTGCCAGCTGGCACAGGGTATCGGGGTTTTCCTCCATCGCGTCACCGATGAATACGACGGCCCGGATGGTCATTTTGCGGTGTTCGCGCTGGGCGTGGCGGAGCAGCCGCGCGATCTGGGTATGCCCGCCCTCGCAGCGCACCCGCCCCATCAGCCGCGCCAGCTCAGCGCTGTCGGTGAGCCAGGGGCTGGCGGAAAATTGCTGGAAGCCGCGGTAGTAGCAGAGCTGCACCGCCAGGGAGGCGATCTTGCGGGTCGCCAGGAACATCTCCTGCTGCAGGTGGCAGGCGGTGTCCCAGGTGGGCTGACGGCTGGCCGTGGCGTCGACGGCGAACAGCAGCCGCGGCTGCTTCTCCACGAACTGGCTGATGGCTTTGCTTTTCTGCAGGAACTGTTCTATTTCCCGCGAGGAAGATCGGTTCGCCGGAGGTTTTGCCATGCTGACACTGTTTGGCGGACCTGCTTCAGGCCCCTGAGTTCTGCTCCTCGAGCTTGCCAATGCGCTGCAGTTCCTCAAGATAACGCCGGCGTGTCGCCAGCTCCTCGATGGCCTGTTGCAGCTCCCTTTCGCCGATCTGTTCTTCGCTCGGCGTCGTCACCAGTTCCCACAGCTTGCGGCTGCAGAGCTCCCGGGCGTTGAATCTCGATGTTTCCATGGTCATGATGTTACCGCTCTTTTTGTGTCCGGATTCTGGGCCAGCCGGGGCATTGCCCTGGCTGTCGTCCGGATCAAGACTACGTCCTCTCTGTGACAGGCGCGTGAAAACTGTTAGGCAATGACAGCGCCGATTCGTTCCAGCTTAACACCGGGAAAGGGCCGAAGGGAAATTGGCTGCCGCTCCCGCCGTCGGTGATTGCGCTGCGCAGGGACGGGCGAGGCCCGACCCGCGTCCCGGTTGCAGACCTGCGCGCGTGCGGTTGCATGTTCGCGCCAGACGGTCCCGACGGCGCTCCGCAGGCATGCAGCCACTCCCCGGCCGCCGCTTATCTGGCTATAATTGATGGATGAGCCTATTCAATATACGCAAGAAACACACGCTGCCCACAGCCGGCACGGCCCTGCCCGGCAGGGACCGGCCCATGGCGGTGCCCGCGCAGCATTTCGTCAATGGCAATCCACTGCAGGGACCGTTCCCGGGTCACCTGCGGCGGGCCATGTTCGGTATGGGCTGCTTCTGGGGCGTCGAGCGCAAGTTCTGGCAGACCGGGGGGGTCTTCACGACGGCCGCGGGCTATGCGGGTGGGTTGACCCCGAATCCCACCTACCAGGAGGTGTGTACCGGCCAGACCGGGCACAACGAGGTCGTACTGGTGGTCTACGATCCCGCGGAGGTCTCCTACTCGCAGTTGCTGGTACTGTTCTGGGAGGGTCACGACCCCACTCAGGGGATGCGCCAGGGCAATGACCTCGGTACCCAGTACCGCTCCGGGATCTATACCTTTGACGAGGAGCAGCAGCGCCTGGCGGAGGCCTCCCGGGAGACCTTCCAGGCGGTCCTGACGCGCGCAGGCTACGGCGAGATTACGACGGAAATCCTGCCGGCCCCGCCTTTTTATTATGCGGAGGAGTACCACCAGCAGTACCTCGCGAAAAATCCCGGTGGCTACTGCGGGCTGGGGGGTACCGGCGTCTCCTGCCCGGAGGGTCTCTCCGCTTAGGCACCGGGCAGACGCCACGGGCAGCGCACGATGGAGCCGCGCAAGATCATTCACATCGACGCCGACTCCTTTTACGCCTCGGTGGAGACCCGGGAAAACCCGGACCTGGTCGGCAGGCCGCTGGCGGTCGGGGGCAGCGCCGAGGGGCGCGGGGTCATCGCCACCGCCAACTACGAGGCGCGCGCTTTCGGGGTGCGGTCGGCCATGGCCTCGGCGCGGGCCGTGGCGCTCTGCCCCGGGCTGCTGATCCTGCCGCCGCGATTCGATCTGTACCGTGCCGTCTCGCGCCAATTCCACGCCATCTTCCATGACTATGCGTCCCTGGTGGAACCGCTGTCGCTGGACGAGGCCTACCTGGATGTCTCCGCCTCGACGCGGTGTCAGGGCAGCGCGACCCTGATCGCTGCCGAGATCCGGGCGCGTATCAGGAGCGAGCTGGCGCTGACGGTCTCCGCCGGTATCGCACCCAACAAGTTCCTGGCCAAGGTGGCCAGTGACTGGCGCAAGCCTGATGGTCTGTTCACCATCGCTCCGGAGCAGGTCGCGCAATTCGTCGCGGCGCTGCCGGTGGCGCGCATCAGCGGTGTCGGCAGGGTGACGGCGGAGAAACTGAGACGGCTCGGGGTGGCGACCTGCGGCGACCTGCAGGCTATTCCCCTGGAAACGCTGGTCCAGCGCTTCGGCAGGTATGGCAGCCGCCTGTTCGAACTTGCCCGCGGCGAGGACGGACGGCGGGTGCAACCGTCGAGGCTGCGCAAATCGATCAGTGTTGAGCGCACTTTTGCCAAAGACCTGCAACAGCTGCCGGACATGATCGAGGCGCTGGACGCGCTTCTGGCTGAGTTGGAGCGGCGCTTTGCCAGGATTGCCGGCAGCTATGCGCCGATCAAGCGGGTTATCAAGGTGAAATATGGGGATTTTACCCAGACGACCCTGGAGGAGATGATGGTCGATCGTGCACAGGAATGGAATCGGCCTCCCGAGTTTCACCGGCTGCTCGAGGCGGCCTGGGCCCGCGGCGGCGGGCCGGTGCGACTGCTCGGCGCCGGACTTCGATTACAGCCTCGCGCGGCCGGGGCGGATGCGCAGCAGTTGCCCCTCTTCAGGCCGCCCGCCGGGGAGTGATGAACAGGGGGACGCCGGCGGCTGTCTCCCGGGGTTACCAGTCATCCTTGTCCGGCACGTCGAAGTCGTTCTCGAGGTCGTCGAGGTCCTCATCGACATCCTCGAAGTCGTCCTCCTCGGGCTCGCTCTCCTCGAGCTGCTCCATCAGGTTGATGGCAATGGCCACAAAGTCGGAGTCCGTTATGATGCCCACCAGTTTGCCGTTACGCAGGACCGGCAGGCAGCCCATCTTGGTCTTCTGCAGGTGAATGGCGGTGCCACGCAGTCCGGCGTGTTCGTCCACCGTCTGTACCGGTGACGTCATCACCGAGGAGAGCGCGACATAGCGCTCCTCCGGGTGCGTATCGCCCCCTTTTTGCAGGACGCTGGAGTCGCCGGCGGCCAGCACGTCCCGCTGCGACACCAGGCCTACCAGGTTGCTATCGGCAGTGACGACCGGTATGTGGCGAATGTGATGCTCCGCCATGAGTTTGCGGGCGTCCGCCAGGCTGTCGTCGGGCCCCAGGGTATAGGGTTCCCGGGTCATGATCTCTGCCACTGTGAGCATCTTTTTCTTCCCCTTTTTTCGAGTACCGGTTCGCCGGAGTCATTGTGTTTACATTATTACCAGCTGGCCGGCACTGCCTTGATCGTTATCAAAAAACAGTTGTCTAATATCCTGCTCATCACGCTATATTATTAGAAGGGCGGCGTTATTTCAGACAACGCAGTTACCCCTAACGATAAAGATAAAAACGAGGTGATTTATGTTGGCAAGAAGCAGGCCGCACCGGGCGGCCCTGGCGCTGGCCCTCGCGCTCGCCGGGACCGGCGGCACAGAACCGGCGCACAGTGAGGAACTGGTGCTCGAGGAGGTGATCGTCACTGCCCGCAAGCGGGTCGAGACCCTTCAGGAGACGCCAGTGGCGGTGACGGCACTGGACGCCGATGCATTGCGTGACGCGGGCATTCACAACCTGGCGGACCTGAACCAGCTGGCCCCCAACATCGATGTCTCCACGGCCAACGGCAACGCGCCGCTGGCCAACATCTATATCCGCGGCGTGGGGCAGCGCAACTCCGGCAACAACATCGATTCCGGGGTTGGCATTTACATCGACGGCGTTTACGTGGGCCGCCCCGACGGCGCGCTGCTCGATATCGTCGATATCCAGTCACTGCAGGTACTGCGCGGCCCCCAGGGCACCTTGTTCGGCAAAAACACCACCGGTGGCGCGCTGGTTTTCACCACCAACAAGCCGGTGGACCAGTTCGAGGGGTCGGTCGCGGCGAGGGTCGGCAACTATGATCGGCTGGATGGCGACTTCGTCCTCAACGTACCCCTCGCCGACCAGCTCTGGACGCGTTTTTCGGGTGCCTACCGTTCGCGGGACGGCTACATCGACAACCTGTACGACGGGAAGGAGTATATGGACGAGGATCGCCAGAGCCTGATCTGGCAGACCCGCTGGGTGCCCGCCAACACCCTGCAGTTCGACCTCAACCTGAACTGGGCCGAGACGGACCAGCTGGCGCGCCCGCAAAAGTGTCTCCCGATCCCAGGGTACATCGGGTGGCAGGCGGAGCTCTTCGACATCATCGCCATAGGCCCCGCCACCGGGCGGACCCTGGACGACTTCTGCCAGGACGCGGCGGAAGCGGGTGACGGCAACAAGGTGATCTCCGACCTGGGGGGCACGTACTACGCGCAGAACAGGGGTGCATCGCTCACCGTCGAGTGGGATATCGGTGACGACCTGAGCCTCAAGAGCATCAGCGCCTGGCGCTATACCGAGGCGGAGCAGAACGACGAACTCGACCACACCGGGATCCCGTTCCTGCACCGGACCAAGTCGGTGCATCCCTTCGCGGCTGCCAGGGAGACCGACCAGTACAGCCAGGAACTGGAGCTCGCCGGCAGCGCATTCGCCGGCCGCCTCAACTATATCACCGGCCTCTACTGGTTCAGTGAGCAGACCGACGGCAACCCCAGAATCAGTTTTCTCGGACCTTTCGATCCGGCGATACAGAACCTGTTTTTCCTGAACATCGATGCCAAGGCGCTCGACGCGGACAACGAGGCCATCGCGGCCTTCGCCCAGGCCGAGTGGGCCTTCAGCGAGCAGTGGCGTGTCACGGCCGGGCTCCGCTATACCGACGAGGAGCGTAAACTGGAACGTACTAGCTATGCGGTCGTGCCGGGTACCCTGGACAGCAACGGGGGCCCCGTGGCGCCGGTCGGGGGTGGCCTGTATACCGTGCAGCGTCCCGGCTTTAGCTATAACCCCGAGTTCGGGTTTGAATTCCTGGACTACACCAGCAACAGCACCACCAACGACGATATATCCCCGATGGCCAGCGTCCAGTACCTGATCGAGTCGGTCGGCTGGGTGGACTCCGGCAGCCTCTACCTGACCTACAGCGAGGGCTTCCTCTCCGGCGGCCTCTCGGAGTCCACCACCGGCGACCTCAAGGTATTCGAGCCGGAGGAGGTGGAGAACTGGGAGCTGGGGTTCAAGCTGGACATGCTGGACCGGCGCCTGCGCATCAATGGGGCGCTGTTTTACAGCGACTACAGCAACCGCCAGCTCACCACCCTGAAGATCAACCCCGATACCGGCAGCCCGGCACCGGAGACTATCAATGCAAAGTCGTCCTCGATCATGGGGTTCGAGCTGGAGACCAACTGGCTGGCCACGCCCAACCTGCTCCTCTCCTTCAACATGACGCTGAACGACGGCGAGATCGAGACCTTCGACGACACCCAAATCGTCCTGGCCACCGAGGCCGAGGTCCCCGCCGGCTGCACCCGCACCAGCCTCACGGTTGTGTTGCTGGATGCCTGCCCCAACGACCGCTCGGACGAGAACCTGCCGCGCCTGCCTGAGCAGAGCTATCTGCTCGCCGCCGAGTACAGCTGGCGATCACCGGTCGGCCTGGTGGCGCCGCGTATCCAGGCCAGCTGGAAGCTCGACATCGATTTCTGCTTCGACTCCGCCAGCTGCCGCACCGGCCAGTGGCTGGAGGACGAGCAGTTCGATCTCAGTGCCCGGGTCACCTGGATCTCCGCCGATGAAAAGTGGGTGGGGGCCCTCTACGGCACCAACCTGACGGACGAGGATTACCTGGTAGGGGGAACGGCGCTGATCGAGTCATCGGGCGTGGGAGGCTACGCGATCGCGACCCCGCGCATGTACGGGGCGGAGCTGAAGTACCAGTTTTGATAGGGCCTGTTGACCGGCCCTAGTGTCCTGTCCCATTAATTCGTTGCATTTCAGAGCCTACAGAAAGCGCTGCCGCCGCGTTGCGACCCTTGGAAATACTACCAGTATTCCCTGCGGATCGCGCCTTGCTGCAGCGCTTTCTGTAGGCTCTGAAATGCAACGAATTAATGGGACAGGACACTA
>JARRPM010000007.1:81897-162241 GCA_037382865.1 Halioglobus sp. | reverse complement strand
GTCGCGGGCGCTTTAGCGCTCCAGCAGGGCCAGCTTGTTGGGCTTGCCCGCCCACTCCTCGGAATCCGGGAGCGCTTCCTTCATCTCGGTGATATTGGGCCAGATTTCCGCCAGTTCTGCGTTCAGTTCGAGGAATACCTGCTGGTCATCGGGCAGTTCGTCCTCGGAGAAGATGGCGTCCACGGGACATTCCGGCTCACACAGGGCGCAGTCGATGCACTCGTCCGGATGAATGACCAGGAAATTCGGCCCCTCGTAAAAGCAGTCTACCGGGCACACCTCCACACAATCCGTGTGTTTGCAGTTGATGCAGTCTTCGCCTACTACGAATGTCATTCCCTGGAGCCTCTCACGGCGCGCTATTTTGAAAGGCCGACAGTGTACCCGCATGGCCGCCCGATTTGAAGGCTTTCGATCACGTCGCTCAAGGCAGAAGACCCTTGAGTTCATAGAGTTTTTCCAGCGCCTGGCGGGGGGTCAGCTCATCCGGTTCCAGCGCCTCCAGCGCCTCGATGGCGGGACTCGGCGCGGCGCAGCTGAACAGGTCCACCTGGGCGGGCGCCGCGGGCTCCGGGGCCTGCCTGCCCTGTTCCAGTTCCCGCAGCTTTTCGCCGGCGGCCTTCAGCACCGGCCCCGGGATCCCCGCCAGTTTGGCCACCTGCAGGCCGTAGCTGCGGTTGGCCGGACCCTCCTGGATGTTGTGGAGGAACACCACGTGGTCCTGGTACTCGGTGGCATCGAGGTGGACGTTGGCCATGGTGGGGCACTGCGCCGGCAGGCTGGTGAGCTCGAAGTAATGGGTAGCGAAGAGGGTGAACGCCTGCACCGAGCGGGCCAGTTCCACCGCCGTGGCCCAGGCCAGGCTGAGGCCGTCGAAGGTGCTGGTGCCGCGGCCCACCTCGTCCATCAGCACCAGGCTGCGGGGCGTGGCGTTGTGCAGGATGTTGGCGGTTTCGGTCATCTCCACCATGAATGTCGAGCGCCCCGAGGCGAGGTCGTCGGAGGAGCCGATGCGGGTGAAGATGCGATCGACGGGAGCCAGCCGGGCAGCGCTCGCCGGGACGTAGCTGCCGATGTGGGCCAACAGCGCGATGATCGCGTTCTGGCGCATGTAGGTGGATTTGCCGCCCATGTTGGGGCCGGTGATCAGCAGCATGCGCCGGGAGGCATCGAGCAGGGTGTCGTTGGCGATGAACGGCTCCTCGAGCACCTGCTCCACCACCAGGTGGCGGCCACCGGTCACCTCGAAAACCTGCTCGGTGCTGAATTGCGGCGGGCACAGGCCCAGGTTGTCCGCCCGCTCCGCCAGGTTGGCAAGAACGTCGAGCTCGGCCACCGCCGCGGCACTCTCCTGCAGCGGGCCCAGCTGTTCGTTGAGGCGCTCCAGCAGCGCCTCGTAGAGGACTTTCTCCCGGGCCAGGGCGCGGCTCTTGCTGGAGAGTGCCTTGTCCTCGAAGGTTTTCAGCTCAGGCGTGATGTAGCGCTCGGCATTTTTCAGAGTCTGGCGGCGCACGTACTCGGCGGGCACCGTGCCCGCCTGCGCCCGGCTGATCTCGATGTAGTAGCCGTGAACCCGGTTGTAGCCCACCTTCAGGTTGGCGATGCCGGTGGCCTCCCGCTCCCGCTGTTCGATCTCCAGCAGGTAATCGCCGGCGTTGCCGCTGATCCGGCGCAGCTCGTCCAGTTCAGCATCATAGGCCTCGGCAATCACCCCGCCGTCGCGGATGACCACCGGCGGGTTGTCGACGATAGCCCGCTGCAGGAGGTCGCAGAGGGCCGGATACTCACTGGCCTGCTCGCCGAGAGCCTTCAGCCGCGGGGCGTCGCAGTGGGACAGCTCCGCGCGCAGTTGCGGCAGTGCGGCGAGGGAGCTGAACAGGCGGGTCAGGTCCCTCGGGCGCGCCGAGCGCAGGGCGACCCGGGTCAGGATGCGTTCCATGTCGCCGATCGGCTTGAGGGCTTCGCGCAGGATCTCGTAGCGGTAGTCATCACACAGTGCCCGGATCGAGGCCTGGCGGGCCTCCAGCACCGGGATATCGGTCAGCGGGCGGTGCAGCCAGCGCCGCAGCAGGCGGCTGCCCATGGCGGTGACGCAGCGGTCCATCACCGAGAAGAGCGTGTTGCTCTGTCCGCCGGCGAGGTTGACGTCGATCTCCAGGTTGCGGCGGGTGGCGGCGTCGAGGATGACGCTGTCGGCGCGGCGCTCGTGGCTCAAACTGCGTATGTGGGGCAGGTTGCTGCGCTGGGTGTCCTTCACGTACTGCAGCAGGCAGCCGGCGGCGCCCAGGGCCAGCTCCAGGCCGTCGCAGCCGAAGCCCTGCAGGTCATGGGTCTGGAACTGGGTGTTGAGCGCCCGCCGGGCGCTCTCCACGTCGAACTCCCACACCGGCTGGGCGCGGGCGCCGCGCCGGCCGGTGATTGCCGGGTGGCCGATGGTGTCCTGGTAGAGGGTCTCCGCCGGGTCGAGGCGCTGCAACTCCCCGGCCAGCGCCTCGTCGCCGTCCACCTCGAGCACCCGGAATCGACCGGCGCTCAGGTCCAGGTAGGCGATGCCATAGCGGTCCCGGTGCCGCGCCACGGCCAGCAGCAGGTTGTCCACCCGATCGTCGAGCAGGGCCTCGTCGCTGAGGGTGCCGGGTGTCACCACGCGCACCACCCGGCGCTCGACCGGCCCCTTGCTGGCGGCGGGATCGCCGATCTGTTCGGCGATAGCCACCGACACGCCGGCCTTCACCAGCCGCGCCAGGTAGCTCTCGGCGGCATGGTAGGGCACGCCCGCCATCGGGATGGGCTCCCCCGCGGATTTGCCCCTGGCGGTGAGGGTGATGTCCAGCAGTTCGGCGGCCCGCCTGGCGTCATCGTAGAACAGCTCGTAGAAATCCCCCATGCGGTAGAAGACGAGATCCCGGGGGTGCTCCGCCTTGATCCCAAGGTACTGCTGCATCATCGGGGTGTGCTGCTGGTCTGTCACGCTGGTCAACGGCTGCTCGCGGTCTTTCGGGGACGGAATAGAGGGCCCCGATTGTACGTCACCCGGCGCCGGGATGTCCCGCCCTTGCAATATCGGCGGTGCCGCACTCTAATGCAGCGTGACCCGACGTGCTGCCGCGGGCCTCGGGCCCCGCGGCAGCAGCCGGGCATGACACCTTCCAGAGGAGACGACCATGCAAGCAAAGCTGGCTGACAGCGGGTTCAGGGACTGGACGCCGGATCGCCTGCCGGACCTCGCCGGCAGGACCTACCTGATTACCGGCGGCAACTCGGGCATCGGGCTGGAGGCGGCGAAAATGCTGGCGGCCGCCGGCGGCGATATCGTCATTGCCTGTCGCAACCCGCAGAAGGCGCAGCAGGCGGTCGCCGAGATCGATGCGGCGGGCCCTGGCAGTGTGGACAGCGTTACTCTGGATCTCGCCAGCCTGGCCTCCGTGCGCAGCGCCGCACGGGAGATCCACGAGCGCTGGGACAGCCTCGACGCCCTGATCAACAACGCCGGGATCATGCAGACCCCGCCCACCACCACCGAGGACGGTTTCGAGCTGCAGTTCGGCACCAATCATCTCGGTCACTTTCTGCTTGCCGGCCTGTTGTTCGACCTGGTCGAGAAGGCCGCCGGGCGCATCGTCGTCGTCAGCAGCGTCGCGCACAAGCTGGGCCGGATCGATTTCGACGACCTGATGGTCACCAGGCGCTACACGCCGTCGCGGGCCTATACCCAGAGCAAGCTGGCCAACCTGATGTTCGCCCTGGAGCTGGACCGGCGGCTGCGGGCGGCGGGGAGCCCGGTGGCCTGCATCGCCTGCCATCCCGGCTACTCCAACACGCATTTGCAGAGCACAGGGCCCACGGGCGTGCTGAACGCCCTCTACAAATTCCTCAATCCCCTGGTGGCCCAGCCTGCCTACAATGGCGCCATACCCACGGTTCTCGCCGCCGCGGGCGAGGAGGCGCTGCCGGGCGCCTATTACGGCCCCCAGTCCCTGGGGGATGCCCGCGGCCGGGTCAGCGACGCCAGGGTGGCGGCACGTGCGCGGAACGAGAGGAACGCCGCGCGGCTCTGGCGCGAAAGCGAAAAACTGGTAGGGTATGAGTGGTCCATCGACAGTCAGTAAGCAAGGAACAGTGTCATGAAAACGCGAGCAGCGGTGGCCTTCGCGGCCGGCAAAGCCCTGGAGGTCGTCGAGGTGGATCTCGAGGGGCCCCGCCAGGGGGAGGTCCTGGTGGAGGTCAAGGCGACCGGCGTCTGCCATACCGACGCCTTCACCCTCTCCGGTGACGACCCGGAGGGCGCGTTCCCGGCGATCCTCGGCCACGAGGGTGCCGGTATCGTGGTCGAGGTCGGCCCCGGGGTCACCAGCGTCAAGCCGGGGGATCACGTGATCCCGCTCTACACCCCGGAGTGCCGCGAGTGCGATTTCTGCCTGCACCCCAGAACCAACCTGTGCCAGTCGATCCGCGAGACCCAGGGGCGCGGGGTGATGCCCGATGGCAGCAGCCGTTTCTCCCTGGACGGCAAACCGATCCTGCACTATATGGGCTGCTCCACCTTTTCCAATTTCACGGTGCTGCCGGAAATCGCCGTCGCCAGGGTGCGGGAGGACGCCCCCTTCGACAAGATCTGCTACATCGGCTGCGGGGTGACCACCGGCATCGGCGCCGTGGCTTTCACCATGAAGGTGGAGCCCGGCTCCACCGTCGCGGTATTCGGCCTCGGCGGGATCGGCCTCAACGTGGTCCAGGGGGCGAGGATGGTCGGCGCCAGCCGTATCATCGGCGTCGACCTGAACCCCGCCAAGGCGGAACTGGCGAAAAAATTCGGCATGACGGACTTCGTCGATCCGGCGGAGGTGGATGACGTGGTCCAGCACCTGGTCGAGATGACGGGGGGCGGGGTGGACTACAGCTTCGAGTGCATAGGCAACGTGAACGTCATGCGCCAGGCTCTGGAGTGCTGCCACAAGGGCTGGGGCCAGAGCTGCATTATCGGCGTCGCCGGCGCCGGGCAGGAGATCTCAACCCGGCCGTTCCAGCTGGTCACCGGCCGCTCCTGGCGCGGCACCGCCTTCGGCGGCGCCCGGGGTCGCACCGATGTCCCGAAGATCGTCGACTGGTACATGGAGGGCAGGATCAACATCGACGACCTGATCACCCACACCATGCCCCTGGACGACATCAACAGCGCCTTCGACCTGATGCATGCCGGGGAAAGTATCCGCTCGGTCGTGCTCTACTGAGGGGCGGCAGCGTGGAGCAGATCGGCGCCAACAAGTGTTTCGGGGGGCAGCAGCAGCGCTTTCGCCACCACTCCACAGTTCTCGGCTGCGACATGACGTTTTCCGTCTACCTGCCGCCCCAGGCTGAAAAGTCACCGGTGCCGGTGGTCTGGTGGCTGTCGGGCCTCACCTGCACCGACGAGAATTTCGTGACCAAGGCGGGGGCACAGCGCTACGCGGCGGAGCTGGGCCTGGCGCTGGTTGCCCCGGATACCAGCCCCCGGGGCGAGGGGGTGCCGGACGATCCCGAGGGCGCCTGGGACTTCGGGCTCGGCGCCGGGTTCTACGTCAACGCCACCGAGCCGCCCTGGCGCAGCCATTACCGGATGTATGACTATGTCGTCCGGGAACTGCCGGATCTGGTCGGCGCCGGCTTCCCGGTGGATCTCGCGCGCGCCGGCATTTCCGGCCACTCGATGGGCGGTCATGGCGCCCTGATCATCGCCCTCAGGAATCCGGGGCGCTTCCGTTCAGTCACGGCTTTCTCGCCGATCTGCTCGCCCAGCCGGTGCCCCTGGGGCGAGAAGGCGCTGGGCAACTACCTGGGCCCCGACCGGGACACCTGGCGGGAGTACGACGCATCGCTGCTGCTGGCCGCGAGTCGGGAGCGCCTTCCGGTGCTGGTGGACCAGGGGGAGGCGGATGGCTTCCTCGCCGAGCAGCTGCGCACGGAGCTGCTCAGCGAGGCCAGCGCGGAAGCCGGTTATCCCATGACCATCCGTATGCAGCCCGGCTACGATCACAGTTACTTCTTTATCGCCAGCTTCATCGGAGAACACCTGGACTTTCATGCCGGCCACCTGTGAGGCCCGCCGGAAAGGCATATACTGGTTCAGGTGAGCGCATCCATGAAGTAGGGGAGAGCCGTTGCCGGGCGACGAGGTTATCGACGAGTGCATAACGCGCTACCGGGAAGCACCCGGCGGCCTGCTGCCGCTGCTCCATGCCATCCAGGATGAGCTGGGTCATATCCCTCCGGGAGCCCTGCCAACCATTGCCGAGGCGATGCGCTGCTCCCGCGCGGAGCTGCACGGGGTGATCAGCTTCTATCACGATTTCCGCACCGTGCCCGGGGGCCGCCACCGGCTGCAGATCTGTCGCGCCGAGGCCTGCCAGGCCATGGGCGGCCGCGAGCTGGAGGCCCATGCGCGGAGCTCGCTCGGGATCGACTTCGGAGAGACCACGGCGGACGGTGCCGTCAGCCTGGAAGCAGTGTACTGCCTGGGCAATTGCGCCTGCTCACCCTCCGTGTGTCTGGACGACGCCGTCTATGCCCGGGTCGACCCCGGCCGGCTCGATCAGCTGCTGGCAACGCTGCACGAGGCGGATGCCAGATGAACCTGCGCGTTTACGTGCCCCGGGATACCACCGCTCTGGCGCTCGGTGCCGACGCGGTGGCGGACGCTGTCCGCCACTGGGCCGCGAAAAGAGGCGGTGCCGTGGAACTGGTGCGCAACGGCTCCCGGGGCATGTTCTGGCTGGAGCCGCTGGTCGAGGTTGAACGCGATGGCGGGCGCCTCGCCTTCGGCCCGGTGGGGGCCGGGGAGGTGCCTGCCCTGCTCGCTTCGCTCTCCGCTGACCCCGCCGGGCATCCCCGCTACCTGGGGCCGGTCGCGGAGATCTCGTGGCTCCGGGACCAGCGGCGCGAAACTTTTGCCCGGGCGGGGGTGGGGGATCCCCTGTCCCTGACGCATTACCGGTCCCTCGGCGGCTTCGCCGGCCTGGAGCGGGCCCTGGCGATGAGCCCGGGGGCGATCGTCGAGGAGGTGACGGCATCCGGCCTGCGCGGCCGCGGCGGGGCCGCCTTTCCGGCGGGTATCAAATGGCGCACCGTACTGGAGGCCTCCGCCCCGCAAAAATATATCGTCTGCAATGCCGACGAGGGTGACTCCGGCACCTTTGCCGACCGCCTGCTGATGGAGGCCGACCCCTACCAGCTCGTCGAGGGCATGATCATCGCCGGCCTGGCGGTGGGCGCCGATCGCGGTTACATCTACCTGCGCTCGGAGTACCCCCGGGCCCGGGAGGTCCTCGACCAGGCGCTCGCCAGGGCCTCTGCCGGGGGCTATCTGGGCGAGGATATACGCGGCAGCGGGAGGGCCTTTCACCTGGAGGTCCGCCTCGGCGCCGGCGCCTATATCTGCGGCGAGGAGACCGCCCTGCTGGAGAGCCTGGAGGGTCGGCGGGGCACGGTCCGGGTGAAGCCGCCCCTGCCCGCCGTCGCGGGGCTGTTCGGGCAGCCCACGGTGATCAACAACGTGCTCACCCTGGCCGCCGCCACGACCGTGCTGGCTCGCGGTGCCGACTTTTACCGGGCGCTGGGCAGCGGTCGCTCCCGCGGCACCCTGCCCCTGCAGCTGGCCGGCAACGTGCTGCGCGGCGGACTGGTGGAGCTGCCCTTCGGGATCAGCCTGCGCGAGGTGGTGGAGACTTTCGGCGGCGGGACCCGCAGCGGCCGGCCGTTGCGCGCGATCCAGGTCGGCGGCCCCCTCGGCGCCTACCTGCCCGAATCCCGCTGGGATACGCCGCTGGATTACGAGGCCTTTGCGGCGATCGGCGCGATGCTGGGGCACGGCGGCGTGGTAATGTTCGACGATACCGTCGACATGGCCGCCCAGGCGCGATTCGCCATGGCGTTCTGCGCGGTGGAATCCTGCGGCAAGTGCACACCCTGCCGGATCGGTTCCACCCGGGGGGTGGAGGTCATCGACCGGATCATTGCCGGCGACGCCCCCGGCGAGAACAGGGTACTGCTGCGGGACCTGTGCGATACCCTGGAACAGGGCTCCCTTTGCGCCATGGGAGGCCTGACCCCGCTGCCGGTGCGCAGCGCCCTGGAGGCCTTCCCCGGAGACTTCGACTGAGGCCGGAGAACCAGCCGGTGGAGGAGACAGAGACATGTTGCAGTTTTATGAGCCCCAGAGAGACTGCGGTACCCCGGCGGCGGCGGGTGAGCCGGTGAGCCTGTGCATCGACGGCCGGGAGGTCACCGTTCCGGCGGGTACCTCGGTGATGCGCGCCGCCGCCGAGGCGGGCATCAAGGTGCCAAGGCTCTGCGCGACCGATACCCTCGAGCCCTTCGGCTCCTGCCGGATCTGCCTGGTCGAGATCGAGGGCGTGAAGGGCTGCCCCGCCTCCTGCACCACCCCGGTCGCGCCGGGTATGACCGTGCATACCCAGACCGGGCGTCTCGCCAGGCTGCGCCGCAACGTGATGGAACTCTATATCTCCGACCACCCCCTGGACTGTCTCACCTGCGCCGCGAACGGCGACTGCGAACTGCAGGAGGCGGCGGGGGAGACCGGTCTGCGCGAGGTGCGCTACGGCTTCGGCGGCGCAAATCACCTGGACGCGCCAAAGGATGACTCCAACCCCTATTTCACCTTTGACCCGGCGAAATGCATCGTCTGCTCCCGCTGTGTACGGGCCTGCGAGGAGGTGCAGGGCACCTTCGCCCTCACCATCGCCGGGCGGGGATTCGGTTCGGCGGTAAGCGTGGCCGATGGCGGCGACTTCATGGGTTCCGAGTGCGTCTCCTGCGGGGCTTGCGTCGCCGCCTGCCCGACCGCAACCCTCATGGAGAACAGCGTGATCGAGGCGGGTATTCCCGAGCACATCGTTCTCACCACCTGCGCCTACTGCGGCGTCGGCTGCGCCTTCCGGGCCGAGATGAAGGGCAGTGCCGTAGTGCGCATGACGCCCTGGAAAAAGGGCGGGGCGAACGCCGGTCACGCCTGCGTCAAGGGGCGTTTCGCGTTCGGTTACGCCACCCACCCGGACCGGATAACCCGGCCGATGATTCGCGAACACATCGACGCGCCCTGGCGCCCGGTCTCCTGGGAGGAGGCCATCGCGTACACGGCGCGGCGTTTCCGGGAGATTCAGGCGAAACACGGCCGCAACAGCGTCGGTGCCATCACTTCTTCCCGCTGCACCAACGAAGAGGTCTACCTGCTGCAGAAACTGGTGCGTTCCGGTTTCGGCAACAACAATGTCGACACCTGCGCCCGGGTCTGTCACTCGCCGACGGGTTACGGGCTCAAGGCCACCCTGGGGACATCGGCGGGCACCCAGCCCTTCGCATCGGTCGACGAGGCGGACGTGATCGTGGTGATCGGCGCGAACCTGACCGAGGCCCACCCGGTGTTCGCCTCCCGCCTGAAACGCCGCTTGCGCCAGGGCGCGCGGCTGGTCGTGATCGATCCCCGCCGCATCGAGCTGGTGGGCGCGCCAAGGGTGCGCGCCGACTATCACCTGCCGGTCAACCCCGGCGCCAACGTGGCCCTGCTCAATGCCATGGCCCATGTGGTCCTCACCGAGGGACTGCATGCCGCTCCGTTCATCGCCGAGCGCTGCGACGCCGAGGCGTTTGCGGCATGGCGCACTTTTATTGCCGATCCGCGCCACGCTCCGGAGCAGGTCGAGGATGCCACCGGGGTGCCTGCGCCAATGCTGCGCGAGGCGGCCAGGCTCTATGCCACCGGCGGCAACAGCGCGATCTATTACGGCCTCGGCGTCACTGAGCACAGCCAGGGCTCCACCGCCGTCATGGCCATTGCCAACCTGGCCATGCTTACCGGCAACCTGGGGCGTGCCGGCGTGGGGGTCAGCCCGATGCGCGGCCAGAACAACGTGCAGGGTTCCTGCGACATGGGCTCCTTTCCCCACGAACTGCCCGGCTACCGGCCGGTCGCGGACGACGCGACCCGCGGCCTGTTCGAGGCGGCCTGGGGCGTCGCCCTCGACCCGGTGCCGGGGCTGCGCATACCCAACATGTTCGACGGCGCGCTGGACGGCAACTTCCGGGGGCTCATCTGCCAGGGCGAGGATGTCGCCCAGTCGGACCCCAACACCCAGCACGTGCAGGCGGCGCTCCAGTCCCTGGAGTGCCTCGTGGTGCAGGACCTGTTCCTCAATGAAACGGCGAAGTACGCCCACGTGTTCCTCCCGGGGGCCTCTTTTCTCGAGAAAGACGGCACCTTCACCAACGCCGAGCGCCGCATCTCCCGGGTGCGCAGGGTGATGCCGCCGCTCAGCGGCAAGGAGGACTGGCAGGTCACGGTGGACCTGGCCAATGCCCTGGGCTGCCCCATGGACTACCCGGATCCGGGGGCGATCATGGATGAGATCGCGCGCCTCACCCCGAGCTTCCACGGCGTCAGTTACGCCAGGCTCGACGCCCTGGGCAGCATTCAGTGGCCCTGCGATGACGCGGCGCCGGAGGGTACGCCGATTCTGCACGTTGACACATTCGCGCGGGGCCGGGGCAGGTTCGAGATCACCGAATACGTGGCGACGGACGAGCGCGCCAACCGCCGCTTTCCCCTGCTGCTGACGACCGGGCGCATCCTGAGCCAGTACAACGTGGGTGCACAGACCCGGCGCACCGCTAACAGCGCCTGGCACCCGGAGGACGTCCTGGAAATCCACCCCGCCGACGCCGAGGAGCGTGGCGTCACCAATGGCGACTGGGTGGGGATAAGGAGCCGCATCGGCAGCACGGTGCTGCGCGCCCGGGTGACGGAACGGGTCAAGCCGGGCGTGGTATACACCACCTTTCACCACCCGATCTCCGGTGCCAACGTCGTGACCACGGACAATGCCGACTGGGCCACCGACTGCCCGGAATACAAGGTCACCGCGGTGCAGGTGGACCGGGTCACCGAACCCTCCGCCTGGCAGGCCCGGCAGCGGCAGTTCGACCGGCGCCAGCGCGATCTGCTGGCGCGTGCCGAACCGCGATGACCGGGGTCACCGAGCGTGTCTCCCGTCTGACCTGGGTGCGGGGCGCGCTGAACCGGGAGAGCGACACCCTGGTGGAGGAGGCGCCTGTGGCGCTGGTTTACAACGGCCTCTCCCACGTGGTGATGATGGCCACCCCCGCCGACCTCGAGGATCTCGCCCTGGGTTTCAGCCTCTCCGAGGGCATCATCGCTGCGCCGGAGCAGATCCTGGACTGCGAGGTGGGCGTGCAGGCGCAGGGCCTGACCGTGGAGATCACAGTCACGGCGGCAACGTTCCATTCCCTCAGGGAGCGGCGCCGCCACCTCACCGGGCGAACGGGTTGCGGCCTGTGCGGCGTGGAGTCGCTGGAACAGGCGCTGCCGCGCCCGACGCGGGTAACCGGGGGATTTGTCACGGGTCACGAGGCGCTGCAGTATGCGGTGACTGCGCTGGGGGAGGTGCAATCTCTCAAGCGGCGCACCGGCGCCGTGCACGGGGCCGCCTGGTGCAGCCCCGGCGGCGGCATCGAGATGATGCGCGAGGACGTGGGACGGCACAACGCACTGGACAAGCTCCTCGGCGGGCTGCGCCGCGCCGGGCAGGCCGGTGAGGGATTTGCCCTGATCTCCAGTCGCGCCAGCTATGAGATGGTGGCCAAGGCGGCCAGTTGCAACATCCCGCTGTTGGCGGCGGTATCTGCCCCGACGGCGCTGGCGGTGCGCTATGCTGAGGCCTGCGGCATCACCCTCGTCGGTTTCCTCCAGCGTGGGCGCCATGTCATCTATACCCATGAACGGCGGGTGGCGGAGTCCCGGGCTTGACAGGCCCGGCCCGCAGCGCACGGTACAGGTTATAGCCGCGGCGCGGGGCGGCAGCGCCGCTTTGCACGATCCAGATCAACAAACGGGCGGGGGACTCCCCGCATAATAGGCAGTCATGGGCATAGAAATCGAGAAGATCAACTTCGCCCCGCAGGATTACCGGGATTTCAGGGCCAGGCTGGAGGAGAACCTCGCCGCGCTGGAGCACCTCCTCGCGGACCCGGAGTTCGGCCGGGGTCCTGCCTCCCTGGGGTCGGAGCTGGAAATCTACCTGGTCGACGCAGAGGGCCACGCACTGTATGCCAACCAGGAGATCCTGGAGGACGCCCGGGACCCCCAGCTGACCCTGGAGCTCAACCGCTACAACCTCGAGTACAACCTCTCGCCCTACAATATGGCCGAATCGCCCTTTGCGGCCACCGAGCGGGAGATCATGACGAAGCTCGGCTACCTGCGGGGGGTCGCGGCCGGGCACGGCGGTCGTATCGTGCCGATCGGGATACTGCCCACCCTGCGCCAGTCTGACTTCGGCAGCCATTGCATCACCGACCGGCGGCGCTACCACGCCCTGGTCAGCCAGCTGATCGAGCGGCGGGGGGGCAAGTTCGGTATCGACATCAATGGCGCCGACCCGCTCAAGCTGGAGATGATGGACATCACCCTGGAGGGCGCGAACACCTCCTTCCAGGTGCACTACCGGGTGGATCCCGCCCACTACGCCGACACCTTCAATGCGGTGCAGCTGATGACCCCGCTGGCGGTGGCGATCGGCGCCAACGCGCCGACGCTGTTCGGCCACCGCCTCTGGCACGAAACCCGCGTGCCGCTCTTCAAGCAGTCCATCGACACCCGACACGTCGACCGCTACAGCTGGAATGAGCCTGCCCGGGTCAACTTCGGCCAGGGCTGGGCCCGGCGCGGGGCGGGGGAACTCTTCCGGGAGGTGGTGCGGATCTATCCGCCGCTGCTTCCCATCTGCTCGGACCGGTCGCCGGCCGAGGAGAATGGCGCCGGGATGACGCCGTCGCTGGCGGAACTGCGCCTGCACCAGAGTACCGTGTGGCTGTGGAACCGGCCCATCTACGACGACGTGGGGGGCGGCCAGCTGCGGATCGAGATGCGCGCCCTGCCGGCCGGGCCCACCGCCGTGGACATGGTGGCCAATGCCGCCTTCCTGATCGGCCTGGCGGAGGGCATCCGGCCGCGCATCAACGAGCTGCTGCCGGCGCTGCCTTTTTCCATGGCCGAGTGGAATTTTTACCGCGCCGCGCAGAACGGCCTGGATGCCAAGCTGGTGTGGCCCACCCTGGACCAGTCCGGGTACCGGGAGGGGCCTATCTGCGCGATAATCGAGGAGATGCTGCCGGTGGCCCGCCAGGGTCTCGATGCCATCGGCATCCGGTCCGAGGAGTCGGCCCGGTACCTGGGCGTGATCGAGCGGCGGCTGGAGCGGCGCCAGACCGGCGCCATCTGGCAGCAGAAGCGGCTGGCCCAGCTGAAGCAGACCATGCCCACGGACGAGGCACTACATCAATTACTGGAGGTATTGATCGACCACAGTGTGGCAAACCTGCCTGTGGCTGACTGGCAACCATGAGACGATTCAAATTTATTCGCGACCCCCTGGCCACCGAGATCGGCAACAACGTGGAGGAGTTCCTGCGCATGCTGGGGGGGCCGGCCTGTATCTTTCTCGGCGGAGAGGACACCTCCCGTACCCGGGCCCTGGTGACCCTGCTGCACGGCAACGAACCCTCCGGTGTCATGGCGCTGTTCAACTGGCTTAAATCGGGCCGCCGGCCTGCGGTCAACGTGGTCTGTGTGGTCGCCTCGGTGGACGCGGCCCTGGAATCACCGCTGTTCAGCCATCGCATGCTGCCCCGGGCGCGGGATCTGAACCGCTGTTTTCGCCCGCCCTTCGACGACGCCCAGGGCGCCCTGGCGGAAGAGATCCTGGAGATCCTCCACCTGCACCATCCGGAAGCGGTGGTGGATATGCACAACACCTCCGGGTCGGGGCCTTCCTTCGGGGTCTGCACCTACATGGACCGCCATCACGACGCGCTGGTCTCGATCTTCACCCAGCGCCTGATCGTCTCCAATCTCGGTCTGGGTGCCCTGATGGAGATCAGCGAGCACAGTTACCCCACGGTGACGGTCGAGGTCGGGGGACGGGAGGACGAGGAGGCCCACGCCCTCGCCTACGAGGGGCTGTGCCGCTATTTCGAGGCGCGGGAGGTGCTTGACCAGGAGGAGACAGACTGGGGGCTGGAACTGCTGCGCGACCCGATTCGTCTGGAGCTGAACGACAACGTCACGCTCACCTATGCAGAACAGCCCTGCGCCAGCTACGACATCACCCTGAAGCCCGATATCGAACACCACAATTTCGGCGGCGTAACGCCTGGCACCCTGCTGGGATGGGCCAGTGGCCCGGAGCGGAGGCTCTTCAGGGCCCTGGACATGGGCGGTCGCTGCGCCGTCACCCGCCTGGTGCGGATCCGGGACGGCCAGCTCTACCCGGCACAGACCCTCAAGCTGTTCATGATCACCAACAACGCCTCGATCGCCCACGCGGATTGCCTTTTCTACGCGGTTGCCGACGACGGTGCGGCGGTCTGCGACTGAGGGGAGGCGCTCGCCACCGGGGACCCAGTCAGGCGGATTGCAGGGTCCGGCAGAGCGTCCGGCAGCGCGCCAGCAGCGCGTCGCCGTCCTCGCCTGACTCCGCGGGAAGGCGGTGGGGGAGTTCCTCCCCGGCGATGGGCTGGTCCGCTTCCAGCTGCTTCTCCATGACCGCCACACCGGCCTCCGAGGCATCCCGGCCCAGGCGCTCCCGCTCCTGCAGTCGTTCATGCAGCAGGTCCACCCGGGCAAGGCAGTCGATGATGACGAAGGGGACGCCGAGGTCTGCGGCCAGCGCCCGGAACCGGTCCCGCAGCGCCCGGTGCAGGAAGGTGGCGTCGACGATCACCGGGAAATCCGCCGCCACGATGCTGGCGGCCAGCGCCGCCAGGCGATCGAAGGTCCTGCGGCTCATCTCCCCCGAATAGAGGGCTGTCCCGTCCTCCGGGCGACTGCGTTGCTCGGGGGCGAGCCCGAACAGGCGCTTGCGCTCCACGTCCGAGCGGATCCTCACAGCACCGCTGGCGGCCACGAGATCGCCGGCGATGGTCGACTTGCCGGTGCCCGATACGCCGTGGGTGATGGCGAAGAACGGCTCGCCCTCCTGACAATAGCGGTGGGCAAGCGCCAGGTAGCGGCGGGATGCCTGGCCAGCATCGGTGCCGGCAAGGTTGGCGTGGTCGGGGGGCTCGCGCAGCAGGTTGACCTTGGCGCGGACCATTGCGTAGTAGCTGCGGTAGAGGTCCAGCACGGCCAGGCCCTCATAGTCGCCCCGGTACTCCAGGTAATCGGTGAGCAGGCGGCGGGATTCCCCGCGGTAGCCCCGCGCCTCGAGGTCCATGCTGAGAAATGCGGCCTCGGCGATGCTGTCCATGATGCGAAAGCCCGGATTGAACTCGATGCAATCGAACAGGCGCACTGCGCCGTCCACCAGGGCGATGTTTCCCAGGTGCGCGTCGCCGTGTCCGTCGATCACCCGCCCCTCCGAGACCCGCTGCCGCAACAGCGGCGCCAGCGTGTCGAAGCGCCGGCGCGACCAGGCCTCGACCGCGTCCAGCCGGCGCAGGTCCTCCTCCGCCAGGGGGTAGACGCGGACCTGCCGGAAGTTTTCCTCGATCGCGGCGCGCAGCGCCTGCGGTGTGCCCGGCTCCTCCCCGTCCGGCGCCGGGTGGCAGACGGGCAGTTCCCCGTGCAGGCGGGCCAGTTCCCTGGCCAGTGCCCGCAGCAGGCGGTTGTCGAGCCCGCCGCGGGCGGCGATGTTATCGAGCAGTTGGGCCTCGTCGAAGCGGCGCATCTGCACCGCGTAGTCGATCACCGGGCCATCGCCCGCGAACAGCGGTCCGCCGTCCCCCCGGGTGACAGGGACCACCGCCAGGTAGAGTTCGGGTGCGAACCTGCGGTTGAGCCGCAGTTCCTGTTCGCAGAAATAGCGCCGTCGCTCGAGCGTGGAGAAATCCAGGAAGCCGAGGTCGAGGGGTTTTTTTATCTTCCAGGCATGGTCTCCGCAGAGCAGGACCCAGGAGATGTGGGTTTCACGCAGGGCTGGCGCGGTATCGCCCGTCCGGGCCGCCTGCGAGGCCAGCAGTGCCTGGATCGCACCTTCATTCACCCCTTTCCACCAGCCGGCGCCGCACGGCGCGCACGGAAAACCATACCAGGGCGAAGACCAGCGGCGCCGCGATACCGGTCAGGAGCGTGCTGCTGACACCCAACCCTGCGACCCCGGCTGCGTCGAGCATGTACTTGATCATCCCCACCGCGTAATAGCTGATGGCGAAGATGGAAAAGCCCTCGACGGCCTGCTGCAGGCGCAGCTGCAGCTTCGCCCGTTCGGCCATGGACTCCAGGATGCCGTGGCTCTGGCGGGTCTGCTCCATGTCCACCATGGTGCGCAGCAGGTTGGCAGCCCTCGAGACGCGCTCCGCCACTTCATGGGTGCGGCGCTCGGCGGCATCACAGGTGCGCATGGCCGGTTGCAGGGCCCGCAGGAGGAAGCTGGTGTAACGCTGGTGATTGCCCAGTGCCTCCTCGGTCACCTCGTCGGCGCGCCGTTCCGCGATGCTGGCATAGGCCCGGGCGCCGGCGAAGCGGGACGCGTGAGAGGAGGCGAGCTGCTCCACCCGTGCGGCGATCCCGGTCATCTGGCGCAGCGCCTGCTCCTGGGCTTCCTCGTCATGGTGGGTGGCCAGGCTGCGCATCACCGCGTCGAGCTGCGGTTCCAGTTCCTGCAATGTGCTCATGACCTGCCGCGCCGACGGCAGGGCCTTCATCGCCAGCATGCGGTAGGTCTCCATGTCCAGGAGGCGCTGCAGGAGGCGCGCCAGCCGCTCCTCGTTGATACCCAGGTCCACGATCACCACCCGCACGAAGCCCCTGGAGTCGAGCCGGAAAGAGGACCACACCGCCGCCGACCGGCCCGCCATCCAGCCGCCGTAGATGGCGCTGGCGCCCAGCAGGGACTGCGCGAGTTTGTAGCCCTGGGGATCCTCGTCATCGGTCTCTGTCAAGACCTCGACCTGGACGCCGACGAACATGCCATCGATCAGGCTCTGGCGCTTTCCCTGGTCGAGAAAGTCGATGGCTGACTCGCTGAAGGGTGGCTTGCCGTTTCCCGGGACCAGGATCGTGTGGCTGGTCGCCTCGGTGTGGCTCTCCCATTTGATGAGACAGGAGCCGACCTCAACCAGGTGGTAGCGGCTGCCCGCGGCGGGCTGGCTCTGGCCGTGCTCGCCGCAGAAGTCGGCCATCTCCTGCCGGCATTGCCCGGGGCTTTTCCCATTCCGCAGTTCCACCAGATGGGTGCAGCGGAAGGGGGCCGGGAGACTGATGTTGGGCCTGGCGTGCCATTCGTTGGTCAGCTCTATCCGCTCGTTGCGCTGGGCGGGTGCGGCTTCGGGTGTCTGGGTATTGCTGGCCTTGTCCATGCGACTGTTCCTTCATGCGGTGACCGGATCACTGCCCCGGGAGGCGCTGCCCTGGCGGCGGTCAGTTGGCGGTGGCAGTGGCCTTGCGGCCGGCGCCGCGCCAGAACGTATCCAGCGCGGCAACCGTCTGCTGCGGCTGCTCCCAGTGAGGCAGGCCGCGGCTGGGGCTGATACGGACGGCGTGCCAGTAGTCGCTGACCTCCAGCAACCGGGGCAGGCAGTCGAAGGAGACGTTCGGGTCCTCGTCGTACAGCACCAGCACCGGCACCTCCAGGGGTTGGTAGAGACTGATACGCGCGCGACGGGAAAACAGCCTGCCCGACAGGAAGGTGAAAGGAGCATGGCGCGCTCCGGGCTGGTGGGCGGTGGACCAGGCGTAATCGACCATCTCCGCCGGCGCCTCCCCGGCGAAATTGAGATTGAGGAAGTACCTGATACTGGCCTTCGAGGTGAGCAGGCGAAACAGGCCGCTGTCCAGCAGCGGCAGGGTGAACAGCCGGTGGAGGCGGGCGCTGGTCTGCTCCCCCGGCGGCTCGCGGCGCCCCAGGCCGGTGGGTGAGATCAGGGTGAGGCTGGCAAACAGCTCCGGCTCAAGCAGGGCGGCGCGGGCGGCGAACTCTGCGCTGAGGGAGAGTGCCACGACGTCCGCCCTGCGCCCGACCACGGTCTGCAGGAATTCGACGATCACCTCCGAGTAAAGCGCCGGCTCATAGTCCATCGGACCGCGCCGGGACAGGCCGAAGCCCGGCAGGTCCGGGGCGAACACCGTGCGCTGTTCCCGGTAGTGATCGAACAGGGGTTTCATCTCCATCGCGCTGGGGGCCGCGTTGATGCTGTGCAGGAGGACCAGCGGCCGCCCGCGCCGGGACCTGCTGAGGTAGTAACAGAGCCGTCCCGCGCGGGCGGTCTGCAGTTCCTCGACCGGTGCGTCGATGGCGGGCGCAAGTCCCTGTTGCGGTCGGGC
Source organism: Halioglobus sp. (assembly GCA_037382865.1). Taxonomy (GTDB): domain Bacteria; phylum Pseudomonadota; class Gammaproteobacteria; order Pseudomonadales; family Halieaceae; genus JARRPM01. The sequence continues at coordinate 143,913 of JARRPM010000007.1, read as the reverse complement.
TGGCATAGGATCGTCCTGGCGAATGGCTGTCCATCTTAGCAGAGCTTGTTTTACCGCCGGTAGCCCGGGCTGACTTGAGTTTAACCCGCATACCGAGTAAAACGATGGGCCAAGCGCGGGCCGGGCGAGAGGCGGCGGCGGGGCACAGGGCCCGACACCCCGGAGCCATCGGCAGGGAAGCCGGCGCGCATAAAACCACCAGCAAGGACCTATCCCGATCATGGCTCCAGCCTTTCCCTTCACGGCAATCGTCGCCCAGGACGAAATGAAACGCGCGCTGCTCATCGCGGCGGTGGACCAGGACGTCGGCGGCGTGCTGGTGTTCGGTGACAGGGGCACCGGCAAGTCCACCGCCATCCGCGCCCTCGCAGCGCTGATGCCGAAGATGCAGGTGGTGGCGGGCTGTCCCTACAACTGCGATCCGGCTGGCGCGAAACCGATGCTGTGCGACTCCTGTGTGGCTGCTGCCGGAGGGACGCCCCTGAAAACCCGGGCGCAGCCGGTCCCGGTGGTGGACCTGCCTCTCGGAGCGACCGAGGACCGGGTGATCGGTGCCCTGGACCTGGAGCGGGCTTTGCACGCCGGGGAGAAAGCTTTTGAGCCGGGCCTGCTGGCCCGCGCTCACCGGGGATTTCTCTATATCGACGAGGTCAACCTGCTGGAGGATCATATCGTCGACGCCCTGCTGGACGTCGCCGCGTCAGGGGAGAACGTGGTGGAACGGGAGGGGCTCAGCATTCGCCACCCGGCGCGTTTCGTACTGGTCGGCAGTGGCAATCCCGAGGAGGGCGAGCTGCGGCCGCAGCTGCTGGACCGCTTCGGTCTCTCGGTCGAGGTGCAGACTCCCCGGGAGCTGGCCACGCGAATGCAGATCGTGCGCTCGCGGGATGCCTTTGAGAGGGACCGGGCGGCCTTCGTCAAGAAGTGGCAGCGCAAGGAGGGACGGGTGCGGCGGCAGATCCAGAGTGCCCGGGAAAATCTCGACGGCGTCGACGTGCCCGACCGGGTCCTCGAGCTGGCAGCGCGCCTCTGTATGGCGCTGGGCACGGACGGACTGCGCGGTGAACTGACCCTCATCCGCGCCGCCCGCGCGCTGGCCAGCCTGGAGGGCAGGGAGGTGGCCGGCGAGGAAGAACTCCGCAAGGTGGCGCCCTCGGTGCTGCGCCACCGCTTGCGGCGCGACCCCCTCGACGAGGCCGGCTCCGGCACGCGCATCGAGCGTGCGATGGAACAGCTGTTCAGTTGATGGCTGAGACGCAACGCCCCGGCGGGACGAGCTGGCAGGATGCGCAGCTGGCCGCGGCCCTGTGCGCTGCGGCTCCCGCGACCCTCGGCGGTGTGCTGCTGCGGGCCGGTCCCGGGCCGGTGCGCGACAGCTGGCTGGCGCTGTTGCGGGACTGGCTCCCGGCGGAATCCCCGCAGCGGCGCATTCCGGTGCATGTCAGTGAGACCCGGCTGCTCGGCGGGCTTGACCTGGCCGGGACCCTGCAGGCGGGGCGACCGGTGGCGGAGCGGGGGCTGCTGGCCGAGTGCGACGGCGGCGTGGCGGTGCTGGCGATGGCCGAGCGCGCCAGTCGGGCCACCGTCGCCCACCTGGCGGCGGTCCTGGATAATGGCGAGGTGCTTCTCGAGCGGGACGGGCTGAGCGGCCGGGCCATTGCCGCCGCCGGGGTCGTCGCGCTGGACGAGGGGCTCGCCGACGACGAGGCGGTGGCGCCCGCGCTGCGCGATCGGCTGGCGCTGCATCTCGATCTTCGTTCTCTGAGCATTCGCGACCTGGCCCCGGCGCCCTTTGACGCCGCCGCGATCGTCGCGGCCCGCGATCGCCTGGCGCGGGTCGCCTGTCCGGAAGATGCCACCGAGGCCCTCTGCGGCGCGGCGCTGGCATTGGGGATCGATTCCCTGCGCGCCACCCTGCTGGCGGTGCAGGTGGCACGGGCGGTGGCCGCCCTGGGCGGGGAGGACATGGTTGATGCGGAGGCGCTGGATGCCGCGGTGCGGCTGGTGCTCGCACCGCGGGCGACCCGGCTGCCGCTGCCGGAGCAGGCCGGGGACGAGAATGAGGCGCCCCGCGAGTCGCCGCCAGAGCAGGGCGGCGGAGGCGATGCCGGTGCGGGCAATCCGGCGGGAGAAGAGGCGTCCGCCTCGGAGGGCGCCATGCAGGAGCGCCTGCTGGAGGCGGCTGTGGCCAGCATTCCCGCCGACCTGCTGGCCCGGTTGCAGGCCGGTGCCGGCCCGCGCCAGCGCAATCCCGGCCAGGGCAAATCCGGGGCCCTGCAGCGCCACCGTCTGCGCGGCCGCCCCATGGGGGTTGCCCCGGGGGATCCACGCAGTGGCGCCCGGCTCAGCCTGGTCGCGACCCTGCGCGCCGCGGCGCCCTGGCAGAACCTGCGGCGTGATCCCGCGGCGCGCGCCGGGGGCGATGCCGCATCTGCCGGTCGCGCCGGCACAGGCCGCACCCGCCCCCGGGTCGTGGTGCGGCGCGAGGATTTTCGGGTGACCCGGTTCCGCCAGCGCTCGGAGAGCACCACTATTTTCGTGGTGGACGCCTCGGGCTCTGCAGCGCTGCACCGCCTGGCCGAGGCCAAGGGGGCGATCGAGCTGCTGCTGGCCGACTGCTACGTGCGGCGGGACCAGGTCGCGCTGGTCGCATTCCGCGGCGAGCAGGCCGAACTGCTGCTGCCCCCGACCCGCTCCCTGGTGCGGGCCAAGCGCAACCTGGCGGCCCTGCCGGGCGGCGGCGGCACGCCGCTCGCGTCCGCCGTCGATATGGCCGCCTCGCTGGTCGAGCAGATCCAGCGGCGGGGCGGCACGCCGGCTTATGTCATGCTCACCGACGGTCGCGCCAACATCTGCCGCGACGGTTCCCAGGGCCGCCAGGCGGCGGGTGAGGAGGCGCTGGCGGCGGCCAGGATGCTGAACGCGACGGCGGTGCGCGGGATGGTTATCGATACGTCACCGCGACCGCATCACAGTGCGGAACAACTGGCCAGGGCCCTGGGTGCGCTCTACCTGCCGCTGCCCCATGCCGACGCCACGGCACTGCGCGATGCGGTGCAGGCCGGCGCCCGGTGAGCGCCTCCCGGCACTGGCTGCGGCTCGGCGGGGTTTGGCCCAACCGGGAGTACAGCCGGTTTGTCACCGCCGCCGGTATCCAGTGGCACGTGCAGGAGCTGGGCACCGGCCCGGACCTGCTGCTGTTGCACGGTACCGGTGCGGCGACTCATTCCTGGGCGGGGCTGGCCCCCGAGCTCGCCTCCTCCTTCCGGGTGGTCGCCCCGGACCTGCCGGGGCACGGATTCACCGACCTGGTTGCCGGCCAAAACGCCTCGCTGCCGGGCATGGCTGAGGCCACCGCGGCGCTGCTGGAGGAGGTCGGGGTCCAGCCACAGCTGGTGGTGGGCCACTCGGCGGGTGCCGCGGTGCTGGCGCGCATGTGCCTGGACGGGACCATCCACCCCGCGGGACTGGTCAGCCTCAATGGCGCCCTCCTGCCCTTCGGGCGGATGACGGCGCCGTTTTTCTCCGGGGCGGCCAAACTGCTCGCCGCGATGCCCGCCATCCCCTACCTCGTGGCCCTGCATGCCACCCCGCGCCGGACCGTGGAGCGCCTGCTGCGCCAGACCGGTTCCGATGTGAGTCCCGAGGTGGTCGAACGCTACCGCAGCCTGGTGCGCGCGCCCAAACACGTCGCCGCCGCCCTGCGGATGATGGCGAACTGGGACCTCGAGGGTCTGGCGCGGGAGCTCCCCGACCTGGAGCCGGCACTCTATCTCATCGCCTGCGCCAACGATCTCGCCGTCCCCGCGGCCCAGGCCAGGGAACTTGCGGCCCGGCTCCCGGGGGCCAGACTGCGGTTGGTGCCCGGGCTCGGCCATCTCGGCCATGAGGAGGATCCGGCCCTGTTTGCCACGATCATCCGGGAGATCGCCGCGGAACTGGGTCTCATCCACGGGCTGGAACCGGGCGCCACCGCGGCAACCTGAACGTCTCCGGGGCTAAACCACCGCGGGTGGAACCGCTGGGCAAGTGGAGCCGGGCCTGCTATGCTGTCAGAAAATATGGACACATTGGGTGTCAGCCTAAGTGAACAGCATTCTTCCCTGCCCCGATCCTCCCCATACCGCCTCCGCCGCGCCCCATGCCGTGGTAATCGGCAGCGGCTTCGGTGGGCTGGCCGCAGCCATCAGGCTCGGTGCGCGGGGCTACCGCGTGACCATCCTGGAAAAACTGGACGCGCCCGGCGGCCGGGCCTGCGTCCACCGCCAGGACGGCTTCACCTTCGACGCCGGCCCCACCATCATCACGGCGCCGTTCCTGCTCGAGGAGCTGTGGGCGCTCTGCGGCCGGCGGCTGGCAGACGACGTGGACCTGCGTCCCATGTCTCCCTTCTACCGCATCCGCTTCGATGACGGCGAGACCTTCGACTACAGCGGCGACCCGGAGGCGACCCGCCGGGAGATCGCGCGCTTCTCGCCCGCGGATGTGGCGGGCTATGACCGCTACATGAAGGCCAGCGAGGCGATCTTCCGGGTGGGCTTCGAGCAGCTGGGCGATCAGCCCTTCGGCTCGATTTTCGCCATGGCCCGGATCGTGCCGCAGATGCTGCGCCTGCGCAGCCACCGCAGTGTCTACAGCCTGGTTGCGAAGTACGTCGCCGACCCGCGGCTGCGCATGGTGCTCAGTTTCCATCCCCTGCTGATCGGCGGCAATCCCTTCGCCGCCTCCTCGATCTACTCCCTGATCTCCTTCCTGGAGCGACACTGGGGCGTTCACTCCGCGATGGGCGGGACCGGGCGCATCGTGGACGGCATGGTGGACCTGGTGCGGTCCCAGGGCAACCGCCTGCGTCTCAACAGCGAGGTGGAGGAGATCCTGGTCGAGGGCGGCCGGGCGACCGGTGTGAGGCTGAGTTCCGGCGAGGTGCTGCCGGCGGCGATCGTGGTATCCAACGCCGACGCCGCCTGGACCTATCGCTACCTTATACCCGCCGCCGCCCGACGGCGCTGGACGGACAGGCGCATCGAGCGGGCGCGCTACTCCAATGGCCTCTTTGTCTGGTATTTCGGCACTCGCCGCCGCTACGAGGCGGTCCCGCACCACTCCATCCTGCTGGGACCCCGCTACCGGGGACTGCTGGAGGACATCTTCGACCACAGGATCCTGGCCGAGGATTTCAGCCTTTATCTGCACCGGCCCACCGCCACCGACCCGTCTCTCGCGCCCGAAGGCTGCGACACATTCTACGCTCTCTCGCCGGTGCCGCACCTGGAGGCGGGTATCGACTGGGAGGCCCAGGCCGAACCCTATCGCGTCGCCATTGAGCGGCGCCTGGCCGCTACCGTACTGCCGGGGCTGGGCGGGCAGGTGATCACCTCCCGCGTCACCACGCCGCTCGATTTCCAGAGCCGCCTGCTCTCCTATCGCGGGGCCGGGTTCAGCTTCGAACCGGTGCTGCGCCAGAGCGCCTGGTTCCGTCCCCACAACCGCAGCGAGGATGTGGCGGGCCTCTACATCGTCGGTGCCGGGACTCACCCCGGCGCCGGCGTCCCCGGCGTGCTCTCTTCCGCCCGGGTTCTCGACAGGGTGGTTCCCCATGCCAGTGCCTGCAGCTGATCCCGGTGCCGCCGCCGACCTGGCGGCCTGCCTCGCGCTGTTGCGGGGGGGCTCGCGCTCCTTCCATGTCGCCTCCCATCTGTTGCCGGGCCCCCTGCGGGAGGCCGCGTGCGGGCTCTATGCCTTCTGCCGGGAGGCGGACGACGCGATCGACGAGGGCGCGGACCCGGTCGCGGCCCTCGCCGGGTTGCAGGCGCGGCTGGCGGCCCTCTACCGGGGCGAGCCGCAGCCGTTCGCCTCGGATCGGGCCCTCGCCCGGGTGGTGGTCGCCCACGGCATACCGCAGGCGCTGCCGGCGGCGCTGCTCGAGGGCTTCGCCTGGGATGCCGGGCGTCGCACCTACCGGGACCTGTCCGGGGTGCTGGCCTACAGCGCCCGGGTGGCGGGTTCGGTCGGGGTGATGATGGCGGTGCTGATGGGCGCCCGTGAGCCGCAGGTCCTGGCCCGGGCCGCGGACCTCGGTGTCGCGATGCAGCTGACCAATATCGCCAGGGACGTGGGCGAGGACGCCCGGGCCGGGCGTCTCTACCTGCCCCTCGACTGGCTCGAAGACGCGGGGATCGAGCCCCGCCAACTGCTGGCCCGGCCGGCCCACAGTGAGGCCCTTGGCGCTGTCCTCAGGCGGCTGCTCGGGGTGGCCGCAGCGCTCTATGCGCGCGCCGAAGCCGGCATCGCGCAACTGCCTGCGCGCTGCCGGCCCGGGATCTACGCGGCGCGACTGCTCTATGCCGCCATCGGCCAGGAACTGGGCCGACGCGAGTTCGATGCGGTGAGCCGGCGCTCGGTCGTGGGCACGGCGAGAAAACTCGGCCTGCTGGCACGAGTCCCGGCGGCGTTCGCGCTCCCCTCCGACGGTCTCGACGCGCCGGCGCTGGCCGAGGTGCGCTTCCTGGTCGAGGCCGTCGCGGCACACCCGCGCCCTGTGGCCCCGGCCACTCCCCCGAAGGTCTCGCCCGGCGCAGCCTGGGGAGAGCGGGCCGGCTGGGTGCTGGAGCTGTTTGCCGAGCTGGAACGGCGGGAACGGCAGGAAATGGTGGCGCTCTCGGCACGGCCGAGCCGCGCGCCGACCCCTCGCTGACGCCCTGGCTGAACCTCGCACCGGGGCGTCTGCCCGGTGGCTGGATGACCGGCCGGTCAGTACCGCGCGCGGCGCGGCATCCTGAACGGCAGCAGGTACTGCACCCAGCGCTGCCGGAACCGCACCATGGACAGGCTTTCATGCACCGCCGTCACCGGTTCGCCCAGCAGGGTGGTCGCCAGCAGGGAGCGGGCGTAGAAGGGGGTATCCTCGAGGGTGCGCTGGACCCGTGCCATCCCGCGTTCCGCTCCGGTGCCACGGCTTATCCGCCAGATCGGCGTGGCCGGCAGCGCCTCGCGGGACGGGGGCGCGAACGGCTCGGCCCGCCCCTGTCCGTCGAAACGCAGGGCGAGCCGGCGCTCCAGGCCGTCCAGCGGACGGGTGTCGTAGAGAATCGCGCAGCCGCCGTCACCCAGCGCAGCCCTCGACCAGTCCCAGTCGCGAAAACCGTTCTCCAGGGGTTCGCTGCCCCCGTTGCTGTCGAAGTAGGCGTGGCCCTGCCAGTCGAGGGCAGGGTGCCGCATGCTGACCGCTACCCGTGCGACAGGGGCCGCGGGCCACCAGAGGTGGCGGCCGCCGGCGTCCAGGGCGTACTGGTGGCGGGTCAGCGCGCCGGGATAGAGGCGCACCCGCCCCCGCAGCCGGCCGGGGATCGGCACCGTGATCTCGTCGATATCCACCGCCAGGCAGGCACCGTCCCAGTGCATGGCGCTGGGCCCGATCTGCAGGTGCTCACGGCTGCGCTGCAGCGCCGCGGCGCCACGCTCGGTCAGCGCCCAGCGTTTGCCCCGCGGCCCGTAGAGCACGGCATTGATCGCGCAGTGCCCGGCCGGGTCGGCGGCGCCCCGACGCCGCGCGGCGGCGTAATAGGGCGAGAAGACGCTGCCGACGAAGGCGATGACGGTCAGGGCGTGGCGACCGTCGTCGCTCACCGCATCGAGGTACCACCAGCGATAGCCGCCGGGGACGACAGGCTGCGCGAAGTCCGGTCCTGCAACAGGGTCTGCGCGGCCAGACGCCCGGACAGTGCCGCCATCGGTACCCCCGGGCCGGGATGGGTCCCGCCCCCCGCGAGGTAGAGGCCCGGTATCCGGGTCCTCGACCCCGGGCGCCGGAAAGTGGCCTGCCAGCCGTGACTCGGCATGCCGTACAGTGCTCCCCCGGTGGCGGGGAACAGCCGGGCGAAGTCCCGTGGTGTGGTCACCACCGTGGCCTCCGGCCGCGGGGTGACCTGCAGGCCGCACCGGGCCAGCATCTGGAATGTCCGGATCGCGCATGCGTCGATCTCCTCGCTGTCGAAGGGGTGGCTGTCCCCGGTGGCCGGGGCATTGACCAGGCAGAGCAGGCGTTCCGCGCGGTCGCCCGGGATACGGCCGCCCGGGGTACGGCCGTCCGGGGTACGGCCCCCCGGGGTACGGCCGTCCGGGTCGCGGTCCTGTGCGCAGACGTAGACCGTGGGTTCGGCCGGCACACTGCCGCGGCGCAGGATGTCGTTGAACTCCCGCCGGTAGTCGCTGCTGAAAAAGACGTTGTGATGGAGCAGGGGAAATCCCCGGGTCCGCGCTTCGAGCGCCCAGGTGATTGCCGACAGGGAGCGCCCGCCAGGGGGCGTTCCCGGAATCGCCTGTTTGGCAGCTGCACCGAACAGTCCCGCGCGCAGGGCCGCGGGATCGGCGTTGCAGATCGCGGCGCTGCAGGGGATTTCCTCGCCGGTGGCTGTGACCACGTGGCTGACGCGACCCCGGCTGCAGCGGATTTCCCGGACCGCCTCGCCGAACCGGAACCTGACCCCGCGCTGTTCTGCAAGTGCGCGCATCGAGGCCGCGAGGCGCTGCATGCCGCCGGGCAGTACCCAGACCCCGGTCTGCTCGACGTGGGCGACCAGCATCAGGGTGGCCGGGGCCAGGTAGGGGGAGGACCCGCAGTAGGTGGCGTAGCGTCCGAACAGCTGCTGCAGGCGCGGGTCCCGGAAGTGGCCCTGCAGCGCCCGGAAAAGACGGGAGAAGGGACGGATCTGGAACAGGGCCGGCAGGCCCGCTGCCGCCACTACCCGGGCACTGAGAGTCAGCGGGTTCGGTCGCGGCGCGCAGAGGAAGGGTCGCTCCAGGGCCTGGTAGGTTCTGGCGGCGCTGGCGCAGAAAGCGAGGTAACGCCGACCTTCCGCGGGGCCCGCAAACCCGGCGATGGCGTCCGCAGTGCGCTGGCGGTCGGCAAAGAGGTCGAGCTGCTCCCCCGGCCCCCAGCTGTGCCGGGCAAGGGTGTCCAGGGCCTGCGGCTCGATCCACTCCTCCAGCGAGGCGCCCAGCGCCGCGAAGAGCTCCTCGAAAACCCAGCGCATGGTGAAGACGGTGGGCCCGGCGTCGATCGGGGCGCCGCCGCAGCTGACCTGCCGCATTTTGCCCCCGGGCTCGTCCGCAGCCTCCAGGACGAGGACCGACCGGCCGCGGGCGGCGAGGGTGAGAGCCGCACTGAGCCCGCCCATGCCGGCGCCGATGACCGCTATCGGCGGGTGTTCCACGCCATTGTCCCGCGGAAAAAAGTGGCTGTCCCGACTTGTATTGTATAAGTGTCTAACATACATTACATATTAAGTGTAAAACAAAGTTAACACCAGTGTGGTGAGGAGAAGCCTGATGAGCAGACACGAGTCGGGTTGTGAGCAGGTTCTGGAAGCGGCGCTGGCGCGGGCGGCGGACCCCCGGTGCCCGCCGCAGCTGGCCGGCGCGTTGCGCCATGCAGTGTTTCCCGGTGGCGCCCGGGTCCGGCCGCAGCTGTGCCTCGCGGTGGCCGTAGCCAACGGCGATGCGGAGTGCCACCTGGCGAGGGGGGCGGCTGCGGCGATCGAGCTGCTGCACTGCGCCTCTCTGGTCCACGATGACCTGCCCTGTTTCGACAATGCGGCGCAGCGGCGCGGGAAACCGTCAGTGCACGCCGCCTATGGCGAGCAGATCGCGGTGCTGGCCGGCGACGCGCTGATCGTGGCCGCGTTCGAGGCCCTGGCCATGGCCGCGGCATCGTCCGGGCAGCCTGCCCGCCTCGGGGCGCTGCTCTCGGTGGTCGGCCGCGGCGTCGGGGCGCCTTTCGGCATCGCCGCCGGACAGGCCTGGGAGTGCGAGCCCGAGGTCGACCTGTCGCTCTATCACCAGTCCAAGACCGGGGCCCTGTTTATCGCGGCCACCTGTGCCGGCGCCGCCGCCGCGGGGGTCGATCCCCTTCCCTGGCGCGCTCTGGGCGCGCGCATCGGCGAGGCCTACCAGGTCGCGGACGATATCCAGGACGCGACCGCCGATGCGGTTGAACTGGGCAAGCCGACCGGTTGTGATGCCGCCCTGGGCAGGCCGAGCGCAGTGCGCGAGCTGGGCCTGGACGGCGCCGTGCGTCGTCTCAAGCAGCTGCTCGAGGAGGGGCTGATGTCGGTGCCGGACTGCCCGGGCCGCGATGGTCTGCAGCTCCTGGTCCGCAACCAGGCCAGGCGATTCCTGCCCAAGGGACTCGGCCGCCACGCCGCCTAGCGCCGCAGTGGGGCGGCCCGGGATCATGCCAATGCGCCGGACGAGACCCTAGTGTCATCGCAACCGGACAGGGCCGGCGCCGTCGCCGCAGCGGCGTCGCCTCGACCGACGTTGCGCGACCAGCTGCTGGCGTGGCGCGACCGGCTGCTGGCCAGCCCCCGATTTCAGCAGGGGGCGGCCCGTTTTCCCCTGACCCGGCCCATTGCCCGGCGCCGCGCCCGGGCGCTGTTTGACCTCACGGCGGGCTTCGTTTACTCCCAGGTGCTGTTTGCCTGCGTGCAGCTGCGCGTCTTCGAGCGGCTCTCCGGGGGACCCGTGGCTGTCACCGTGCTCGCCGCCGAATGGCAGCTGCCCCCGGAAGGCGCGGCTCGCCTGCTGGCGGCGGCGGAGTCACTGGGCCTGGTCGAGCGCCGGGGCGAGGCCCGCTACGGCCTCGGCGAGCTGGGTGCGGCGATGCTCGGTAATCCCGCCATCGCCGCCATGGTGGCGCACCATGAGCGGCTCTACCAGGATCTCAGGGACCCGGTGGCACTGCTGGGGCAGCGGGGAGGCACCCATCTCGCCGCCTTCTGGCCCTATGCCGGCGCCGGTTCGGGATCCGCCCCGGCGGAGCCGGAGGCCGCCTACAGCGACCTGATGGCGGTCTCCCAGCACCTCATCGCCGACGACATCCTGGCGGCGTTCTCCTTCCGGCGCTGTCATCACCTGCTGGACATCGGCGGCGGCGACGGCAGCTTCGCCGCCGCCGTGCTGCGGCGCTGGCCGGGGATGGAGGTGACCGTGCTGGACCTCGGTCCGGTCGCAGATCGCGCCAACGCCCGCTTTGCGCGCGCGGGCCTGAGCGACCGGGCGCGGGCGGTCGCCGGCGACATGCTGGGCGATGCGCTGCCGCAGGGGGCGGATGTCGCCAGCCTGGTGCGGGTGCTCCACGACCACGACGACGAACAGGCACTCGCGCTCCTGAGTGCGGCGCGCGCCGCGCTGCCACCCACCGGTCGCCTGCTGATCGCAGAGCCGATGGCGGCCACCCCGGGCGCGGAGCCGGCGGGCGCCGCCTATTTCGGGATGTACCTCTGGGCGATGGGCAGCGGCCGCCCGAGGAGTGCCGCGGAGCTTGGCGCCATGGCGCGCCGGGCCGGCTTCGCCCGCTGTCGGGAACTGGGTACCCGGCAACCGCTGCTGGTGCGGGTGCTGGTCGCCGCACCATGAGGGGCGAGGTCGCCGGGCACAGGCTGCGCAGATGTAAATTATACTTGACATATTATTATGTAATCTTAAACTTACACAAGGAGCCGGAGAGCGGAAACCCGCTGGCTGGTGGATCGATGAATGGGCACATCAATGTTGAATCATGAGGCAATGGCAGTGGTCTTCGAGCAGCCGGGGCGAATGGCCGTCCGGCGGGTCAGGCTGCTGCCGCCCTCGGCGGGCGACTGTGTCGTGGATCTCGAGTGGAGCGGCATCAGCACCGGTACCGAGCGGCTGCTGTGGGATGGGCGGATGCCGCCATTTCCCGGCCTCGGGTATCCGCTGGTGCCGGGGTACGAGTCCGTGGGCCGGGTGCGCAGCGGTGGCGAGCAGGGTCGCATTCCACCGGGAACACGGGTGTTCGTGCCCGGCTCAAGCGGCTTCGCCGATGTGCGCGGACTGTTTGGCGGTGCAGCACAGACCCTGGTGGTGCCCGCCGACCGACTGGTCCCGCTGGATGATTCACTGGACCAGGAGGCCGTGCTGCTGGCGCTGGCTGCAACCGCCCATCACGCGGTGGTCGCCGCGGGCCAAGGCCAGTGGCCCGATCTGGTGGTCGGGCACGGCGTGCTGGGGCGCCTCGTCGCACGCACCGTGATCGCCCTGGGTGGACCGCCGCCAACGGTCTGGGAGCGCGCCGCAGAGCGCGCCTCCGGCGGGTCGGGCTACCGGGTCGTCGACCCGGCAGACGACGACCGTCATGACTACCGTCGGATCTGCGATGTCAGCGGGGATCCGACTCTGCTTGACACCCTGATCGAGCGTCTCGCTCCCGGGGGTCGCATCATTCTCGCCGGTTTTTACCACGAGCCGCTCTCCTTCCGGTTCCCCGCGGCGTTCCTGCGGGAAATCGAGATCAGGGTAGCGGCGGAGTGGCAGCAGCCCGACCTAGAACGTGCGGTCCGGCTGGTGCGCGACGGAGACCTCTCTCTGCAGGGACTGGTGACGCACTGCCAATCGGCACAGGCGGCCGGACCCGCCTACCGCACCGCATTCGGAGACCCCGACTGCCTGAAAATGATCATTGACTGGAGATCTGCCCCATGATGGATGCCTCGGTAGCCACCTACGCACCCAATGCCAAGCGTGGCGCGGGGGACGCGGACCTGCTGGCCAGCTCCGCCGGGCCGGCGCCAAAAACCCAGATCATCGCCATCTACGGCAAGGGTGGTATCGGCAAGAGCTTCACCCTCGCCAACCTCTCCTACATGATGGCGCAACAGGGCAAGAAGGTACTCCTGATCGGTTGCGACCCGAAGAGCGACACCACGTCGCTGCTGTTCGGCGGCAAGGCCTGCCCCACCATCATCGAAACCTCCTCGCGGAAAAAGGCGGCGGGGGAGCAGGCCCGGGTGGAGGATGTCTGCTTCAAGCGCGACGGCGTCTTTGCCATGGAACTGGGCGGCCCGGAAGTCGGCCGCGGCTGCGGCGGGCGGGGCATCATCCACGGCTTCGAGACCCTTGAAAAGCTGGGGTTTCACGACTGGGATTTCGACTACGTGCTGCTGGATTTCCTCGGCGACGTGGTCTGCGGCGGTTTCGGCCTGCCCATTGCGCGGGATATGTGCCAGAAGGTGATCGTGGTCGCCTCCAACGACCTGCAGTCCCTCTACGTCGCCAACAACGTCTGCTCCGCGGTCGAGTACTTCCGGAAGCTCGGTGGCAACGTCGGCGTCGCCGGCATGGTCACCAACAAGGATGACGGGACCGGTGAGGCCCAGGCCTTCTGCAGGGCGGTCGGGATTCCCGAACTCGCGGCCATTCCCGCCCACGACGAAATCCGGCGCAAGAGCGCCAACTACGAAATCATCGGCCATCCGGACGGCAACTGGGGACCGCTGTTCGCCGGTCTGGCGGCCAACGTCGCGGAAGCGCCTCCGCACCAGCCGACGCCACTGACCCAGGATGAACTGCTGGGCCTGTTTTCGGGTGATGCGGTGGGTCGCGACGTGGTGCTGCAGCCGGCCACCATGGCGGATCTGTGCGGCGCCGCCGCCGCCAGCAAACCTTCGCTCGAGGTCATCTATGACACCGTCTGAGCGCCAGCAGCGCGCCACCCAGCGTATCCCTGCCACCGAAGTGGACGGGGCGGGTGTCGAGACCGCCGCCACCGGTTGTCATGGCGGCGCTGCGCGAATGAGCGAGGCGGCCGCGGCGGCCGGCAAGAGCGAGGTGCTCGAGCGCTATGCCAGCGATTACCCGGCGGGCCCTCACGATCAGCCGCAGAGCATGTGCCCCGCCTTCGGTTCCCTGCGGGTGGGACTGCGGATGCGCCGCACCGCCACGGTGCTGAGTGGCTCCGCCTGCTGCGTCTACGGGCTGACCTTCACCTCCCACTTTTACGGTGCCCGTCGCACGGTCGGCTATGTGCCCTTCGACTCCGAGACGCTGGTTACCGGCAAACTGTTCGAGGACATCCGGGAGGCCGCCCACCAGCTGGCGGATCCCGCCCGGCACGATGCGGTGGTGATCATCAACCTCTGCGTGCCGACCGCATCGGGCGTACCGCTCGACCTCCTGCCGCGGGAGATCAACGGCGTGCGCATCATCGGCATCGACGTACCCGGGTTCGGGGTGCCCACCCATGCCGAGGCGAAGGACGTGCTGGCCGGAGCCATGCTCAACTATGCCCGGCGGGAGGCCGAGGCAGGGCCCGTGGCAGAGCCGACCGGGGGCGCCAGCGAGCGCCCTTCAGTGAGCCTGGTCGGCGAGATTTTCCCGGTGGACGCGCTGACCATAGGCCGTCTGCTGGAGCCCCTGGGACTGGCGGCGGGACCGGTGGTGCCGACCCGGGAGTGGCGCGAGCTGTACGCGGCCCTGGACTGCGGGCTGGTGGCCATGCTGCACCCCTTTTACACGGCAACCCGGCGCGAATTCGAAGCGGCGGGACGGCCCTGTATCGGGTCTGCCCCGGTGGGCTACGAGGGTACCGCGAGCTGGCTGCAGTCCGTCGCGGACGCCTTCGGGGTCGACGCGGCAACACTGGCGCAAGCGAGCAATGCGATCCTGCCGGCCATCAGGAACGCCCTGGAAGGCAGCGCCATCGACGCCCGTATCACGCTTTCCGGTTACGAGGGTTCGGAACTGCTGGTGGGGCGGCTGCTGGTGGAGAGCGGTGCCGACCTGCGCTACGTGGGCACGGCCTGCGCGCGCACCGAGTGGTCCGAGGCCGATCGCCTCTGGCTCGAGGCACACGGGGTCGAGGTGCGTTACCGCGCCTCCCTGGAGGATGACCTGGCGGCCATGGAGGCGTTCCAACCCGACCTGGCGATCGGTACCACGCCGGTGGTCCAGAAAGCCAAGGAGCTGGCGGTACCCGGGCTCTATTTCACCAACCTGATTTCCGCGCGGCCGCTGATGGGCCCCGCCGGCGCCGGCTCCCTGGCCCAGGTGGTCAATGCCGCGGTGGCCGGGCGGGAGCGCTTCGCCAGGATGGAGTCCTTCTTCGCCGGGGTCGGCCGCGGCCAGAACGCGGGGGTCTGGACGGCGCAGCCGCGCATGCCCGGGCTCGCGGCGGCAGGGGAGACGGCCTGATGCTGGTGCTCGATCACGACAGGGCGGGCGGTTACTGGGGATCGGTCTATGTCTTCACCGCGGTCAAGGGCCTGCAGGTGATCATCGACGGCCCGGTCGGCTGCGAGAACCTGCCGGTGACTTCGGTACTCCACTATACGGATGCGCTCCCACCTCATGAATTGCCGATCGTGGTGACCGGACTGGGAGAGGAGGAGCTGGGCCAGCACGGGACCGAGGGCGCCCTGCGCCGGGCCCACGCCACCCTGGACCCGGAACAGCCCAGCGTCGTGGTCACCGGCTCCATCGCCGAGATGATCGGGGGCGGGGTGACACCCGAGGACACCAATATCCAGCGGTTCCTGCCGCGGACCATCGACGAGGATCAGTGGCAGAGCGCCGACCGGGCCCTCTACTGGCTCTGGACCCGCTACGGCGCCAAGCGCCGCAAGCGTGCGAAGAAGGCGGCTGACGCTGCCGCTCCGCCGAAGGTGAATATCATCGGCCCCTGCTACGGCTACTTCAATACCTGGTCCGACCTCGCGGAGATCCGCCGCCTGGTCGAGGGGATCGGCGCCGAGGTCAACCTGGTCTTTCCCCTGGGCTGTCATCTCGACGAGATTCCCCGCCTGGCGGACGCTCAGGTCAACATCTGCATGTACCGGGAGTTCGGGCGGCAGCTGTGCGAGGCGCTGGATCGCCCCTACCTGCAGGCCCCGATCGGGCTGCACAGCACCACGGCTTTTCTTCACTCACTCGGGGAACTGCTCGGGCTCGATCCGGAGCCCTTCATCGAGCGGGAAAAGCACACCACGATCAAGCCGGTGTGGGACCTGTGGCGTTCGGTGACGCAGGATTTCTTCGGCACCGCGAGCTTCGGGATCGCCGCCAGTGAAACCTACACCCGCGGGGTGCGTCATTTTCTCGAGGAGGAGCTTGGCCTGCCCTGCACATTCGCCTTTTCCCGTCGCCCGGGTGTGAAACCGGACAACGAGGCGGTGCGCAAGGCGGTGCAGGAGCAGACGCCATTGATCCTGTTCGGCAGCTACAACGAGCGCATGTACCTGGCGGAGATCGGGGCGCGGGCCATCTACCTGCCCGCCTCCCTGCCCGGCACGATCATCCGGCGCCATACCGGCACCCCGTTCATGGGTTACTCGGGCGCGTCCTACCTGCTGCAGGAGGTCTGCAACGGCCTGTTCGATGCCCTGTTCAACATCCTGCCGCTGGGGTCCGAACTGGACCAGATCGCCGCCACGCCGGCGCGCGCCCGGGCTTCCATCGCCTGGGCCAATGAGGCCGAGGCGGCCCTCGACCGGCTGGTTGCCCAGGAACCCATTCTCATCCGCATCTCGGCCGCGAAACGGCTGCGTGACGCGGCCGAGCGCAACGCCCGCAGCAGCGGTGCGGAGCTGGTCGAGATCCGGCACCTGCGCAGTGCGCGGGTAGAACTCAGCGCGGGAGGATCCGCGTGACCGGGCCGGGCTGCCATAAATGCGGCAGACCGACTCATTTGCAAGGGAGGATTCAGTGATGCTGAACCTGTCAGAAAGCCATGGCCCGCTCCAGCAGGTCGGGCAAACGGAAATCCACGAGTTCCGCCTGCTGATCGCAATTGCAGTGGCGTGGTTCTTTGTGATTGTGGTGGTCAGCCGGCTCCTGCCGCGGACCTGGCGTCCCTTCGCCTCGAAATCGGGGCAGAGGGAGTCCTGGTACGGCGAGGCGAGACGGATGGCCTACACCGTTATGGGGACCTGTTCGATTTCTGGGTGGGGCCGTTCTATGTCGGCTTCTTTGGCGTCACCACCATCTTCTTCAGTCTGCTCGGCACCTTGCTGATCATCTACGGTGCCGCCCTGGGTCCAACCTGGAATCTGTGGCAGATCAGCATAGCGCCGCCGGACCTCAGCTACGGCCTCGGGCTGGCTCCACTGGAGGAGGGCGGCCTGTGGCAGATCATCACGGTCTGCGCCATCGGGGCCTTCGTCTCCTGGGCCCTGCGCGAGGTGGAAATAGCGAGGAAGCTGGGAATCGGGCTGCACGTACCCTTCGCGTTCAGTGTCGCCATCCTGGCCTACGTCACCCTGGTGGTGATCCGTCCCCTGCTGCTGGGGGCGTGGGGGCACGGCTTTCCCTACGGGATCCTCAGTCACCTGGACTGGGTCTCCAACGTCGGGTACCAGTACCTCCACTTCCACTACAACCCGGCGCACATGCTGGCGGTCACCTTCTTTTTCACCACCACCCTGGCGCTGTCCATGCACGGCTCCCTGATCCTGGCGGTCACCAACCCGCCCGAGGGCGAGGAGGTCAAGACCGCTGAACACGAGAACACGTTCTTCCGCGACGACATCGGCTACTCCATCGGTGCACTCGGCATCCATCGCCTCGGTCTTTTCCTGGCGCTGTCAGCCGGTTTCTGGAGTGCGGTCTGTATCGTTATCAGCGGCCCGTTCTGGACCCGCGGCTGGCCGGAATGGTGGAACTGGTGGCTGCAGCTGCCGATCTGGAATTGAGGCGAGGGCAAAGAGATGGCTGAGTACCAGAATATTTTTACACGGGTCCAGGTGCACTCGCCGGCGTATCCCGGCGTTTCCCTGGGCAGGGACAACGGCAACCGCGTGGGGGGCACCTGGCACTCCTACTGGGCGGGCAAGATAGGGGATGCGCAGATAGGCCCGATCTATCTCGGCGCCACCGGCATCCTCTCCCTGTTCTGCGGTTTCATTGCAATCGAGATCATCGGCCTCAACATGTGGGCGTCGGTGAACTGGGATCCGGTGGAGTTCGTGCGCCAGCTGCCGTGGCTCGCCCTCGAGCCGCCGCCGCCGAAATACGGCCTCAGTATTCCACCGCTGCACGACGGCGGCTGGTGGTTGATGGCGGGCTTTTTCCTGACGGCGTCGATTCTGCTCTGGTGGTGGCGCACATTCCAGCGCTCCCGCGCACTCGGCATGGGCACACATCTGGCGTGGGCGTTTGCCGGGGCCATCTGGCTCTACCTGGTGCTCGGGTTCATCCGCCCCCTGTTGATGGGCAGCTGGAGCGAGGCAGTGCCGTTCGGCATCTTTCCGCACCTGGACTGGACCGCGGCCTTCTCCATCCGCTACGGGAACCTCTTCTACAACCCGTTCCACATGCTCTCCATCGCCTTCCTCTACGGATCCACCCTGCTGTTCGCCATGCACGGCGCCACGGTGCTTGCGGTGAGCCGCTTCGGCGGCGACCGTGAGATCGACCAGATCGTGGACCGCGGCACGGCGTCGGAGCGGGCGGCCCTGTTCTGGCGCTGGACCATGGGTTTCAACGCCACCATGGAATCGATACACCGCTGGGCCTGGTGGTTCGCGGTGCTCACGGTGGTCACCGGCGGCATCGGTATTCTGCTGACGGGGACCGTGGTGGACAACTGGTACTTGTGGGCAGTCAAGCACGGGGTCGCTCCCGCCTATCCGGCGGTGGATGCCATGCCTGTCACTGACCCGATGATGACGGGGGCAGGACAATGAATAACTCCGGCAACAGCGGCACGCCGCGCACCCTCGCGGCACTCGTGACACTCGCCATCCTGTTCGTGGCGGGCTGCGAACGACCGCCGGTCGACACCGTGCAGCGGGGCTATCGCGGCACCGGCATGGTGGCGCTCTACAACCCCCGGACCCTGGGCGAGCAGGTGCAGGCCAACTTGCCCCCCGAGGCGCAGGCACCGGTACCGGCAGGAGGCCCGAAAGCCAGCGATGTCTATCAGAACGTGGAGGTGCTGGGCGATCTCAGCGTCGCCGAGTTCGCCCGGCTGATGGTTGCGATCACCTCCTGGGTTGCCCCGGAACAGGGCTGCAACTATTGCCACGCCCCCGATAATTTTGCCAGCGAGGACGTGTACACCAAGCGGGTCGCCAGGGTGATGCTGGCGATGACCCAGCGGGCCAACGCCGACTGGCAGGCCCACGTGGGCCCCACGGGCGTCACCTGCTATACCTGCCATCGCGGTCAGCCGGTGCCGTCCTACGTCTGGGCGACGGATCCTGGTCAACCCCATGCGAAAGGGCTCGCCAGCGCCGGGCAGAATATCGCCTCTGACACGGTCGCCGGGGCGTCCCTGCCCTACGACCCGCTGACACCGTTCCTGGAACAGGATTACGACATTCGTGTCGTCTCCGGTACGGCGCTGCCCGCGGGCAGCCGCAAATCGATCAAGCAGACGGAATGGACCTATGCCCTGATGATGCACATGTCGGATTCGCTGGGCGTGAACTGCACCCACTGCCACAACACCCGCGCCTTCTCCTCCTGGGAACAGAGCCCGCCCTCCCGGGTGAAGGCGTGGCATGCGATCCGTCAGGTGCGTGAGATGAACAGCAGCTATATCGCACCGCTCGCCGACCAGTTGCCGGAGAATCGCAAGGGTCCCCTCGGCGATCCGCTCAAGGTGGGCTGCAACACGTGCCACCAGGGCGCCTACAAGCCGCTCTACGGTGCACGCATGCTGGAGGCTTATCCCAGTCTCGCGAAGCTGTCCGGGGCGGCAAAGGATATGCGTCCGAAATCCGATTAGGGACGGGCGCGGGGCGGATGCCCGGCAGAGGCATTCGTCCGCAGGCGATACCGCCGGCGTGACGGCGGAGAGGAGCCAGAGCTTTCGGGCCGGCTGCGACTGCTGATGCGGTAGCAGCCGGATCGGAGAGGGCGACCGCCGCTGACCGCGGTCAGCGGCGGTCGCCCTGGAGTGATCCCTTTTCCATCGGAAAGGGACTTTGAGATGGGATGTTCAAACGGAGGATAGAGACCATGAATGACCCCAATACCAGCCTTTCGGGGCTGACCGAGGCAGAGGCAGAGGAGTTTCACGGAATTTTCGTGAAGAGCTTTCTCGGCTTCACGGCTATCGCGGTAGTCGCTCACATCCTTGTCTGGATCTGGCGGCCCTGGCTCTGAGAGCCGGTGGTTGTGACCAGTGATAACCAAGCGGCGGTCCGGGTCGTCCGGGAGGTCGCGATAGAGCATGGAGATGCGAAATGCACAAGATATGGCTGATCTTTGATCCTAGGAGAGTGTTGATCGCGCTGTTTACGTTTCTGTTCGTACTGGCGCTGTTGATTCACTTCATCCTGCTCAGCACCGAGCGTTTCAACTGGCTGGAAGGTCCGGCCACGAGTAAAGCCGTTGCGCAGCATATGGAGCCTTTGCCGCCGACGCGCAGTTAAAGCGACGGGCGGCCCCCCGGGGGCAGCGGGGAGCGGGCTTGCGGCAGCGGGCCCGTACCCGGGCTGGTCCCTGTCAGCACGGTGCCAACAGGCTTTGCCGGGGGTCTTATCGCCCATTCTTCAAATCCGCCCGGACGGGCGTGCCAGGTCCCGCTAGCTCGCGGGAGTCTCTGTCTGCCTGGTCAAATCCCGGAGAACTCGATGATTGCCAACAGCTTTGCCCAGGTCTCACGCCAGGTCTCTTTTGACGACGAGAACCTGATCCTGGTCGACGAACAGGACAATGTCATCGGGCACGACAGCAAGGACAATGTTCACCGGGGCAGCGGCCTGCTGCACCGCGCGTTTTCTATCTTTCTTTTCGACGGTCCGGGACGGGTGCTGCTGCACCGGCGCAGCCCGCAGAAACCCCTGTGGCCGGGCTTCTGGACCAACAGCTGCTGCAGTCACCCCCGGCGGGGCGAGGATTATGAGTATGCTGCCCGGCGGCGCCTGCTCGAGGAGCTGGGGGTGGCGGCGGAATTGTCCTGGCTCTACCAGTTCCAGTATGCGGCCAGTTTCGGCAGCCGTGGTGCGGAGCGTGAACTGTGCGCGGTGTTGATCGGTGACCTCGATCGTCCGGACTCTGTTCGCGCCAACCGCAACGAGGTCCAGGAGTGGGGGTGGTTCGCCTGTGAGGAGGTGGACAGCTGGGTGCAGCGCCATCCGGGGCAGTTCACCCCCTGGTTCCTGCTGGAGTGGTCACGCCTGAGGGGGGATCAGCATGCCGCCGTGGAACGCCACTGCCGGCGCAGGCACTTCCCTTACATCGGCGGCGCCTCCCCATCGGTCCCGCCGGGGTGAGTTGACCGGTACGGGGGTGTCCCGATTCCTACCAGACGCCGTCCCAGCGGTGCTCCGGGGACGCGTCGCCCCAGATGTGGTGTAGCATGTAGCGGCCGTGCGATGTGACAGCGACTCTGCCCGCGGAGATGTCCACCAGCCCATCCCGCCGCAGTTGGGTGAGGGTCGCGCTCTCGCCACTGGTAGCGGTCAGCGCCCCGTAGTCCTGCAATTCCATGTTGCACATCAGGTCGATCATCGCGTTGCGGCGCTCCCGATCGGAATTGCTCAGGCGCATCCCGCCCCTGACCGGCAGGATGCCGCCGCGGATCGCACCGTGCCAGCTGGGTATGGACAGCTGGTTCTGAACACATAGATTCTTCAGTTCACTCACCGCATTGGTGCCGAAGCCCAGCAGGTCCCTGCTCTCGTGCAGGGTGTAGCCGATCCAGTTGCGGTGCAGGCGGCGCTGCAGCTGCGCGCTGCAGAGGGCGTCCTCCCGGCGCACGAAGCAGTCCAGGCCGACCCAGGTGTAGTCAGCCGCCTGCATGGCCTCGACCACCGCGTTGAACATCGCCATCTTGTCGGCGAGTGAGGGAATGCTGCTGGCATCGATCGCGCGCTGGTGCTGAAAGCTCTCCGGCCGGCGTGAGTAGGAGAAGCAGGCCACCCGGTCGGGCTCGAGCTCCACCAGCTGCCGCAGGCTCCGGCGGATGCTGTCCAGCGTCTGGCCCGGCAGACCGTAAACCAGATCCATGCTGAGCGTCTCGAAGCCCGCTGCCCTGGCATTGTCGAAGACGTCCTGCAGTATGGGCAGTGACAGGGAGCGGCCGACAGCCATCTGGACCCCGGGGTCAAGGTCGCGCACCTCGAAATTGATGCGCCTGAAACCGAGCCCGTGGAGCAGGTCCAGCTGTGCGCGGGAGGTGCGTTTCGGGCTGGCATCCAGCGAGGTCTCCGTGTCGGGCCGGATACTGAAATGGTTTTCGATGATGGCGGCGAGACGGACCAGTTGCGGATCAGTCAGATAATTGGGTGTGCCGCCGCCGATATGAAGCTGCATCAGCGGACGCCCCAGGCCGATGCGCCCGGTGACCATGTCCATCTCCCGCTCCAGCGTATCGAGATAGCGGTCGACCTCCCCGGAGTCGTGGGTGACCGTCGTGTTGTGGTCGCAGCTAAGACAGCGGGAGGGGCAGAAGGGCAGGTGGATGTAGATCGAGATGGCGCCGGGGGCGCCCTCGTACCTCCCCTCTGCGTCCAGCGCGTCGGCGTAGTGGTCGCCGGTCACATGCTGTTCATCGCGGCAGAAGGGGTCGGGGTGGTGGTAGGGGGTTTCCCCTGACCGGAAAATCACACGGGGTTTGGCTGTCGCCGTTGCGGATGCGGACATATTCGCGCTCTCTTATTGCCATCTACACAGGCTGTCTGGGCATTACCCTGATAACACTGCCGTTAAATCGCGAGCGGCTTGCTAAAGCGTGGTCCAGTCAGTCTACAATCTTTGCCAGCTATTAGGTTTTCAGCGTAGGCACGTCCCTGCGAAACGTCAACTGCATGCTGTACAAAAATCTGGACACAGGGCGCGAGAGGCTTCCTACAGCCCCGCCGCGGTCGCCCGCCTGCCGCTTTCCTCGCAATTTTCTTCAACCTTTTTTTCCCGGTCCGCCGGCGGCAGCGCCCACTGCCAGAGGGCGGAGTCGTGCAGCGGCAGGACCAGGAACCAGTGTTCCAGGACCGCCAGCGCCACGAGGGCGCCGACCAGCACGTGCCCAGTGCGGACCACCTCTTCGGTGCCGTTCAGGCCGCTGAGCAGCAGTGCCGTGGCGGCGCTGGTACCGACCACAACGGAGACCGGAAACAGCATGTTCATGGCCCGGCGCCGGGTGTAGGTGGTCAGGTAGCGCAGGTGGTCCGGGAGCCACTCCTCGTTGTAGTTGAGCACCCCCAGGAACAGGTTGAGTTTCGCGCTCCAGCGCATCAGCCAGAGCGCGATGCAGCTCCAGGCGGCAATCTGGTTAGGGGCATTCCACGTGAGCGCGACGACCAGGGCGGTGGCGGCGACCACCGACAGCTCGTGCCAGAGGCTGGTCTGTACCGCCAGCCAGAATCTTTCCCGGCCCGTTACATCGGGAGGGCAGGGCGCGCTGCGCGGTCCGGTGATGAAACCCATCAGGTAACTCATTTCCAGCCAGCCCCAGATGAGAATGGCCTGCATGAAGGCGACGACCGCACCTTCCCGCGAGGAGTCCTCGCTGGTAGAGGGGACCTCGAGGAAACAGAACACCAGCACCACCGTCGCTGCCAGCATACTCCAGCGGTGGGTGCGCCGCGGCAGGTGATTCAGGTAGAGAATGACGCCGGTACTGAGCCACCAGCCCAGCAATGCCACGGTGACGGCCAGCAGCCAGTCGCTCATCGGGAGAACCCGGTCACGTGTAGACGCGCGCCCATGGTCACGACTGCGCCAGGCTGGCGTCGAGCAGGGCGGCAAAGGCGCCCGCATTGGTCGGGCCGAAGGCTTGCAGCTCGATGCGCCGACCCGTTGCCGTATCCTCCAGGGTGAGCTGTCCGTCGGCGTGGCGCGCGATGTGGAAGGGGGCCACCGTACCCAGTTCGTGACTGCGGCGCTCCCGCACCAGGCTGCGCAAAACCCCGCGAATGAAACTGCCGTCACCCGGTTCCAGGTCCGCGAGCACCCGGCCACTGTGCCAGTCGTAGATGCGGACGACGCCGGCGGCCGCGTCCTCGAAACGCAGATCGGCGCTGGCGACCACGGCGCCCCCGGCGGGCGCTGCCGGCCGGTAACCCGCCAGCCTCGCCGTCGCGACGGCCACGAGGGTGGCGAGCACCACCGCCCCGACCACGATCATGCCGCGATTGAGTGCATTGTTCTGTGCGATCGTCCGGGTCTGCATGACATCACCTCGTTCAGAAGAGCACCGCGGCGCCCTCAGGAGACCGCCACCACGCTTCCGCCGCGGGGGGCGGGTGCATTGCCGGGCCGGGGTCGTCCACGGGTGCGAGTGTGAAGGGCGGGCCCCTCCTCCTGCGCTGTCGCGGCGACCGCGCCGGCGAGCAGTCCTGCCACCTCCTGCGCATCGGGTATCCCGCGCAGCATCGGCTGCACGCGGGCATAGCGCCACGGGCGCACGTTGGGCCAGAGCGCCCAGTAGGAGAGCCGCTTGCCGGGTATCGGGGTGAGGGCGATGTCGCCCGTGCCGTCTCCGAAATCCCGCAGGTCGGCGGATTCGATCGTCTCCCAGGGGATGTTGATCATCATCGGTACCGCAACCCCGATCCGCATGACCAGGCGGCGGTCCGTCAGGGTATAGATCGTCGCCCTGGCGTACAGGTATGCCAGCAGTGACAGAATTCCCAGGGCGAGGGCGCCGAGGCCGAGCTGCCAGCCGGTGCTCAGCAGCGCCGCGCCAGCCTGCTCCCCCTGCAGCAGTTGCGAAGCCAGGTGGACGACCACCAGCAGGCTGAAGTAGAGCCCGATGCTGCGCACGTGAAAGACCCGCAGGGCCAGCGAGCGCCATCCGGGCTGTCCCTGCCACAGCAGTGCCTCCCCCTCTGGCAGGAGTTCGGGCAGCCCCCGCACCGGTTCGTGTTCGTACTCGTTCATAGCAGCGGCTCCGAGCGTCCCGGCATGGCATACAGGTGCCCGCCGGCGTAGTAGGCGCAGATCTTGTCCTCCTCCTGCAGCGTCACCTGGTCCGGGCTGGCTGTGGTCGGCACCCCGGCAAAATGGTCTGCACAGATCGAGTTGACCCGCACATGGCCGTCGCCGGAACGCACCTTCGCAAAATTGATGGGCAACAGAACCCGGCGCTCCCCGACCTCCAGTTCCAGGTAGCGCACCTGCGGTTCACTGCGATCCACCCACAGGTCAGTCACCGTGCCCGCCGCGACGCCGTCCGCCCCGAAAACCGGCTTGCCGCGCGGGTCCGGATCGCGACCCTCGACAGAGAACTCGGTGGCAATGCGCATCGGCACGATCTTGGGTGTGCCCTCGTGGGTCAGGTCGGGCACTTCGGGCCGTATGGCGTAGGCAGCGGGTCCCACCGCGTCCTGCATCGGGTCACCGGTGGGGTGGAGGGGTGAGCCCGGGGCGCCGCTCGCCGGCTGTGCCGCCAGCGGGTAGCCCTGGTCCTGCCGCGGTGCCTGGCGGGTGCCGCCGCCGTGGGGAAGTATGAAGGTCTTCGGTTTCGGCATGGCGGGAAAGCCCTCGACCCTGATCCGCCGCTTCGAGGTGGTCTCCAGCGGGTATCCCTCGCGTTTGTTCTCCCGGTGAAGGTAGATCAAGAGTCCGAAGAAGAATATCCAGAAGGCGTAGAGGACGAGTTGAGCGACGTCGATATAGTCGGTGATGGCGCCTGTGTTCATGTGTAGATCTCCCTGCCTGGGCTCTGCTCAGCCCGGAAACTCCGCCAGGTGGAGTGCCGGTTGTTGGAGGGGCCGTTCGCCGGGCTGCCGCACCAGGGGGCCTATGGCCACCAGGGCAGCAAACAGCACGGCGATTTCGGCGTGATAAACCGCCCCATATCCTGTCGCGGGGCCGGTGAGGGCAGGACCGAGATTTCCGGAGACTGCCAGATGAGTAACGATGTCCCGCATGGCGCCGCCCGCGGCGATGGCCACGCCCGCGGCGGTGGCCTGGACCGCCCCCCAGGCGCCGACCGCCAGGCCGCTGTGGTCGCCCTGGGCCAGTGCCATCGCGGCGGTGAGTGTGCCGACGGCGAACAGGCCGCTGCCCAGGCCGATCAGGCCGGTGCCAAAGCGGAACAGAAGCTCCGAGTGGAGCGGTGCCGCCATGACCACGGCGGCGAAGGCGAAGATGCCTACCAGCGCGCCGTAGGCGGCAACGCGAACCGGATCCGCGCCGCGGCTGAGCTGGCGGGAGGCCAGGGCGAAGGCGACCAGCATGCCGCCCCCGAGAATGGCGGTCAGCCCCGTGGTCGCGCTGACCGACAGCCCGAGAATCTGGCCGCCGTAGGGCTCCAGCAGGATGTCCTGCATGCTGAAGCCGGCGGTGCCCAGCCCCACGGCGACCAGCAGGCGCAGGGAGCGGCCGCTGGCCGCGTAGACCCGCCATGACGCGCGAAAACTGGGCCGGGGGCGATGCGGTGCGGTCAATGCCGGATTGCGCGCCTCCTGTTTCCACAGGGCGGCGATGTTCAGGATGACGGTGATAACGGCGGCGCCCTGGATCACCCTGATCAGGCGCACCTGGCTGAAAGCGTCGAGCAGGGCGGCGAAGCCCAGGGAGCTGGCAATCATGCCCAGCAGCAACATGAGGTAGAGCAGGGCGACGACCCGCGGGCGCGCCTCGTCGGAGGCCAGGTCCGTTGCCAGGGCCAGTCCCGCCGTCTGGGTGGTATGCAGCCCCGCCCCGACCAGCAGGAATGCCAGCGCGGCCGCTGCCGGTCCGACCCAGGCCGGTCCGAGCTGGGGCTCGGAGAGCACCAGCAGGGCGAAGGGCATGATGGCCAGGCCGCCGAACTGGCACATGGTGCCCGCCCAGATATAGGGGACCCGGCGCCAGCCCAGGATGGAGCGGTGATGGTCGGAGCGGTACCCGACCAGCGCGCGCAGGGGCGCAAACAGCAGGGGCAGCGATACCATCAGCGATACCAGCCAGGCGGCCTGGCCCAGCTCGATGACCATGACCCGGTTGAGCGTGCCGTTGAGGAGCACCACCGCCATTCCGACGGAGACCTGAAACAGCGCGAGGCGCAGCAGGCGCCCCAGGGGCAGTTCCCCCGTGGCGGCGTCGGCAAAGGGCAGCAGACGGCTGCCCAGGCCGGGCAGTACGCTCCGCAATATACCGGCCCGCGCTTTCACCGGGGCACCAGCTCGCAGGCCTGCGAGGTATAGAATCCGCGACTGATCCGCTGCACCCTGCCGCGGCGCCAGTTGGCCAGACCGTCGCCGGTGTCGACTCGCCGCCACAGGTCCTGTTCCCCCACCGGCTCGATCGAGGGCGCCCGGTTGCTGCGCGGGAACAGGCGCCCCACCGCGTGCATGGTGCCCAGCAGCGGCGTGCGCGGCGCGAAGGTGAACAGCATGCTGTGGCGCACGCTGTCCGCGAGTCGCGCCAGCATGTGGATGCCGTCGTCGACGGCATAGTGAATCAGTGAGTCCATGGCCACCACGTGGTCGAACCGGCCCAGCTCGAGACGGCTCATGTCTCCCACCCGGAAATCGATACGGCCTTCGCCGATGGTGCCGGGCAGTCGCTTCCGGGCCAGCTCGACCAAGGTGGGCGACAGGTCGACGGCGACCACTTCGGCGCCGCGCCGGGCGGCCTCGAAAGCCAGCGCGCCGGTGCCGCAGCCGGCATCGAGCAGCCGCCTGCCGTTGAGGTCCTCCGGCAACCACGCCAGCAGTGTGGTGCGCATCTCATCGCGGCCGGCGCGCACCGTCTGCCTGATACGCCCGACCGGAGCGTTCGAAGTGAGGCGCGACCACGCCTCGAAGGCGGTGCGGTCGAAGTAGGTCTCGATCTCGGAGCGGCGCTGCTCGTAACCAATCGTCGGCATCAGTCGAACCCCAGGAAGTCGAACAGGTCCCGGTCCTTCATCGGCTGCACCGCCAGCGGCTCGGTGCCGGCCCACAGGGCGGCGGCGAGCTCCATGTACTCCTGCTGGACGTCGGCCAGTCCCGGTGCGTCCGGTAGTTCGAACAGGGTCGATTTTTTCAGGCGGCTGCGGCGGATGATGTCGAGATCGGGGAAGTGGGCGAGACGGCGCAGCCCCACTGCCTCGTTGAAGCGGTCGATCTCGTCGGTGCCGGCGCTGCGGTTGGCGATGACGCCGCCCAGCCGCACCCCGTAGTTGCGCGCCTTGGCCTCGATCGCGGTGGCGATGCGGTTCATGGCGAAAATCGAGTCGAAATCGTTGGCGGTTACCACCAGTGCCCGCTCGGCGTGCTGCAGTGGCGAGGCGAAGCCGCCACAGACCACGTCGCCGAGAACGTCGAAAATGACCACGTCCGCGTCGTCCAGCAGGTGGTGCTGCTTGAGCAGTTTGACCGTCTGGCCGACCACGTAACCGCCGCAGCCCGTGCCGGCCGGGGGGCCGCCGGCCTCGACGCACATGACGCCGTTGTAGCCTTCGTGGACGTAGTCTTCCGGGGACAGCTCCTCGCTGTGGAACTCGACCGACTCCAGCACGTCGATCACCGTGGGCATGAGCGCCTTGGTCAGGGTGAAGGTGGAGTCGTGTTTGGGGTCGCAGCCGATCTGGATGACGCGTTTGCCGAGTTTCGAGAAGGCCACCGACAGGTTGGAGGAGGTGGTGCTCTTGCCGATCCCCCCCTTGCCGTAGATGGCGAAGACCTTCGCCCGGTCGATGGCGATCTCCGGGTCCAGGTGGACCTGGAGGCTGCCTTCCCCGTCCGCCGGGGCGGCGGGGTTCACCTGGTGTACCGGTATGTGATTGTTGGGCATGTTCATGCGGCGACCTCCCCGGAGACACCCTCGAGCCAATCCTCGAGGTCCTCCCCCGCCCGGCGCAGGGCGTCGAGGCTCTCCTCGTCGGGATCCCAGTACTGCCGCTCCTGGGCCTCCAGCAGGCGGTGGGCCACTTTCACGGCGGCGCTCGGGTTGAGCGACGCCAGGCGCTTGCGCATCGCCTCGTCGAGGATGAAGGTCTCGGTCAGGCGCTGGTAGACCCAGGGCGCGACCTGGCCGGTGGTCGCTGACCAGCCGACGGTATTGGTGACGTGCGCCTCGATGTGCCTGACGCCTTCGTAGCCGTGTTGCAGCATATTTTCGTACCACTTGGGGTTGAGGATTCGGGTGCGGGTCTCCAGGGCGACCTGCTCTTCGAGGGTGCGCACCTTGCCGCTGGCGGTGGTCTGGTCGGAGATATAGACGGGAACCTCGCGGCCGCTGGCCTGGGAGATCGCCCGGCTGATACCGCCGAGGGTGTCGAAATAGTGGTCTACCGTGGTGACGCCGAGTTCCACCGAGTCCAGGTTCTGGTAGGCCAGTTCCACCCCCGAGAGCATGTCACGCAGCAGCTCTGCCTGGGGCGCGGCGCCACCGGCGCGGCCGTAGGCGAAGCACTTGCGGCGGGTATAGGTCTCGGCGAGTTCCCCCTCGTCCTCCCAGCGGCTGTTGTCGATCAGCATATTCACGTTGGAGCCGTAGGCGCCTTCGCTGTTGCTGAATACCCGCAGGGCCGCGGTCTCCAGGTCGCAGCCGCTGCGCTGCTGGTAGGCCAGGGCGTGTTTGCGCACGTAGTTCTGCTCGCAGGGTTCATCCGCGCTCGCGGCGAGCCAGGCGGCCTCGGCCAGCAGCCGGGTCTGCAGCGGCAGCAGGTCGCGGAAGATGCCGGACAGGGTGATGATCACGTCGATGCGCGGCCTGCCGAGCTGCTCCAGCGGCACCAGCCGGGCGCCGCAGATGCGCCCGTAGCTGTCACAGCGGGGCTCCGCCCCGAGCAGCGCCAGCGCCTGGGCGATGGGTCCGCCCTCGGTTTTCAGGTTGTCGGTGCCCCACAGCACCAGGGCCACCGACTCGGGCAGCGCGAGACCCTCGCGGCAGTGGCGCTGCAGCAGGCTCCGGGCCTGGCGCTCACCGTCGCGCAGGGCAAAGGTGCTGGGCAGGCGGTACGGGTCGAAGCCATGGAGGTTGCGCCCGGTGGGCAGTACCTCGGGCGTGCGCAGCAGGTCGCCCCCCGGAACCGGCCGGACGAAACAGCCGTCCAGTGCCCGCAGCAGGGCCGGCAGTTCGCTGTCAACCGCCAGCAGGCGGCTGGTCTCGGCCAGTGCGGTGCAGGCCTCCAGCAACCGCTCGGAATCCGGCCCGGCAGGGTCTGACAGCGCCAGTACTGCCGCCTGTTTCGGCGACGCCCCGTCGGCGAGGGCGGTTGCGGCGGCCTCGCCCAGGTCGATGTCATGGGAGGCCAGCGCCATCGACCGCAACAGGTCGGCGCGCTGTGCCGGCGCCAGGGGTTCCCCCAGCACGTGCAGGCCATAGGGGATCAGGGTCTGTTCCAGTTCCAGCAGGGCGAGTCGCAGGGCATCGATCTCCGCCCCGGCCTCCGCCGCCTGCCAGGCCGGCGCGGCCTCGACGAGATCCAGTTCCGCCGCCTGCGCCTGGATGAGCGCGGCGAGGTCGGCCCGCTGGCCGGCGTCGCTGTCGTGGTGAGTGCGCCAGCGATCGATCGAGCCGCGCAGGTCGAGCAACCCGCGGTAGAGCTCCGACTGCGCCACCGGCGGCGTCAGGTAGCTGACCAGGGTGGCGGCGGAGCGGCGCTTGGCGATCAGGCCCTCCGACGGGTTGTTGGAGGCGTACAGGTAAAAGTTCGGCAGCGCGCCGATGAGGCGGTCCGGCCAGCACTCCCGGGAGAGGCCCACCTGTTTGCCCGGCATGAATTCCAGCGCCCCGTGGGTGCCGAAGTGGAGCACCGCGTCCGCGGCAAAATCCTCACGCAGGTAGCGATAGAAGGCGGCAAAGGCGTGGGTCGGGGCAAAGCCGCCCTCGAACAGCAGGCGCATCGGATCGCCCTCGTAGCCCATCGCCGGCTGCACTCCGACCAAAACGTTGCCGAACTGCGCGCCCAGCACGAACAGGGAACGGCCGTCACTGAGCTGGCGGCCGGGTGCCGGGCCCCACTGCGCCTCGATCTCGGCCAGGTTCGGTTCGCTGCGCACATGGTCGTCCACGTCGATGCGGCGGTGCACATTGGCGGGAACGCCGTACTGCGCCGCATTGCCGTCGACCACGCTCTCCTTCAACGCCTCGGGCGAGGCCGGCAGGTCTACGTCGTAGCCGTCGTCGCGCAGAGCTTTCAGGGTGTTGTAGAGGGACGCGAAAACACTGAGATGCGCCGCTGTTCCGGTATTGCCCGCGTTGGGCGGAAAGTTGAACAGGACGATGGCCAGCTTGCGTTGCTCTTTCGGCCGCTTGCGCAACGCCACCAGGCGCTCCACCCGGGCCACCAGCGCCGCGACCCGCTCCGGGTGGGCGCGCATGTCGTGCCCCCCCGGCCCCGCGCCCTCGGAGCGGCCGCCGAAGACCATCGGTCCGGTCGCCCCGTCCAGTTCAGGAATGGCCACCATCATGGTGGCCTCGATGGGCATCAGTCCCAACGGCGAAGCCTGCCACTCCTCCACGCTCTGGAACTCCAGTGCCTGGGCGGCCAGGTAGGGGACATCCAGATCGGCGAGCAGTGCCTCGGCGGCGCTGGCGTCATTGTAGGCGGGGCCTCCCACCAGGGAGAAGCCCGTCAGAGACAGCACCGCATCGACTGCGGGTTGCCCGTTGCGCATGAAGAATCGCTGCACCGCGGGGCGTGCGTCGAGTCCGCTTGCGAAGGCGGTGATCACCGCCAGCCCGCGTGCCTCCAGCTGTTGTATCACCTGGTCGTAGTGGTCGGTGTTCCCCGCCAGCGCGTAGGAACGCATGATCAGCACGCCCACAGTGCCGCTGCAGCCGCGCCTGCGCCGGGGTAGGTCGCCGGCCCGCGCGCTGACCCGGTTCTCCAGGCTCGGGTGGTAGACACCCAGCTCAGGATACTCGATCGGGGCGCTCACCCTGCACCGGCCGCGCAACCCCTCGCGCGCACCGCCGGCATAGCGGTCGATCAGGAAAGTGACCAGTCCCTGCATGTTCTCCTCGGACCCCGCCAGGAAGTACTGCAGGGTGAGGAAGTAGGCCCTGACGTCCTGGGCAGTGCCCGGAATGAAACGCAGAATCCGCGGCAATTGCCGCAACACCGACAGCTGCTGGGCGCCGGTGCTCTGCCTGGAGCCCCTGCTGCTGC
This sequence comes from Halioglobus sp., assembly GCA_037382865.1. GTDB lineage: Bacteria > Pseudomonadota > Gammaproteobacteria > Pseudomonadales > Halieaceae > JARRPM01. Next base: position 112,142 of record JARRPM010000007.1, on the reverse strand, counting down.
CCCGCAGCCGTTTCAGCAGCGCCACGGGACCACTCTGCTCACCGTCCATCTGGAACCGGCCCATCCGGGTCAGGCGCATCACCTCCGGGGCGGACATGCAGCAGACCATGGCGTCGCAGTCGTCCCGCCTGGCGGTGAGCGCCGGCAACACGGCATTGATGTGGTTCTCCATGAACAACATCGTCACGAGTATGATGTCGCCCCCGGCAATATCATCGAGGCAGGCCTGCAGCGCGCCGGGGTCGGCTTCCCAGGTCGAGGCTGCGTGGGTGCAGAGCTCCAGGCCGCGCAGCTGGCGCCGGAGAGCGGTCTCTGCCCGCGCCATGACGCCGCTCAGGTGGTTGTCGAGCGTGACGATGACGACCCTGATCGGCGTCGGGTCAGCGGCTGAAGTGCGCTTTCGCTTCATACAGTGTCTCGACGTTGATCACGCTGACGCCCTGCTGGGCGGCAAACTGTTCGGTGTTGCGCCGCGCCTTGCCACGGACGAAAAACGGTATCTTGCGCAGTTCCTGCTCGGCGGCGACCTCCCAGGCAAGGGCGCCGCCGCCGGCTCCCGCCGGGGCCGCCGGTTCGGTCCGATGGGCCTTGCCGCCCTCGATGCAGGCGAGGTGGGAGGGCGTCGCCTGGTCGTTGAATTCGAAATCCTCCCGGAACATGGTCAGCAGGTGCTCCTCCAGGCCCATCATCAGCGGGTGAACCCAGCTGTCGAACAGGACATTGGCCCCCTCGAATCCCATCTGCGGGGAGTAGCGCGCCGGGTAGTCCTGCACGTGGGCGGGGGTGGAGATCACCGCGCAGGGCACCCCGAGGCGCTTGGCAATGTGGCGCTCCATCTGAGTACCCAGCACCAGCTCGGGCTGCAGTTCCGTGACCCGCTGCTCCACCTCCAGATAGTTGTCGGTGACCAGTGGTTCGACCCCGAAGTCCTGCGCTGCCGCCCGCAGGGCGCGGGCCTGCTCCCGGGCATAGGTGCCCAGACCGACCACCTCGAAGCCCAGCTCGTCCCGCGCAACCCGCGCGGCGGCAATGGCGTGGGTGGCATCGCCAAAAACGAAAACTCGTTTGCCGGTGAGGTAGGTCGAGTCGACCGAGCGCGAGTACCAGGGCAGGCGGCACTCCATGTCTGATGCGCCCGGCGCCGTGGCCCCGGTGACGGCGCTGACCTCGGCGAGAAAATCCCGGGTGGCGCCGACCCCGATCGGAACGGTGCTGATGGTGGGCTGCTGGAAGTTGCGTTGCAGCCACTGACAGGCGCTCGCCGCGACCTCGGGGTAGAGGCAGACGTTGGCATCCGCCTCCGGCAATCTGAGCAGGTCCCGGGGGCTGGCGCCGTAGGGGGCGACCACGTTGACATCGACGCCGATGGATTGCAGCAGCCCGGTGATCTCGCGGACATCGTCGCGACAGCGGAAGCCCAGCGCGGTCGGCCCCAGCAGGTTGACGCTGGGACGGCGAGCTGCCGCCACCGGCGGCCGGCTCCAGCCGGGTGCCGGTACCTGCCGGCCGAGCAGCGCCCGCACCAGGCTGTAAAAGGTCTCACTCGCGCCCCAGTTCTCCTTGCGGGAGTAGGCCAGCAACTCCAGCGGGACCACCGGCACCGGCAGCCCGGCGCTCGAGGCCAGGGAGCCCGGCTGATCCTGGAGCAGTTCCGCGGTGCAGGAGTCGCCCACCATGATCAGCTCCGGCTGGTAGCGATCGCAGGTCTCGCGCAGGGTACTGATCACCAGCTCGGCGGTGCTGCTGCCCAGGTCGCGGGCCTGGAAGGTGGTATAGGTGACCGGCGGGCGCCTGCCGTGGCGCTCGATCATGGTGAACAGCAGGTCGGCGTAGGTGTCGCCCTGGGGGGCGTGCAGCACCAGGTGGACGCCTCGCATGGAGGCGGCCACGCGGATCGCCCCGACGTGGGGCGGGCCTTCGTAAGTCCAGAATGAAAGTTCCATGGTCAGACCCCCAGCCGCGCCTGGCGCGCGAGCGGGCGGGTGAACAGGCCGGCCAGATCGCCGGCCTGGTCGAATCCCTGGGTGGGGGTGAACATCAGTTCGATCGACCACTTGGTGCGCAGGCCCTCCGCCTCCAGCGGATTGGCAATCCCCAGGCCGCAGACGGTGAGGTCCGGCCGGTCGGCCCGCACCCGGTCGAGTTGGCGGTCGAGGTCCTGGCCCTCGGTGACCCGCAAACCCTCTGGCAGCAGGGCCGCTTCCGGGGCCATCATCTGCTGATCGAGGAAGGGGGTGCCGATCTCCACCAGCTCCATGCCGCACTCCCGGTGCAGGAAGCGCGCCAGCGGCAGTTCCAGCTGGGAGTCCGGGAGAAAGGTGATGCGGCGCCCGGCCAGCTGCTGCCGATGGGCCTCGACCGCGCGCTGCGCCCTGGCAAACGGCGCGGCGATGACCTGGTCGAAGCGCGCGGGGGCTACGCCCCAGGCGTTGGCCGCCGCCCGCAACCACTCACGGCTGCCCTCGGCGCCGAAGGGAAAGGGGGCATCGAGCAGGGTTGCCCCGCGGGCCCGCAGTGCCCGCGCGGTCTCGTTGAGATAAGGCTGCGCCAGGAGTACCCGGGTGCCGCCGCCCACCGCCGGCAGGTCGTCGGCGCGACGCGCCGGGAAGAAGTGCACCGGCCCGATACCGAGTTCCGCGAAGAGCCGTGCAAACTGGTCCTCGACGATGTCCGAGAGGGTCCCGGCGACCAGCAGAGAGGGTTCGGTGCTGCCGCTCACCGGCAGCGTCGCCGCCAGGTTGCGCAGGCAGCTGTCCTCACCCTGGGTGAAGGTGGTTTCGATACCGCTGCCGGAATAGGTGACAAAGCGCAGGCTGCCCTCGTAGCGGTTGCCGAGGCGCTCCGCGGCGTTGCCCAGGTCCAGCTTGATCACCTCGGAGGGGCAGGAGCTGACCAGGAAGATGGTCCTGATTTCCGGGCGCCGGGCCACGACCTGGGCCACCACACGGTCCAGCTCTTCGTTGCAGTCCGCCATGCCGGCCAGGTCGCGATCCTGCAGCACCGCAGTCGCGAAGCGCGGCTCGGCGAAGATCATGACGCCCGCGGCCGACTGCACCAGGTGAGCGCAGGTGCGCGAACCGACCACGAGGAAAAAGGCGTCCTGGATTTTCCGGTGCAGCCAGATGATAGAGGTCAGGCCGCAGAAAACGGCCCGCTGGCCGCGCTCCTGCTGCACCGGCAGGGAGGCCAGCGGGATGCTGTCGCAGGCGGGCAGGGCCCCGCTCATTCCGCGGCCCCAAGCCAGCCGGAGCCGGCTTCGGTGCGTGCGGGAGCGCTCTCCCGCGCACTCTGGAACTTGATCAGGAACTGGGCGGCGTTGACCAGATAGGCGGTATAGGCGGCCAGGGCCAGCCACATCTGGCCGCGGTCCGGCAGCAGGCCGAACAGCCAGCACGCGAGGTAGGCCGTATGGAGCGCGATGACCAGCATGCTGACCATGTCCTCCCAGTAGAAGGGGTGGGCAAACAGGTACTGGCCGAACACGTCTTTTTCCCAGATGGCGCCGGTAATCATGATCGCGTACAGCACGAGGGTCTTGATCACCACGGAGCCGGTGGCGGCCCCGAGGCCGGTGCCGTTGTTGTGGTAGTTGATGACCAGAACGAGGCTGACCAGGAACACGAGGAACTGCAGGGGGGCGAGGATGCCCTGCACCAGGGTCCAGGGAGAGGCGTCCCGGCGCTGGCGCTCCTCCGCCGTGTAGAGCCCTTGCCGTGTGTTGTGCTGCTGCAGGGCGTTGTTCATGGCTGGTCTCCTACAGGTCGCTGTACCCGGATGCCGATAACTCAGGAATTTAGTCTCACCGACCGCATCTGTCAACATAAACTTACACATGAGTAGTCTAAAATATTTGACACACGGGCAGTGGTGGGTTTTACTCGTTAATGTGGCCACCTTTTGTTGATGTTTTTCACGAGACCGGCATGTGATAATTGCGCGCCCGCGAGTGACCGATCCGCCGGGCAGCACTATCACAGTTGAATTAAAAGATGGATCCGAAGACGTGCTAGTCGATTTGGAACCCACAGCATTGGCCGCGCTATTGGAAAAAGTGGCTGACTTTTCCATGCTCGTCGATGTGCAGGGGCAGATTCTCGAGGTGGCGGTCGCCAGCGACGAGCTCGGTGGCTATGTCGACGACTCCTGGGTGGGACGCAACTGGGCCGATACCGTCACCGAGGACGGCCGCGACAAGGTGCGCGAAATGCTGCAGCAGTCAGGCGCGAAGCGGGGCGTACCGCTGCGCCGCGACGTCGTGCATCGTTTGGCGGACGGCTCAGAGCTCCCGGTGCAGTACCGCCTGGTGGGGCTGGCCGGGGATGATCGGGTGCTGGCGGTGGGGCAGGATATGCGCCCTGTCACCAACCTGCGGCAGCAGCTGCTGAACGCGCAGCAGGCGCTGGAACAGGATTACTGGCGCCTGCGCCAGGTGGAGACGCGCTACCGCCGTCTTTTTGAAATGGTGAGCGATGCCATCATCGTGGTCGACGATGCCAGCGGCAGGGTGCTGGAAGCCAACCCTGCCGCCAGCGAACTGCTCGGGACCGAGGGGCAGAGTATCGTGGGCAAGCCGTTCCCGCTGGGCTTCGACGACCGGGGCACCGCCGCGGTGAACGACCTGCTGGCCGAGATCCGCAGCGTGGGAAAGGGCAGCGTGTCCGGGTTGCGCGCGGGCAGCGGGGAGGGCAGTTTCACGGTCACCGCCAGTTTTCTGCGGCAGGGGGGAGAGGCCCGATTCCTGGTGCGTCTCACCGACACCGCGGCGGGTCCGGCCGGTGGGGCGCCCGGCGCCGACCGCTACCTGCAGGAGACCCTGTGGCGGGCCCCCGACGCGGTCATCCAGACTGATGCGGACGGGCGCATTCTCGCCACCAACCAGAGTTTCCTGGAACTCGCACAGCTGGTTTCGGAGGAGCAGGCGCTGGGTCACTCCGCCGACCGGTGGCTGGGCCGTTCCGGGGTGGATCTCAATGTCCTCCTGACCAACCTGCGACAGCGCGATTCCGTCAAACTCTTCGCCTCCACCCTGCACGGGGAACACGGCACCAGTGCCGATGTAGAGGTCTCCGCCTGCCGGGTGAATGGCGCGCAGCAGCCGGTGTTCGCCTTTTTCATCCGGGACATCGCCCGCCGCGTGGGCAGCGAACACCCCATGACCCACCAGTTGCCGCGCTCCATCGAGCAGGTCACCCAGCGGGTTGGCCGGGTTCCTCTGAAGGAGCTGGTGCGCGAATCGACGGACATCATCGAGGCGCTCTGTATCGAGGCGGCGCTGAAGCTGACCCGGGACAATCGCGCCTCCGCAGCTGAGCTGCTGGGGCTGAGCCGGCAGAGCCTCTACGCCAAGCTGCGGCGCTACGGGATCGGGGGCAGCGACGGCGAGGGCGAGTGAGGGGGGCGTCGGACCTGAATCTGTCGCCGTGAAACGGTCGCCGTGAAACGGTCACGATGAAATAGCCCCAGGAAGTGTCAATAAAACTTGACGGTATATAGTGACAAAACTATATTACAGTCATGCAACGCACCGCACTCGACATCCCTGGCAGCGCGCGCCCCGAAGCGTCGGCGCTGCTGCAACTGCTGAAACCGATCACCTGGTTCCCGCCGATGTGGGCCTTTCTCTGTGGCGCCGTCTCCTCGAGCCGCCCGCTGCTGGAGCAACCGCTGCTGCTCCTGTTCGGTGTCATCCTTGTCGGTCCCATGGTCTGTGGCGCGAGCCAGGTGGTGAACGACTGGTACGACCGGGATGTGGATGCCATCAACGAGCCCCAGCGGCCGATCCCCTCCGGTCGGGTTCCCGGCTACTGGGGCTTTTATTTTGCGCTGGTCTGGAGTGCCCTCGCATTGCTGTGGGGCGCGCTCCTGGGTACCTGGGTGATGGCGGCAACCGCACTCGGCCTGGCACTCGCCTGGGCCTATAGCGCGCCTCCCCTGCGCCTCAAGCGCAACGGCTGGTGGGGCAACGCGGCCGTGGGTATGTGCTACGAGGGGCTGGCCTGGGTCAGCGGTGCGGCGGTTCTGCTCGGTGGCGCGCTGCCGCCCGGGAACGTCCTGTTGCTGGCGGCCCTGTACAGCATTGGCGCCCACGGCATCATGACCCTCAATGATTTCAAAGCGATCGACGGTGACCTGAAAATGGGGATCCGCTCCCTGCCGGCACAGTTGGGCCCCGCACGGGCCGCCCGCGTGGCCTGCCTGGTGATGATCGCGCCACAACTGATCGTCGTCGCTCTGCTGGCCGCCTGGGGGCAGGGTTGGCACGCGGCGCTGGTCGCCGGGTTGGTGCTGGCCCAGCTGGGCGCCATGCTGCGTCTGTTGCGCGACCCGCGGGCGCTGGCCCCCTGGTACAACGGGACCGGGGTGACGCTCTACGTTCTGGGGATGATGGTCGCGGCTCTGGCGGTGCGCGTGCCGCCGGGAGCGGCGGGTTGAGCGGCCCGGTGCTCGGCTGGGCCGGCATCATCCGCCTCGGGCTGGTGCAGACCTCCCTCGGCGCCATCATCGTATTGACGACCTCCACCCTGAATCGCGTCATGGTGGTCGAGCTGGCCCTGCCGGCGATGCTGCCCGGCATCCTCGTCGCGCTTCACCACATCGTACAGATGTCGCGGCCCCGCTTCGGCTACGGCTCGGATGTCGGCGGTCGCCGCACCCCCTGGATCATCGGCGGTATGGTTGTGCTGGCCCTGGGGGGGACCGGCGCCGCCCTGGGCACCGCGCTGATGGTGTCGTCCCCCGGCGCGGGCACCGCCCTCGCCGTGATCGCTTTTATTCTTATCGGGCTGGGCGCCGGTGCCGCGGGCACCTCCCTGCTGGTGCTGCTCGCCAAGCAGGTGCCGGCGGAGCGCAAGGCCGCGGCGGCGACGATCGTCTGGATCATGATGATCGCCGGCTTCGCGGTAACGGCGGGGCTGGCCGGTCACTTCCTCGACCCCTTCTCACCCCGGCGCCTGGTCGAGGTCACCGCCGTCGTCTCTCTGGCGGCGGTGATGGTGACCCTGCTCGCCCTGTACCGGCTGGAACATCGCGGGAAGGCGGGGTATCCGGCCACCGCCAGTCAGGGAGCAGGGCTCACCCCCGGCTTCAGGCAGGCACTGACAGAGGTGTGGCGGGAACCTGAGGCCCGGCGGTTCACGCTGTTCGTGTTTGTCTCGATGCTGGCCTACAGCGCCCAGGACCTCATCCTGGAGCCCTACGCCGGCACCGTCTTCGGCATGACCCCCGGGCAATCGACTCAGCTCTCGGGCATCCAGCACGCCGGCGTGCTGCTCGGGATGATCGTGGTGGCGGTGACTGGCACCGTGTTGCGCCAGGCAGGCCCGACCCTGCTGCGCTACTGGACCGTGGGGGGCTGTATCGCCTCGGCGCTCGCCCTGGCGGGAATCGCCTTTGGCGGTTCCGTGGGTGCGGCCTGGCCTCTCTCGGCGAATGTGTTCTGCCTGGGTGTCGCCAACGGCGCCTTTGCAGTCGCCGCCATCGCCTCGATGATGACCCTGGCCAGCCACGGCCAGGCCCGGCGCGAGGGCCTGCGTATGGGGCTGTGGGGCGCCGCCCAGGCGATCGCCTTCGGTCTGGGCGGATTCCTGGGAACGGTCGCGATCGACCTGATGCGGCAACTCGTGGCAGAGCCGGCACTCGCTTATGCCGTGGTCTTCAGCGGCGAAGCGGCACTGTTCCTGGTTGCGGCGTGCCTGGGTGCCCTGGTCCAGGCGCCCCAATCAGGTGCGGTGCAGCGGCGCCCGCTGCCGTCTTTCGGCGAAGTCGCCATGGTCGAGGTGATGGAGGGGAGGTGATCACGATGGAAAAGCCGGAATCTTTTGACGTGGTGGTGGTGGGGGGTGGTCCCGCCGGCGCGACCGCGGCGACGGATCTCGCCAGGAGCGGCGCACGCGTGCTGCTCCTGGAGCGGGCTTTCCGCATCAAGCCCTGCGGCGGGGCGATTCCGCCGCGGCTGATAGAGGAGTTCGCGATCCCGCAACACCTGCTGGTGGCGCGCATCCGCTCTGCGCGGATGGTCTCCCCCGCCAACCAGCGGGTCGACATGCCGATCGCCGATACCTATGTGGGCATGGTGGACCGGGAGACCTTCGACCCCTGGCTGCGCCAGCGGGCGACGGCGGCGGGCGCCGTGGTGCGCACTGCCAGCTACAAGGCGCTGGAACGCCTGGCCGACGGCCGCGTAAAGCTCACCTACCTCGACAAGGCGGGGGGCGGCGGCCAGGTCAGCGTGACGACCCGGGCGGTCATCGGCGCCGACGGCGCGCGCTCCGCCGTGGCGCGGGACAGTGTGCCGGCAGCGGCTGCGATGAAGTGTGTCTTTGCCTACCACGAAATCGTCCGCTCACCGGACGCCGGGCAGGCCGCAGATTTCGATCCCAGGCGCTGCGACGTGTGGTACCAGGGACGTCTCTCCCCTGATTTTTACGCCTGGGTGTTTCCCCACGGGGGGCAGACCAGCATCGGCGTGGGCAGTGCCCGGCGCGGCTTTTCCGCGCCCGACGCGGTGCGCCAGCTGCGGCGGGATGTGCGGCTGGACAGTGCCGCCACGCTGCGCCGCGAGGGAGCGCCGATCCCACTGCGCCCGCTGAAACGCTGGGACGACGGTCGGAACGTGGTGCTGGCGGGCGACGCGGCGGGGGTGGTGGCACCCGCTTCCGGTGAGGGCATCTACTACGCCATGCTGGGCGGGCGTCTCGCAGCCGACGCGGCTGCCGCCTTCCTGGCCAGCGGCGACGCCAGGGAACTGAAGGCGGCACGAAAACGCTTCATGCGCCAGCATGGGCGGGTATTCTGGATTCTCGGGTTGCTGCAGCGTTTCTGGTATGTCGATGACCGTCGGCGGGAGAAATTTGTCGCCATGTGTCGCGATCCGGACGTCCAGTACCTCACCTGGCAGGCCTACACCCGCAAGGAGCTGGTGCGGGCCCGTCCCGCGGCGCACGTAAAGATATTCTTCAAGGACCTGGCCCAGTTGCTGGGACTCGCCAGGGCCTGAAACAATCTAGCGACACCACCGTCCGCAACGCATCGGGGTGCCGCGCCACGCCTTGCGACGGTTTCTGTGGACTCCCAAAGTGACATCAGGCGCGAGGAGGTACTCTGGCGTTGGCTGAGCTGTTTCACTCGGGTCGCATCGTCGACCTGATTCTCCTGCTGGTGCTGGTAGAAGCCGTGCTGCTGGCCTGGCGCCGTCAGCTCACCGGCCGGGGGCCGTCACTACGCGCCCTGTTGCCCAACCTGCTCTCGGGGGCCGCGCTGCTGGCGGCGGTGCGTCTTGCGCTGGTACATGCGCAATGGCTGTGGGTGGCAACGGCGCTGTTATTCGCCCTGCTGGCGCATCTCGCCGACCTCCACCAGCGCTGGCGACAGGTCGGCTGAACAGGCCGCCCGGCCTGTGCGTTACCAGGCCGGTGCCATGCGCACTTTTTCGGGCAGTTCGTTGGAGCCGGCGGGCAGGAAGTAGAGCCGCGCGAACACGGCGCCGGCGGCGACTGACAGCCCGGCGCGGCGCAGCAGGGCCAGTGGCCCGGACTGCTGCCTGGCGGCCTCTGCCCTGACGTTGATCTCGCGCAGCCGTTCCAGGCCGCGGCGGAAGCGGGGATCCTGGGTGTCGAGGGTGAGGGGGAAGATCTGGCGGGAGATTGCCGTGGTGATCTCGAACACCTTGTGGTCGAATTCCGTGGGATCCATGCCGAGCGCCTTGTACAGTTCGGGCCGGCTGTGGTCCCGCACGTACATGGTGGAATAGACGGCGAGCAGGAAGAAACGGATCCAGAGCCGGTTGACGCCACCCAGCAGCCCCGGGTTGGCGCGCATCAGGAGCGCAAAGGCCTCGCCGTGGCGGAATTCATCGTTGCACCACTCCATGAACCAGTTGAAGATCGGGTGAAACCGGTACTCGGGATGGCGCTCGAGGTGGCGGTAGATGGTGATGTAGCGGGCATAGCCGATCTTCTCCGACAGGTAGGTGGCATAGTAGATGAACTTGGGCCTGAAGTACGTGTATTTCTTGGCGCGCTTGAGGACGCCGAGATCCACCGCCACGCCCAGCTGTTTCAGGGCCTTGTTGATAAAGCCGGCATGGCGCGATTCGTCACGCGCCATGTAACCCATCAGCGCGGCGATATCGGGATTGTTCACGTTCTTTTTGATCTCGTTGTAGAGCACGCAACCGGAGTACTCCGCCGTGATGGAGCTGACCAGGAAGTCGAGAAACTCCTCCATCAGCTCCGGCCGGCTCTGGAGCGCCGTGGGGTCGAACTCGATCTCGCTGCGGAAATGGCCGCGGTTTCGATCCTGCTCGAACTCTGTCATCATCGCGTCCCACTGCTCGCGCACCGGCGAGATGTCGAGCCTGTCCAGGGCCTTGTAATCAGTCCGGTAGAAGCGGGGAGCGAGCAGTTCGCTATGGAGAGCCTGCTGGGTCGTTGTGTTGATGTCGGGGGTGGCGCTGGTGTCGCTCATCCTGATCTCCTTCGGCCTGTCGGGCGAGTGTCAATAAACATGGACAGTTTACGTGTCAATTATAATTTACTATACTCGATTACTCAAGGGGTCTTTCCCGTGCGGGCGCAGCCTGTTACGCGGGACTGGCTGCAAGCCGTGGCTGGCGGCGATCAGCATGCGCCCGGGGGCGCCGCACCAATGACAGGATCCGATCGCACCCCGCCCGGTACTACTTCCCAGAAGTCCGGTCCCGAGGAAGAGGATGAGCCCCTCTACCGGCTGGGTTACGTCAGTACGCAGACCCGACCGATGGAGGCGGGGGACCTGATCGACCTGCTCAACGTGGCCCGGGATGCCAACAGGGAACTCGGGGTGACCGGCATGCTGCTGCACCGGGAGGATTCGTTCTTCCAGGTCATCGAGGGCACCCGCGAGAACGTGCTCGCCCTGTTCGAAAAAATCTGCGGCGACCCCCGCCACCAGCGTGTCGAGGTGCTGTTCCAGGAGCCCACCGGGAGGCGCGAATTCCCGGACTGGCGCATGGGGTTCGTCGAGCTGGATGGCATCGACGTGAGTCTTCTTCCGGGCTTTTCCAATTTTCTGGTGGATGAGGTCGAGCCGCGGAAATTGCTGGAAGAGCTGACCCGGAGCCGGCGCCTGATGCTGCTGTTCCGGGCGATGAGCTGATGGATCCGCCCCGCGGGTGATGCAATCGGGCCGGGCAGGTGCGGCGCCAGCGCCGCTCAGGCCGCTGTACACCTGATCACACAAATCGCTTGCGTTCTTACCCTTCGGGCATAGAATGCGGCGGTTTTCTTGTCTTACGCCAATCATACCCGTCGCGACGAAAATGTGCTCCTGAGTTAAGCTGAAAGCACCTCGGGTGCAGCCTGGAACCGAAGCAGAGGAGGTGCCGATTTGTCGAGCAGTGCCGTGACCGCTGAAACCGCCCCATGGCGCGCCGCCGACAGCGCTGCGCTGTACGGCGTCAATGACTGGGGGGCCGGCTACTTCCGGGTCTCGGAACAGGGCGAGGCGGAGGTGGCGGTGGACTTCGGGGAGCGGCAGGTCGCGGTCTCCCTGATGGATATCGTGGCCGGAATGCGCGCGCGCAGCCTGGAGATGCCCGCCGTGCTGCGCATCCGCAACCTGCTCGACCACCGCATCAAGGTGCTGAACGAAAGTTTCGCGAGAGCCATCGCCGATGGCGGCTACGACAACTGCTACCGGGGCGTCTTTCCCATCAAGGTGAACCAGCAATGCCATGTCATCGAGGAGATCGCGGACTACGGCTCGCGCTTTCACCATGGCTTCGAGGCGGGCAGCAAGGCGGAGCTGGTCATCGCCCTGAGCCAGCTGCGGGATCACGACAGCCTGATCGTCTGTAACGGCTACAAGGATGCCGAATTCATCGATCTCGGGCTCTACGCCCGGCGCATGGGCTATTCCTGCTTTTTCGTGCTGGAGTCGCTGCACGAACTGCAGGTCATCATCGAGCGCAGCCGCAAGCTCCAGATCGAGCCGCTGATCGGTGTGCGCATGAAAAGCGCGGTCAAGGTCGACGGCCACTGGAGCCAGGACAGCGGGGACCGCTCCATCTTCGGGCTCTCCACCGCGGCGCTGATCAGCGTGATCGACGAGCTGCGCGATGCCGACATGCTGCACTGTCTCCAGATGCTGCACTGCCACCTGGGCTCGCAGGTGCCCAATATCCGCAACGTGCGCAACGGCGTGCTGGAGGCCTGCCGCTTCTACGCAGGCCTGGTGGAGGAGGGCGCCGCCATGGGCTACCTCGATCTCGGTGGCGGCCTGGCGGTGGACTACGAGGGCGCCCGCACCAACAGCACCCACAGCATGAACTACCAGCTGGACGAATACTGCGTCAACATCGTCGAGAGTATCCGCGAGACCCTCGATCCCCTCGGCGTGGCGCACCCTGTGATCGTCTCCGAGTCCGGGCGCGCCACCGTCGCCTACTCCTCGATGCTCCTGTTCAATGTACTCGACGTGCGCACCTGCGAGCCGCTGGCCACGCCGGGGGCGCCGCCGGAGGAGAGCCCGGAACCGCTCAAACACCTCAAGGACGTGCTGGAGACGGTCGCCGCGGACAATTTCCAGGAGTGCTACAACGACGCCCTGTTCTACCGCGACGAGATCCGTCAGATGTTCTATCACGGGCAGTCGACCCTGCGCGAGCGCGCCATGGCCGAGGATATCTGTCTGGCGGTGCTGCAGCGCATCGCCGCCATCCTCCCCGGGGTGAACCGCATTCCGCCGGAGCTGGAGAACCTGCCCGAGTTGCTCTCCGACATCTACTACGGCAACTTCAGCCTCTTCCAGTCGCTGCCGGACATGTGGGCGATCGACCAGCTGTTTCCGATCATGCCGCTGCACCGCCTCGGGGAGCGTCCCACGCGGCAGGGGATGCTGGCGGACCTGACCTGCGACTGCGACGGCAAGATCGACCACTTCACCACCCCGGAGGGGCCCGCACCGACCCTGCCGCTGCACCCCTTCCGACCGGGTGAGGACTACTACCTGGCGGTATTCCTGGTCGGCGCCTATCAGGAGACGCTGGGCGACCTGCACAACCTGTTCGGTGACACCAATGTGGTCAACGTGGCGATCAATCCCGACGGCAGCTTCGATTTCGTTCGCGAATTCCAGGGCGACAGCATTGCCGACGTGTTGAGCTATGTGGAGTACGAGCCCAAGCACCTGCAGGAAGAGTTCCGGCGGGTGGCCGAGAATGCCGTGCGCGAGGGGCGGATCAGCGTCGCCGAGCGGCAGACCATCCTGCAGGCGTTCAGGGAGAGCCTGCACGGGTACACCTATTTCGAACATCACTGAACGCGAGCGTAAAAAGGAGTCGAGGGATGTCAAAAGTCATGATAATCGGGGCGGGAGGAGTCGGCGGAGTGGTCACCCACAAGTGCGCCCAGCTGCCGGAGGTTTTTTCGGAGATCATCCTCGCCAGTCGCACCGAAGCCAAATGCAAGGCGATCGCGGCGCAGTTGTCGCGCCCTGTCCGCACCGCGCAGGTGGACGCGGACAATGTCGCCGAGCTGACTGCCCTGCTGCAGAAAGAGCAGCCGGCGCTGGTGATCAACGTCGCCCTGCCGTACCAGGACCTCTCCATCATGGACGCCTGCCTGGCCGCGGGGGTGGATTATGTCGACACCGCCAACTACGAGCCGCCGGACACCGCAAAGTTCGAGTACCACTGGCAGTGGGCCTACCAGGACCGGTTCCACGATGCGGGGCTGACCGCCCTGCTGGGCAGCGGTTTCGATCCGGGCGCGACCAATATCTTCACCGCCTACCTGGCCAAGCACTACTTCGATGAGATTACCGAGCTCGACATCATCGACGTCAACGGCGGCGACCACGGCTATCCCTTCGCCACCAACTTCAACCCGGAAATCAATATCCGCGAGGTGAGCGCCGACTGCCGGCACTGGGAGAACGGCCGGTTCGTCACCACCCCGCCCATGTCCAAGCAGGCGCGCTTCGAGTGTCCCGAGGATGTGGGCAGTTTCAACATTTACCGGATGTACCACGAGGAGCTGGAATCCCTGAGCAAGCATTTTCCCGGCCTGCGGCGCGCCCAGTTCTGGATGAGCTTCTCCGACAACTATCTCAAACACCTCGAGGTGCTGGAGAACGTCGGCATGACCGGCATCGAGCCGGTGGAGTTCCAGGGTCACTCGATCGTACCCATCCAGTTCCTGGCGCGCCTGCTGCCGGACCCGGCCTCCCTGGGGCCGCGCACCCGGGGCAAGACCTGCATCGGCTGTATCGTCCGCGGCACGCAGGACGGGCAGGAGAAGCAGATGTACCTCTACAACATCTGCGATCACCAGGCCTGCTACGCCGAGGTGCAGTCCCAGGCGATCTCCTACACTACCGGTGTGCCGGCCATGATCGGCGCCAAGATGATCCTGGAGGGGCACTGGCGCAGGCCCGGGGTCTGGAACGTCGAGCAGTGCGACCCGGATCCCTTCATGGCCGACATGAACCGCTACGGCCTGCCCTGGAAAGTAGTCGAGCTGGATCCCGGCTTCCGCCTCGACGTGGTCCAGGGGCAGGAGCTCTGAAAGTGACCGGCTGAGCGAGGAGATACGCTAATGCCCGACGCCATGCAGTTCACGGATTTCAGCCGGCTCGATACCGACCGGCTGCCGTCCCCCTGCTATGTGGTGGATGAGGTCGCCATCGAGCGCAACCTGCGTATCCTGCAGCGAGTGGCCGAGGACAGCGGAGCCGTCGTGCTGTCGGCGCTGAAGGCCTTCGCCATGTGGCGCACGGCCCCCCTGGTCAGCCGCTATCTGGGCGGCACCTGTGCCAGCGGCCTGCACGAGGCGCGGCTGGGGCGGGAGTGCTATGGCGGTGAGCTGCATGTCTTCGGCGCGGCCTATTCGGCGCCGGACCTGCGGGAGATCCTTGCCATCGCCGACCACGTGGTCTTCAACAGCTGCGGCCAGTGGCAGCGTTTCCGGCCGCTGGCCGAGGCGGCGCTGGCGGAGCGTCCGCAGATGCGCTTCGGCCTGCGAATCAATCCCGAGCACTCCGAGGGAGAGGTGCCCATCTACGACCCCTGCGCCCCGGGCTCGCGGCTGGGTATTCCGCTCTCACAGATGGATGAGTCGGCCCTCGAGGGCATCACCGGCCTTCATTTCCACACCCTGTGCGAGCAGGACTTCCCCCCGCTCAGGCGGACCCTGGCGGCGGTCGAGGAAAAATTCGGCCACCTGCTCCCGCGCATGCGCTGGGTGAACTTCGGCGGCGGGCACCACATCACCCGGCCCGACTACCAGGTGGACGAACTGGTGGCCTGTATCCGCGACTTCGCCCGGCGCCACGATGTGCAGGTCTACCTGGAGCCCGGGGAGGCGGTCGCCATCGGCACCGGCGTGCTGGTCACCGAGGTGCTGGACCTCACCTGGAACGCGCTGGACCAGGCGATTCTCGATACGTCCGCCACCTGCCACATGCCGGACGTGCTGGAAATGCCCTATCGGCCGGCCCTGTTCGGTGGCGCGGAACCGGGGGTCCAGCCGCACACCTACCGGCTCGGCGGACTGACCTGCCTCGCCGGCGACGTCATCGGCGACTACAGCTTCGCGCAGCCACTGCGCGTCGGCCAGCGCCTGGTTTTCTCGGACATGGCGCACTACACGATGGTCAAGACCAGTACCTTCAACGGCACCCGCCTGCCCGCCATCGCCCTGTGGAATTCCGAGACCGACGCCCTGGAGATCGTCCGGGAGTTCGGTTACGAGGAGTTCAGGGGGCGCCTTTCCTGATCCCGGCAGCCGGCTGCGGCATCAGCGCACCTCCCGCCCGGTCTTCAGGCGTCGCACCATGCCACGGGCATAGAGGCCCGGTGCCAGGCGCGACAGGTAGTAGGAGAGCTTGCCCAGCCCGGTGAGGACCAGCAGGTTTTTGCCCTGGCGCGCGCCCGCCACCACCGCGGCCGCAACCTCGCCGGGCTCCGCGAGCCGGCCGGTCATCGAGCGCTCGGTGCCGGCGGGCCGCCCGTCCGCGCCCATCGCCCGCTGCTCGAAGGGACTGCGGGTGAAGTTGGGACAGACCAGCATGACCCTGACGCCGCGCTCCCGCAGTTCCGTGCGGGCCGACTCGAACAGACCGTGCAGCGCGTGCTTGCTGGCGGCATAACCGGTGCGGCCGTACAGGGGGGCGATCCCGGCGATGCTGCTGATCACGACGATCAGCCCCTTCCTCTCCAGCAGGTGCGGCAGCGCCGCCTTGCTGCAGTTGAGACTGCCGAAGAAATTGACCTCCATCACCTTGCGATAGACCTCGATATCGGTTTCCGCGAAGGCGCTGCGGTGCACTGTGCCGGCATTGTTGACCAGCACGTCGATGCGACCGAAATGTCCGACTACCGCCTCTACCGCGCGGTTGCAGCTCGCGTAATCGGTGACGTCCGCCTCCACCGGAAACACCTCGGCACCGGCATCGCCCAGGACCGTCGCGGCCTCCGCCAGGTGGTCGGCCTCGAAGTCGAGCATCGCGATGCGGGCGCCCTCGCAGGCCCAGCGCAGCGCCAGCGCCCGGCCGATGCCGCCGGCGGCGCCGGTGATCAGGACCACCGGCCGGTCGTCCGCGTCCCCGGGCGCCGCGGGGTCGGCCGGTGCGTCCCTGTTATCGAGCCACGTCGAGAAGGCCGCGGCGGAGGAGACCGGGATGTAGCCGAATTCGCCTTTCAGTCGCCGGTTGTCCAGCACCGGCCGGTAGCGGAGGAAATCGACTGTCTCGGCACCGTGGGCGCTTTTGCCCCAGCGCTTCAGGAGGCCCAGCGCCGTGGCCAGCAGGCCCGCCGGCAGCGGCAGGTAGCGCTTGTGCAGGCGGCGGGCGATCTCCCGCGCAGTCAGTGCGCCGTCCCCGGCGACATTGAAGATGCCGCTCCGTCTCTCCAGGGCGCCTGTGACAATGATCGACACCAGGTCGCGATCCCAGATGAAGACGAAGGGCGCGGCGCTGCCGCGAACCCCGACGATCACAGGCCCCTCGAAAATCTCCGTGACGGGGCTGTGGGTGCCCCTGCCGATCACGGTCCCCGGGCGCAGCAGCAGCTGCGTCAGCTCCGGGTGCGATGCCCGGTAGCCAGCCAGCAGTTCCTCGACCTGCCGCTTGTTGCGACTGTACTCGAAGGCGTCGTGGCCGCGGATGGGGGCGTCCTCGCCCAGCCACATCGGGTTGTCGGGGTGGTAGCCGTAGGCGGCGCCGCTGGTGGTGACCACGAGGTGGCCGACCCCGGTCGCGGTGCATGCCTCCAGCAGGCGCCGGGTGCCTTCGACGTCCACTCGCCAGGCCAGGTCCGGGGGCGCATCGACAGGCGGCTTGAGAATGCTCGCCAGGTGCACCACGGTGTCGATGTCGTGCGCACGGAGCAGGGCGCCCAGGTCGTCGGTGGTGATGTCCCCCGTCACGACCGTGGCCTTTCCGGCGGCCCGCGCCGGGCGCAGGTCATAGGCGACGAGGCGATTCACCCGCTCGTCAGCCGCCAGCGCGGCCACCGTCAGGCCGCCGATATAGCCCGCGGCGCCGGTAACGAGAATATTGGCAGACATGGCGGCCCTCCCTTGTTGGCTCAGTCGGCGGCGGTGGCTGTCTGCGGCGCCTGTCGATGAGCCATCCAGGACCAGATGGAGGCAATCGTAAAGCCCCCCACCAGGTGCCAGGTGCCCCACCAGGCGACCACCATTGCCGTGCCGCCGAGCCCGGCGAAGAAATTGAAAACCAGGGCCAGGCCGAGGCCGCTGTTCTGCACACCCACCTCGATGCTGACCGCGCGGCGGTCCCTCGGGTTCAGTCGCGCCAGGCGCGCAGCCGTGTAACCGAGGGCGATGGCCATGGCGTTGTGAATCGCGACGATGCCGAGGACCGGGAGAATCGCCATCGTCAGGTCCTCGCGGCCCCGGTAGAAGGCGAAGGCGATGAAGCCCAGGAATACCGTGCCGCCGAAAACGCGAAGGGGTCGGCGGATGTGCCTGCTGACCTCCGGGTAGCGCGACCGGATCAGCATCCCCGCGACCAGGGGAATCGCCAGGAGCAGCAGGATGGTGGCGAACATGTCGCCGGCATCCACCGCGATGTGCGCCAGCAGGCTGCGGGTGTCCGGATCGAGAGAGGCCCACAGCGCCAGGTTAAACGGGGTCGAGAAAACCGCGACGGAGCTGCTGAGGGCGGTCATGCTCACCGACAGGGCGGTATTGCCCTGGGCCAGCCAGACGAGGAAGTTGGAGACGTTGCCGCCCGGGCAGGCAGCCACCAGCATCATGCCGAGCTTGACGCTGGGAATCGGGTCGATGAACTGGATCAGGGCGAAGGTTGCCGCGGGCAGCAGCAACAGCTGGGTCGCAATACCCACCAGGGGCCCCCTCGGGGAGCGCAGTACTGCGCGGAAATCCGCCAGCCTGAGGTCCAGGGCCACGCCGAACATCAGCAGTGCCAGGATCAGGTTGAGCACCAGCAGGTTGCCGGGCTCCAGTTCCAGCCTGATCGCATCCAGTGCAGGATTCATGGCCGACTCGAACAGGGCTGACAGGAGCTAGCCTACGGGTTCGCCATGCATCTCCTTGAATTCGAGCAGGTTGGGCGCGAAAAGATGTGCGGCGGGATCCACGTCGACGTGGATGAGCGCGGGCTGCCCGGAATCCAGCGCGCGTTGCAGCACGCTCCGCAGCTCGCCGGGCGCGCTCACCCGCGCGCCGTGGGCACCCATGGCCTGCGCCACTTCGTGGAACCGGACCTCCTCGAAATCGGTATTGATGGTTCCCTCTCCCGCGATGCCCATGGCGGCGCGCAGCTCCCCGATACCGAACTGCTGCGTCAGCTTTACCATGCCCCACTGGCGGTCGCAGAGCACGACATAGACCACCGGCAGCTTTTCCCGCACGGCGGTCTCGATCTCCTGCAGGTGCATCGCCATCGCCCCGTCGCCGGTGATGCAGACCACCGGGCGATCCGGGTGCGCCGCCTTGAGCCCCAGGGCCTGGCCGACGCCGGCCCCGAGCATGCCGAACTTGAAGGTGGAGTGGATGGCATCCGGCCGTGCATTGCGATAGTAGTGCGCGCACCACACGGCGGTATTGCCTCCGTCGATTACCAGCATGCCGTCGTCGCCGAACACCTCCCTGGCGACGGCGGGTACGTGAGCCGGATGCATCGGGCTGGAGTCGACGGCGAGCGCGGCGTCCAGTTCCTCTCGCTCCGCGGCTTTCTGCTGTGCCAGCTCCGCCACGGCCTTCTGCCTGGCCTGCAGGATGGCCGGGGCGACAGGCTGGCTCTGCAGTGCCCGCAGCAGGGCCTGAAGGAAAACCCTGACATCGCCGGTCACGGCCAGGTCCGCCGGGCGGTTCCGGCCGATGATCCCCGGCTCGATGTCCACCTGGATGCAGCGCTTGGAAATTTCAGGCTGTGAACCGCCCCAGTGGTGCCCGCGCCCCCACCAGTCGGTCTCGCCCAGGCGCGAGCCCAGAACGAGGAAGAGATCGCTGCGCTCGCGGGCGGCCCTGGCGGTCTTCAGCGTACTGTTGGGGATGGCCAGCGGACTGCCCTCGTCGAGCACGCCGCGGGCGCCCCAGCTGGCGGTGACGGGCGCGCCGAGCGCCTCCGCGACGGCGGCCAGCTCCGCGGCCGCCCCGGCGTGCACGATGCCGCTGCCCGCGTGGATCACCGGCAGGCCGGCCTCGCGCAGGAGTTGCGCCGCGGCGGCCACCTGCTCCGGGTCGACCGCCATCGGGGAGGTCGGGCGGTAGGTGTCAGGCCCGGTCCAGGGCTCCTCGGGAAACTGGAAAGCGCCGTTGCAGATGTTTTCCGGCACGTCGAGGTGGACCACGCCGGGACGCCCCGTCCAGGCCGCGCGAAAGGCCTGGCGCGCCTGCTCCCGCAAGCGCTCCGCACTGCTGACGGTGCCCGACCACTTGGTCATGGGAGCGGTCACGCCCACCTGGTCGAAATACTGGAACGTGCCGCCCCGCTCGGGATAGGCGATCCCGGTCCGGCGACAGCTGGTAATCAACAGTACCCGGTTGCCCTCGCCGCTCTCCACCGCAATACCGGGGAGAATGTTGGCAGCCCCCGGGCCGTTGCTGGCCATGCAGACCCCGAGCCGTCCGGTGGACCGGGCGTAGGCACCCGCCATGTGGGCGGCACTGGTCTCGTGCCGGGGCGATACCAGCCGGATCCCGTGCTTGGCGAAGGCCGTGTAGAGCCCGAGGTAGGTCCCGTCGACGATACCGAAGACGTGGGTGACGCCCTCAGCGGCCAGCATGGCCGCCAGGACGTCGCCGCCGATGCGCGTGTTGTCGTCTCCCATCTCCCAATCTCCTCTGTTAAGTCCTCGATGCAGTGTAGAATGCCCGGTGCCACCATCGCATTGATCCAGTCGAGGTTTCCATGGCTTGCAACCTTTTCCGGGGGTCATTTTCCTGAATCGGGGAGCCGACTCTCATGTGTGACACCTTTGCTTTCCGAGCCGGGGCCGCCACCTGGTTCTGCAAGAACTCAGACCGGGAGCCGGATGAGCCGCAGCGGATGGAGTTCCATCCCGCGGGCAGCGCGGGCCCGGTGCAGCGGGCGACCTACATCGAGGTCCCGGTTCCCCCGAGCCGGGCCGCGACCCTGCTCAGTCGCCCCCAGTGGATGTGGGGCGCCGAGATGGGCGTCAACGAGCACGGGGTGGCGATCGGCAACCAGGCGGTGTTCACCCGCCTGGTGCGGAAGGAGGACGCCGCCCTGCTGGGCATGGATCTGCTGCGCCTGGCACTGGAGCAGTCCCGCAACAGCGCCGGGGCCCGCGATGTCATCGTGAACTACCTCGAGGCCTACGGGCAGGGTGGCCCGGCCGGGTATCACGACAAGCGCTTCCGCTACGACAACGGGTTCCTGATCGCGGACGCCACCGAATGCTGGGTGCTGGAGACGGCGGGCCGCTTCTGGGCCGCGCGCCGGATCGAACGCTACGCGGCGATCTCCAATGACCTCTCCATTGCCGAAGACTACGACCTAGGCGCTGCCGGTATGGAGGATTACGCGCGGCGCCAGGGCTGGACGCGTCGGGGCGCAACATTCAGCTTTCGCGACGCGTTTCGCCGGGGCTTCATGCCCTTCATGGCGCGCGCGCAGCGGCGCCGGGCGCACAACCTGGGCGGGCTGGCGGCGCTGGATCCCGCCCGTGCGTTGACGGAGCGGGATTTCATACCGTTGCTGCGCCACCATGTGAAGGGCAGGCCCGGCTCCAACGCGGATGTCTGCATGCACAGCCGCGGTCCGCTGAGACCCTCCGCGACCACCAACTCGCTGGTCGCCCGGCTGGACGCGGCGCAACCGCCCCGGGTGTGGAGCTCCGACGGACAGCCCTGCCAGAACGAGTACCGGCAGGTAAGCTTCGATGGGCCGGCAACCTGAGCCGCTGACCGGTCCGTCGTTGGCATCGCAAGCGGGTTGCCTGTTACTATTTCCGGACGACCGAGGAGAGGCACAACCATGATTGTCGAGCAGATATGGACGGGCAATGCTTTCCGCAATTTCAACTACCTCATCGTCTGTCCGGAGACGGGGGAGGCGATGGCTGTCGATCCCCTGGACCACGAAAAATGCCTGGCCCGCGCCCGGGACCGGGGGTGGCAGATCACCCAGGTGCTCAATACCCATGAACACCTCGACCATATCGGCGGCAACGAGCCGGTGATCGCGGCCACCGGCGCCCGGCTGCTGGCCCACGCCAACGCCCGGGACACCATACCCGGCGTCGACCGCGGCCTGCAGGCGGGGGATGTGATCAGGGTGGGCAAGTCCGTGGAGCTGGAGGCACTGGACACGCCAGGGCACACCATGAGCCACGTCTGCCTGTTATCGCACACCGAGGTCCCGGCGCTGTTCTGTGGCGACACCCTGTTCAATGCCGGGGCCGGCAACTGTCACAACGGCGGCCACCCGGAGGAGCTGTATGAGACTTTCGCGCGCCAGCTGACCCGGCTGCCGGACGAAACCCTGGTCTATCCGGGCCACGATTACATGGCGAACAACCTGGCGTTCACCCTCGACCGGGAGCCGGGCAACGAGCGCGCAGGCAGGCTGCTCGAAGAGGTGCGCGACCAGGACCCCGATGCGGCGCTGGTGTCCGATATGGCCCTCGAGCGGGAGATCAACACGTTCCTGCGCCTGCGCAGTCCCGCTGTCATCGAGCGCCTGCGCAAGGACTTCCCCGATCTGCCGGAGAACCCGGATCCCCGCACCGTCTTCCTCAAGCTGCGCGAACTGCGCAACAGCTGGTAGTGAACTGCCCCTGCAGCAGATCCTCGAATTGAATAGCCGCGCCGGCACCGGCGCTGAAGACGACGCCCGCGGATCACGGGCTTACGGAGAACATGGAATGAAAGTTGTCGAATTGATCGAAATGTGGGAGCGGGAAGCGGCGGGCGATCTGACCCGCGAGGAGTACGCGGTGAGGCTGCCGCTCGAGGATGCAGCCAAGCTCGAGGCCCTGGCGGAGATGTTTCCACGGCGGACCCGGGAGCAACTGATCACTGAACTGTTGTCGGTCGCTCTCGACCAGGTGGTGTCAGGCTTCCCCTATGTCGAGGGCGACAGGGTGATCTCCCGCGACGAGGAGGGTGACCCGGTCTTCGAGGACGTCGGCCACACCCCGCGCTTTCTCGGCCTGGTCAGGAAACACATGGAACGCCTCTCCGGTCAGGATGGTTGAGTCGGAAGCGCCCCGCGACTGGCGGCCCCTGAGCCCTCGCCTACACTGAAACCGAAGGCCGACCGATCAGCATGGAGACCCGATGATGTCCGATTTCAGCCATTCGCTCTACCAGGACTTCCCTGAGTATCATGACCTGATCAACCGGCTTAAACTGGAGGACAGCGAGTTTGCCCGGGTCGCGTCCGAGTACCACAAGCTGGATCACTCGGTCCGAGGGACCAGCACTTCATGGACCTGAAGATGCGCCGGGCGCACCTGAAGGACGAGCTCTACCAGATGTTACAGGGGAATACCGGTTGATCTCCGGGCCAGGTCAGGCCCGGCGCCGGCCGCAGGCGGGCCCGCTGCCGGGAGCTTGCCATCGATTACCCCCCGAAGGGAGAATCCCATGTTACTGAAGCGTCGCTCGGACGGGCACCTGCTGGAGGTACAGGACCTCCAGCAGCTGTTCAGTGTATTCGAGGAAGCGGTCGTGGTGCGCGACCAGGTGGGCGAGGAGGAGCAGGACCCGGAGAGCATCAACAAGGCCGAGCTGGTCTTCCTCTCCGGCGAGGCTCTGCCCCGCTGCTGGACCGACCCGCAGTATCGCGACGACGCGCTCTAGCGCAGGTCGAGTTCGCCCGAAAGGCGCCGCCCGGATTACCAGGGGTGCCCCCCTGAAAGGCCGCCGCCGGCAGGTCAGCTTCCCCGATGATGAACAACTCCTCCTGTTACCTGCTGGCGGCCGACGCGCTGCTGGTCCTCCACCTGCTGGTGGTTATCTATATCGGAGCCGGCCTGCTGCTCATTTACGCGGGCGGCCTGCTCGGCTGGTCCTGGGTGCGCAATCCTTGGTTCCGCATCACCCACCTCATCGCCATCGGGATCGTCGTGGTGCAGGCCTGGGCGGGGGCGTTGTGCCCGCTCACCGTTTGGGAGCAGGCGCTGCGGCGGCGGGCGGGCGATGTCACGTATAGCGGCTCGTTCATCGCCCACTGGATTGGAGAGCTGCTTTACTACGATGCGCCCATGTGGGTGTTTGCCCTCTGCTATACCCTGTTCGGCGCCCTGGTGCTGGCGGCCTGGCACCTGGTCAGGCCGGGTCCCCCGCGCTAGTGTCCGGTTGATACGCGGTATTTCAGCGACCCAGCACCACGCCGCAACCCCCCCGCCGCGCGTCCCCCGCCGCCTGGAACTCATTCCCTGCCAGCCATACCGAGTGCACGCCCCCGAAGTAGAGATTCCGCGCCGGCCATACCCGCACGTCACCGAAGACCCGCTGCAGTTCATCGAGCCCGCCGGCGACGGCGCCGGGTTCGAGATTCAGCGTGCCGTGCTCCAGGTGAATGCGCGGTGCCGCGACCGCCTCCTCGATACTCATCCTGTGATCCACCAGGTTGAGCATGACCTGGAGGATCGCCGTGCGCAGCCGGTTGGAGCCCCCGGAACCCAGCACCGCCCGGCCCCGCGGGGTATGAAGCGCGGCCGGCGCCATCATCGAGGTCATGCGTGTATCCGGTCGCCAGCGGAAGAAACCGCCGGGGTTCAGGTCCTCCTCCCCCAGCACGTTATTCAGCATGATGCCTGTATTTGACACAAGCTCCCCGCAGCCCTCCCCGTTGCTGACGGTCATGGAGGCCAGGTTGCCCGCCCCGTCGACCACGCTGATATGGGTGGTGCCGCGGGAGCAGTAGTGGTGTTGCATCACCTGCTCGCGGTACTGCTCGAGAAGGGCTCCATCGAGCAGATGGGCGAGGCCGTCCGCGCCGCCGGCCAGCGCATCGACCCTCGCCTTGTTGGTCACTCCCATCACCTCTGCCAGCCGTCCGACATGCCGGGCATCGGTCTGTCGCCCGGCCGGCAGCCGGTCGAGCACCGCCAGGGCAAAACCGATCAGCACCCCGCCGGAGGAGGGCGGCGGGTTGATCAGCAACTCGGCATCGCGATAGCGCAGCCGCAGCGGGCGGCGGCGCTCTACCGTGTAGCTGGCGAGGTCCGCCAGCGTCAGGAGCCCGCCGCAGGCGCTCTGGGCGGCGATGACCTCGGCGATATCGCCCTCGTAGAAAAGCCTGTCGCCCTCGATGGCGATCGCCTCCAGAGTCTCACCCAGCGCCGGCTGCACCAGCAACTCGCCCTCCTGCAGGGTCGCCCCGCTGAGCCGGCGGCTGGCGAAGACCGCCCGCGCGCTCTCTGTCGCAAGGTAGATAGGGCTCACGATGTTCATGATCGACGCCTGCATGGCATTCAGCGTCACCCCCTCCCGGGCATGGCGCACCGCGGGCTCCACCAGGCGCCGCATGGGCAGGCTGCCGAGGTCCCTGTGGATTTCGAACATGCCGCGCACGGAACCCGGCACAGCGGTGGATCCCCGGCCGATATGAAATTCCTGGTGAATCGTGCCGAAATCCGCCGATATGGGGTAGAAGTCGAGATCCTGCTCTGACCTTTTGCGGGGAGTCTGGGTGAAGAAGTCGTAGACGCGGCAGGGGCCGTCCCCCGGTTCGGCCAGCAGGTAGCCGCCGGCGCCGAGGGAGGCCAGTACCGGTTCGACCACGCAGGCAGCGAAATGGGCGGCGATGATCGCATCGAAGGCGTTGCCGCCGTCGCGCAGGATCTCCTCGGCCGCGGCGGTGGTGAGCGGATGGCCGCTGGCGATGGCTCCCCTGTGACTCACGGTCCACGGACCTCCAGCCGCTGCCCCGGGAGAACCGGCATTGGGGGTGCCCCCCGGATATCAGTAGGCGGGGGGTTCATCGGCCTGTTTGCAGTAGGCATAGATCATCCCGGACAGTTCGGCGCGATGCCGTGTCAGGTTTTTGCCCTTGCGAATATAGGCGAACAGTTTGCCGAGTTTTTTGCGGTCGCTTTCGGTCACGTGATCGAGCAGCGCGCTGTCCAGTTCCAGTACCTCGCGGTGGGCATGGGTGCGTCTGGCCACCATACGGTGATGCTGCAGGCCCCGGCCGAGCACCACGAAAGGGAAGTTGAGATTGGGGCAGGGCCCGACGATCAGACGGCTGCCGCCGGTGGGAATACCCTTTACCTTGACCTCGGCGATGTCATCGGAATAGCGCCATGCCCCGACCCCGGAGAGCAGGGCGCCCCCGGCACCGGAGATCACCGTCCCGAGGCCGCCCAGCAGCCCGCCGGTCGCGGCGTCGACCATCATGCCGGCGCCCCCTCCCACCACCGCGCCCGAGGCGGCGGCCACGGCGAGCAGCGAGCCCCGGCTGAGACCCCACAGGTACCAGTTCTCCACATTGAACAGGTCCGCCTCGTCCAGTGGCAGGCTCTGCTCTGCGCGCTGTAACTGGGTATAGTGAAAAACCTCCTCGACCCGCCGGCGGCAGCGCTCCTCCTCCTTCACCAGCCTCGACTTGTACCTCGCCAGCAACAGGTTTTTCACCGGATCCTGCGGGATGCCTTCGACGATAGCCTGGCTCTCGCTGTGGGTCAGTCCGGTCATGACGAGGTCGGCGATCATGCCCGCCGCAGCGTGGTGCTGTTCGTCGCGCTCGAGCAGCAGTGCCGTCACGGCCCGCTCCAGGGGCTCCCGCCAACCCTCGTCCAGGTGCCCGAACAGCTCCAGCAGGTCGAGTTGCTTGCGGAACTCCGCGTGGTGGGCGTCGAATACGCGCACCGTCCGGAAATACTGGCTCAGGCCGTTGCGCCAGTCGTCGACGAAGGCCTCGCCCTGGATGGGATTGATGAGGGCCAGGCTCGGGTTGCCGGTCCAGCGCAGGATCTCCATTTCCGGCTCGTAGTCCGCCCCGTAGGGCAGAGAACCGTCCACCACGTAGATGATGCCGGCCCCGTCCAGGATCGGGCGCAGCATTTCGCACTCGCTGGCGTAGTGCGGGTCGTCGCCGTGTTCCTGTACGAAGCGCCGCACCGTGGCGGGCCGGTTCGAGGCGTCGGTGCTGTTCTGCTGGAGCCAGGCCAGCAGGCTGCGGGCACGCTGCATGCCGGGCGTGTCGTAGAGCACATAGAGGGTCTCCTCGCCGATTTTCATCGGAAAGCTCTGGGTGTGCGTGGTGGAGCCGGAACGCCGGTCGATATAGACGGAGTCATCGCGGGCCAGGGTGGCCACGATGCTCGACTTGCCCTTGTTGGGCCGGCCGACCACCGCGAAACTAGGGAGTTCCATTGCTGCCTCCCTGTGCCGGCCGCGCACCGGCGGGGAGCCTGGTCATGGCGACGACCTGCGCCCCGCCGGGCAGTTCGTCCGCGAATCGCCGCCAGTCGTCGAGCCTGTCCTCCGGTATCCCCGTATCCCGCAGCGGCTGCAGGAAAAGTACCGATGACCCCCCGCGGGCGATTTCCACGATGAAGTCGGCCAGGTCCGACATGGGTGGTTCCCAGGCTTTCACCACCAGAATGAGCAGCTGCGAGTCCTCCTGTCGTGCGCGGTCGATGGCCGCCCGGTCCGCCTCCAGCGACGTACCGGCCTGCGTCAGCATGGCCGGGTCCGTTCCGCGCAGCTCACGGTACTGATCAAGGTCTCCCTCATCCAGGGCGCCGGCCCAGCTGATCACCAACACCCCGTCGTCGGGCAGCCGGAATTCCTCCAGCAACTCCCCGTGGCTCCCGGGGCGGGGTTCGCTGCCGGCAGCGCCCTGGCTTTGAATCAGGGGCTGCTTCATACGCCGCAGGATCAGGTCGGCCCCGGGATAGCCGATGAAGGCGCGTTGCAGGCGCCTGCGGTAGAGGCGGCGGGAGAGCCAGCCCAGCAGCAACCGGGGCAGCAGGGCGTAGACCAGCATCGACATGAACAGGAACGGCCACCAGCTGCGCATGCTCTCGATCCTGGCGGGCCCGGGCCTGGCGGCCGCCGGCTGGTAGCGGCTGTCCGTGATGACCTGGGCATCGACGGTTGCGGCCGGGAGCCACTGGGACCAGGGGGCGGTGACGACATGCACGAAACGTTGCATCGCGCTGTCTGTCAGCTGGAATGTCGAACTCCACATGAAGCTGAAGTCGTTGACGGCGGGAACGACGATGAAGGCCAGCAGCGCGCCGCCCACGAAGCCGATACCCATGCCCTGCCCATAGCGCAGGAAGACCAGTTGTATCACGTCCTGGAATTCGCGCCAGCGGCGCCAGTCCGGAAGGGTCCTGCTGGCGAGTAGCCGCGCCGGGTTGATGGAGAGCGGGGAGGGCGCGTTGCCGAGGGCCACCGATACCAGGGTTGCCGCAGAGAACAGACTCATGGCCAGCTGCAGGAGAACAAAAAAAGCGAAAAACCACAGCACGTTGACCATGCCCTGGCCGTGTGCGAAGAGGAAGCCGACCATGGTCAAAAAGCCCGCGATGAGAAAGCCGCCCGAAAGCAGCAGCCCGGCGCTCCGCTCGCTGAGCGGTGACCGTCCCCCCGGCTTTCCATCCTGTGCCTCGGCGGCGGTCTCCCGGAGCCAGCAGAGCAATCGCGCGGCGGGCTCGTCGGCGGTGCACCGGGCGCCGATCGCGGCATCGCGCCGGTGCAGCTCCTGCCAGCCGGCGTCCCTGTCCTTTTCTATCTGGTCGGCGAGCCGGACCAGGTCACTGGCTTTTAAAGCGCTGGCGGACATGGTTCAGGCCGGCGCGGATGGGCATCGGTTTTTCATGTGCGTGAGCTTAAAGCAAGCTCCCCGGGTTGGGAACTCAATGTTGACCGGCTCCCTGCTCATGGCGCTGCCGTCTCAGTGCTGTAGAGGGGCAGCCGGGAAATCCGCCGATCGATGAGGGCGACCTGCCGCGCATAGGCGTCAGAGGCGGTATTGCCATAGGCCGCGCGGAATTGCGCCTCGTCGAGACCCTCCTGCAGTCCCGTGACGTCCGGGAAAAACGCGCTCTCTCCGTTCTGCCGCGCCATGCTCTCCTGTAGGGCCCGCGCCGACGCTTCGCTGGACGTCGCCGCTTCGACAAACCGGACGCCGGCGCGATCGGCAGCGAGATCCGCGAAACTGAAGCCGCTGCCGCCGCTGCCCGAATCGAGGAGCTCCTTGAATTCCCCCGCGGCGAAACCGATTCCCTCCTGGGTGGCAAGCGCTATCCCCGCGGAGTAGACGAAGTGCTG
Source organism: Halioglobus sp. (assembly GCA_037382865.1). Classification (GTDB taxonomy): domain Bacteria; phylum Pseudomonadota; class Gammaproteobacteria; order Pseudomonadales; family Halieaceae; genus JARRPM01. Next base: position 83,421 of record JARRPM010000007.1, on the reverse strand, counting down.
CATCAGGTCGCGGCGCCCCCCCAGGGTGACCTGCCAGGCGGGGAAGACCAGTTTGCGCTGGCTGGAGACCAGATCCCCCAGCAGGTTTTCGAAGGAGCCGTAACTGAAGTAGATGGCGAGTGCCCAGATGGCGGCGCGGTTCTCCGCCTGCGCCGAGCTGCCCTGCACCCGCTGTCGGGCCTCCGCGAGCAGCGGGCGGATAAAGGCGTCGAGTGACACCCTCTCCCGCCGCCCCTGCCGGCCGAGCGCGGCCAGCAGCCCGTAGTAATGAGCGACGCGCCCGGCTTCCCCCGCCGGCAGCCGGGCCGTCTGAACATCCCTGACCGTCTGCTTGAGCCTGGCCTTCACGTCCGCCGGGGGCTTTACCCGGAACAGCACGCGGTCCCCGGCGATCTGTACGCCCTTCACGCTGGCCAGGAGCAGCCCGACCTGGCTTTCCGGCAGCAACCGCTCTGCCAGGGCGGCGATGGCAGGCAGTACCCACCCCCCGGGGAGCGAAATCGGGCCGGCCTGCAGTTGGTCTATGGCAATGCCCTCCTTTGAGGAAGGGAGGGTCAGCGAGAGATTCAGGTAACGCCCGAGGGGCGATGGCGGCACCCCGATCGTCATCCGCAGGGATATCATTGACGGCGCGAAGGAGAGCTCGGCATCGAGCCATGACAGGCTGCGGGAGCCCAGCGTGGCGAGACTGCGCAGTTCGCTCTCATCGATGGCCAGGGTGGTGCCGCGTTCGCCCGTCGCTTCGACCTGCCGCAGAACGCGTTTGAGCAGAGCCTTGCCCGTCGCCACGTCGACATACTCCACCGCCTGCGGTGCGGAGACGAGCGGTTCCTGCTCGAGAGCGATCATTGCAAGGACCAGCAATCCGCCTATCGCCAGGACGGGCAGCGCGAGCAGTAACAGGAGGATCGGTCGTAGGTGCTTCACGTTGGCGCGGCTGCCCGGGACATTCGCCTGATGATGCCAGTTGACTCCTCCCCCCTCAACCGTGCACCGGATGCGGGAATCCCCGCCTCCTGTCAGGCAAATTTACACAGGTGCGTCGGCAGACCCTGTGCGGGCGGCGTGCAACGATCAAACCATGAGCAATCCTCGGAGGCGACTGTGACCGTGTTCACAGCTTTGCTGCAGCCCGGCCCCTATGGCTGGCCACGTTGTCAGGATTTATTACAGAAACTCCGGCATCGACGTCTTGCCGGCCGTCTCCCGACCGGTCAGGCCGGCCCGCATCAGGCATTGTGTGAACGGGTTCTCACAAAGGAGCGGACTGATCGAGCCTATCGTCGGGTAAATTCGGATTGGCACGCTTTTGGCAATCGAGTTTATGCAGCTGGTCGAAACGCGACCGGAACGTATACCGAGGACGCCGACAGCTCTTCTGTAGACGACGACGGGAACGGCGATTATCGGCCCCGGCGCCCGCCAAGCTGGCGCTCATGGTTCCCGGTTTGGCCGGCCTGCTCACCCAGCGCAGGTCCGGCAGGTAGGGCGCTGCACCGGCAGGGGCTGCGGGTCGTCCCCCCC